>CAZWBR010000005.1:35878-126998 GCA_964632305.1 uncultured Prolixibacteraceae bacterium
GTTAATCTGTTTATACGTTAATCTGTTTATACGTTAATCTGTTTATACGTTAATCTGTTTATACGTTAATCCGTTAATGCGTTTGTACGTTAATTCGTTTTTACGTTAACCCGTTGGTGTGTTGGATGGTAGGCAATGCTATTTATTTTCTTGAAATCTTTATTATCTATCTCCAACCATACTGCCTAATGTAACCAATAAATGCAATAATGAATAAACCGACAAACTTATTAACCGATAAACCCAACAACCGACAAATGCAGCAACGTATAAACTCATTAACCGATAAACCCAGCAACCTACAAACGCAATAACGAATAAACCTAATAACCGATTAACCGACAAACCTTCTAGAATCTGTACATTGTACTCAACTGTGCCTGAAAATTAAAGGTATTCCTGCCCGGAATCCAGTAGTTATCGCCATTATTTTCGGATACCGGTTGATAATAGTGCTGATAATTGCATGAGTTGATAAACTGACATTTGGCCGAAAGCAGCAGATTTTTGTAGTTCCAGGTGCCAAAGGCGGCGATATTCAAATCGACCCAGTTGGCACGGGGATCCATGATGGCCCGGTTGTGAAAGTCATTGTTTTGGACTAACCGGTTGAGTTCTATGCCAAAAGTTTTCAGTTGCTTTACCCAACTCACCGCCAGTGTTTGCATATTACTTCCCGGACCAATTCCGGCACCCAGTACTTGTCCCAGATGGGTATAGCCATGCGGTACCCCTGCATAATGCAGGTAAACAGAACCTTGTGGTCTCTCGGGATTTGTACCTGTTTGTTCAAGCTTTGTCATCTCGATCTGTACCTGAATAAACTCGTCATTTCTTGTTAACGGGACCATTTTTTGCAGTCCAAACATCCAGGCATGGGTATGTTCTGCCTGTATAATAATATCCCGAAGGTCGAAGGCATGGTCTTCCCGGAAATATTCGGTATAAAGTTCAGCTTTTGCTTTTTGCCAAACCCAACGGGCAAAAACGGATAATCGTTGATCGTTAGGCAGTGGACTTTCATTTTCGCCATAATTCTTTTCTTTAGTGAATGGCGTTACAATGGGAAAATAGTCCTTAAACGAGTTTCCAAGATCATCGTGATAGACTATGTGAGTCCGGGTTAAACCTAAGAATAGTCCGGGAGTCCATTTCGGATGGTAGCTGATTACAAATCCGTTGAGATACCGCCAGTCGTCGCGTTTGGCTCGGTATAACTTTTTGTTGTTTACTGTTTTGGCCGTATCGGTGGGGTAATAACCGGAGTTTTCGAGATGGGCGCAAATGATCTGGCCCTCGAAACTACCCAGAAATGTCCGAATTGGTTTTACCGTATTTAAAGTAGCGTGAAGAAAACCCGGAGCTGTATTGGACATGATCAAAGCATTTTTAATTCCTGGTCCCCACCACAGGTTTTCATTAGATATTCCCAGTGAGATTGGTCCAAATGTTAAACGGGCGCTGCTTTGTCCACGGAAGAATTTCCGGTAGGCTGATTCGCCGAATTTCTCGGGTAGGTCGATATTGTTGTGTAAATTATAATATTCGACCCAAACCTGATCCGGCTGTTCAGCATAGAACCCTTGGTAGTCCCTGTTTTCGGCATAAACATATTCGGGGCAGAACTGAACGCTTAAAGGTCCCAGACGTCCGAAAAAACCTCCGGATATGCGCGTCTGATAGCCCCTGGCCGGGATCATAGCGCCATCGTTCAGACTATACGGGTGATGGGTGTTGAACTGTTGCTGAATAGTGATGGGCAGTAAGCGAAGAATCCCGTGTTTTCCTGCGAAACGGATCATGCCTTCTGTCCCTTCCTTTTCAAATTCATCCGGGTTGGGATTGAAAGGATTATCCAGTTTGAAGGCGGCGACCGGATATACCGGACGTACGGTAAATGAATAGGAAGAATCAATCAAACCTAACAGTTGTTCGCGGCGCAGAGCATCTTCCAAAACGGGAGTGCCAACCGGAATTGTTTGAGCCGAGAGCTCTGAACGGACGATCAGCGTTAAAAGGCAAACTAATAGAAACGGTAGGTATTTTAATATTTTGAATAATGATATCATTTAAATTAGAGGCTGGTTTGAGGGTTGATATTAAATATGATTTAGAATATACCCAATTCGGTTTCTGTAGGTATGGTTCATCCTGATTTCCTGACTTAACCCGCGATCAATTTCTTTTTTCATCCCGTAGAAATGTTCGTGAATCATTGAAAAAAGCTCATCTTCTGTTTTATAGGAGTGTATTTTATATCCGGCTAGAAAATCGTCAATAAAAGGGCGATGATCAGTAAATAACAGCGAATCAGTCCCTGCAATTTCAAAAAAACGGGGATTGATGCCATAAACCGATTGTTCGTGATGCATATTTAAACAAATTTGGGATTGGTTATAGCGTTTGTTCGCCATTGTGGGAGAGATAAACCGGTTTTTAAATATCGGATCCCAAAAGCTTTGAATGTATCGGAGCGGATTTTTGTAAAAACGAAAACGTTCGCAATAGACTGTTAACTTTAATTCAGGAAATTTACGATGGATTTTTTCCATTAGCTCCAATCGGTGAGCGTACAACGTGCCGATAAAAAGAATATCAATTTTCTTTTTTAACCCTAATGGATTGTAGATCTTATCGTCGAAAGCCGATGGCAGATAATGTGAATTGGGATTGATCTTTTGAATTTTGGCTACATCGGTTTTTTCGAAGAGAAAGAGCGCATCCATCTGGCCGGCAAGCTTAACCGATTGATCGTAAAAGAAGATGCTGTCCATCATCCAAAGAATGTTTTTGGATTTTTTCATTTTGGCAACCGTCTCTTCACGGACAATATGTCCTTTGATAAATAGAACGATATCCGGGGAATAATTTTCGTAAACTGTTAGGATGTAGGCGTTAAACCGGTCCAATAAACGGGCTGTCGCCAACCTCCTGTCTTTCGAAATAAAGAACAATATTTTGTTGAATAACCTAACCCTGCCGTATTGCTCATGATAATCAATGATTTTTACGGTAAAGCGGGATGAGTCGAATGCCGATGCAATCGACTGGTTGTAGCCGAAACAATCGGGGCCTATTAATAAAACCTTTGTTTTCATTTCATGCCTACCGGTTTGCCGGGATGGTTTCCTTCACAATAGCCGGACAACCGTTGTTAGTCGATTTTTCCCTGATGACCCTGGAATCCTGGTGAGAGCCGTAATGATTGCAGTAATAATCGTGGATTCCTTTTGAGGCGTAAGCCAACCGGTTAATCCTGCTACCTGAAAAAAGAACCATCTTTATAAAATCTTTCCATAACCTCATCTTTCTGGATCTGACATATCCCGGAAAATCTTTGCCGTATTTCGAGAAGATATAGAGGTTATTTCGAATGATATAATAGGAACGAAGCGGAGGGTGAATAACGACCTCAAACTCTTTCCGGAAAAGTTTAATTCGTTTGTTCGTGCCCAATTTATGGATCAATGGTATGTTTCTGAATAAAATGATTTTAAAACCGTTTGTGATGGCTTTTAAGCAATAATCATGGTCTACTTCATCGATAAAGAGTTTTTCCTCAAACCCTCCGATCTTATTCCATATTTGAAGATTCACTAAACTCCCGGAAGTAAAGGCGGTTAAAATCTCTTCGCCATTTGATTCCATCCCGGATATTGGCCTGGCATTAACCTCCCCATTTGGACAGAAAACCGCGACATTGGTTAGTTTACTTTCAGAAAAAGCCCGGAAGAAATCACCGGATTGAAATCTTGAATCCTGATCCATGGTTAACAGCCAGTTGTATCTCCTATTCAGAGCTTTTCCGGCAATCAGGTTCAAGACACTGGCGATTCCTTCGTTTTGATTATTAAAAATAATAACACTATCCGGATAACTTTCGTTGAGTTTTTGAACACAATCGGGGTCAGCAGGACTGTTGAAAACTATAAATAACTGATCGGTATAATTGTAGTAAGTATCGATATTTGCCCTTAGAAGATCATCGTCCGGGAAATAGGCGATTACTACTGCTGCAATTTTAACCATTTGATCTATAGGATTTGAAGCAAAAAAATCTTTCAGTAAGTCGGACCGGCTATTTATTCCATATCCCGACAGCTGTTCCTCTGACAATTTTATAATACTGGATGGGATTCAGAACCGCTCCGGAAATATTCATGAGACAGAGTGCAATGACTGTTCCGGTTACACCAAATTGTTTATTTAATAAGAGCGCCACCGGAATGAATAGAATTGAGACAGTAACCGTATTAATCAATTGCAGCCTTAATTTGCCGATTCCAAAAAGAAATGTTGAGAAACAGGTACTCCAAAGAATAATCGTCGTATAGATTCCCATCCATACGGTTAACGGGAGGGGAATATGGACCTTATCCCCAATCCAAAGCTGGTATATTACAGAGGATCCCAGAATTAGAAGAAGAATAAATGCAGTACTCAGTATGGAAATCTTTAGCATGGCCTTCATACTTTGTTTGATCCATTCAATTTCCCCCTTTACATAAGCATCGGTTGAGGCTGCCCACATCGGGGAAATTATAATGTTGAAACCCATTGTAGCAATGCTGAAATATTTAAATGCAATGTTGTACGGCGTCACTTGGTCTGGGCCTAATGTTTTGGATATAATGACATTAGACATGCCGAACAGAATCAAAGCTGAAATCTGGAGGATGAAAAATTGAATTCCAAGATTCAGGAGGTCTTTGGCATAAGTGAGCTTAATCGCAGATACCGTTGGCCGAAAATCATAAAACAGTTTTCTGAACGTTAGGGGATAAGCCATTACCAGAATGATTACCGGCGCTGCAGAAAAAGCCAATGCAACTTTCAGCAATGAACCATCCGTAACTTTAGTTAAGGTATAAATGAGTATTAAAGATAGCAGGTTTCCCAGGAACAAAATCAGATCGTTGATCGCGGGGCGTTGAGCTGCAGTATAAACAATCCCGATAATTTTGAAAACAAAATTGATCCCAAAAAAGGCAAAAGCAACGATTACTACCTGATTCAGGTTATTTGAGATTCCTTCTCCACTGTTCAGAAAAGCGGACCAATCGAGAAAAGGGTTTAAAACAAGCAATCCCAGAAATAATATCGTAACAATCAGTGCAAGAATGAAAAAAGTTGTGCTGATATAAATTTGTCCCAATTTGTTATCGTCTTCTGCAAATGCTTCAGCTAACTTGTTTCTGAGCCCATTCCCCAATCCAATATCAAAATAATTGATCCATGTAAAAACAGAACTGAGGGTCAACCATAATCCGTATTCATAGACTGATAAATAATTCAGGGTTAACGGGACCAACAGAAAAGAAACCGCTATGCTCAGGATTTTAAGAATAAACGAATAGAAAATGTTTTTTTTGAGCAGTGTCGTGCGAAGATCAGATCCGGGGAACAGTAACTTATCCGGTGAAAAGCCGGATAATAGGTTGGCCCTTTTTTTCTTCTTTACCAGAAGTGTTTTCGTATTCAGATCGCTCAAAATTTTATTTCTAATGGATTCTTCTTTAATATTTTTCTGATCAGGTTGTTTTGTTTGATCTTTTTCAACAACGAATCTTTCCAGTCAATGCCCGGAATATGACGCCAGCTTCCTGCGCAATAGTGAATCGCGTAGGATTTGTCATTAGCCAGGCTTGGATAACCGGCAAATATTTCTGAAGGAAAGATGTGCATGTCGTTTGCCAGGTCTTGTTGTTCGTCTTTATACCGGAACCCGTATTTTTCTGCCATCATGGCAAATATAAAGGGGGCAATGATGGTATCATTGTATTTTTTCTCACTAAGCACAAAGTGTCTGTTAAGATAAAAATCCAGACAATCCTTAAGAAAGGGATGACCGGCAACGCTCCCCATGACAGCAGCCTGAAGTGCAATACCTGGCTTTATCGTATAAGGGACCCTTGAAGATCCGTCTGTTTTGAGTAATCGGAACATATTACAGTTTTGTGCGACCTTCTTATTGTATTCTACTGAGGTAAAGAAGCCGAGATTCAAAAAAACGTCCAGTTTTTTTTTGATAATTACATCGGCGTCAAGGTAGATCCCTCCCTCGGTATAAAGAGCATATAGCCTGATGTAATCGGCTGCAAAAGCCCATTTTCCGGCTTCAAATGCCTCAGAAACAAAAGTGTTGGAATGGATATCGAACCTTGATTTATCCCAGCAGATTATTTCATAATCGGGCATGACCGTTCTCCAGGAATCGATGCACTTCAGAAAGCCATCCGGCATGCTTTCTCCACTCAACCAGCAGTAATGTATCTTTTTAGGAATCAACTCAGCAAGGAATTTTACTGGTTATTTTTCCAGCGATTCAAAGATTTCATCTTACGGGTGATCCTTCGGATAAAAAAATCAGAATGACCACATTCCGACCATCCTTGTCTTAAGAATTTTTGGAATTCAATCAACGAACCATTAAAGATAAATTTCCCGTTTTGAAAGCAAAAACAGCAATATTCGGAGCTTCTGCTCCCGTCGGCATTTGTTCCCCCACCTAACGGGTCTTGCGTTAAAGGCATACCGCAACTCTGACAACATTGTTTTTTGCGAAAGATTTTCATGAGACACACATCTTCGCATTAAATAATTTAGAAGGGATCATTTTTTTTCAAGAATCAAAACCGGTAGGATAGTCCCAGATTACCCTGGAGATTGAAATAGTTGATTCCCGGTTCCATAAATTCTCCTGAATCGGGATTTTGGGACTGATACCTGTGCTCATAGTTGAAAGAGAGAATATTCTCAATTTTCAATGAAATCAGCAGATTTTTCCAGTTCCAATCAGCCATAGCTGTAGCGGAAAGGTCAACCCAGTTGGCCCTGAAGTCTTTGATCCCAATATTATGGAAATCGTTATTGTGGACGTATCTTTCGAATTGAATCCCAATTTTTTTTAATCCGTTGAGCCAGCTAACCGAGAGGGACTGAAGATTGCTGCCAGGACCAATGGCGGCGCCAAGTAATTGACCGTTATGGGTGTATCCCTGACGGATATCATGACTGGTATAGAGATACCTGTAAAGGGCCGTAGGATTGGCATTGGTCTGTTCCAGTTGGGTTAGTTCCAAATTGACCTGGATGTATTGTCCCGGATGATTGTTTAGTTTCATCAGTTTATTCAAGCCAAACAGGTATGCCCTGCTGTATTCCATTTGAAGGAAAAAGTCGTTCCAGTTAGGGGAGTTGTCTTCCCTCATATATTCAAAATATACCTCGGCATTTTCAGGTATGCAAAGCCAACGGATAAATGCTGAAGCTCTTTGGTCGGCGGAAGTAAGTTTTCCCGGGTTCTTCGGATCATATTTCTTTTCCAGCGGGAAAAATATCGGGAATAAGGATTCGAAATTCTTGTCCTTATCGGTGTCGTATTTGGTGAAGCTCCGCGTAAAACCTAAAAATAATCCGGGAATCCATTTCGGTTGGTAACTCATTACCATGGCGTTAATGTACCGGGGCTCGTCTCTTTTAGGGAGATAAATTGAATAACCCAGAAAAGTACGGTTGATATCCGGAACGTCGTATCCTGAATTTTTCAGTTGACCGGCAATGATTTGTCCTTCAAAAGAGCCTATCGGGGTACGGACCGGCTTGGTGGTATTCAGAGTGTAATGCCAGAATCCATCGGCAGTGTTACTCATCACCAGTGAATTGCGCATTCCGGGACCCCACCACAGGTTTTCATTGGAGAATCCGAATGATGCAGGCCCATAGTTTAACCGGATGCTGGTTTGTCCCCAGTTTAATTTCTCGTAGGCAGTAGTTCCGAACCGTTCCGGCAGATCAATAAAAGTTACGATCTGATAATACTCATACCATTTTTGGTCACTCAGTTCCTTGTAAAAACCCTGGTAATCCCGGTTTTCGGCATAGACATATTCGGGCCGAAACTGGATACTTAAAGGCCCGTATTGAGCAAAAAATCCTCCGCTGACCATTGTTTGATAGCCTCTCGCGGGGATCATCACGCCGTCGTTCAGACTATAGGGATGATGGGTATTGTATTGCTGTTGGATAGTTAATGGTAATAATTGGATTTTACCCGAGACTCCTGCTGCCCTAAAAATTCCATCGTTTTTCGTCCAACTCTCCTTTAGCAACTCCCCGTTCGGATCAAACACATTGTTTATTCCGAACGATTCCATAGGGAACATCGGTCGGACCATCAGCGAGACAGAGGAATCCATCTGGCCAAGCAATTGCGCCCGACGATAAGCATCTTCCAGTACCGGGGTCCCGACCGGAAGGGATTGGGCATACGATTTACCTTGTAAAGCAAAGATAAAAAGCAGCAAAAGAAAAGCTATTTTTTTTGAAAAATGCATTTTTTACTTAAATGGGATTTAGGTTAGGTGAACTAGAATAAAAATAAAATCAGGTTGTTATTTGACGAGATGAGAAGCCTTATCGAAAAACCAATTAGTAGAATATCTCAAGACAATAATGATAGATTTTTCAACCTCCCTTTAGGGCTGGGGTAAGTTGAAAAATCTATCGTTACTATCGCCGTATCGCTTTTCCGAACTCACTTTTCAGTGTGCGGTCGAGTCCTTCGGCCATCGAAAACGGAGGTTTAAAGCCGGTTGCATGTGCAGCAGAGGCATCGAACTGAGTGGTGGCACAGAATTTTTTAATCCGCACACTGGTGATCGCAAATTTCTTTCCGGTGATCAAGCCTAAAAAATCGAAGCCAATTCCGCCCAACATCCCGAACCAATAGGGAAGCCGTATCGGTGGAAGTTTCTTGCCCAGACTCTCTTCGACCTGAGTAACCAACTCATTCATCGTTAGATCAGGAGAGTCAACATAATTGAAGATCCGGTAGCCGATAGTCGCAGTATCAATGCAATATTTCAGGAAAGCGGCGGCATTGCCGACATAGACCATCGACTTTTTATTGTTCCCTTTACCGATCATCAGAAACTTGCCGGAAGCAATCTGCAGCAGTAAATTATGAACATTCCCCTTGTTCCCTTCGCCAAAGATGACGGCTGACCGGATTATGGTCAAGGACCGATGATCAGGATCTTTCAGATACCACTCCTGCAAAAGTTGTTCTGCTTGCCATTTACTCTTCCCGTAATGGCTGAACGGATCCTTCGGGGAGTCCTCTTTGGGATTGACTTTGTCCAATCCGTAAACAGCGGCTGAACTGGTAAAGAGAATCTTTTTTATTCCTCTGCTTTCCAGTGCCTCAATTACATTTTGCAATCCCTTTACGTTGACATCGTAATATAAGGAGACAGGCGTCACATCATCACGATGTTCAGCCGCAAGCAATAAAACGGTATTAGTGGATTCCGGCAGTAGGGTATCTAAATGAGGATTCCGGATATCATGAATCGTCGTGATATCGTTGTGTTTTTCACTTGCTGCTTTATCAATATTCAGGCATTTATCCTTGTCCAACAGATCAATAAGCCTTGTTCCTACAAAACCGGAAGCACCGATCAATACTAAGTTTCTCATCAAAAATTAGTTTTGTTTCTTCAATATATTATGATGCTTGCACAAAAATCATTCAATTTTAGGCAAGTAACAAATAAAAATTCACTTTCTGAGATATCTGTACACCAATTTTAATCCCCAAATTGGTAATAATCTTGGAAATGCGCGTAAAAAAATATTATTACAGTAATCAGATTTTGTTAAAAACCCAATACGTTGAAGTTCCCGCTGGAGTTTTAATTCCTGAATGAAGAATTTAACCCCATGTCTTCGGGCATGCATATTATTCCCGATTCGGGCATAGACCAACGGTTCAGGGATATTAGCCATACTGAAATCATTCATTAACATTTTGATCCAAAGGTAATAGTCTTCATAACCCAAAAATGGCTGATAGTTGCCGACCTGAAGCACTGAGCTTTTCTTAAAGATTACGGTCATATGATTCAGTGGATTACGCTTTTTTGCGAACCGAAGAATATCCTGATGGCTAACAGGAACTTTACGGTATGAATTAATCTGATCGGCAGAAGTGATAAATTCGGCAATAAAACCTCCCGAAATGGCGACTCCGGGATGTTCGGCCATAAATTTGGTTTGTTTCTCGAAACGGTTGGGTGCAGAGATATCGTCGCTATCCATCCTTGCAACCAGGTCATATTGGCATAAATGAATGCCCTCTGCCAGAGCAACTCCCAAACCGGAGTTTTTTTCCAAGGGATGAATTTTCAAAGGAGCAGAATTCGAGAAATTTTTTATTACCAATTCCAACTCATCAGTTAATGGTCCGTCTTTGATCAGGACGATTTCATCGGGTTTAACGGTCTGTTTATGCCATATACTCTCCAGTGCATCACGAAAGTGATCCGGATCTTCCTTCGCATAGACCGCCATCAGTACCGAAAACGGGATATTGGAAGTGGGGGAGATTAACTCATTTCTTTGATCTATATTTTGCACTGTCGAATTAACTGTATGGTCTGTTGATGAAACTTCCTTCCTCCGATAAGGAAAATTAGCTGATGCAACCTTCTCTTGAATCGAAAGTAGAAGTCCCGTTTAACCCAACTCCCTTCGAAATGATGGATCGTATAAGTATTGGGCGTTGTCTCTATTTTTTTAAAATATTCGCTTTTCGGCGAGAAAAAAACGTAGGGATAGATGGTAATTTGATAATCTTTGATCTGTTCGATCTTGTCGGACGGTTGAAATCCAAATAGTCTATGTCCACTCTCGTTCAGAATATCGGGCAAGGGACGAAGATCTGGTTGTCCATTAGCCAGGATTAAAGGACGATTCTGATAATAGTCCAGTAAATTTTTTATCCAGGGATGGCCTGAGACAGACCCTATAATAGCGGGTTCAAAATAGCCGTTGTAATCCATCCCGATAAACATGGATTGTTGTAGCAACGACTCAAAATCCCTGATGACCTCAACATCGGCGTCGAGATAGATGCCGCCTTCATGATAAAGCGCATAGAGACGAAGGTAATCAGCGGCAAAAGCATATTTGCGATAGGCCAGACATTGATGCAACCATAAATTATCGATCTCTTCGGCTTTCTTGCGATCCCATATTACCCATTCATATCCGGGCAACTTTTCTTTCCACGACTGAATACATTGTTCAATCACCGGAGGAAAAGGGTCGCCGCTGATCCAGCAATAATGAATGACTTTTGGGATCATTGATTGTCTTCTGTTAATTCCTTAAAAAGGTTTTCCCATTTGACATTTATAATATCCGGATGAAATTTCTGTACATTGGATCTGGCATTTCTTCCAAATTCTTTTCGCAATTCGTCGTCGCGACATAAAAGGAAGATTTTTTCAGTCATTTCATGAATATTGAAATCGTTGATTAAAAATCCATCGATGTTATCGTTGACAATATCGGAAGGGCCGGTCTCACAGTTGAAGCTCACTATCGGGAGTCCATAACTTTGAGCTTCCAATAAAACCATTGGCAAACCCTCCGTTCTGGAAGTCATCACATAAATTGAGGAAGCAAGAAACTCGTTACCGATATCATCGGTGGAGGCAATCCAGGAGATCTTCTCTTTTATTTCAGGATCCTGCATTTGGTGGATATAATGATTTCGTAATGGACCATCGCCAATAATTCGGAATTGCCAATCAGGGTCTTTTTGCCCCAGATTCTTAATGACCTGAAAAAGTAAATCATATCCTTTTTCCGGGACCATTCTTCCAATAAACAGGATCTGTTTACGGGTCAATGGAGAAGAATGATCCGATGGAGTGGTGATACTGTTGGGAATTACAATTGAATTGTTGTTTATCTTCTGATATTTGGGAAGATCCTTTACCGTTAATGAAACGATCCTCGTTAGGCGACGAAAAAAGAGTGCCCTAAAAAATGCCCAAATATGTTTGATTCCTGAGAATGCCAGATGCTGACACCCGATCGTTTTTATTTTTCTGTTTAATAATAAGCTTAACAGAAGACTCGGATAGTTGCCTATTCCGAGAACCATTGTTTCCCCGCCAAAATTTCGAAAATATCGATTGACAGCAAATAAAGCGTTGAATTTATTGATTATACCTGGAAAGCTTTTCTTTTCAGCATTCAAATAAACGACAGGAATATTATCATCCAAAGAATAGATATTTTTCTCCTTTTTCGCCGATAAGGATACGACTCTTGTCAGATAATTTTGGGATGCGAAGTAGTTGGCCAGATTTACCGTCACCCGTTCACCACCTCCCCCGAGATGCAGATCAGCGACAAGAAAGATAACTGAGAGTTGTGCCGGTTTCTTTTTCAAGCGTACAGTTTTTCCCGTTAACAATACTCAAAATGAACAATATAAAAAGCATTTCAAAACTGGGGACGATAAAAAACCGAACCCAGAGGATGAGCGTGTAAAACAATAATGGGAGTACAATTTCCAGATTTCCAAAATTTATAAACTTATTATACGTTGACATTGCAAATACTCCGAATAACAGAACCGGGATAAGTCCAAATTCCACAATTGCATCATATAATTCGTTGTGAGGCATAATTAAGGCCCCTTTTGTGGCTTTCAAAAAATTTTCGATCGGACCAAAACCAAATAAAACATTGGGATCAAGCGGCGCCAGATAGATCTTAGCCATAACCAGGGTATTGGTCAAAAATCGCCATTGGTTTGAGCCATCGTTTAATTTGAAAAGACGGGAAATGCCGGTATCATAAGAAACGTCTGCGGTGACTGAGGTTATATACCAAACCGAAAAGAGCGATATCAATACATAGGCAATAATTGCTATTATCGGGAACCTTGTTCTGGCAATAGCTGAGGGCCACATTTTCTTAGAATACCGAATAAAATAGAAAAGAAAAATACTGAATAATAACAGTCTGCTTAAAAGTAAAAAGGATAGAACAATGACCAGTATTTTACCTTCTTTTCTGTCAAGTGCATCAGAAAGAAGGAAAAAAAGAAAAAGGTAGGCACCCGAAAGGTTAATTTCATATCCTAAAGAAGGCCGTCCGTCTGCCGAACTGAAAAAGAGAAACTGCAGGATGATCGAAACCATGCAGAGAAGATAAACCAGGTTAAGATCGAACGTCCTGTTTTCGGATAGGCGGAATGAGAGTTTCGGTAATACAAGTAAACCTCCCAGACAGAGCCAGGCATTGAGCAATGAAGATTGCAGCGTCCCTCTTCTAAATATGATAGCGATAACTGCCCCGGTTAATAGAATTGGAATCAGTACTTTTATATTGATTTTCTGGTCAATGATTAAGGAAAGCAGGGTAAAAGCAAAAAATAGGGCTAATCCTATCCGAAATGGTTTTTGAAATGTTCCCGGATCGGGAATAATAAAGAAAACCACAATTAACAAAACAAAGGTTATAAAGCCAAGTCTATCGGGATTGATCATTACATCAATTTCAAATAAGAAGAATACTGACTCTTTTAGGCATAGATGTTTCTATCTAATTGGAAGGAGTAGGATGATTTATCCATACCTCCCGAACCTGCTTGAAATAATCTTTCCAGGTCACTGTTACTGATCCGGTAAATAGTCCAAGCAAAAATGAATAGACCAGAATCATCGGACGGTCAGGTTTCGACTTCTTGTTAGGTACCATCACTGGTTGTACGATCGTAAAGACCGGCGTCTCTTCTTTGACCTGTATCTTAGCCTGTTCCAGTTTCTTCGCCAGTTCGGAATAGACTCCGTTGATCAGCGTATATTTGTTGGTCAACCGTTCCTGTTCGGTGCGGGCTACCGCGGTAGAAACGTTTTTGTTCCGGTCACGGAATAGGGCCAGTTCATCCTGTATCTTATTGTAGTTGGCTTCTGCCTCATTATAACGTTCCTGTACAAACTGCTCATTGGCTTTCGCCTTCTCAATTTTAAATTCGGTGATGTAGCGCCGAAGCATGGCCTGTGCTTTCTGGGCCAGTTGTGCTGCAGCTACCGGTTCGGGAAGAACACATCCTAATGTTACATATCCATCTGTTTCATTGACTGAAACAAAAATGAGGTCTTTGATGATTTCCCGGACATCCAGTTGTTCTTCGGTAAACTGGAACGGTGAGTCCGGTTCATCAGGTAACAATTCCTGTTTATTTTTTCCTTTGATCGCTTTGATGATCACCCCGGGCAGTCCAATGGTGTATTTAAGAAAAAGATTGGGCTTTTTAATGTCGGTATAATATTCAAACAGGGAGACCGGGTGATCGACATCTTTGAACTTGATCTTCGTATTCATCAGTTCCAACTGAAATGGAGCGCTGGAAATGATCTGCGGATAGATTTTCGGGGTAATCTCCGACTCTTCACTGACGTTGAGGTTAAAACCAGCCATAGCCGCCAGTCCGGAAAGACTACCCAATTTTGATTTCGGATCGGAAAGCTGTGGTACCATCACGGTAGTGGCCGTATATTCTTTTGGCAGTACAAAAGCCAACACCAGTCCGGCGAAGGTAAACCAAAGCGTGATCTTCAGGATCAACCGTTTACCGTCCCAGAAAGTACGGAACAAACCGACCAGGTTAATGGCATCTTCTCTGATTTTCTCCGGTTTTTGATAGTCCATAAGAATTAAAGATTAGTATCGGTGGATTCTTTGAATTTCCGCTTATTGAACATGCAATTACAGTCGCCCATCTACCAGTTCAACCGGCAGTACCCCTTTAACGTCATAAATCACTGTCTTCTCTTTTTTCATAACCCGGAAGGGGAATGAAAGAAAATCGTTGTGGGCCACCACCAGTACGATCGCATCGTAAGGTTGTTCGCCTATGGCGGGGATCAGTTCCAATCCGAATTTTCGGCTGACCTCCTCGGGATCGGCCCAGGGATCATACACCTGAACATTGCAACCGTAATCCTTTAATTCGTGAATGACATCGACCGCTTTCGTATTCCGAATATCAGGACAGTTCTCTTTAAACGTGATACCTAAAACCAATACATTGGAGTCCTTGATCGCGATCCCTTTTTTGATCATCAGCTTGATCACTTTCGAGGCGACAAACTTGCCCATTTCTTCGTTGACCCTACGGCCCGAAAGGATCACCTGGGGATAATACCCCAACGACTCTGCCTTGGCAGTCAGGTAATAAGGATCAACCCCGATGCAGTGCCCCCCGACCAGTCCGGGTTTGAACTTCAAAAAGTTCCATTTTGTTCCGGCAGCCTCGATTACCTCGTTGGTGTCGATATCCATCCGGTCGAAGATTAGCGCCAACTCATTGACAAAAGAGATATTGAGGTCGCGCTGACAGTTTTCGATCACCTTGGCCGCCTCGGCTATTTTTATTGAAGGGGCTTTATAGGTGCCGTTTTTCAGAATTGTATTGTAGAGGGCATCGATCTTTTCAGCCGCTTCCGGTGTCGATCCCGAAGTGATCTTACGAATGGTGGTTAGGGTATGAACCTTATCACCCGGATTGATCCTTTCGGGAGAATACCCTATAAAGAAGTCGGAGTTGAATTTCAACCCTGAAGCTTTTTCCAGTTCAGGGACACAAACCTCTTCAGTCGCTCCGGGAAAGACTGTCGATTCGTAAATAACCGTATCGCCCTTCTTGAGCGCTTTGCCCACGCTCTTACTGGCATTCCGAAGAGCGCTAAGGTCAGGTTGATGTTGCTGATCGACGGGGGTAGGAACCGTGATAATGAATACGGTACAATCTCTGAGCTTGTCGGGATCAGAGGTAAACAGGAGTTTTCTGTCGTTATCCTCCTTTGAAATCATCTCTTTTAAAACGACATTGTCTACCTCAAGGGTTGAATCAATCCCGGCATTCAGCTCTTCCACCCTTTTGTCATTAATGTCATAGCCAAGAGTGGTGTATTTTTTCCCAAATTCAATGGCCAACGGCAATCCAACATATCCCAGCCCGATAATTGCTATTTTTATGTTTCCCATTCTTTTGTAAGTTAGATCGGAAGTCCCGTTATTATCCATTCACCCGGCTAAGCATGCCATAACAACAATCTGGATTTTTCATTCGACAGAAGATCTTCCTTCTCTTCAGGTCTACCGAAGATAAATTTCAGGTTGCGTTGTACTGTATTTTGAGTATTAGAAATCATGTTGATGATCTCGATGTTTTCCAGATCATTGCCTATCATTAGTATATAAGGCTCTTGAGTCTTGTTGGAAAAACTGTAATTACCGGTAATCCAGATTTCCTTTATGTTTTTGAATCGAGTGGTGGCACAGTCAAGTACCTTGTCAATCCCAATGTATTTCAAGACCATGCTTTTTATCTCGCTGAAGAGAGGGTGTGATTCATTGGCCCGGTACATTTTCTTGTTCCCGTCGAAATCAGAAAGCAGTAAACCGGCCTTTTCAAAACGGTTCAACTCCAGCCGAATGGCATTCGACGATTCCCCAAACTCTTCAGCCAATCCCCGCAGATAACCGTTGTTCTTTTGATTGATGAAAAAGCGGATCATCAGCTTAATTCTTGTCTGCGATGTGATCAGTGTCTCGAGCAACTTCTTTTGTATTGTAGGGTATGGTATTCGGACTTTTGAACAGGGCTTTCCTAAAACTGCCGTTCAGGCAGAAAAATCAATAAGAGTGAGATTCGAATAGGATATAAGTATTCATACTGACTTCTATTGGAACAGATTAGTTCTGGTTAAAACCTTTAACCGACAGTCAGCAAAGCTAAAGTGTTTAGCTTGAATATTGATGTGTGTTAATATTGTGAAAATGAAACGAATGATCTTTTAGTCCCGAAAAAGGCGAACCTCAAAGGCTGTGAATATTGTTAAATGCAGGTAGTTTTCACAGAAGACAACCGTGAATGAAATCTGTTATTTTACTCCTGTCAGTTTTGTCGGCTGTTGCCCTTTTCTTGCAGCTCCGCCTCCTCAGTCACAGTCACTTGTCCTGTACTAAGTGGTAAATAAATAATAAGCGATTGTAAATCCGTTATTTATACAGTTGACAACCGGCTCTGTTGAAATATTGAGCAACAAAATTACTCAATATTTCGATATTTTGAAATGCAATGATGTAATTTAACAATTAAATTATGCCATCAATAGCCCTATCCCAAATAATCCCTGGAAAGATATTTCGTTTAGGTTTTGAGTGGGTTATCTGCGTGATAGATAATTGGTTAAATTGACATAAAAAAGTATTCTATTCAAAGAAAAACGGTGACTCTTTTTCGGCTAAGGATTTTAATAACTGATCCTTACCGGAGAGTTGGACCTCTTCAGCCGGAATCTGCCAATCAATCGCCAGTTCGGGATCGTTCCAGGCAATGCCATCATCATGCGAAGGGGCATAATCATTGTCTACTTTATAGGCAAAAATAGCCTCTTCGCTAAGCACCACGAAGCCGTGGGCGAATCCCCTGGGAATGAATAATTGTCTTTTGTCTTCCCCGGTCAGTTCTATCTTGACCGATTTCCCGTAGGTGGGCGATCCATTGCGGAGGTCCACCGCCACATCAAGTACCCGACCTGAGATGCAACGCACCAGCTTGGCTTGTGTGTAGGGTGGACGCTGAAAGTGAAGTCCGCGCAAAACCCCTCTCATCGATCGGGATTCATTGTCCTGAACAAAGGTGACCGGCCCGATGGCCGCCTCAAATGCCTTTTGATTGTAGGATTCGAAAAAATAGCCCCGGTGATCGCCAAAGACCTTGGGTTCGATGATCACCACTTCGGGTATTTCCGTTGGAATAAAATTCATGAAAATGATTAATATTGATCTTTGGTCAACGATAAAAGATATTGGCCATATTGGTTTTTACTCAGGGCATTCCCCATTTTTTGCAACTGCTCCTTATCGATCCATCCTTTGCGGAAAGCGATCTCCTCGGGACATGAAACCTTTAGCCCGGTCCGTTTTTCGATCGTTTCGATAAAATGGCTGGCTTCCAGTAATGATTCGTGCGTGCCGGTGTCCAGCCAGGCATAACCTCGTCCCATTAATTCTACTTTCAGGCTTCCCCTATCGAGATATTCCTGGTTTACCGTGGTAATCTCCAGTTCTCCTCTTGGAGAAGGTTTAATGCTCTTGGCAATCTCAACCACTGAATTGGGGTAAAAGTAGAGTCCGACAACCGCGAAATTCGACTTAGGCTTTGCCGGTTTCTCCTCGATAGTCGTCACATTCCCCTCCTGGTCAAAGGTGCAGACCCCGTAACGTTCCGGATCGTTGACCCAATAACCGAATACCGTAGCTTTCCCTTCTTCAGCAACAGTACTGACCGCGTCGGAAAGTAAACCGGTAAATCCATGGCCATAGAAGATATTGTCGCCCAAGACCAGGCATACATTATCCTTTCCAATGAATTCCTCGCCAAGGATAAACGCCTGGGCTAAACCATCGGGAGAGGGTTGAATCACATAGCTTAATTCAATTCCCCATTGGGAGCCATCGCCTAATAGTTTTATAAAATTATGCTGATCATCAGGAGTGGTGATGATCAGTATCTCCCTGATCCCTGCCAACATTAGGACCGAAAGCGGGTAATAGATCATCGGTTTATCGTAGATCGGCAACATCTGCTTGGATGTTCCAAGTGTGATGGGGTGTAATCTTGTTCCTGAGCCTCCGGCAAGTATGATTCCTTTCATAGTTGATTTAAATTAAATATCTGTTATAGGTTGGGTTAAGCCTTTATTGTATCTTTTGACTAATTATATATGAATCAGATTATTCCTGAACGGTGGGGACTAACTTCCCGGTCGCTTCAATTAAAACGGTATAGCCTAATGGCGGAATCCGTAAAGCGACCCGGTTTTTCCCGCGATATTCCACTAATTCACCAATTGTACCGCACAGCGGACCTGAAACCACTTCCACCATTTGTCCGGGTTGAAGCTTTTCAGTTGTAGCTTCCAGTTCCAAATCGCTCTGCCCCAACATCCTTTTTAACAGGTCAATGTCTTCGTCGCGGATGATGGCTGCTTTCCCTTCAAAATGGACGTAGCAAACGGCATAGTCGCATTTCAGAACTTTTTCATAGTCACTCTTGGCTATGTGGACAAATACATATCCGCTGATTAAGGGCATCTCAACCCATTTTTTGCGGTCACTCCACTGCCGGAGTTTCCGTTGTAAAGGTAAATAGGCTTCAATACCTGTAGCTGCCAAATCGGCAAGGACCTTTTTTTCGGTCCTCGATCTGACGTATACAGCGTACCATTTATGATTAGGTTCTTGTAGTATCATATACTGTAATACTTGGATGGACAAAAATAATAAAAACCCAATAATAAAAGAGTATAACCCGATATAGTTAAAAACATCCCGGACTTTAATGATTGATCAGCCGATGATTGTTATTAACCGTCAATAATTGTCACTGATTGTCATTGTTTTTTTGACCATAAATGACCACTCCCGCTTTTTCATCCGATGCCCCTCTCTTCTTCACATGCCCAAAGCCGGGGTTATACCATGCTTTTTCTTAGGCTCCTCTATGGTTTCTCTATGTTAGCATACAGGAACCTTGGAGGAACCATACAGGAACCATACAGATACCCCGGAGTTGACCCGACCGTGAACAGGAGTTGCCTGAGCTTGTCGAAGGCAGTCGCCTGAGCCTGTTGATGGCTGAGCCCCTGCTCTTCCAAAACCGATACTGATTGCTGTCGGGTTCGGAATCGGGAAGCTCAAATGCCCCGTTGTCCTTGCGATCCATCACCCCTTCCCGTATATTCGCTTCGGGAGCGGGCGACTTTCCTGTCTGACGTTACTATCGTCGGATGGCGGATTGATGTGGGGCAGAATCTTGCAAATTACCACTGCGCCCACCATTGGCTATATTGCGCGCTATGCGCTGTTGCCTTTCAGTATTTGGGTGTTTTTGATTTGATATCCAGTAATATATATCTAATTAAATAGGGGTCGGCCTGGGTGATTTTCTTAACATTTAAGAGATACTCATAACCTTCTTCAAAGTCGAATCCTTCAATTTCAATGATGGCCATCCAATTGTCGGTCCCACTCTTCCTGGCATGTAAGGCATTATAAATCTTAGGTGAGGATTCTGTACCTTCATATTCTCCCGGATATTTAGGTGTAAACTTTACTGTTTTTGATGATACAAAAAGCTCACAGTTTTCTTCACTATCTTCAGTAATCGTTTTCTCCTTTGAAAGTTGTTCCAAATAAACATACTTAATCGAAGAAACGTCTTGTGGCGGTTCGCTCATCCACACTTTTTTTGCTTTCAGGGTATATTTATATCCTCTTTCATAATCAAGATCGAGGTCTTCAAAAATCAAATCAAGCAGTTGTCGTTTTTGATTGTCATCGTTGTCAGAAAAGATTAAAGGCTGAGTCCAAATGTCGCTCAATATACTTGCCCCGTATCCGGTTTCAGGGTAAATAGTTATTTCAACGGTTTTTTCGGTGTCGTTTTCTTCGTCTTTGAGACAACTGGTAAGAAATATGACCGAAGCAATGAGGCCAATAAACAGAGGTAGTTTTCTCATATCATTCAGAATTGTAGTTAACATTATATGGCAGATGCCTTAATTTCGGATTGGTTGCGTCTCCCGTTAAATAAATAACTGCTTTGTTTAGGCAATTTATCGGACAATTATAAGATTACCGTTACCCGGTTATGGTGTAAATCAGTCGTTCTGTTTTATAATAGGTATCCGGCTGTGTATTTGGGAATAGTTCTGTATTAAGATTTCTCTCTTTTGAGAGACGGATTTTATGCCGCGAAAAGAGGTTAAAGAGGATCAGCCGAAAACTCTTTTTTAGGGGCCTTAAAAAATCTTTAAAAAATTTTCCGTTTACGATAACGGAAATATGTCAGGAATCATTAATTTGGCGTCGTTAAAAAAATTAACAACAAAGTACCAAACTATTTGCATCATGAAGAAATTATTGATTACAGCGGTTTTTAGTTGCATCATGCTGATTACTTTCGGTCAGGCCGACGGATGGGTGAACCTCATCAACGGGAAGAACCTGAAAGGTTGGAAGAAGCTAAACGGGACGGCTGATTACCGTATCTCGGGTAACGAGATTATCGGGAGCAGTAAGGTGGGGACGCCCAACACTTTTTTAGCCACTGAGAAAACTTACGGCGATTTTATCCTGGAGTATGAGATGAAGATGGACGAAGGGTTAAACTCGGGGGTTCAGATCCGTAGTCTAAGCAAACCGGAAGTAATGGACGGCCGGGTCCATGGCTACCAGATCGAATGTGACGATTCCGAAAGAGCCTGGTCGGCCGGTATCTATGATGAGGCCCGCAGGGGATGGATCTATCCGTTGGAGTATAATCAACCGGCAAAGAAGGCTTTTAAAAAGGGCGCATGGAACAGTTACCGTGTCGAGGCAATCGGAAATTCCATCCGGACCTGGCTGAACGGGGTTCCCTGTGCTAACCTGGTCGATGATATGACCCCTGAAGGATTTATCGCGTTGCAGGTCCACAGCATCGGAAACGATTCAACCCTGGCCGGGAAAGCAATCAGTTGGCGTAACGTCCGCATTCTCACCTCAAATCTGGATAAGGAACGTAAAGCGATGGATCAGAGTGTTCCTGAGGTAAGTTATTTGAATAATACACTGACCGAAAGAGAGAAAAACGAAGGTTGGAAGCTGCTTTGGAATGGAAAAACATCGGAAGGCTGGCGGAGTATGAGAAGTGCAACCTTCCCCGAAAAGGGCTGGAGCATGGAGAACGGCGAGTTGATTGCCAACAAACCCGGAAATAAGGGCGGAGGAGATATTATCACCGTCGCTCCTTTCAAGAACTTCATCCTTGAGTTTGATTTTAATTATGCGCCGGGCGGTAATGGCGGAGTTAAATATTTTATTCAGCTACAGCCCGATGGCTCTTCTTCGGGTATCGGGTGTGAATACCAGGTCCTGGACGATAAGAAACATCCCGACGCTAAAGCCGGGTTTAACGGTAACCGTACAGTCGGGTCTCTTTACGATCTGATCGCGGCCAATGGAAAAATCTTTAATCCTGCTCTGCCGATGGCGAAAGTCGACAATGGCCCCAGCCAATGGAACCGTGGACGGATCGAAATACGTGGCAACTATGTGGCCCATTACCTTAACGGGATTAAAGTGGTTGAATACACCCGTGGGTCGCAGTTGTGGAAAGCATTGGTGGCTACTAGCAAATACGCCAAATATACCGGTTTCGGCGAGTATGAATCGGGACATATCCTGATCCAGGATCACCAGGATGAAATTCGTTACCGGAACATGAAGATCAGGGAATTGTAATATTTTTCATAATTAGCTTTGTAAATTTTTATGGTTTAAGTGGCTGGGTCAGTGACAAATGATCCGGCTGCTTTTAATTCTTTGATTATGGAGCTATTCCATCGAACGGTCGCCAGTCCGCTGGGTAATATTCTGCTTCAATCCGATAAGGACTCCTTGCTGCTCTTGCAATTCCTGGGTGAAGCCTCTGTTCAGGATTCCCGGATTCCTGAAATCCTGGGAAAGGCGGCAATCCAGCTTGACGAATATTTCGGAGGATCGAGAAGGGTCTTCGATTTGGCGCTCTCGGTTGAGGGAACAGACTTTCAGGAAAGGGTCTGGCAATTAGTTCAGCAGGTGGAGTATGGGAAAACCAGTAGTTATGGTGAGTTGGCCAATCATTTGGGATCATCTGTTTTTTCGAGAGCGGTAGGTCTGGCCAATGGGAAAAACCCGATCCCGATTATTATCCCCTGCCACCGTATTATTGGCAGTAGCGGTAAACTAACCGGTTATTCCGGAGGATTGGAACGAAAGAAATGGTTGCTTCTGCATGAACAACAGCATAGGAATGAATTGTTGTTTTAGCCTGGAAAGATTCTGTCTTTAGTGTTCACCCGGATTATTCACAAAATCGCGGTATTCCGAAGGAGACTTGCCGATCCTGGCCTTGAATTGGCGGTTAAAATTGGATAGGTTATTGAATCCTGTCTCACAACATACAAAGGCTATGGTGCGGTTGCCATGACGAAGAAGTTTGCAGGCATAGTTAATCCTTAGTTCGTTGATAAACTCAGCATAGGTCTTGCCCGATCTGTCTTTAAAGTAACGGCAGAAAGCGGTGGGATTCATCCCGGCCACGGAGGCCACTTCCTGAAGTGAAATTTTACGGTTGTAATTCCTCGTGGAAAATTCATAGACCTTTACCATACGTTCTTCTACATGGAAATTAATCGGGCTGGAATGTCCGGGCGAGGAGATAGGCGAATAATCTGACTGCCCCAGGTAATTTAAAAGGTCAAGAAGCATGATATAGCGCTTGAACCCTTTTTCGGCATGCATCTTTCGGAGCATCCGCCCTGCATGTTCACTGGTGGCGGCAGAAAATTTCAGACCTCTCGATGCGTTGATCAGCAATCGCCTGATCGAAGCATATTCGGGGATGCGGAGTTGTTTCTCGCTGAAATAGTCCGACGGAAACTGGAGGATATACGCGTTTACAATAAGATTGGGATCCCCGGAGTAGTATTCTTCATCATTGTGGAGAAAGTGGGGTAGGGTACTGCCGTAAAAAGTCAGATCACCTGGTCCGAAGCTTTCGACGACATCCCCGACAAACCGTTTTCCGGTACTCCGAACGATATAGATCATTTCATATTCGTTGTGAAAGTGCCAGGGGACTGAAAAATGGGCGATGTTGTTGTACCTCAAAACGAAAGAGTTTTCAGCGGGATAGTTGATGACTTCTTTAAAAGGTTTCATTTTGGGTTGTGATATCTTATTAAAAAATACCTTTTTCGCAAAAATAGTATTTGTTTGCGCAAAACTAATATCTGAATTGCTTGAAGTGAATAATTATTTTTAGATGCTTGATTATTATAATTACCAAATTAACATTAATGAAACATTTAATTCTTAAAACAGCAGTTCTCTTATTGATTTGTATCCCGGGATTATCACAAACAGTTCCGGTTGCTGAACTGATCGTTGATCCCGGAAATTCTGATCGGATTGATGTCCCTGTTAGTGCCTCTCTTGACGGAATCAGTTCTAATACTGATCAGGGGGCATTCAGGCTTATGGAAATCGTGGGTAAGGAGCGGAGAGTGGTCCCCTGCCAGCTTGAGCAAGGTAATAATCCCCGGTTATGGTGGATCCTGGAAGGGAAAACTTCCCCGAAACAGGTACGGCGATTTGAGTTGTACCAGGATTCGCTGGCAAAGAGCGAGACGAAAATTAAAGTGAATCTAACTCCTCAGGTGTTGACCGTCCAAAAGGATGGGGCCAATGTCCTGCGGTATCAGGTTGCCGAGATGTTTCCTCCAGAGGGGGTCAGTCCCATGTATTGCCGCAGCGGCTTTATTCATCCTCTTTGGTCGCCCTCAGGAAATGTATTAACCCGCGTTAACGCTCCCGACCACTGGCATCATTTCGGTATTTGGAACCCCTGGACCCGAACCCGGTTTGAAGGACATACTACCGATTTCTGGAATCTCTACGAAGGTCAGGGAACCGTGAGGTTTGCCGGGTTCAACTCGATCATTAGCGGGCCGGTCTACGGTGGATTTAAAGTCCGTCAGGAACATGTCGATTTTCAGTGTAAGGGAGGCGATAAGGTTGCTCTGAATGAAGTATGGGATGTGAGGATTTATAATATCTCTTCGGTTGATGAGAGTAAAGTATGGCTATGGGAGCTCTCCACAACCCTTAATTGTGCAACCAGTTCACCTTTGTTGCTGGAGGCTTATCGTTACGGGGGCGGGATTGGATTTCGTGCCAACGAGGAATGGACCAATAAAAACAGTTGGGTACTGACTTCCGAAGGGAAAAACCGTAAAGAAGCCGATGGAACTCGTGCCCGCTGGTGTGATGTAGGCGGGGAATTTTCAGGAAAAGGAACTTCCGGTATCCTGTTTATGTCGAATCCGGCCAACCGGGAATATCCCGAACCCATGCGGGTTTGGCCTGAAGATCAAAATAACGGCAGGGGAGACCAATATTTTGAATTCTGTCCTATCCGTCATAAAAGCTGGAATCTTGAACCCGGTAACGACTATGTGTTGAAGTACCGGATGTTGGTCTACGATGGGAAGATTACTCCTGCAACCGCCGAAAGAATATGGAACGACTTCGCTAATCCCCCAAAGGTGACCCTCTTGAAAAAATAATCAATCACTAACAATTAATACCAATTTGCTATGTCTAATGAAAAATCAGTCTCCAGAAGAGATTTTCTGAAAAACACCACCGCACTGGCTTCCGGGACCATTATTGTCCCCACTATTGTCCCCTCTTTCGTCTTTGGCAAAAATGCGCCAAGTAATAAAATAAATATTGCCCAGATCGGATTCGGTCGAATTGCGTCGGGCCACGATTTGCCCGATACCCTTAAGTACGATGCTGCAAGGGTCATCGCTGTCGCGGATCTCGATTCAAACAGGCTCGCCAAGGGAAAACAGTATATTGAGTCCTATTACGAAAAGAAAACCGGCAGTAAATCATATGTGGAGGTAAAGACTTACGGAGATTACCGCGACCTGTTACTGAATAAAGATATCGACGCCGTGATTATTTCCACTCCGGACCACTGGCATTCACAACCTGCTATTGAGGCAGCGTTGGCCGGGAAAGATATCTACCTTCAGAAACCGACCTCGCTGACCATTGAGGAAGGTCGCTTGCTGAGCGATGTGGTCCGAAAGAAGGGGGTTATTTTCCAGGTGGGGACACAACAGCGTTCTTCCCCTCAGTTTCGGATAGCCGCCGAGTTAGTCCGTAATGGACGTATTGGTAAATTGCACACGGTGAGAGTGGGATTACCCGGTGATCCTTCGGGACCGGAAGCCCCTGAAATGCCGGTTCCCAAGAATCTGAACTACGATATGTGGTTGGGCTCCACGCCGGAGGTTTATTATACCGAGATGCGGGTTCATCCTCAAAATAGTCTAAGCGATCGTCCCGGATGGTTGCGTTGCGAACAGTTCGGAGCCGGCATGATCACCGGATGGGGTCAACACCATTTCGATTCTGCGGCATGGGGCATGAATACTGAATATACGGGCCCTATCGCCATCGAGGCGGTTGCCGAGTTCCCCAAATCGGGATTGTGGAACGTGCATGGCGATTTTATGGCCAAAGCCGAATATGCCAACGGCGTTACGATGTACACCAGCGGAGGCTATACCAACGGAATTCGCTATGAGGGAACCGAAGGGTGGATCTTTGTCTCAAGAGGCGATTATTCCGCTACAGCTTCCGACCCGGTAGCCAAACAGAGAAGCAGCAGGGCTCTGGATGCCAGCGATAAGAAAATTCTGTCGTCGGTGATTGGTGAAAATGAAACCCATCTCTATGTCAGCGACGATCAGCATGGAAATTGGCTCGATTGTATCAAATCGAGAAAGGAACCTATTTCGCCGGTCGAGATCGGTCATCGCGCCTGTACCGTCTGCCTGATTACCCATATCGCCATGAAGCTGTCCAGAAAATTAACATGGAATCCCGATACCGAACGTTTCGTGAATGACGATGAGGCTAATTCAATGCTCTCGCGTCCCCAGCGTGCGGCTTACGGAACAAGAAGCCTGAAGATATAAAGGGGGCCGATTCTCCTGGATATCTTATCATTCCGATCGGGATGGCGAAAAATTGATTAGGGAATAGCGTTGTTATTGCCTGATCAATTTTTCCGGTAATTTTACCAGGCTCACGGAAAAGAATTGTGCCGATTAGTAAATGGATAAACATTAAACGAAAAAATCAAACGGATTTAAAATAGATAGTTAGAAATCAATTATTGACAAATGATGAAAGTCTCCAATTATTCGGCTATGATCATAGCCCTGGCTTCCCTGACCGTTGTTTCCTGTGGCGGGGGTAAACAAACCAAAAGCGATCAATCTACCGCGACGGCATTCACGGGCGCTCCCGGTGAGGTGAAACTGATGACCCTCGATCCCGGCCATTTTCATGCGGCGTTGGTCCAAAAGAATATGTACGCCCAGGTGAGTCCCGATGTTTATGTTTATGCACCGGAGGGACAGGATGTGAATCAACATCTGGAACGGATCCAGGGGTATAATACCCGCGCTGAAAACCCGACAGCCTGGAATGAGAAGGTCTATACCGGTGCCGATTATCTTGAAAAGATGCTGGACGAGAAACCGGGGAATGTCGTGGTCTTGGCAGGTAACAACCGCATTAAAACCGACTATATCAAGAAATCGGTAGAGGCTGGCCTGAATGTTTTGGCCGACAAGCCAATGGTAATCACTCCCGAGAACTTCCCCGTACTGGAAGAGGCATTCAAGATTGCAGCCGAAAAAGGAGTACTGCTCTACGATATCATGACCGAGCGTTACGAGATCACCACGATGATGCAGAAAGAACTCTCGCAAAATACTCAGCTCTTTGGAACACTTCAGTTGGGTTCCCTCGATAAACCTGCCGTTGAAAAAGTGAGCGTTCACCATTTCTACAAAAGCGTCTCGGGCAGTCCGCTGGTTCGTCCGGCATGGTTCTTCGACGTGAACCAGCAGGGTGAAGGGATCGTCGATGTGACCACCCACCTGGTCGATCTGATTCAATGGGGATGCTTCCCTGAACAGATCATTCAGAAATCGGATATCGAGATGGTTTCAGCCCGTAGATGGCCAACCGTCTTTACCCCTGCCGAGTTTAAAGAGGTCACCCAGATGGAACAGTTCCCCGATTATCTTTCAGCCGATGTGAAGGATGGCAACCTGAACGTGTTTGCCAACGGTGAGATGAACTATAAAATTAAAGGCGCTTTCGCGAAAGTTTCCGTGGAATGGCGGTATAAAGCTCCCGAAGGAGCGGGCGACACCCATTATTCCATCATGAGGGGCAGCAACTGCAGCCTGGAGATCCGTCAGGGAGAAGCTGAAAAATATGCCCCGACCCTTTACGTTCATGCCGCCGAAGGAGCCGATACAAAACAACTCGAATCACTCCTCGCCGAGGCTTTGAAAAACAGTCCTCATGCCGGATTGAGTCTCGAAAAAGCAGGCGACAAAAGCTGGAAGGTGGTCATCCCGGCTGAATACAGCGTTGGCCACGAGGCTCACTTCTCCCAGGTGACCGAAAAATATCTCGAATACCTGAAACAGGGCAAACTCCCTGAATGGGAAGTACCGAATATGATCGCCAAATATTACACCACTACCCTGGCCCTCAAAATGGCTAAGGAGACCAAGTAGAAATGCTTTTTATTGATATTGAAAAAACGCCTGTCCAGATCCGGACAGGCGTTTTTTATTAACCTTTATCTACTGAGAGCTACTGGAACACTCAGTCACTTATATTGGATCTTTCATCTACCAATGCAGGATCATGCAACCTCATAAATGATTCCATTGGGCTGATTGATCTTACTTGAAGCATCCAATACTTCAATGCCGACAATATTACCCGATTCATCATAGTCTAAAATAATGCCAGGTTTCTCTTCATCACTTTCTGCTACTCGGTTGTCTGAAAGCTTAATGTAGATGACATCGATATCTTTATCATATTTTATAACCATACTTTTCGATTTTTGAGGTTTTATACACAGTAATTACCATTGCTGGTTTTTTCATCGGATTGACAAACACCCGGTAAAGATAGAACTTGCCTTCTTGATTCAACAGTCTGGCATAAACGCGCGTTGTTTGATCCTGATCAGTTATAGAATCTGGTTGTTCCACGACTAATGTTGCCAGGTTGATGGGGATTTCCCTTCGTCCCATTTGCTCCAGCGCATGTTTCGAAAATTCGAGTTCCATAGGGTAAAGTTAGTAAAATTCAAATCAAAAATGCAATAGTTCTGTAACGTACAACCGTTTCAAATCCTTCACAGTATGATAAAAGACCGGCTGGTCGCGAATCGATTATTGCATTCATCTTCCTTCATCTTCAGATCTCTTTCATCCATTAAAATAATAACCCAGGGGTTCAGGGATTACGGATAATTCAAGTTATTCATTGATTCAATTGTGTGTTAATTTAAGGTACAGAAAATGAGTGTGTTGTAAATTTTATAGAAAAAATGTTTAAGAAATAGCGAAAAAAATTAAACAAATATTTCCGACTTCCGTATTACCGAATACATAAGCAAAAAAGAATTGTTAATCTTTAAAAATTGATGTTATGAAAAAGTTGAATACACTCCTCCTGATGATGGTCCTGATCTTATCCTCATTCGCCATGACCTCCTGTGATAAGGATGACGAAATGGCGCCCGAAGTGAAAGGCAACACCATTACCGATATCGCGGTAGCCAATCCTAATTTCAGTATCCTGGTTCAGGCCCTGACCAAAGCCGGATTAGCCGACGATCTGGCCAGCATGAATGGCGATTTCACGGTTTTTGCCCCGACCAACGACGCCTTCTCGGCCCTGCTCACCGAACTGGGTGTCGCTTCATTGAATGATATTCCTACTGAGTTACTGACCAAGGTACTGCTCTACCACGTGAAGAGCGGCGAAGCCCGGTCAGGCCAGATCGCCACCGGCTACTATTCCTCCATCAGCCCCGGCCCGGCCGACAACTCCTTCCTCTCCTTCTATGTCGATAAAGCTTCAGTCACCATCAACGGTCGGTCGAAGATCACCCAGACGGATATTTTGGCCGATAATGGTGTGATTCATGTGATTGATAAGGTGATGCTCCCGATGAGTATTACTGATCATGCCGTGGCCAATCCGCTCTTCACCTCCCTGGTGGCCGCCGTGACCAAGGCCAATCTGGCCGGCGCCCTCGACGATGAGACGAAGAGCTATACCGTATTTGCTCCAACCAATGATGCCTTTGCCGCTTTACTGACCGGTTTGGGAGTCACCCTGGACGATCTTTCGGCTGGAACGCTTTCCCCGATCCTGCTCTATCACGTGATAAATACTTATGTTCCATCCTCCGCGGTGGCCAGCGGCTATGTCCCGACCCTTAGTACAGCTTTCGGAAAGAATATGTCGTTGCAGATCGAAGTAGCCAGTGGCGTTAAGTTAAATAATACGGCCAGGGTCGTGGCAACCGATGTTGTGGCCACCAACGGGATCATTCACGTGATCGATAAAGTGTTGCTGCCTCCAACGGTTGTCGACGTTGCCCTTCAGAATAGTTCTTTCTCTACGTTGGTCGAGGCAGTGGTAAAGGCTGATCTGGTTGGAGCTCTTTCAGGCGATGGCCCCTTCACGGTTTTTGCCCCGACCAATGATGCTTTCACCGCGCTCTTCTCCGCACTCAATATAAGTGGTATTGCCGCACTGAGCAAGGAAGATCTGACCCCCATCCTGCTGGCTCATGTGGTGAGTGGAAATGTTCAGTCGGGCGATCTCGCCTCGGGAACCGTTCCAACCCTTAACAGCGCTAAAAACCTGAATGTGATGGTCGGCAGCAACGGCGTCACCATCGATGGATCGGTCAAAGTGGTTAAGGCCGATGTGCAGGGGAAAAACGGGGTAGTCCATGTTATCGATAAGGTGATCGTTCCGTAAGGCCAACCTCCCCGCGAGGGCATACCCCGGATAAATCCCTGCAACTACTGATTCAAAAACTCCTCATTAAACAATATAGTTGCCAGGCGTGTTTATTCGGGGTATCTTTATTATCTTGTAACCAATTAGCACGAACCATAAATTCGTGATTTATTAATTCGATCAGCTATGGCACTCTATACCATTCGGGATTTGGAAAAGCTTTCCGGCATAAAAGCCCACACCATCAGGATCTGGGAACAGAGGTACAACCTGATTGAGCCGGGCCGGACGGAGACCAATATCCGCCGCTATTCCGACGACGATCTGAAGCGGCTGATCAATATCTCGATCCTGAACCTTAACGGCTATAAGATCTCCAAAATTGCCCTGATGAAGGAGAAAGAGATCAGCGCTCTTGCCGCGGAACTGAGCGCCTCGCATCCTTCGCTGAACACCCGTATCGAGAACCTGGTGGCTGCCATGCTCGATCTCGATGAACCCCGTTTCTTCGCTACCCTCGACAATGCTACCGCCGAAAACGGTTTCGAATTCACCGTCGAACAACTGATTTTCCCCTTCCTCGAACGGATTGGCCAGCTTTGGCTCGCCGGCACGATCTACCCGGCGCAGGAACATTTTGTCGCCAACCTGATCCGTCAGAAAATGGTTGCCGCGATCGATCGCGAAGGATGCAGTCGTATTGTATCTAATAAGAGAATCGTCTTTTTTCTTTCCGAAGGGGAGAATCACGAACTGGGATTGCTCTATTACAACTTCCTGGCCCGTAAGATGGGACTCGAAGTGATCTATCTCGGCGCCTCGGTCCCCCACAGCGATCTGATCCGGCTTAACCAGATCAGACCCTGTAATTTCTTTTTTACCGCCTTTGTCACCGCCATCGGCCCGGATGCCTTAAACCAGCGTATCGGCGAGCTGCACCGCGACTTTCCCGACGCAACCATCCTGGTCTCCGGCTGGCAGATCAGAACGCAACAACCGCACTTACCCGACAATTTTCGAAGAGTATCCTCCGGTGCCGATTTTAAAAGGATTCTGCTACCGGAATAATCTCCCGGCTACTTTGCTGAAAACTTAAACCCTGTTTTTCGATCCTCCCTTTTGCTGGATTTAGCCCTGATCATCTCCCTGTCTGAGTCGGGGTTTATAGGTACTTTGTTCGTAGTTTGTTCGTAATTTGTTCGTACAGCTATATAGAAAGTACGTTAATAATACCTTGCTGCTATAACTATTCAAAGGCGATGATAAGGGCATGATCTGATGAGGAAGCGATGGTACAAAATAGTCTCCTGGTCATGCTATGTTGTCTGGAAGGCTGTCGGCGATTCTTCGCTCCGCAGCGAATGACCGGATTATCCATTAGCCTTTTTACTTTTGTTCCGTCTTTTAGGACGGTATTTAATTGTTAAGAGAACAGCTATTTATGAGATTAAAAATAAGGTAATTGAGATTCCTCATTCCGTTTCGCTTCTTACCTATGACAGAAATGGGACTGTATTAAGTCGGAGTGCGACTCTATGCTCGCACCGCGGACAAAGGTTTGCGTCCAGTCGCGCCCCGACTATCATTTTTTTCTGTCATTATCGAATCATGCCCCATTTTCTTGGGGTAACCTCTACAAATGACAGAGCCCCACGTCACTAAATCAAACCTCATTACGCTATATCATTTTTGGGAGTTATATTCTACGTTATGGCGTAAGGAGAGGTCCCGATTATAATCAATAAACCAATCAAAGGGTCGAAGGCCCGAAATGTAAAAGCACAGGCCGTCAGGCCTGTGGAGACGGTCAGCGATAGTATCTCAAAGGCCTGTAAGGCCGGTATGTAGTATATTAACACAAACCCAATTTATCAAATCCTGTCAATACATGCCGGTCTTTCAGACCTCCGACTTCTTCTTTCACCCCTCTTCACAGGGCTCACGCCCTGCGCTGCCACATGTCGACCTTACAGGTCTGATGTAACAAGCAGTTATTCCGATTGGGCTATTCCAAAGAAATGGGAAAAATCGGAGACTGAGGTATTAAAATAACCATACCGGTTTTGGCCATCATATCCTGAACCAGTTTTCAACCAGGATGGTTTTATCTTCCGGTTCCCTGAAATGTCTGAACTCGTTGGTCTTGTGGTTGTAAGTGTAATCCTTTCCCCATTCGTGATGGTTCTTCTGTACCTCTTTCACCGCATCGATAATATAATACAGTTCCTCGTTGGTCATGGTGGGGTGTAGCGAGAGGCGGATCCAGCCGGGTTTTTGCGACAGATCGCCGAAGTTGATCCGGTCGGTGATCTCCTTCGATTTATCGTGACTCACATCGAGCAGAAAGTGGCCGTAGGTCCCGGCGCAGGCGCAGCCCCCGCGGAGCTGTATCCCGAACTTGTCGTTGAGGAGTTTTACAGCCAGATTGAAATGGAGGCCGTCGAGGTAGAACGAGATGATGCCCAGGCGGTCGTGCACATTGTCGGCCAGGATATGGATGCCGGGAATTACGGGCAATTCGCGGAAGGCAATCTTGAGTAACTCATCTTCCCGTTTTTTAATATTCGCGACTCCCATTTGTTCCTTGAGTTCAATGCTCAGGGCGGCTCGGATGGTTTGCAGGAAGCCCGGGGTTCCCCCGTCTTCGCGGGCTTCGATATCGTCGACATATTTGAATTCTCCCCAGGGATTGGTCCAGTCGACGGTTCCGCCTCCCGGATTGTCGGGGACCGAACAGTTATAGATCGAGGAGTTGAAGACCAGGACGCCGGAGCTTCCCGGTCCGCCCAGGAATTTGTGAGGGGAGAAGAAGATGGCGTCGAGCGATTCGAGCGGATCGCCCGGATGCATATTAATCGTCGCATAGGGGGCCGAGGCGGCGAAATCGACAAAACAGAGTCCCCCGTTCCGGTGCATGATACGGGCCATCTGGTGATACGGGGTTGAGATGCCGGTGACGTTGGAACAGGCCGTAAAGGAGCCGATCTTCATCTTGCGGTCTTTGTATTTGTCCAATTCCAATTGCAACTGTTGCGGATCGACCAGCAGATCCTTGTCGGGGGTAAGCTGAACCACATCGGCAATGGTTTCGAGCCAGGAGGTATGATTGGAGTGGTGTTCCATGTGGGTGATGAAAACCACCGGACGTTCTTCTTTGGGCAGACAGTCGAGCTTGTCGATCTTGTGCATCGCCCTAAAGCCCAGTATTCGCTGAAATTTATTGATGACGGTGGTCATGCCCGATCCGGCATTGATGATCACATCTTTGGGTCCGGCGTTTACGTGTTCCTTGATGATCCGCTGGGCCAGATGGTAAGCTTTGGTCATCAGGGTCCCGGTCTCGCTGGTTTCGGTATGAGTGTTGGCCACGAAGGGACCAAACCGGTTCAGCATTTTCTCCTCAATGGGATGGTATAACCGCCCGCTGGCAATCCAGTCGGCATAAAGGATCTTCTTTTCGCCGTAAGGCGACATAAACGTCTGGTCGATGCCGACAATATTATTTCTGAATTTATTGAAATAATTTTCCATTTGTAAAAACGGTTTCTCCTGTCCCAGGTGACGGAATTTATCTCTTTTGTTTTGGTCGCAACGTGATCTCTGCAATTTTAGTGAGAATTGATGAGATGCACTATGTCAAATCTCAGAAAACGGCGGCTTTTAATGGTCTGACGCGACGAGGGAATTTTTTTAACTAAAAAAGTAGTTGATTTTTGTTGAAATATTTGTCCGACTAATTATTTAGTCATATGTTTGTGAGAAAGGATTGGATGAATGATAATTAACTTTAATACTAAACAAAATGAAATTACAATCAATAGCTTTAATTGCTATTTGTCTGGCTTGCGTAATAAGTTGCTCAAAGCAAAAAACAGTTGAACTCCCCTTAACACAAGAGGACGGATATGGCTGTTTTCCATCTGCCATAGGTGGAATATCGCCTTATTCAGAAGATGAAAACAATCCATGGAAGAAAACTTTTTTGTCAGTAAAAGGTGCGCCGGATAATTGGACCGAAATTAAATATGGGGACATTGAGACAAATATTTATCAGGCAGTTTATCAGAACTATCTGATCGGAAACATCACTAAGGAGTACTATGAAGAACTGCAAAAATCATGGGATTGGAAGCCCGACACGCTTCAATTATCAAAAGAGCCATTAAAAACAAAAATAGCATTCGCGATTGGGAAAGATTCCGCAGGAGTTGTAAACATGATCGTTGATGCAAATAATAATCTTGATTTTAGCGACGATAAAACCTTTATACCATTTAGCTTTTCTCCCAGTGAAAATATAAACAGAGATTCCGTTGCATCGCGCCACGCCTTCAGTGTTTCATTTGAACGACTGATTGACAATAAGAAACAGTTGGTTGCCGCACCGCTTTTAGTTACTTACATGAATGAGTATAATATGTTTATGTGCAATTTCTCTCAATATTCAGTCGCCAGTTTCAACGGGGAGAAAATTGCCGTTTGCTCAGATAATTTTACCAATTTATCGTACAAGAACCCGAGTATCGTTGTGATTAACGATAGCCTAAAGGGAGGAGATAAAATTAGTCCTGAGAAAATGACCACGAAGAATGAGTTTATAGAGATCAAAGGAGAACTTTATAAAAATATGGGGGTGAATACGAATAAGAATACTTTGGTTTTAGAAAGAATGTCGTTGCCTAAAAGCGAATTGTATTCGACCCAGATTGGCTTTAAGACCTTCCCTTTTGAGGGGAACGATTTTACGACAGCATCTCACATCTCTACCGAAAACTTAAAGGGGAAATATGTCTATCTCGATTTTTGGGCGATCTGGTGTGGCCCGTGCCGTCAGGAGATTCCTAATCTGAAGGCACTTTACGGGAAGACGGACCGGGAAAAATTCGAGATAATCAGCATTGTCGGGGATAGCCCTGCCGAGGCCCTTAAGGAGGTCATTGAAAAGGATTCTATTGCCTGGACACAGATACTGTCGACCGATTCGAATAAGATCAAGGAGACTTATGGCGTTCACGGATACCCAACAACGTTCCTGATAAACCCGGAGGGAATAATTGTAGCGAAAGATTTGAGAGGAAAGGAATTAGAGGAAAAAATTTTAAGCTTATTAAACAAATAAGTCAACCCGTACAGAGAACTGCCGCTAAGGCCCAACGGCCTTTGGTTTCCTCTGTTGTGCGCATAAATGACTAATATACAATGCATAAAACCAGCCGGATGACGAATAAATTAGCTTTGGTATTGATGGCTCTAATTGTTCTCAATGCCTGTTCGAAACCCAAAGACACGAAAGAATATCTGAGAACTGTTTTAACTAATCTTGATAAGATTGAGTCGGCAACCTATCTTTCTGCTGAAGAGGGATTTGCTCCCGGCGATACGACAGCCTCAGCACACATGGATCATTTCGTTAAGGAGTATAACAATCCGCTCGACACGACAATCGGTGCCAGTTATGTGTCACTTTTACAGAATGATACTGCACAAATGACATTTTGCTACGATGGGAAGATGAGAGCGGTGGTTTACGAGGAGGAAAAAACAATAATGGTTGATAGTTTCAATGTCCGTAAACTCCCCTTCAGGCCACTGAACCCACCCTTCTTTAGTCGTACAAAATCGGTCATTAAGTATGCATTGGAAACGAACGACAGTATCTCGATAAAAATTGAGGAGAAAGATGAATCGGTCTATTGTTGTATTACCATCTTTGAAGATCATCAGGTCGAGTTTTTTGGAAAGGCTTTTTATATAGAGAACACGCCGTATGACTTTGGTGAAACGACCTCCAAATATGAGATTTGGATCGACAAGACGACCGATTTGCCCTGGAAATTCCGTAGAGAAATGTCGCACAATATCTCAACAGAAACGGTTAGCCAGGTCAGCCTGAATAAGCTTAAGATTGAAGACTTCAGGGCCTCCGATTATTTTATGACTGACTTTGCCATTGTCAACTACAGAGAGTGGAACAGACCTCAAAAGATAGATGATTTGATCGGGAAGAGAGCCCCTGATTGGGCTTTGCAAAATGCCGGCAGTGACACTGTTGCTTTAAAGGATTTGAAGAGTAAAGTGGTGATGATCCAGTTTACCAGTGTAAGCTGTGGCCCTTGCAGGGCATCAATTCCCTTCCTAAACGAACTGTCAACGGCCTATAATAAGGATGACTTTGATTTTGTGGCAATCGAATGTACATCGAAAAGTTTGGATGCCCTAAAGAACTATCAGGACAAGAATTCGATTAATTATCCATTCCTGATGTCGGATAAAAATGTTCTGATGGAGTATAGAATTAAATCATTTCCTGTATTTTTCATCTTGGACAAAGATTTCATTGTCCGAAAAGTAATAAACGGATATGGCGCCGGGACAACAGATGCTGAGATTAAAACTGGTATAGATGAGATGGCGCTCTAATTTCCATGCGTCACAAAGACCAAATGTCAATTGGGGGTTTCATGTTGAAATTAAAGCACGTAGTACGTACTCCCGTTCTCTTTAGTTTTGGTCTGATATGCAGTGGTTTACTGAGCTAAATCTCACTACGCGGGGGCTTTAAAAGGCCTGAGTCGGCGGGGGGAGTTTTTTAACTAAAAAAATAGTTGATTTTTGTTAAAATATTTGGCTGACTATTTTTTTAGTCGTATGTTTGTGTTGAAGGATTGACAAATAACAGAATTATGCAACTGACAAAGGCTGAAGAACAGGTAATGCAAATATTGTGGAAGATGGGCGAAGGACTGGTCAAGGACATCCGCGACGAGTTTGACGACCCTAAGCCGGCCCGTAACACGGTTTCGACGGTTATCCGGATTCTGGAAAAGAAAGGATATGTTGATCACAAATCGTATGGAAAGGTTTATCTTTACTATCCGTTGGTCTCGAAGAATGATTATTCGAAGAGCCAGCTTTTCGGTTTGATGAAAGGTTATTTCAATAATTCGTTCCCGGCGATGGCCTCGTTCTTTGCCAGGGAAAAGGATCTGACGATTCATGATCTGGAAGAGTTACTGGAGGATACCCGGAGAGAGATGTCGAAAATCGAAAAAACAGAATAGTATGGAAGCCCTGGGTTATTATCTGCTGAAATCGTCGGCCTGGTTGGCCGGTTTTGCTTTGGTCTATGCCCTCTTTCTGCGGAACGAACGCTATTTCTTTCTCAACAGGGTTTATCTCTTGTCGGGAATCATCGCGTCGTTGGTCTTTCCTTTATGGACTTTTCATTATCCGGTGATCTTGCCTGTTACCGATATCTCGGTTGAGGCAATGATGCCGGTCGCGCAGGGATCTGTCGTGAGGCAGGGGCTGCAATTCACTCCGTGCGTTGCACTTCTTTTGTTATATATCCTGGGACTTGTTTATTTCTCGTGGCGGATGATCTGGCAAACCCTTGTGGTGGTACGGGTAATCCGTAAAGCGGAGGTAATCAGGTTCGGTTCAGTAAAATTGATCAAATCTGCCGATTATCCCTCGTCGTTTTCCTTCTTTTCTTTCGTCTTTGTCAATCCTTCAATTACTGACGCTGAGACGGAAGAGATCGTGAAACATGAGTGGGAGCATATCAGGCAGCAGCACTGGTTCGATTTATTGCTGACGGAGTTGCTGAGCAGGTTATTGTGGTTCAACCCGGTGGTATGGTTTTATGGCCGCTATATCCGGCAGAATCACGAGTACCTGGCCGATGAGCAGGCGCTGCAGCGCACTGCCAATCCGGCAATCTACCGCGCAGCCTTGTTGAACCAAATGTTTGACGGGCCGGTTGTATCGCTGGCCAATTCATTTAACTATTCCCTTAACAAAAAAAGATTTAACATGATGAAAAAGACAAATAGTTCACCTTTACGTAAGGTGAAGATATTACTGATCTTGCCGGTTGTGGCCATGCTCTTCTATGCTTTTGCCAAACCGGAATATGTTTCGGCTTTACCCTCTCAACCCAATGGTGGGTCACTCATTAACCAGGTTAATGCCGGAAAGAAAGTCACGGGTACCGTGCTTAAACCGGATGGAACCCCATTACCCGGAACATCGGTAATTGTTGCCGGTACAGCGGTAGGGGCGATGGCGGATCCGAATGGTAAATTCGAACTGAGCGATGTTCCTGAGGGCGCCGACCTATCCTTCTCTTTTGTGGGGTACAGGACACAGTTGGTGAAAGCGGAGATCGGTAGACCGATGATCATCAACATGAAAAGAGAAAGTATCGGGATGGATCAGGTGACTGTAGTTGGCTACGGGCCGATGGATGCAACTACGCTGCGCGCGGAAAAGATTAATGTCAGGGGAATTGATAGTGAGAATCCCCCGCTGATCATCCTGGACGGTAAAGAGATCGATAAGAAGCAGATGGATGGGTTAAATCCCCAAACGATTCAGGTGATCAGTGTGTTGAAAGATAAAAATGCCGTTGAGGAATATGGTGAGAAAGCGAAAAACGGGGTTATAGTCATTACCACTAAAAAAGACAATGCCTCTGCGAATCCTCAGGAGCCCCGGAAAACAACCCAAATTGATGTTTCCGACAAGCCGGTCTTTGTGGTGGTTGAGGAGATGCCCGAATTCCCCGGTGGCCAAGAAGCGTTAATGCGTTATATCGCTTCAAGTATTAAATATCCTGCCATTGCTCAGCAAAACGGCATTCAGGGAAAGGTTTTTGTGAAATTTGTCATCGGCAGCAATGGAAAGGTTCAGGGGGCTGAGATTGCCCGCGGGGTTGATCCAATATTGGATCAGGAGGCCTTAAGGGTTGTCAATTCCTTGCCCGCCTGGAAGCCCGGCCAACAGCGTGGACAGGCTGTCGATGTTGAATATGTCTTGCCCGTCGAGTTTAAGCTTCAGTAAAAATTAAACGGAGAAAACAATAAAGGCTGTTGCAGTGATGCGGCAGCCTTTGTTGTTTATAATAGCATTAATCATTGGTAAAAAATCTTCAGTATTACCGGCAAAGTTAACATTAAGTTAATATAGATAGGTTGATGGACGAATTCAATTTGTTTAATTTTGAAGGAGCTTATTCTAAACCTTATGATTAAATTTGATGCAATAATTTGGGTTATAGCGTGTTTTTGGCTGCTAAGTGCATGGATTTCTGAACTGAATTCCGCAAAGCATGTTTGGGCGTTTTTGTTTAAAAATATTGTTTGGAGATTTTTAATTCCACTAAGTCCTGATTTGGGAAACTAAACAGAATGAAACATAAGAAGGAGATTTCTATTATATCGGCAGTGACACTGGTTGTTTTCCTGACCATTTTTGGTTATTGGGCTTTTTATTCTGTAAGAAAACAATCAATGTCGGGGAATAAAGGTTGGGTGGACACCCTTCAGGTCAATCATTTCATTGATCTGGCTGTCCAGCTAAAAGGTTCTGTCCCCGATTCCGCCGCCGTCTATTACCGTCAGGCTATTGACCTGCTCCGGCCCGACAGCCTTAATCGCGAAGTCAATCATATTCTTGGAAACTGTTACGTGGGCATTGCTTCCATATATTGTAATAATGGGAATTATCCTCTCTCATCCCATTTCGATTCACTGGCTATGGCTGGTGCGCAGCGGTTTGGTGATAAAGATATCTTGTCGCAGGCCTTGAATATCAAAGGGCTTTTGCATTTCAATCAAAGCGATTATCAGCCGGCATTGGATTATTATAGCCAGGCGATTGGTTTGGCCCGTGAGGCGGGGAATAGGAAGGTGGAGGCCAAGATTCTAACCAATATTGCCATTATTCATTATTTGCAGGGCGAAGTGGAAAGGTCGATCGGCTTTTTTACACAGACGATGAAGGTAGCTCAATCCATCAACGATGATGAATTGCTCTCAGGCAGTTATATCAATATGGGATTGGTTGCCTCAAATTCGGGCAAGACCGATTTAGCGATCGAAAACTACCGGAAGGCTATTGAAGTTTACCAACGGACCAATGGGAAAGACGGGTTAATTCTTTGCTACCAGAACATGGGGAATATCTGGTTTGAAAGCGGGAAATTTGCCGAAGCCATTGAGGATTTTCAGCAATCGCTGAAGCTGGCGCTGGAGATTGGCGACCAGTCGAATATTGCCAAGGGATACCATAATCTGGGCGAAGTATATGCCTATATGGGTGATTGGGAATTTGGCATTGATAATTATATCAGTTCGATCGAAATCAAGGAGAAGCTGAATGATTTGAAGGGTATGTCATTTGATTACAACAGTCTTGGCACACTGAATTATCAGAGGAAAGATTATCGTAAAGCATTGGATTATTACCAGCAATCGCTAAAAATCAGTCAGGAAATTAATTATCCTCAGGGGGTCATGACCAGCTATACCAATATTGCCAATGCATACGGCCAACTGAGTGAGGCGGATAAAGGACTCGGGTTTGCCTTTAATGCACTAAAGCTTCATGAGGAGCTGAAAACCAATAAAGGCATTGATGAACTCTATTCGATAATTGGAATGCTCTATTGGGGGAAAAAAGAGTATCCGAATGCTGAAAAGTATTACTATAAAGCGATGGAAACCCGGCAGTCAGAGGGGGATCTGGTGGGGCTGTCCAATTCATTGATCGACATCGCCCAGTTATGGCTAATCGAGGCAAAGGAGCAGAATGGAAAGGCGCGTAGCCGATTGTTGGGTCAGATCGTTAACAATGCAACCCAAGCCCGTAACCTTGCCAAGGAGCAAAAGCTTCTGCCGGTCCGGCAAAGTGCCAGTTTATTATTACAGGAGGCTTATTATCAATTGGGTGATTTCAGTAAAGCATTGTCTTTCGCCAATGAAGCGGCTCAGATTAAAGATTCGTTATACAACCGGTCCAGAGAAGAGGCACTCGCTCTGGCTGAAGCAAAATGGAACGTACAGAGTCATCAGCGAAAGATTGAGGAGTTGGAGAAAAGTCAACAGATGCAGGAAGAGATCATTCAACGAAAAGAGTCCGAGAGCCGGTTGAAGGGGATGGTGATTTATCTGTTACTGGCGATTACGATTTTTATGGTAGGGGCTGCCATCATTCTGGTGATTCATTTTAAAAAGAGAAAAACGATTCTTCAGGAACGTCAGATGGCCAGTATTGTCAGTCTAAGGATGCAGAACGCCAGGAATCGGATGTCGCCTCATTTCTTTTTCAATGTGTTGGGGTCGCTGCCCCGGCTTGCTGACCAACCTGAACTGTTGCAGCAACGGTTGGTCAATCTGTCGCTTCTGTTACGTAAATCGCTCGAAAATATTGAAAATACAGCAATCCCGTTAGGCGAGGAGTTGAATGTTGTGAAAGCCTTTGTCGAATTGCAGAGAGACCGGGTCCCGGCACCTTTCGATGTGGAATTGACTATTGATCCGAAGATCGACCGACAATGCCCGATCCTGGCGATGATCATCCAGATCCCGGTGGAGAATGCGATCAAGCACGGGTTAATGCCTTTGTCTGGTGAAAAACGGCTCGCGGTAAGCGTAGCAGCCTTGTCGGACGGGGTTGAAATTTTAGTGGAGGATAACGGCATCGGGGTGACCGCTTCAGCCGGACGTTCGACAGGGACAGGTACCGGATTGAAAGTATTGCTACAGGCAATCGCACTGTTGAACCAGTGGAATAAGAATAAAATAACCTTTTCCATTCAGGAGAAAAGTGGCACTTCCTCTGATAATGGCCGTGGAACAACAGTGAATATATTCATTCCTGATCATTATAATTTTACCAACATTAATTACCATGAACCAAACCGATATGATAAGAACAGTAATTATTGACGATAACAAAGATTTTATCTTTTCGTTGAAGGAACATCTCTCCTTCTTTCCTGAGGTGGAGATCTGCGGCGAGGCTTTTCAGTATACCAAGGCAAAGAGTTTGTTGATTAATAAGAAACCTGATCTGGTCTTCCTCGATATTGAGATGCCATGCAAGAACGGATTCGAACTGCTGCAGGAAGTGCGTGAACAGGGGTGCGGGAACCTGAGCGTCATTTTCTTTACCGCCTATAATAAATACTTGATCCAGGCATTGCGCGAATCGGCTTTCGATTTTATCCTGAAACCGGTTAATCCCGATGAACTGAGTAATGCGATCGAGCGTTTTCAGACGATAAGGAAGAAGCGGAATATAGATATTCAACCTCCGCTTTATCTTGGGATGCCGGGGATGCCTCAGATAGTGGCTCTGCCCACCAGTACCGGCATACGGTTTGTTGATAAAAACTGCATTATCGTTTTTCAATGCCAGAAGGAAGAGGAGGTTGGGAAACCGGTTTGGAAGGCGATCCTGAATAATTTTGCCCAGATCAAACTGCGTTCGGGAACCACTGCCAGGGAGATTGTCGAAATAATGGATCCACGCCGCTTTATCCTGATTAATCAATCGACCATCGTGAATATTTGTTACTTGGCTTCGGTTGAATTTAAGAGTCGAGAATGCACACTGGTCCCACCATATAATGAGATCCAACTCATCGCTTCGCGAACGCAAATCTCCGAGTTGCGCGAGAAATTTGATCTCCTCTGATCTGGTCGGAATGGCTTGATTGTTAATGTATAAGGAGAGTCGAATCAGCAAAGCAGTTGATTTCTTTCTGATTCGCTTCCCGAAAAAAAACCTTATTGGGAGTTTCTTCAGAGTCTTCCGGAACTTGCCTCTGCTTTCAAATCAGAATTTGTTTCCCGCAGGTTAGGCCGACCGATAAAAATAAATCCGCGATAATCTGCGGGCAATAAACCTGCATCTTCTGGTTTTTAAATCATTTGAGAAACCAACGGACTATATGGACACCTCTTGGTTAATGTGGCCCGTTTCCGATCGGTAGGAGAGTCTTATCGTTTTCATTTTACAAAATATAGCCGGTTTTTCCTGTAAATCTCTTGAATATTCATAAATAGTACCGAATATCTGAAAATTAGGATTTCCGATTTTTACGTTGGCCCGAGAGTCTTCATCTTTATATCTCAAAAATCGATTTCGGTGAGGAAATTGGGAGATTGATATGGTGGTGGATAGTAAAATGAAAATATTGCTGATCGATCCCCGGAGAAGATTATCCTCCGTGTTGTTGGATTATTTGACTGCTCTTCCGGTTGGAACGGTCGGGGTGATGGTTCATTTGGATGATGCCGGAGAACGGTTGAAGGCGCTAAAACCTGATTTTGTTCTGGTGGAGGGGAAAGATGCCCATAGGATAGATGAATTGCATTCTGCCGGCTGGACGAAATTATTCCCCGATACTCTGGATGACAGGGAGCCAAAACTGGAGGGTAGCAGCCCCGATCGGGTTGCGGATCAACTCGTTCAACTGCTCAGGGAAACCGAAACCGACCTGGTTGAGATTTATCGTTCAGTAAGTTCAGTGCTGTCCGGTGAACATGGTTCACCTCTGTTGAACCCCGCCGCGATGGGAATCGTGACATTACCCACCCTGACAGGACTAAGGTTCTTTCCGGTTAAACAGATCGTGCTATTCCAGTATGAGAAAGGGGTTGATGGTGAAAGGGGAGGCTGGCTGGCGCTACTCTCCGATTTTAGCAGGGTGAAGCTTCGCGGAAACACGACGGCCCAAGGGATTTTGGCCTTGCCGGAGTCGCATCATTTTGTGCCAATCAGCCCTTCTCTTATTGTCAACCTGGCTTTCATCGAGCATATCGGTTATAAATCGCGCCTGTGCCGGTTGGCTTCGCCCTTTGATCAGTTGATCCTGCCTGTGAGTCGCACTCAACTTTCCAGTTTAAAGGAGAGGTTCGATGTGGTTTGAGAGTCTAACTAAGGTGATGAAGATTATTTGTTTACCACGTGTAGCGCTACGGAACTTTTACGGTTCATCGTTCCTTTACCCGAGAAAGTTGAAAATCGTCCATTTATCCCTGAATTGCGACAGGATATCCAGCCCTAAAACCAAATATCCGATTTGCCCGGGTTTCCGTTTTTTTCCCCCTTTGTCATCCTCCATTTTTGTAATAATGATTTAGAAGAATCTAGTATTCGATACAATTAATTTTTAAACAAAAATGTGATGCTATGAAAAAATTGAGTTTTCTCATTCCTATGGCAGCGGTTGTCTTCCTGGCTACCAGCTGTATTGAAAACGAAGAGTCCGATTCGGTAAAATCGATGCGGCAGGCCCAAACCTCCCTGATTAACGCTCAGGCTACGGCCCAAACCACGCTGGCCAACTCACAGGCGGCAGTAAATACAGCTCAGGCCGCCTTATTGCAGGCACAGGCCAATGCCAAGACTGCTGAGATCGCCCTAACCGCCGCTCAGGTAAAAGCCCAGGAACTGGATAACAGCGCCAAAGAGGAACAGAACAGGCACAAGGTTGAAATGAACAAGATGCGCGAAGAGTTAGCTACCGCTCGTACCGCCCAACAGAAAGCCGCCATCACCCAGCAGATGGCTGAATCGGAAGCCGACCACACTAACCGTATGGCCCAGTTGGAATCGGAAGCCGAACAGTTAGTGATCAATGCTGAAGCTCAAAAGGTCCAGGCTCAGGTTCGTCTACTGTCTGCTCAACGGGCTTTGGATCAGGCTCAGAAAGATTTCGATTATGATACAGCAAAAGCCGCGTTGGATCACGAACAGATGATGAAAGAACTGGAAATTGATGCTGCTTCTGCAAATGGTGTTATTACCAATGAATTGGTGGGAAAATACAATGTGGCCTACTCTAACTGGAGCACCCAGAACATTATAATCAATAACCTTAATTCTCAGATTCTGCAAAATCAATATTGGCTCGAAAATGCCAAATTGGATGGCCAGGGTTTCGTTGATAACATCAAAATGCAGTTGGATAATGCCAAAGAAAATGTAGCCCTTGCTACCGCTGATTTGCAAAGGGCATCTCTTCCGGTTGATCAGATTAAAGCAGAACTGGAAGCTGAAAAATCCAGTTTGTCTTCTGAATTAACAACCCTGAAAGCTGAATATGATACTTGGTATGCCAAATCAGAAAATCTTTGGATCGCCTACAATTCTGCTGTAACAAAAAGAAATTCAGCTAGTACTGATTATTCAGATGCTTCCGATAAACTGGAAACCGCAGAATCCGATACTGCAGCTGCTTACTATAACTATAACTATCGCCTTTGGGTATTGGAAGACGAAAAGGGGGATACAACTGCCACAGGCGCTTATCTGACACTGAAAGATGCTGCCGATGTTGAACTTGCTGCCGATGATGCAAAAACTGCTGCCGATGAACTGGCAAAAGCTAAAGCTACTTACAAAACTTTATTGGCTAGTTGGCAAAATGCAAAAGCAGCTTACAATTCAGCTTATCAGGCCTATCAAACAGCTTGGGAAGCCTATAATGAGGCCGATGATAAATTTAGTGAAGTTGGTTACAACCTGAACAATGTGAAATCACGTTTGGCCACTATCGAAAACCATTTGGTCAATCTTGAAAATAGTATTTACAATAAAGATTACTATGAGCAGGTATTGGCTAATGCAAAGAGTAACGAAGCTCAATTAACCCTCCTTTATAATTCCGCTAAGGATGCCTTGGACAAAGGGCTAAGCTTCCAGGGGTGGTCAGGCTTTGAACAATACAATGTTACTATTGCCAATCTTCAGGCAGAATTGGCCGCAGCCAAAACCAAACTGGATCTCTACAAGGTTGAACTCGATAAATGGGCCGCAGAGCTCGAATCTACTTTGGCCGCGAATTAGGAGGTTTGTCCCCATGCCCGGGAGGGCTTGATCCTCCCGGGATAATCTGATTTTTTAAATTAAAATCCTTATTCGCATGAAGAAATTTATACTGTATATCCTTGTTGCAGGGTGGTTTGGACTCCTCTCTGCTGAGGCTCAAACCAATGTTGGGCCGCAAAAGGGGACGGTGACCGTTTCGCTGCTGGTGGGAAGCGCCTCTTCTTACAGCAACGGCCAATGGCTGCAGGTTCCCGATGCCAACCAAACGCTCTATTCGGTCTATTCGCCTTCGCTGAACAACTATCCCACTAACGGCTCACTGGTCAATATGGCCGGGATCGAAGGGAAATGGTTCTTCAGCAACACCTGGGCTGCCCGTTTAAGCACGGCCGCGCTGTTGAGCGCTTCACCTTCCTACGAAGGGGTACCCGGAGTTACGGCCGAAAATCCGGCTGCCGGAATCCCTAACTATAGCCAGGTGCCCGGAACCCAGGAGGCTGAAGTGGTGATCAATGCTGGTGTGGCTAAATACTACAAGACAAAGAACGACCATCTGTTCTGGTATTTCTCTCCCGTCGGCCATTTCCAGTACGCCCGTAAAAAGGCTTTCAATGTGACCGATTATGATTTGACCATCGATCCCGGGACCGATCGCTATGCCGAAGGGATAGGGTTTGGGGCTTCCGCCAACTTCGGAATCGATTATTTCACCAACTCCGGAATTACTTTTGGTTTCGAAATCCAGGGAGCAAGTTATATCTACACGATGAACAATCTTCTTCCAGCCGAAGGATTGAAGTTGCTCAGTGCCGATAATCATAACATCACCTTCTTTTCGCAACCGATGGTCAAGATAGGGTTTAAGTTTTGAGCAAGACTTTTTCTTGTAAGGGGGCCCTCGGGCCCCTTTTTTGTTTTTTATGATAGTTGCCCGGCAAACGGCAGGAGATTCCTCGCTTCGCATCAGAATGACAGAAATGTATGATAATTAGAAGGGAGGATGTGGTTGGGGGAGTGGCGGAGGAGCCGCCACTCCCCCAACCACATCCTCCAAAAAACGATCCTAAAGCCTTTTCATTCCGGGAGGTAACCCCAAGAAAATGGGGTATGATGCAATAATGACAGAGAAAAAATTTGATAGTCGGGGCGCGACTGGACGCAAACTTTTTTCCGCGGCGCGAGCATAGAGTCGCACCCCGACTTCTTAAATTTATGTCATTGGTGTTGAAACGAAGCGGAATGAGATATCTAAAAAATATATTATCCAGTCTGCTAAATAGCACTTTCCCATTCCATTTCTTCAACATACCCAAAAAAGATTAAATGCGATAATCTCAGTTGATATTCTATCATAAGTAACGAAGTGAGTAATCTCAACTCAAAACGAATGATCGGGATTATATCGGAGAGTAGCGATTGTTTATAAAAAGAATAAGAAGTTAAGTTTAAATCTTCGATAAATCCTATTTTCTGCCTGAACAACCAGTCCGGTTATAGTTTATTTTTGTACCCGGATTTTATACTAATATACTTTGAAAAACAGATATTTATTCGGTCTTCTGTTGTTGACCGCAACAGTGGTTTTGAGTGGTTGTAAAACCGTCAATCCGGTAATGCCGGTCGAGAGTTACAAATACGTTCCGGTGAAACCGCAAACCTCTATCGTCAACCTTCACGCCGATCTGGAGGTGGCCAAGCTGGAAGCGATGCTTAACGATCAGGTCGATAGCCTGCTTTACGAGGACAACAGCTACGAGGATAACGGCGGAGATAATATGATGATGAAGGCCTGGAAAAACGGCCGCATCACCCTAGCCTTCGAAAACGACGAACTGGCCTGGGAGATCCCGCTGCGACTGGCGATAAAAAAGACAGTGGCGGTGATGGCTTTCAATCTTCCTTTTGTCGATGCGATGGAGGCTACCGGCGAGATAAAGATTCGCTTTAAAACCAAGCTGTCGGTAAACCGCGACTGGAGCATTCAAACGGCTACTTCGCCCAACGGCTACGACTGGGTCCGCAAGCCTTCAGTTAAGATAGCCGGGGTCACCATTTCGGTCACCGCGATGGCTAATGTATTGTTATCTAATAATATAGATAGCTATTCCAAGGAGGTCGACAAGGCGATAGCCGATAATTTTGATTTCCGCAAATATGCCGAGAAGGGGTGGCAGATGATGTTCGAACCTTTCAAACTTCCGGGCGATTACAATGCCTGGCTCTCATTTAACCCTTATTCTGTTTCGTTGTTGCCGGTCAAGGGGTCGGACGGGTTGATCCATTTCCGAACGGCGGTTACCTCCGATGTCGAATGTCTGCTCGATCAGAAACCTCAGTCGGGCAAAGTCACCGCGCTCCCTTCAATCCAGCCTCTGGAGCTTCCGGGCGATTCGTTCCGTATTAACCTGATGACCGACATTCCCTATTCAACCATCGAACGGATGACCCTGGAGGAGACCCGCGATTCGGTCTATACCTTCGGAAACAGGAAGATCAGTTTCGAAACTTTCCGCGTTTATGGTTCCAATGGCAAAATGGCCATTGAAACCAAAGTGAGAGGGAGCATCAACGGGACCATGTACCTGACCGGGACCCCGGTATTCAATGCTGCCGACACCACCCTGCGCGTCCGGGACCTGAAGTTCGACCTGAAAACAAAAAATGTGATGATGAAATCGGCCGAGTGGCTCTTTAACGGGAAGATCGAACGGACCCTGACCAAGGCTATCGCCATCCCGTTTAATGAGAATATCCGGGAGGTGGAAGACCAACTGGTCACCTTTTTTAATCATTACCAGTTGGGCTACGGCTTCGAAATCAACGGGAAGCTCGACCGGATGACCGTCTCCGATCTCTACCTGACCCCCGAATCGGTCAAAGCCAACGTGGTCTTCTCGGGAAACCTTTCCATCGGAATCGGGGAGCTGGTGCTGCATAACGGGGATAAATAAGCTTACCATCCGGGAATAAATTGCCTGGATTTGTGCTGTTTCTCTGAAAGTTGATCTATCTTTAATCGATGAAGGCGGGAATAACTCCGCCCGGTCGATAAAAGATGGGAATCGATAAGCTTCTCGACATTTTTTTTGCCCTGTTCCATGGAACACTGGTGCTGTTTAACCTCTCCGGCTGGGCGTGGCGCAGAACCCGGCGCTTCCACCTGGCGGTTATTGGCCTGACTTTTCTTTCCTGGTTCGGACTGGGCCTATTTTACGGCTGGGGCTATTGCCCCTCGACCGACTGGCACTGGCAGGTGAAGGAACGGCTGGGCGAGATGGACCTTCCGGCTTCCTACATCAAATATTTCGCCGACCGGCTCACCGGTATCTCCTGGAACCCTGTCGTGGTCGATAGCGCCGTATTGATCGTTGGGCTACTTGCTCTACTGCTTTCCATCTTTTTCAATTGGAGAGATTACCGGAGAGGGCATAGCGGTAAGCCAAACTGAAATCGACATCCCCGATACAGGAACATAAAAAACTGTTGCGATTGAATAGCGTGCAGACTGTCGGCCAGGTTTTACGGACAATAGTTAAAGGTTCAGACACTCTCCCCTGACCATCAGAAACCAGCGGTCCTTTTTTATTTCATGTTTCAGCAGGAAATTCTTGTGATCCTGTGTCTTCACCCTAAAATAGTCCGTCTCGGGAAAATACTCGTTGAAATACTCCTGGTACCAGTGTTCGGCCACTTCATGAATCTTAATCCGGAGATTATTCAGCCTGAAGCAGCGGGGATATTCGTCCGCCTTATAGCCGGCATAGCATTCCACTTTGACGGGGAGCATTTTCATTTTCGGAAGACAGTTACTGAAGTTCGAGCATATTCTTTAATTGAAGCGCGTTCTTAACGGCATAACCCTGAAAGTCGTTATTGAAGAAAACCCACACCTCTTTCCCTTCCTCCATCCAGTCGCGGATCTTGTCGGCGAAGTCCCTCAGGACGGGTTCGGGGTAGTCCGACGCATAGAGTTGTTCCCTCCCGTGAAAGCGGAGATAAACCTCGTGAGAGGTGACGATTTCCCTTTCGGGGAAACGGTACCCCGAATCGGCGATCACGAAAGTGGTCCGATAGTGCGATAGCAGATCGGAAAATTCGCTTCTGAACCAGGAGGGATGCCTGGCCTCTATCGCGAAACGATAGGAGGGGTAGGACTCTTTCGTTAACTGAAGAAAATCGGCCAGCAGGGGCAGATCGTAGGAGAGGCCGGGCGGAAGTTGTACCAGCACCGGTCCGAGGCGGGGGATCATACTATCGAAGAGCCCGAAAAATTTCGCCATCGCCTCATCGATCTGTTTTAGTCGTCGCTGATGGGTGATGAAACGGCTCAGCTTAAGGCAGAACCGGAACGACTCGGGGGTCCGCCTCATCCACCCGGCCACGGTCTCCTCGCGGGGCAGATGGTAGAAGCAGGAATTCAGCTCCGTACAATCGAAACGGGTCTGGTAAAACTCCAGGTATTTATCGGGCTTCGTCTCCTGCGGGTAGAAGGGGCCGGCCCAGTGGGCATAGCTCCATCCCGAGGTGCCGATGTGCAATCGGCCAGGGTTGGACAATCCGGGTTTCATGGCGAGGAGTGTGCAGAGCGGATCTTAAATTCTCCGGCGGCAATATGAGCGGCCCTCACCGGAAGAGGTAGCCTGTACTTCCCCGTACAGAGCGAAATCACTTCAACCGCCGTTTCCAGGCTTACCTTATGGCCTTGCGAGATAAAGAGCGGCTTTAGTCTGGCCTGGGTACGCAGACAAATTCCGATCACCTCCTCTGCCGGATTTCGGATGGCCGTCATGGATCCCTTTTCAAAGGGCGGAAGCTCATATTTCCCGTAAAGGTTCTTCTGAGCGCAACCGACAGAAGGAAGATCAAGCAGCAGTCCCAGATGGGAGGCCAAACCAAACCTGCGCGGATGAGCTATCCCCTGCCCGTTGAAGATCACTAATCCCGGCCGTTCGTCCAGTTTTTCAAATGCCTTTAACAGGATCGGTCCTTCGCGAAAAGCCAGCAAACCGGAGAGATAGGGATACCCTACATGGGAGACGACAGTTACCCGCCTTATCTCAACCATTCCCGGAAACGAAAAAAGGACGATGGCTGCAAAAGCTTCATTGGTGGATAGGGAATAGGCCACATCGCAACCCGCGACGGTCCCGATCGGGTCGAACTGATCGTTTAACACGATCTGTCCCGACAGTCGGTTCTGGATCTGAACCGCCTCCTCTGTCTCGACATCCCACCGGTGAAGTTCTGCATGGTCCATAGCTTCTCCTTTTAAAGGCTTTACATGTAAATTTACTAAATTCCTTGACCAACAGGAAATTCTTCGAGCGGAAACTCCCGTGATTTAATTCTGAGAGTTATTGCTGCCGCGGAGCGGTATTATCGATAGCCGAAAACGGGACCTTCTTCGGTGTTTCTGTACTATTTCTGTACTGTTTCTGTGCTTATTCTGTACTATTAGGGCACAGAAAGAACACGGAATGAGATGAGAAAGGGTAGGGCAGGTCCGGACAGGGTGGGGCGATGAGCGCTGATTAAAGCAGCGGGTAGGGGAGATAAGGAACAGCACTGTCTGTTAGAAACGGACCTTTTATTTCGGACTGAGATTTCTTGCTTTGTTACTTATGACAGGAGTGTAGTAAGTCGGGGTGCGACTCAATGCTCGCGCCGCAGACAGAGGTTTACGTCCAGTCGCGCCCCGACTATCATTTTTTTCTCTGTCATTATCGAATCATGCCCCATTTTCTTGGGGTAACCTCTACTTGTGACAGAGCCCTACTCCATTAAATCGCCCCCCCTCACTGCACTGCCTCATTTTTTGGAGTTATGTTCTACATCAAGGTGTAAGGAGGAGTCTCTATTATGACCAATAGACTGATCAAAGGGCCGAAGGTCCGGCAGGTGAAAGCACAGGCCGACAGGCCTGTGTAAACGGTCAGTGATAGACCTTCAAAGGCCTGTAGGGCCGGTATGTATCGAATCGGCACAAACCCAATTCATCAAATCCGATCAACACATGCCGGTCTTTCAGACCTCCGGTTTCCTCTATCTCTCCTTTTCACAGGGCTCACGCCCTGTGCTTTTACAGACCGACCTTTCAGGTCTTCTGTTACAATCATATAGAGCTTTTCCAAAGTTTCAAACTTTGGAAAAGCTTTTCAGATTCTCTGTGCTAACGATCGGGAAAACAGAGCTGATTAGTGCTTCGCTATTGGATCCGGATCAATTTTTTTAGGTCGTAGAATTAAAAAACTAAAGCTTTTGGAATCCCCAATAGTATTTGTCCTTGAGATTTCTCATTCCGATTCGCTGCAATACCAATGACAGAAACAGGGTTGTAAGTCGGGGCGCGACTTGGAGTCGCACCCCGACTTTTTACCCTCCTATTTTCTGAATTGCTGTATTACAGGAGAAGCGGTCGGGTTAAGTTGTTATCTTAAAACGTGGTGGGCCAGCATTTTCTGGACCTCGTACACGTCGACCGATTTGTTGAACTGTTTCACGATGCTGGGCCGCGATTCGCTGGAGATCCATATTTTCAGCTCGGCATCGAGTTCGAAGGTGCCGGCTGTTTCGACGCTGAAACGGGAGATGCTCTTGTAGGCGATCGATTTATATTCGGTCTTGTTACCGGTCAACCCCTGCTTGTCGATCAGGATCAGTCGTTTGTTGGTGAAGATAAAGGTGTCGCGGATCAGCTTGAAGCCCATCTCGATTCCTTCGCCTTCGGTAAGCAGTTTCCCGTAATCTTTGAATAATTGTTCGGGGCTTACGGTTCCGGCATTGCCCAGTAAAGCGGAAAATAGTCCCATAGTTGATTCAATCCTTTAGTTCAGCGTAAATTCTCTTCCCGGTTCGGGTATCTCGACTTTTTTGTATCCGGCTTCGAGCATTCGTTCGCGGTAGAAAGTCTGGGCCTCGAGGTCGCCATGTACCAGGAACACCTTCTTGATCTGCCCTTTATCCTGACATTCGAGGAAACGGAGCATTTCGCTGTAGTCGCCGTGGCCGCTGAAGGCTTCGATCCGTTCGATTTTGGCTTTTACCGTGTGTTCGATACCGAAAATGGAGACCTTTTCCACGCCGTTGAGCAGACGGGCGCCCAGGGTGCGGGGGGCACAGTAGCCCACGGCCAGGATGGTATTCTTAGGATTGTCGATATTGTTGGCCAGGTGGTGTTTAATGCGTCCGGCCTCCATCATGCCCGAGGCAGAGATGATCACGCACGGCTTTTTGAAGCTGTTCAGTTTCTTTGACTGTTCAGTGGAGGTGACGTAATGGAGGGTGTTAAAGCCAAACGGATCGGGATCGGTCACCATCACTTTCTTAACATCGGCATTGAAGCAATCGCTGTTGAGCCTGAAGATGTCGGTGGCATTGACCGCCAGCGGACTGTCGACGTAGATCTGGATACGAGGGAGTAATCCGTCGTTGTAGAAGTTGTTCAGCGCGTAGACCAGTTCCTGGGTGCGGCCAATGGCGAACGACGGGATGATCAGTTTCCCTTTGCGTTCGACGCAGGCTTCGTTCACGACCCGCAGCAGTTCCTTTTCGGCGATCTGCATCTGGGTGTGGAGCCTGTTCCCGTAAGTCGCTTCGGTGATCAGGTAATCGCACTGGGCGAAGGGATCGGGCGATTTCAGGATACGGCTGGAGGGGCGGCCGATATCGCCGGTATAGGCAATCTTCGTGGTCTTTCCCTTTTCGGTGATCTCGATCAGGGCGGTCCCGGCTCCAAGCAGGTGACCGGTGTTGGTGAAGCGGACCTTGATATCGTCGCTGATATAAAATTTACGGTTGTAAGCTACCCCGATGAAGAGTTCCATACATTGCATCGCGTCTTCGCGGGTGTAGATCGGGTCGACAGGCTCCAATCCTTGTCGTTCGCGTTTCTTGTTGAACCATTTGACGTCGAACTCCTGGATGTGGCCGCTGTCGGCCAGCATGATCGAGCAGAGGTCGCGCGTGGCGTTGGTACAGATGACCGAGCCCCGGAACCCTAATTTATAGACATAAGGGATCAATCCCGAATGATCGATATGGGCATGGGTGAGGATGATATGGTCGAGCTCTTCCGGGTTGAAGCCCAGGTTACGGTTCATCGAGTCGGTTTCCAAACCTTTACCTTGGAACATGCCGCAATCGAGCAATATTTTTTTTCCGCTTTCTGTCGTGATAAGGTGTTTGCTCCCGGTCACTTCGCGTGCCGCGCCTATAAATTTTATTTTCATCGTAACGATTTTTTAGGTCAATGATCAAATGTAACAAATATTGTTAAACGTGGTACTGATTTTTTGGGAATTAACGTTTTCTGGCTGAACTTTTCCAAAGTTCCGAACTTTGGAAAAGTTGAAGCATAAAAAAGAAAGCTGTCCTACCTTTTCAGGGGAGGGACAGCTTATACCTGGATTACAGAATGGTTTATTCTTCGGTTTTCTGGGTTGCCTCGTAGGCTTTAAGCAGTTCTTCCTGAACTTCAGCAGGTACTTTCTCGTAGCTGGCAAATTTCATTGAGAACATAGCCCGGCCCTGGGTGATCGAACTCAGCGAGGTGGAATATTTGTTCATCTCCTTGAGCGGCACCTTGGCGATGAGTTTTTCAAAACCTTTTTCTGAACTCATTCCCATGATGACGGCGCGGCGTCCCTGTAGGTCACTCATCACGTCGCCCAAGCGGTCGCCGGGAACGAGCACCTCGACATCGTAGATGGGTTCGAGGATTTTGGCGCCGGCTTTCTTGAAGGCCTGGCTGAAGGCGTTACGTCCGGCAAGGCGGAAAGAGATTTCGTTCGAGTCGACCGGGTGCATCTTACCGTCGTAGATACAGACGCGGATGTCGCGGGCGTAGGAGCCGGTGAGCGGGCCTTCTTCCATTTTTTCCATGATCCCTTTCAGGATGGCCGGATGGAAACGGGCGTCGATCGATCCGCCGACGATACAGTTGCAGAAGACCAACTTTCCTCCCCACGGAAGATCGCAGGTTTCGGTTCCGCGCAAGCTTACCTTCATCTCCTTGCCGTCGATCTTGTAAGTATCGGGATTGGGCATTCCTTCTTCGAACGGTTCAATAACCATATGAACTTCGCCAAACTGACCGGCGCCGCCGCTCTGTTTTTTATGACGGTAGTCGGACTGGGCCACTTTGGTAATGGTTTCCCGGTAGGGGATCCTGGGGTTGAGGAACTGAATGTCGAGCTTGAATACATTATCGAAATACCATTTCAGGGTATTGATGTGATATTCTCCTTGTCCGTGGATCAGGATCTGCTTCAGCTCTTTAGAATATTCAATCTTGTAACTCGGATCCTCTTCGGACAGACGTTGCAGGTATTCGCCCATCTTTTCTTCATCAGACTCGTTCACGGCTTTTACGGCTGTCGTATAACGGGGATTCGGATATTTCAACGGGGGAAAGATGATCTCGGCGTCTTTGTCGCAGAGGGTATGATTATGTTTGACCTCTTTCAGTTTAACGGTCGCGCCGATATCGCCAGCTACCATTTCAGGAACCTTAGTCCGGTTCTTTCCGGCAACGGCAAATATCTGGGAGATACGTTCCTTCGAATTCCTGGTGGTATTGACCAGGTCCATTCCTTCTTTTACCACGCCGGAGATCACTTTGAAATAGGTGACCTCGCCCACGTGCTGTTCGAGGGAAGTCTTGAAGACGAAGAGAGCAGTAGGGCCGTTGGCATCCATCTTGATTTTTTTCCCGTCGACGGTTTCCACGGGGGCCAGTTCGCCCGGGTGAGGAGCCACGTTGCAGATGAACTCCATCAGACGGCGGATGCCCATATCTTGTGTCGCACAGGTACAGAAGACCGGATAGACGCCCCGGGCTACCATGCCCAGCTTAAGGCCTTTCTTCATCTCGTCCTCGCTGAGCGAGCCCTGTTCGAAGAAGAGTTCCATTAATTGTTCGTCATTCTCGGCGGCCATCTCCACCAGCATGTTGTGGTATTCTTCGGCTTTGGCCATCTCGTCGTCGGGGATATCGAGTACTTCGGGTTTCCCGCCTTGAGGCGGCCATTTGAGCATTTTCATTTTCAGAACGTCAATCACGGCATTGTAGTTCGGACCGGGATTGACGGGATATTGAACGATGGCCAGCTTGTTTCCGAAAGTGGTCTTGGCCATCTCAATGGTGTTGTCCCAATTGCTGTTGTCGTGATCGAGGTGGTTGATCACGAAGATCAGTGGTTTGTGGAATTTTTCGGCATGTCGGTTGGCAATTTCTGTTCCAACTTCCACGCCGTTCACGGCGTTAAAAACGAGTAATCCGGTAGCTGCCACGCTTAAGGCCGGGATTACGCCCCCGACGAAATCGTCCATCCCGGGGGTGTCAATGATGTTAAGCTTACATCCTTCAAACTCGGTATAGAGAACAGTCGGATGGATTGAGTTTCCATACTCCTGTTCGACGAGGTTATAGTCAGAAGCCGTATTCTTGCTTTTGACGTCACCTCTGCGACTGATTATACCACCCTCGTAGAGCATGGCTTCCACAAGGGTGGTTTTTCCGGCGCCGGAATTACCGATTACAGTAATATTCCGGATCTCATTGGTCTGATATACTTTCATGTGCAAAAATTTAGTTAAAAACCTGGTAATTATTGGTTTGTTTTCGCCTCCCTTTGTCTCTCCGGCCCAGCGCCGATGAGATTCAGGGGATTGATTTTATGATCATTACGGTTAGTGAAACTTATTTTGAAATGAATGATTTCGCCAATCCCATAAAGGGTCTCCAAGAACATGTCCTTCAAAATTAAGAATTATTTAAAATGAAACAACTTTGTAAAAATATATTCGCATTGAGGGGAGAGAGGCCGGATAGAACGGCGATTTGGTTATTCGGTTGAAAATATGGGATTCAGCCCCCCGTTTTGCTCTTCCTTGCGGGAGGCGTTGGTGAAGAAACATGTTCTTAAATAGGAAAATTATCTTGTCATAAAATATTTTTATTATCTTTTCGGTGATTTTGAATATTGCAGGATACCATTAAATTTGTGTCTTAGTCTATAAACAAACGCTAATTAAACCGAATGCGGAATTTCCCTTTCTTTAAACAACTGGATGTGATGGATTGCGGTCCTTCCTGCCTAAGGATGATCGCGAAATTTCACGGCAAGAACTTCACGCTGCAAACCTTGCGCGATCGGAGTTTCCTGACCCGAGAGGGGGTTTCGTTGCTGGGTATTTCGGATGCGGCCGAGTCGATCGGGATGCGGTCGGTGGGGGCCAGGGTCAGTTTTGAACAACTGTCGGGCCAGGTGCCGCTTCCCTGCATCGTTCACTGGAGGGAAGAACATTTCGTGGTGGTTTACGCGTTCAAAAAAGGGAAGGTCTATGTTGCCGATCCGGCTTACGGGCTGATCAAATATAGTGTGACCGAGTTTTTGAAAGGGTGGTGCGGCAACACCGATCCCGGCACGGCCAAAGGACTTTGCCTGCTGCTGGAACCAACCCCCGATTTTTACAAGCAGGCCGATGAGAAAACCGATAAATCGACTTTTGCCTATCTCTTCTCCTATTTCAGGAACCAGAAAAGGTTTTTGTGGCAATTATTCATTGGATTGTTGCTGGGAAGCCTCTTTCAGCTGATCTTCCCCTTCCTGACCCAATCGATGGTCGATGTGGGGATCAATAACCGGGACATTGGTTTTGTGACTTTGATCCTGGTGGCCCAGTTGGTGCTGTTTGTTTCGCAGACTTCCGTCGATTTTATCCGCAACTGGATATTGCTGCATCTGACCACCCGGCTGAATATCTCGCTGATCTCCGATTTTTTGATCAAGCTGATGAAATTGCCGATCGGATTCTTCGATACCAAGATGATTGGTGATATGATGCAACGGATCGGCGACCATGTACGGATTGAAAATTTCCTGACCAACCAAACGCTGAATGTTTTGTTCTCGATGGTTAACCTGGTCATTTTTTCAGTAGTGCTGGCCGTTTACAGTTGGAAGATCTTGTTGGTCTTTCTTTTTGGCAGTTTGCTTTATGTGCTATGGATTATCCTTTTCCTGAGAAAACGCCGCGAACTTGATTACAGACGTTTTACCCAGCTATCCGAAAATCAGGCCAAACTGATCGAACTGATTACCGGGATGCAGGAGATCAAACTAAATAATTGTGAGAAGCAGAAACGGTGGGAGTGGGAGAGGATCCAGGCCCGGCTGTTTAGTGTAAATATCAACAGGCTCTCGCTGGCCCAGACCCAAACGATCGGCTCAGGTTTTATCAATCAGCTAAAGAATATTATTATTAGCTTCTTATCGGCCAAACTGGTCATTGATGGTCAGATGACCCTGGGCGCCATGGTGGCTGTTTCGTATATTATTGGTCAGATGAACAGTCCGATCGAAGGGTTGATGAGCTTTATTCAGACCGCTCAGGATGCGAAGATTTCGCTGGAAAGGCTCAATGAGATTCATCTTCGGAAGAATGAAGAAGAACCCGACGAACAAAAGATAACGGTCTTCCCCGGCCATCAGGATATTGTGATCAGGGACCTAAGCTTTCAATATGAAGGACCCCGTTCGCCAATGGTGTTGAAGAATATCAACCTTCAGATACCGGGGAATAAGACTACCGCAATCGTGGGGATGAGCGGGAGTGGTAAGACCACCCTGATCAAACTGATGCTGGGTTTCTATCCCCCGGTAGCCGGTTCAATTTCGCTGGGAGATATCCAGATTCGTAATTTCTCGACCCGTCTATGGCGGGAGAAATGCGGAGTGGTGATGCAGGACGGCTTTATTTTTTCCGATACGATAATTAATAATATCACGGTAGGTTTTGAACAGGTCGATCGTCAACGGCTCCTCGATGCGGTTCGGATGGCCAATATCCAGGATTATATCGAATCATTGCCATTGGGCTACAATACCAAGATAGGACAGGAAGGGGTAGGGTTGAGCCAAGGGCAGAAGCAGCGTCTGTTGATCGCCAGGGCCGTCTATAAGAACCCGGATTTTCTCTTCTTCGATGAGGCGACCAATGCCCTGGATGCCAACAACGAAAAAGTTATCATGGAGAACATGGATAATTTTTACAAGGGACGGACCGTAGTTGTCGTGGCTCACCGGCTCAGCACGGTGAAAAATGCGGATCAGATCATTGTGCTGGACAAAGGTGAGATAGTGGAGCGTGGAACGCATGAAGATCTGATCGCCTTAAAAGGGGCATATTTCCACCTGGTAAAAAACCAGCTTGAACTGGGGGCTTGATACAATATATAATAAGGTATAGAGATGCCGAGAAATTTGAATGAGACAGAGATAAGGAGTGAAGAGGTTCAGGATATTCTTGGACGGGTTCCTTCATGGATCACCCGTAACGGAATAACCCTGGTGCTGGTCATCATGTTCGTATTGATTACCGGAAGCTGGTTTTTCAAATATCCGGATATTATCTCGGCCCCGGTGGTTGTGACTACCGAAAATCCTCCGGCTAACCTGTTGGCAAAAGTCGATGGTAAGATTTCAAGCCTCTATGTGACCGATAAGCAAAAGGTGGAAGCCGAGCAGTTGTTGGCTATGATTGAAAACCCGCTGAATTATGACGATCTGGTTGATCTGAAGCTTCACCTGAAATGGTTGAAACCTTTTATGGCAAGTTTTGATCCCGATAAGAGAACTAATTTCCGGGATAACTATGCCCTGGGGGAGATTCAGCCGGAGTATGCCGACTTTTCAAAGAAGTATATCGATTATCTGGCCTTTGCCGAGAGAAATTATTTCCCGAAAAAAATCAAATCCTTGCAGGAGCAGTCGCGGATTTCCAGAACCTACGTTGAACGGCAATCGGGCAAACGAAAAGTGATGGAGGAGGAGTTGGCGCTGATGCGGAATAAGTTTAATCGCGATTCTTCGCTTTACAGGAAAGGGGTAATCTCGCTGGAAGAATATGAAAAAACCAGGAGGGAATTGTTGGAGCGTCAGTATGAATATGAAGGGATGAGGACCACGCTGTCGGAATCGCAGCTTAAGCTCAACGAGTCGGAACAATCGGTCATCGATGCTGAAAATCAATCGAAGGAGGAGCAGAAATCCCTGCAGCTCTCTCTGACCGAAGCGTGGAATAAACTCTCCGGTGCGATTGATGTCTGGGAGATGAAATATTTGATCAAATCGCCGATGTCAGGCGAGGTAACTTTCTCGAAATTCTGGAGTACGAACCAGAATGTTACGGAAGGGGAAACGGTATTTACCGTTGTTCCCGATGCTGAGAGCCGGATGATCGGTAAAGTTCAGCTTAAAATGATTGGGGCCGGGAAGGTGAAACCCGGTCAGCGGGTGAACCTTAAATTTGACAATTATCCCTACATGCAATATGGAATGGTTGACGGTGTTGTGAGCCGGATCTCACGTGTGCCCACCGATGATAATTATGCTCTCGAGGTTGAGCTCCCCAAAGGATTGGTTTCCGATTATGGCATTACCTTCGAGTTTAACCAGGAGATCAAGGGTACCGCGGAGATTATTACCGAAGATTTACGTCTGCTTCAAAGAATATTTAATCCCATACGGGCACTTTTCCATGAACGGATCGCCCGTTGAGCATGAAAAATACCACCTCTCTCTTGCCATGCAATTTCTTATAATGAATCTGAAAATCAATTTTTTTTAAGATTGTTGTGGATTTATTTGAGAAATGTGTACTTTTGCAAACCATTTTTGGGAAAGTTCTGCGCGTTAATCAGGTATTAGGGTGCAGATGAAACGGAAAAATGAGATATTTTTGCCGAGCATTTTTTGTGTGTATTTATAATAATTTCAAAATTTAGAAACGTTTATGCCTACTATTCAACAATTAGTACGTAAGGGGAGAACGAAAATAGAAGACAAAAGTAAGTCTCCTGCTCTCAACTCCTGCCCGCAGCGCAGAGGTGTATGTGTACGTGTTTACACGACTACGCCGAAAAAGCCGAACTCGGCTATGCGTAAAGTTGCCAGGGTAAGGTTGACCAATCAGAAAGAGGTGAATGCCTACATTCCGGGCGAAGGCCACAACTTACAGGAACACTCGATCGTTTTGGTTCGTGGTGGTCGTGTAAAAGACCTTCCTGGGGTTCGTTATCACCTGATCCGTGGTGCTCTGGATACCGCTGGTGTCGAAGGCCGCAAACAACGCCGTTCAAAATATGGTGCAAAACGCCCGAAACCAGGACAAGCAGCAGCTCCAGCAAAAAAGAAAAAATAATTAAGTGATTGTAAATTAGTTATTTGTTTGGAGGTTTGGTTGAGTAAGTGCTTGTCGTGGTACAGGCGAAAAAACTGAAGACTGAACATACAACCGATTCGAATAACACAAACAATTTGTAACTAAGATGAGAAAGACAAAACCAAAAAAAAGGATCATTCTTCCTGATCCAAAATTCAACGATGTATTGGTGACCAGGTTTGTAAACAGCCTGATGGTCGATGGTAAAAAATCCACCGCCTTTAAAATCCTTTACGATACCTTGGATATCGTTGAGAACAAAATGAAAGATAACGAGCTCTCAGCTCTTGATATCTGGAAGAAAGCATTGCAAAACATTACTCCCCAGGTTGAGGTTAAGAGTCGCCGTGTAGGTGGAGCCAACTTCCAGGTTCCGATGGAAATCCGTCCGGAACGTAAAGTGGCCATTTCAATGCGTAACCTGATCATGTTCGCTAAGAAACGTTCAGGACACTCTATGGCTGAAAAATTGGCCGCCGAAACTGTTGCCGCTTTTAATGAAGAAGGTGGTGCATTTAAGAAGAAAGAAGATACACACAGAATGGCCGAAGCAAACCGTGCGTTTGCCCATTTCCGTTTTTAATGGAATATCAATAGTTAGTTTAGTTAGTTAGATACTTGGATCAATAATTCAGAATGGCTAAAAGGGATCTTACATATACCAGAAACATTGGGATCATGGCCCACATCGATGCTGGTAAAACGACAACATCCGAGAGGATTTTGTTCTACACCGGTAAAACTCACCGCATCGGAGAAGTTCACGATGGGGCTGCGACCATGGACTGGATGGAACAGGAGCAGGAGCGTGGTATTACCATTACCTCTGCTGCTACCTTCACAGAATGGACTTATAATGACATTACTCACCAGATTAATATCATTGATACCCCCGGGCACGTTGACTTTACCGTTGAGGTAGAGCGTTCGCTTAGGGTTCTCGACGGTGCAGTAGCTACCTTCTGTGCAGTGGGTGGTGTTGAAGCACAGTCCGAAACTGTTTGGCGTCAGGCCGATAAATATGGCGTGCCGAAAATTGCCTTTATCAACAAGATGGACCGTTCAGGCGCCGACTTCTTTAACGTGTATAATGACATTAAAGAAAAATTAGGAGCTAACCCTGTTCCGGTCCAAATTCCGATCGGCGCAGAAGAGAAGTTCGCCGGTGTTGTTGACCTGGTAAAAATGAAAGCAATTTTCTGGCATGACGAAACCATGGGTGCAGATTATTCTATCGAGGATATCCCTGCTGACCTGGTTGAACAGGCTAATGAATGGCGCGAAAAAATGGTTGAATCAGTTGCTGAACAGGATGAAACTTTAATGGAGAAATTCTTTGAAGATCCTAACAGTATCTCAGAAGAAGAACTGAAAGCAGTTATTCGTAAAGCAACCTTGGCTGGTGCAATCATCCCGATGCTCTGCGGTTCTGCATTCAAAAATAAAGGGGTACAGACCCTCCTTGACGCCGTTTGTGCTTTCCTTCCCAATCCGTTGGATATTGGTTCTATCAAAGGAACTGATCCCGATACCGATGCGGTTATTGAAAGAAAACCAGATGCCGATGAACCATTGGCTGCATTGGCGTTTAAAATTGCTACCGACCCTTATGTAGGTCGCTTGTGCTTTATCCGTGTTTATTCAGGAAAAATCGACGCAGGTTCGTATGTGATGAACATGCGTACTGGAAAAAAAGAACGTATCTCACGTCTTTTCCAGATGCACGCCAACAAACAACAGCCCCGCGAAGTCATCGAAGCCGGTGATATCTGTGCAGCCGTAGGTTTCAAAGATATTCGTACCGGTGATACCCTTTGCTCGGTAGACGAACCGATCGTTCTCGAATCAATGACCTTCCCGGAACCGGTAATCGGTATCGCGGTTGAGCCAAAGACTCAGAAGGATTTGGATAAACTTTCCAACGGTTTGGCCAAACTGGCTGAAGAAGACCCAACCTTCCAGGTTCGTACCGACGAAGACAGTGGTCAGACAGTTATCCGCGGGATGGGTGAGCTTCATCTCGAAATCATCATCGACCGTTTAAGACGTGAGTTCAAAGTAGAGTGTAACCAGGGAGCTCCTCAGGTTGCCTACAAAGAAACAATTACGCAAATGGTTGACCTTCGCGAAGTATTTAAGAAACAGACTGGTGGACGTGGTAAATTCGCGGATATCTCTGTAAAAGTTGGTCCTATCGACGATGGAAAAACCGGATTGCAATTTGTTGACAGCATCAAGGGTGGTGTTGTTCCGCGTGAGTATGTGCCTTCTGTAGAGAAAGGTTTCAAAGAAGCGATGAACAATGGTCCGTTGGCTGGATACAAAATTGAGAACCTTAAAGTTGAACTTTACTACGGTTCGTTCCACCCGGTTGACTCCGATGCCCTTTCTTTCGAGCTTTGTGCTAAACAAGCCTTCAGAAGTGCAACAGTAAAAGCCAAACCGGTTCTGTTGGAACCGATCATGAAAGTGGAAGTAGTAACTCCTGAAGATTATATGGGGGATATCGTTTCCGACTTGAACCGCCGTCGTGGCCAGGTCGAAAGCATGGATTCCAAGTTTGGTGCCCGTGTGATCAAGGCGATGGTTCCGCTTTCCGAACAATTTGGTTATGTAACCACCCTTAGAACACTCTCTTCAGGCCGTGCAACTTCTTCAATGGAGTTCTCTCACTATGCTGAAGTTCCGAAGAACATTGCAGTAGCCGTTTTGGAAAGTGTGAAGGGCAGAACAGATTTGTTATAACACAATAATACGTTCTTATCATGAGTCAAAAAATCAGGATTAAACTGAAATCGTACGATCACAACTTAGTTGACAAATCGGCCGAGAAGATCGTTAAAACGGTTAAAACTACCGGTGCTGTAGTGAGTGGACCTATTCCGCTTCCGACGCATCGCCGTGTATTCACCGTATTAAGATCGACCTTCGTAAATAAAAAATCGAGGGAACAGTTCGAGTTGTCATCTTACAAGAGATTGATCGACATCTACAGTTCAACAGCTAAAACGATCGATGCCCTAATGAAATTGGAATTACCCAGTGGCGTCGAAGTAGAAATCAAAGTTTGATAAACTTGTTAACAAGTAAAACAAAATGTCAGGATTAATTGGAAAAAAAATCGGAATGACTTCCGTATTCAGTGTTGAGGGGAAAAACATCCCATGCACTGTGATCGAGGCTGGTCCTTGCACGGTTACACAGATCCGTACCATTGAAATTGATGGTTACGAAGCTGTGCAGCTTGGTTTTCTCGACAAGAAAGAGAAACATGCAACCAAACCTGAAATCGGCCACTTCAAAAAGGCCGGTACCAGCCCTAAAAAGAAAGTGGTAGAATTCGATGGTTTCGAGAATGAGGTTAAGTTGGGTGATGTGATCACTGTTGACCTTTTCGAGCCTAACACCTGGATTGATATCACAGGTGAATCGAAAGGACGCGGCTTCCAGGGTGTTGTTCGTCGTCACGGCTTCGGCGGTGTCGGTCAGAGCACTCACGGTCAGCACAACCGCTTACGCGCACCCGGGTCAGTCGGTGCATCGTCCTATCCTTCCCGTGTATTCAAAGGAATGCGCATGGCCGGTCGCGACGGTGGAAAAACCGTTACTGTTCAAAACCTTGAGGTATTGAAAGTAATCCCGGAGAATAATCTTTTGATTGTTAAAGGTTCCGTTCCCGGAGCTAAAGGTTCATACTTAATCATCGAGAAGTAATGGAAATCGCAGTCTTAAATACCGCAGGCCAGGAAACCGGAAGAAAAGTAGAGCTTAATGCAGAAATCTACTCGGTAGAGCCAAACGATCACGCGATTTACCTCGACGTGAAACAATATCTGGCTAATCAACGTCAGGGTACACATAAATCCAAAGAGCGCGGTGAAGTTTCCGGTTCAACCCGTAAGCTGAAACGCCAGAAAGGGACCGGAGGCGCCCGTGCAGGGAGTATCAAATCCGGGACTATTCGTGGTGGAGGTCGTATGTTTGGTCCACGTCCGCGTAACTACGGATTCAAATTGAACAAAAAACTGAAAGAACTGGCCCGTAAATCGGCCCTCACTTACAAAGCTCAGGGTAACGATATTTTGGTTCTTGAAGATTTTTCATTTGAAACTCCAAAAACTAAGGAATTCATTGCCATTCAGAATAATCTGAAAATTGGCGATAAAAATTCGTTAATTGTTTTACCGGACGGAAATAAAAATATATATTTGTCCTCCAGAAATTTACAGAACGTAGAGATTGTAAAGGCCTCTGATATAAGCACTTATAAGATCATGCGTGCCAAAAAGGTTATTTTGGTAGAGAGTTCTGTTGCTAAAATGGAGGAATTGTTTAAGATTTAACGCTTAAGAAAATGGTGGAAATTTTGATTCGCCCTATCGTGACCGAGAAAATGAACGCTATAACGGAGAAATTTAACCGTTTTGGCTTCATGGTTGATAAGAGGGCCAATAAATATCAAATCAAAAAAGCCGTGGAAGATATCTATGGCGTTAAGGTAGTCTCCGTTAATACAATGGTATATGCCGGTAAATTAAAATCACGCTTTACAAAGAGTGGGGTAATTACCGGACGTGGCAATGCTTTCAAGAAAGCGGTTGTTACGCTAAGTGAAGGAGAAAATATTGATTTTTACAGCAATATCTAAGTAAGAGATGGCAGTTAGAAAGTTAAAACCTGTAACTCCGGGTCAAAGGCACAAAATAATTGGCGCCTTTGATTCCATTACAACTGGCAACACACCTGAAAAATCATTGTTAAGGCCCATCAAGAGTACCGGTGGACGTAATGTCTCCGGTAGAATGACAATGAGGTATATAGGTGGCGGGCACAAGAAGAAATACCGTGTTATTGATTTCGTAAGAGAGAAAGACGGTATTCCTGCACGTGTAGATTCGATCCAATACGACCCAAATCGTACGGCTCGTATCGCACTCTTGGTTTATGCCGATGGGGAAAAACGTTACATGCTTGCTCCCAATGGTCTCCAGGTTGGACAGACCGTTGTTAGCGGTGATGACGTTGCTCCTGAAATTGGCAATGCTCTTCCATTAGCAAAAATACCTCTTGGTACTATCGTTCACAATATTGAGCTGCATCCCGGTCAGGGTGGTATCATGGCCCGTTCGGCCGGTACCTATGCACAGCTTACCTCGCGTGAAGGACGATACGCCATCATTAAACTTCCCTCTGGTGAGTCCCGTATGGTATTGGTTGCATGTCGTGCAACTGTTGGTACTGTTGGGAATGCCGATCATGGCCTTGAAAGATCAGGAAAAGCCGGTAGAAGCCGCTGGTTGGGGCGTCGTCCCCGCGTTCGTGGCGTAGCTATGAACCCTGTGGATCACCCAATGGGTGGTGGTGAAGGACGTGCTTCCGGTGGTCACCCACGTTCACGTAAAGGCTTACTTGCGAAGGGTTATAAAACCCGTGCGAAGAAAAAGTCTTCGACCAAGTACATTATTGAACGTAGGAAAAAATAATCGTAAAAAAGGAAGTAGATTATGAGTCGTTCGTTAAAAAAAGGCCCTTTCATCGACTTTAAGTTAGAGAAAAAAGTATTGGTTCTTAATGAATCAGCTAAAAAGTCGGTCGTTAAAACGTGGGCAAGACATTCAATGATTTCCCCTGACTTTGTTGGACACACTATTGCAGTTCACAACGGAAATAAATTTATTCCGGTTTATGTAACTGAAAACATGGTTGGACACAAACTGGGTGAATTTGCACCGACCCGCACCTTTAGAGGACATGGTGGCAACAAGAAAAAGTAAGCCATGATCGCGGTAATGTATAATTTTAGAAAAATGTACCAAGATGGGTTCTAGAAAAAAAGAAAGCGCTGAATTGCTGAAAGAGGCAAAAAAACAGAGATATCAAGCTGTTTTGCGCGACTGTCCCACTTCACCGCGTAAGATGCGCCTTGTTACCGATATGATTCGTGGAATGGCGGTAAATCGTGCACTCGACGTATTGAAGTTCTCCTCTAAAGAGGCATCACGCAGACTGGAAAAACTTCTTCTTTCAGCAGTGGCCAACTGGCAGGCTAAGAATGAAGGAGTCAGACTTGAAGAAAGCAACCTATACGTGCAGGAAGTTTTCGTTGATTCTGCCCGCATGCTGAAACGTTTGCGCCCCGCACCGCAAGGTCGTGGCCACCGTATCAGAAAGCGTTCAAATCACGTTACTGTCCGTTTGGCAAGTAAAAATGTTGTAGAAGAAAATACGAAATAATACTATGGGACAAAAAGTAAATCCGATTTCAAATAGGCTTGGAATCATCAAAGGATGGGATTCCAACTGGTTCGGAGGTGATAATTACGGAGATAAGCTTGTTGAAGATCAGAAAATCAGAGAATATCTGAATGCTCGTTTGGCTAAAGCTAGCATTTCAAAGATAATCATTGAGCGTACTCTGAAACTCATCACCATCACCGTTCACACTTCGAGGCCCGGTATTATTATTGGAAAGGGTGGTCAGGAAGTCGACAAACTCAAAGAGGAGTTGAAGAAGATCACTAAGAAAGAGGTTCAGATCAATATATTTGAGATTAAACGTCCTGAATTGGATGCTCAGATTGTGGCCAATAACATTGCCCGTCAGGTAGAAGGCAAAATCGCCTACCGTCGTGCAACCAAAATGGCGATCGCCTCTACCATGAGAATGGGAGCTGAGGGTATTAAAGTATTGGTTTCTGGTCGTTTGAATGGTGCCGAAATGGCCCGTTCAGAGATGTACAAAGATGGCCGTACCCCTTTGCATACTTTAAGAGCCGATATAGACTATGCACTTGCTGAGGCATTAACCAAAACCGGTTTGATCGGTATTAAGGTTTGGATCTGCAGGGGTGAAATTTACGGTAAACGTGATCTTTCCCCAAATGTAGGCCAAAGCCAGCAACAGCAACGCGGAAACACTCGTCCTGCACCGGCAGCCGGTAAAGGTGGGTTTAGAAAACGTAAAAAGTAAATTAGTCTGTTAACCATCGACAAAGCGAAACAAGATGTTACAGCCAAAGAAAGTTAAATTTAGAAGAGTACAAAAGGGCAAACTTAAAGGTAACGCGATGCGCGGAAACCAATTATCGTTTGGTTCTTTTGGAATAAAAAGCCTTGAAACAGCATGGATCACCGGCCGCCAAATTGAGGCTGCCCGTGTTGCGGTAACCCGTCACATGCAGCGTCAGGGGCAAATTTGGATCAGAATTTTTCCTGATAAGCCGATCACCAAGAAACCTGCAGAGGTACGTATGGGTAAAGGGAAAGGTGCACCTGAAGGTTTTGTTGCAACAGTAACCCCAGGCCGCATGATCATCGAGATCGAAGGTGTACCTTTCGATCTGGCGAAAGAAGCATTGCGTCTGGCAGCCCAAAAACTGCCGGTGACTACCAAGTTTGTTGTTCGACGCGATTTTGTAGAATCTTCAACTATTGAGTAATGAAAAATTCTGAAATCAAAGAATTAACAACAGCTGAAATCACCGAAAGGATTGATAATGCAAATGAGGAGATGGTACGTATGCTTTTAAATCACGCTGTCAATCCTCTTGATAATCCGATGAAGATACGGTTTGCCCGCAAAGACATCGCCCGTTTAAATACCGAATTACGTAAACGTCAATTAGAAAAATGATGACAATGGAAACAAGAAATCTTCGTAAAGAACGTGTCGGTGTTGTTGTGAGCAATAAAATGGAAAAAACCATTGTCGTAGCTGAGCACAGTAAAGAAAAACACCCAATCTACGGGAAGTTCGTTAACAGAACGACTAAGTTCTATGCTCACGACGAAAAGAACGAATGCAACATCGGCGATACCGTATTAATAATGGAAACCCGTCCGCTTTCTAAACAGAAAGGATGGAGATTAGTTAAAATCTTAGAAAGAGCGAAGTAAGCCATGATACAGCAAGAATCTCGTTGTACAGTCGCTGATAACAGCGGTGCAAAAGAAGCCTTGGTTATCCGCGTGTTGGGTGGAACCCGCAAGCGCTACGCCACTGTTGGTGACAAAATTGTCGTGACTGTAAAGAATGCCCTGCCTGGCAGCGATATGAAAAAAGGTACTGTGTCCAAAGCCGTTGTAGTCCGTACGACGAAAGAAGTACGTCGCGCCGACGGTTCATATATTCGTTTCGACGATAACGCAGTTGTACTGCTTAACGCCGCTGGCGAAATGCGCGGAACCCGTATCTTCGGCCCCGTTGCCCGCGAATTACGCGACAACTACATGAAAATCGTCTCTTTAGCACCTGAAGTACTTTAAAACATTCAGACCATGCAGAAAAAGTTACATATCAAAAAAGGAGACTCAGTAATTGTTATTTCCGGAAACGCTAAGGGTTCGGAAGGAAAAGTTCTGGAAGTTGTCCGTGAAAAAGAACGTGCAATCGTTGAAGGAGTCAATATGGTGTCAAAGCACACCAAACCCAACGCTAAGAGTCCTCAGGGAGGCATCATCAAGCAGGAAGCACCAATTCACATTTCCAATCTGATGCTGAAAGATCCGAAAACTGGTAAACCTACCCGTATCGGTCGTCGCCTTGACAAAAGCGGTAAATTAGTCAGGTATTCAAAAAAATCAGGGGAGGAAATTAAATAATGGGATACACACCTTCATTAAAACAGAAATACCGCGAGGAAATTGTTCCTGCAATGCAAAAGGAATTTGGTTATAAATCCGTAATGCAGGTCCCGGTTCTCGAAAAAATCATTATCAACCAAGGTCTTGGATCAGCTATTGCTGATAAAAAGATCATGGAAGTAGCGATCGAAGAACTCACCTCAATTAGCGGTCAGAAAGCAGTGTCTACCATCTCACGTAAAGACATCTCAAACTTCAAGCTTCGTAAAAAGATGCCTATCGGGGTGAGAGTGACCTTACGTTCCGATAAAATGTATGAATTCCTTGAAAGGTTGATTGCCATTGCTTTGCCACGTATTCGTGACTTCAAAGGTATTAGCGATAAATTCGATGGCCGTGGAAATTATACTCTTGGTGTAACCGAGCAGATTATTTTTCCGGAAATCGTTTTGGATAAAATATCCAAAATGAACGGTTACAATATTACATTCGTTACTACGGCTAATACCGATGAAGAAGGTTATGCTTTACTGAAAAATTTTGGTTTACCGTTTAAAAACGCTAAAAAGAACTAAAAGTTATGGCAAAAGAATCAATGAAAGCCCGCGAAGTAAGGCGTGCAAAATTAGTTGCCAGATATGCTGAGAAACGTGAAAAACTGAAAGCTGAAGGCGATTATATCGGTTTGAGCCAGTTACCCCGTAATTCAGCCAGTATTCGTCTGCACAACCGTTGCAAACTCACCGGGCGTCCAAAAGGGTATATGCGTCAGTTTGGCATTTCCAGGATTCAGTTCCGTGAAATGGCTTCTGCAGGATTGATCCCTGGAATTAAAAAAGCAAGTTGGTAATCGTTTAAATTTATTGCAAAGATGACAGATCCTATTGCAGATTATCTAACCCGACTGAGAAATGCCATTAAGGCAAAACATAAAGTCGTGGAAATCCCTGCGTCAAACATTAAAAAAGAGATTACCAAAATTCTGAAAGAAAAAGGGTACATCCTTAATTATAAATTTGACGAAGAGGTAAATTATCAGGGCAGCATTAAAATTGCGTTGAAATATCATCCAGCCGATGGTACTTCTGCGATCAAAGCTCTGAAACGTGTTTCTAAACCTGGCCTTCGCCGTTACTGCGATACTGATAATGTACCGCGCGTATTGAATGGTCTGGGTGTTGCAATCATTTCCACTTCAAAAGGTGTGATCACCGATAAAGAGGCTAAGGAATTGAATGTTGGTGGTGAAATTTTGTGTTACGTTTATTAATCGAAGGAGGAAAATTCAATGTCAAGGATAGGAAAACTTCCCATTGCCTTACCAGCCGGAGTCACTTTAAACGTGAACAACGAAAATCTGGTCACCATCAAAGGTCCCAAAGGTACGCTTACTCAAAAAGTAGATAAAGATATCGAAATCGCGGTCGAAGACGGCAAAATTTTGGTAAAACGTCCTACTGATCAGAAGCGTCACCGTGCCATGCATGGTTTGTACCGTGCGCTGCTTAATAATATGGTTTTCGGTGTATCTACCGGCTATGAACTAAAACTGGAATTGGTTGGGGTTGGTTACCGTGCTGAAGCACAAAACCAGATTCTCGACTTGGTATTAGGTTATTCGCACCATACCTATTTGCAAATGCCTGCTGAAGTTAATGTTGAGGCTGTTACCGATAAACGTAGCAATCCGATCATTACCCTCAAAAGTGCCGATAAGCAATTAATCGGTCATGTGGCTGCTAAGATCAGATCATTCCGTATGCCTGAACCTTACAAAGGAAAAGGTGTTAAATTTGTTGGCGAGCAACTTCGTCGTAAAGCTGGTAAATCGGCTTCTAAAAAATAAATGACTTTATAGTTATGGCTCTCACAAAAATCGAAAGAAGAGAAAGAATCCGTAAAAGAATCAGAAAAATAGTTTCAGGTTCTTCAGAGGTTCCCCGCATGAGCATTTTTCGCAGTAATAAACAGATTTCAGTTCAGTTTATCGACGATGTAGCGGGAAAAACCTTATTGGCCGTTTCTTCCTTAAATAAAGAAATTGCTTCAACTACCGGAACAAAGACCGAACAAGCTGCGCTTGTTGGAAAACTTGCAGCTGAAAAAGCTTTGGCAGCCGGTATTACTGAGGCTAAATTTGATAGAGGCGGTTATCTGTATCATGGACGTGTAAAAGCAGTTGCCGAAGCTGCTCGTGTAGGAGGTTTAAAAATTTAAGCATTATGGCTAAGAATATCAAAAAAGTAAAAACCAGCGATCTCGAGCTTAAAGACAGGTTAGTCGCTATTAACCGCGTCACCAAAGTCACCAAAGGGGGTAGAACATTCAGCTTTTCAGCTATCGTCGTTGTGGGCAACGAAGACGGAATTGTTGGCTGGGGTCTTGGTAAAGCCAGTGAAGTAACAGCTGCCATCGCCAAGGGCGTTGACGCTGCTAAAAAGAACCTCGTGAAAGTACCTGTGATTCACGGGACTGTTCCTCATGAGCAAACCGCGAAATTCGGTGGTGCTAATGTATTGTTGAAACCCGCTTCCTCGGGTACCGGGGTAAAAGCAGGGGGTGCAATGCGCGCCGTTCTGGAAAGTGTCGGTATCCATGATATACTTGCTAAATCTAAAGGATCGTCTAACCCGCACAACCTGGTAAAAGCTACATTTGCCGCATTGACCGAATTGAGAGATGCGTACACTGTAGCTGAACACCGCGGAGTGGCTCTGGACAAAGTGTTTAACGGATAAATCAAACAATAATGAAAATTCGCGTTACACAATTTAAGAGCGGGATTGGCGCTTCAAAATCACAAAAGAGAATTCTTGAAGCTCTCGGCCTTCGCAAATTGAACCAATCAATTGAACATGAAGCAAGGCCTGAGATTTTAGGTATGGTTAAAAAACTTCAACACCTGGTACGGGTTGAAGAAGTTAACGAATAATATTTCTTAAGATATGGAATTGCATAACTTAAAACCTGCTGAAGGTTCTACCAAAAATCGGAAACGAATCGGTCGCGGACAAGGTTCAGGCCATGGCGGTACTTCTACTCGCGGTCATAAAGGCGCGAAATCCCGTTCGGGGTACAAGTCTAAAGTTGGTTTCCAGGGCGGTCAGATGCCTCTGCAGCGACTTGTTCCAAAATTTGGCTTTAAAAATGTCAACCGCATTGAATATAAAGCCATCAATCTTGGTGTTTTGCAACAGCTTGCAGAAGATAAGGGCCTTAATACTATTGATTTCAACGCTTTGTTGGAAGCTGGTTTTATCCAAAAAAATGATAAAGTCAAAATCCTTGGCAATGGCGAATTGAAAATCAAATTAAATGTTAAGGCTCACGCGTTTTCTAAAAGCGCAAAAGAAGCAATTGAAAAATTGGAAGGAACTACTGAAATACTCTAATCCTGATGAAAAAATTAATCGAGACTTTAAAGAACATCTATAAGATCGAGGATCTGCGTTCCCGTCTTGGGGTGACATTGCTTTTCCTAATGGTTTATCGTTTTGGATCCTTTGTCATTCTCCCGGGTATCGATCCGAATCCGGAAAATTTCGAAGCCCTCAGGGACCAAACGGCTGACGGGATCCTTGGATTATTAAATATGTTCTCCGGTGGCGCTTTCTCCAACGCCTCTATCTTCGCGTTGGGAATTATGCCCTATATTACGGCCTCGATTGTTATTCAGCTTTTAGGTTTCGCTGTACCTTCCATCCAACGGCTTCAGAAAGAAGGTGAATCAGGCAGAAGGAAAATTAATCAAATGACACGTTATCTGACTGTTTTCATTTTGATTTTCCAGGGTTGGGCATATTTGGCCAACCTTCGGTTCCAGCTTCCTGAATCTGCTTTCGTTATCGGAAGCTTTGCCTTCAATGTGAGTTCTACAATTATTATGGCTGCTGGCTCCATGTTTATCATGTGGCTTGGCGAAAGAATCACGGATAAAGGTATCGGTAATGGTATCTCCTTGATTATCATGATTGGTATCATTGCCCGTTTGCCTTTCTCGTTAACTGCTGAAGCGGGTAGCCGCTTGGCTGAACAGGGTCGTGGTTTGATCATGTTGATTGTTGAGTTGATCGTCTTCCTATTTGTTATCGGCGCAACAATCCTATTGGTCCAGGGAACCAGAAAAGTTCCGGTTCAGTATGCCAAACGTATTGTAGGAAACCGCCAGTACGGTGGAGTACGTCAATATATTCCGCTTAAGGTTAATGCTGCAGGTGTTATGCCAATCATTTTTGCCCAGGCAATCATGTTTATCCCTGCCAGCTTGGCCGGTCTCTTTTCGTCGGAAACGCTTAGTAATATGTTTAACTCATTTTCAGATTATACTGGTTTCTGGTATAATTTGATTATGTTCCTTATGGTTATTCTTTTCACCTACTTTTATACCGCTATTACCATCAATCCCAACCAAATGGCTGAAGATATGAAGAAAAATGGCGGATTTATTCCTGGTGTTAAACCCGGGAAAAAGACGGCTGAATATATGGATACCATCATGTCAAGAATTACCCTTCCTGGTTCAATTTTCTTGGGATTGATTACTATCCTGCCTGCTTTTGCAATGGTGCTGGGTATAAATTCACAATTTGCCCACTTCTTTGGTGGTACCTCATTGTTGATTATGGTCGGCGTTATTCTTGATACTTTGCAACAGATCGAAAGTCACTTGTTAATGCGCCATTACGACGGCTTGTTGAAAACAGGCCGCATTAAAGGTCGTAATGCGGGTATTAGCGGAATGTAACAATATTTTCACTGGTTATCCTCTTGGGTAACCAGTGATTTTCATTGTACGATATCTTCGCACGTTAGCTGAAATAGCAATATATAAATCAGATTCTGTACCGTAATTATGGTATTCAGGCTGGTTCGTTCTTTTTAAACTGTTTATTTACTTATTCATTGAATGATGAGTAACGTTGGAAGTAATAAAAGTTTTCGGTATCTTTGCCGGCCTGAAAATTACTTCTGCGTTAGTTTTAATTGATTGTTAGGTCTTTAAATATCAATCCGTATCTTCGGATTGTGAGAGTCCAAAACAACCGCGGCAAAAATTAAAACCAACAGATGAAATATTTTTTGGACCTGTTGTTGATCTGATATGAAACTGATTGGTCAGTGTAAAGTATGCGGCAGGGAAAGAACGTAAAAACAGTTAAGCTCGAAAGAACATGTTTGTGGTTTAAGTGAAATATTCTCAACTTTAAAGGAAAAATTGGAGAAGTAATTAGTTTCTATGTCAAAACAATCTTTTATTGAACAAGATGGAACCATTATTGAAGCATTGTCTAATGCAATGTTTCGGGTGGAATTGCAAAATGGTCATGTCATTACGGCCCACATCTCGGGCAAGATGCGCATGCACTATATAAAAATTTTGCCTGGCGACAAAGTTAAAGTTGAGATGTCTCCTTATGACCTGACAAAAGGAAGAATCTCTTTCAGATACAAAAATTAAAGCGTATAAAAATGAAAGTAAGGGCATCAATAAAAAAACGTAGTGCCGAATGCAAAATTGTAAGCAGAAAAGGACGCCTCTACGTTATAAACAAAAAAAACCCGAAGTTCAAACAACGTCAGGGATAAAAATGTTAAATTTGTAACGATTTTTTAATCCGTATAAGAATATGGCTCGAATAGTTGGTGTAGATATACCAAATAATAAAAGAGGCGAAATCGCCTTGACATATATTTATGGAATTGGCCGCAGCCGCTCTGTAGAGATCCTCGAAAAAGCTGGCGTGGACAAAGATGTAAAAGTAAGTGATTGGAACGACGATCAGTTCGGTGCTATCCGTAAAGTGATCTCAGAAAATTACAAGGTTGAAGGAGAATTGCGTTCTGAATACCAGATGAGCATCAAACGATTGATGGACATTGGTTGCTATCGCGGTATCCGCCACCGTCTTGGCCTTCCTGTTCGTGGACAGAGCACTAAGAATAATGCACGTACACGTAAAGGGAAGAAGAAAACAGTTGCGAACAAGAAGAAAGCTACTAAATAATTTTAAGTAGAAATGGCTAAAAAGACTGGAACACAAAAGAAAAGAGTTGTTATCGTTGAGCCTGTTGGTCAGGCCCATATTTCCTCCTCTTTTAATAATATCATTGTTTCGATGACCAATAACAATGGAGAAGTTATCTCTTGGTCATCCGCCGGAAAGAAAGGATTCCGTGGTTCAAAGAAAAATACTCCCTATGCTGCTCAAACAGCTTCTGAAGAGTGTGCTAAAACCGCCTTTGACCTTGGATTACGTAAAGTAAAAGTTTATGTGAAAGGACCGGGGAACGGACGTGAATCGGCTATTCGTGCCATTGCCAATGTCGGAATTCAAATTTCCGAAATTGTTGATGTTACTCCACTGCCGCACAACGGATGTCGTCCTCCTAAACGCCGTCGTGTATAATTTATTTGGTTATTTTAAAACGTAAAAAGACATGGCAAGATATATAGGTCCTAAATCCAAGATTGCAAGAAAATTCGGCGAGCCAATTTATGGCCCCGATAAAGCTTTTGAACACAAAAATTATCCTCCGGGAATGCACGGTAACAGCAAACGCCGTCGGAAGGTTTCGGAATATGGTTTACAGCTGAGAGAAAAGCAAAAAGCAAAATATATGTACGGGGTGTTGGAACGTCAGTTCCGTAACCTTTTCGAAAAGGCCCACTCTAACAAGGGGGTTACTGGTACTGTACTTTTGCAGCTTCTCGAAAGCCGTTTGGACAACGTCGTTTATCGTCTCGGTGTCGCTCCAAGCCGTTCTGCAGCTCGTCAGCTCGTTTCTCACAAACACATTACCGTTAATGGTGAAGTGGTTAACATTCCTTCCTATACTGTACGTTCAGGCGATATTATTGCTGTTCGTGAAAAGTCTAAATCGTTGGTAGCTATTACCGATTCTTTAGCTTCACGTCGTCACACTAAATTCGCCTGGTTGGAATGGGATAACGAATCAAAAGCGGGTAAGTTCCTCAATGTTCCTGATCGGGAAGAAATTCCTGAAAATATCAAGGAACAATTAATCGTCGAATTGTATTCGAAATAAAAAATAATATAAGGTTTATGGCAATTTTAGCTTTCCAGAAGCCTGATAAGGTGATAATGATTGAGTCGGACGACAAAATCGGTAAATTCGAATTCCGTCCGCTTGAACCTGGGTATGGCATTACCATCGGAAATGCTCTGCGCAGAATCCTTTTGTCATCTTTGGAAGGGTACGCAATTACTACGATCAAAATTGAAGGTGTAGAACACGAATTTTCTACTATCCCGGGCGTTATTGAAGATGTTACCGAGATGATCCTTAACTTGAAACAGATCCGTTTCAAGAAAGTAGTGGAAGACTTCGACAACGAAAAGGTTTCAATTACCCTTTTTGGTCAGGATAAATTCAAAGCTGGCGATATCAACAACTTCATTACTGGTTTTCGTGTCTTAAACCCTGAATTGGTGATTTGTAACATGGAACCGGAAGTGAAACTTCAGATCGAATTAACGATCGAGAAGGGTCGCGGATATGTCCCCGGTGTTGAAAATAAACCTGCTGAAGAAGAGTTCGGTGTAATTCCTATTGACTCCATTTTCACGCCTATGAAAAACGTGAAGTATTCAGTCGAGAATTACCGTGTGGAACAAAAAACTGACTACGAAAAGTTAGTTCTTGATATTCATACCGACGGTTCTATCCACCCGAAAGATGCGTTAAAGGAAGCCGCTAAAATCCTGATTCACCATTTTATGCTTTTCTCTGACGAGAAAATTACTCTCGATTCAGATGAGAAATTTGCCAATGAAGAGTTTGACGAAGAGATCCTTCACATGCGTCAGCTTCTGAAAAACAAATTGGTCGACCTCGATTTGTCCGTTCGCGCACTCAACTGCCTCAAAGCGGCTGATGTCGAAACTCTGGGCGAACTGGTCACTTACAACCGTAATGATTTGTTGAAGTTCCGCAATTTCGGAAAGAAATCTCTTACCGAATTGGATGACTTGTTGGTGAATTTGGGACTGAGTTTCGGGATGGATATCAGTAAGTATAAATTAGACAAGGAATAATTGAAATGAGACATAGAAACAGTGTTAATCATTTAGGCAGGACCAGCTCTCATAGGAAGGCTTTACTTATGAATATGGCCAACTCTTTGCTCCTGCATAAACGGATCAGTACTACACTCGCTAAAGCAAAAGAATTACGCGGATTCGTAGAACCACTGATTACCCGTGCGAAAGATGATTCTACTCACAACAGACGTGAAGTTTTCAAAAACTTGAAAAGCAAAACTGTGGTTAGTGAACTCTTCCGCGATATCGTTGGCAAAGTAGGAGACCGTCAGGGCGGCTATACCCGTATCCTGAAAACCGGTAACCGTTTGGGCGATAATGCAGAAATGTGTATCATCGAATTGGTCGACTACAACGAAAACATGTTGTCAGCTCCTAAAAAAGAAGTTGCCAAAAAACGTCGTACTCGCAAGACTGCAAAAAAAGCAGAAGAAGCTCCTAAGGCTGTTGAATCCGCCGAAAGCGCTGAATAATTTCGCTTTTAACCAAATAAAAAAGCTGCCTCGCAAAGGCAGCTTTTTTGTTTTTATATCTCCACCATTAGCAATATAATTATTCCTTACTGATCAGTTTCACTCCTTTTTGCCCTGAGTTCGATTTATGATGCAATGCAATGATTTATAAATATGATTATTCTTAATGAGCCTTGAACTTCTTAATAAGTATATCTGAGTTAATTAACCCATTGTATTTCAGATGGCAATATTTTAATTTGATATCAATCTTATGTTTTTACATTTTTCCTTAAGTTTAGTTCAACATTTTTGAATTGATTTTTGTTATTCATTCAATTAGAGTTCGTATAACGGTTTACCAGTTGAATAAATAAATAGTCAATCCTATGGATTACATTAAGCAAAAATTACTCAAAAAAGGAGAAGAAGAAAGGGCGGTGGTTAAACGCTTGATTAGTGAATTTGGTAGTGTAGTGGTCGAAACGGTAAATATCGATCAGATACTGACCGGCATGAAAGGAATTACCGGACTGTTGACCGTAACCTCGAAACTTGATCCTGAAAGCGGTATCCGCTACCGTGGACATACTATACCTGAACTACAGGAGAAACTCCCAAAGTTAAGGCCCGAAGGCGAACCTCTTCCTGAAGGATTGTTCTATTTAATGCTGCTCGATGAGATGCCTTCCCGCGACGATGTTGATTACCTAAGCCAGGAATGGGTGAAACGGAGCCATGTCCCCGATCACGTCTTTAAAGTACTCGATTCGATGCCGCTCTCCAGTAAGCCGATGACCCAGTTCAGTACCGGCATCCTGGCTATGGCCACCGAATCGAAATTCCAAAAAGCCTACCGCGATGGGTTGCATAAAAACGATTATTGGGATACCACCTACGAGGATGTAATGAACCTGATTGCCCGTCTGCCGGTGATTGCAGCCTATATTTACCGCCGAAACTTCAATGACGGTATGTTTATCCCGCCGGATCCGAACCTCGACTGGGCTGCCAATTTTGCCCATATGATGGGGTACGACAGCGATGAAATCTATCGTCTCTTCCGGCTTTATATGGTCATCCATGCCGACCATGAGGGTGGTAACGTCTCTGCCCACGCCACCCACCTGGTGGGATCGGCCCTCAGTAACCCTTATTACTCCTATGCTGCCGGGATGCTCGGACTTGCCGGGCCACTCCATGGTTATGCCAATCAGGAGGTGATCAACTGGATTTTCGATATGCTCGAAGAGATCGGCGAATGCGGTTGCATGGAGGAAGAGAAAAAAAGGATTGAGCAATATGTGCGGAAGACCATATCCGAAGGAAAGGTTATCCCTGGTTACGGTCATGCCGTGCTTCGGGTCACTGACCCGCGATTTACGGCCCAGCAGGTCTTCGCGAAGAAATATGTGAAAGACGATAACCTGATCGACGTGGTCAACTGTCTTTACGAAATTGTGCCCCCGATCCTGCAGTCACTCGGGAAGGTGAAGAACCCGTGGCCCAACGTCGATGCTTTCTCCGGGGCTCTGCTCCAGCATTACGGAATTAAAGAACACTTCTTCTATACCGTCATGTTCGGCGTCAGTCGGGCGTTAGGCGTACTGGCTCAAATCGTTTGGGACCGGATGTACAACCTCCCGATCGAACGCCCCTCATCCGAGACCCTCGAATTCTTCAAAGAGAAAGCGGGTATCTGATCAAGACATAAAAAACATCAATTCAAATTTGTATAGGGGACCTGAAAATCCCCTATTTTTATTGAAAAATTTTACAGAATGGCTTATCAGGGACTAAACGAATATATCCGCCTGTTGGAGAGCAAAAACGAGTTGATCAGGATCACTCATCCGGTCAGTATCCGGCTCGAGATTACCGAGATTGTCGATCGCGTGTCGAAGAGCGAGGGAGGAGGGAAGGCGCTGCTGTTTGAGAACAACGGTACCCCGTTTCCGATGCTGATCAACTCTTTTGGGTCGGAACGACGGATGTGTCTGGCCCTGGGGCACGAATCGCTCGACCAGATCGGCCAGGAGATCGAGGAGCTGTTCAAGAGACTGACCGGTCCGAACGCGGGATTGTGGGATAAGCTGAAGATGTTGCCGCTGCTCTCCCAGGTGGCGTCGTGGATGCCTAGGAAAATCTCCGGTAGGGGAAAATGCCAGGAAGTGGTGATGGATCATCCTGATTTGACCAAGCTTCCTGTCTTAACCTGCTGGCCCGCCGACGGGGGCCCGTTTATCACCCTGCCGGGCGTGGTGACCCGTGACCCTGACACAGGGATCCGCAACGTGGGAATGTACCGGATGCAGGTGATGGGACCAGACCTGACAGGGATGCACTGGCATCAGCATAAGACCGGCGCCCGCCACTATGAAGCGTATAAAAGGGCAGGTCAACGAATGCCCGTCTCGGTGGTGCTGGGCGGCGATCCTGCTTACACCTATGCCGCTACGGCTCCGCTACCCGATAATATCGATGAATACCTGTTGGCCGGCTTTCTTCGCCAAAAAAAGGTCGAACTGGTGAAATGCCTCACCAATGATCTTGAGGTCCCTGCCGATGCCGATTTCATTATTGAAGGATATGTTGACCCGACAGAAGAAAAGGCGTGGGAAGGTCCCTTTGGCGACCATACCGGCTTCTATTCGCTGGCCGACTGGTACCCCAGATTTCATGTCACCTGCATCACCCACCGGAAAGATGCCGTTTATCCGGCCACCATCGTGGGGGTCCCGCCGCAGGAAGACGCCTATATCGGTCTGGCAACTGAGAAGATCTTCCTCGCCCCGATGAAGCTTACCATGATCCCCGAGCTGCAGGATATGTTTCTTCCTCCGGCCGGTGTGGCCCATAACCTCACGCTGGCGCGGATAGGCAAGAGCTATGCCGGGCAGGCTCAGAAAGTAATGAACGCAATGTGGGGCGCCGGACAGATGATGTTTAACAAGATCCTGATCGTGACCGACGACCGGACCGATATTCGCGATCTGGCCTCCTTTGCCCGCATGGTCTCCGAAAGGGTCGATCCAGCCCGTGATATCCTCTTCTCGCAGGGGCCAATGGATGTGCTCGACCACTCCTCCGACCATTTCGCTTTCGGCTCCAAACTGGGGATTGATGCCACAGAGAAATTCTCTGAAGAGCAGGACGAATCGCCATCGGTGCTATCATTGCCTGAAACCGATGAATTTGACGATCTGCCGGCGCTTTTTAACCCGATCGCAAAAGTGAACAGCACCCTATTGGAAATAGGTATTTCCGCCCTGGTGCTGGCCATCCGCAAGAGCGGGAAGGGAGAGGTGAAAGGTCTTTCTCAATTACTGCTTTCGCATCCGGGTTGCCGACGGGTAAAGTTCTTCTTCTTCGTCGATGCGGAGCTGGAGATCGCTTCTCCGGAGAATGTGGCCTGGTTCGTTACCGGGAATATCGACCCGAGGAGAGATTGCCGCATCGTGGAACCACAATCGGCCGGCGAACCCGCTCACTTTTTCGTTGATGGGACCCGCAAATCTCCGACCCTCGACGGCTTCAGGCGGGACTGGCCTAACCCGGTGGTCTCCTCACCGGAGACCATCCGAAAGATCGATGAGCTCTGGCCTAAACTTGGATTAGGAGATTTTATCGCATCCCCATCGTTAAATTTTTTGAAACTGAAAAGCGGAGATGGCGCTGTTAGTCAGCCACACGAATAAGCCCGGTTGAAATTTATAATCATTCTAAAAACTGTTTTTGTTATATTTACAATAAATAAAAAGGATATAGAGGTTTTATCCCGGATCTTCCTGTTTCTTATAGCGAACAATTAAGGAGATGTTATCAGTAGTGATATGGTTAAGATGTTGAAAATGATGTGATAATGTTGTGGATGTCCTTGGTTAATCAACCATCTTAACTAGCAAAAATGCTGTCATTCACTGTGTGAGGTTTGATTCCGGTAAAGGAAAATATTATTATTGTTTAACCAGAGAAACTAAAAACATGAAAAGTTTAAAAGGAACAAAAACAGAGCAGAATCTGCTGAAAGCATTTGCCGGTGAATCACAGGCGAGAATGCGTTACAACTATTTTGCCAGCCAGGCCAAGAAAGAGGGATTGGAACAAATTGCCGCCATCTTCGAAGAGACGGCATTGAATGAGAAAGAGCACGCCAAACGTTTCTTTAAATTTCTTGAAGGCGGCATGGTTGAGATCACTGCCAGTTATCCAGCCGGCATAATTGGCACTACCCTCGAAAACCTTAAAGCAGCTGCTGACGGCGAAAACGAAGAGTGGACCGATCTCTATCCTGAATTTGCACGTATCGCCGAAGAGGAAGGGTTCAAAGAGGTTGCCAGCGCTTTCAAACTGATTGCCAAGGTAGAGAAAGCTCACGAAGAACGCTACCGCACCTTATACGACAATATCGAATCGGGTAAGGTCTTCAAACGCGGCGATAAAGTGATCTGGAAATGCCGTAACTGTGGTTACATTCATGAAGCCGCTGCGGCTCCTCAGACTTGCCCCGCTTGCCTTCACCCACAATCCTATTTCGAAATCAAGGAAACAAATTATTGATTCTTTGCCGGGTATAATTTATTTTGCTGTGATGTCTGTTCGAAAGAAAGCATCACAGTTTTTTTTTATTTCTGTCCGGTAAACTGCAAGAGATTCTTCGCTTCGCTCTGAATGACAGGGTTTTTTTACTGTGTTTTTAGGGAGTGGCTGGGGTTGTTTCGCGGCGGAGCCGCGAAACAACCCCAGCCACTCCCTATTTTATATATAACTATCAGATTGTCATTTCGAACGAAGTGAGAAATCTTAGGTCAGAATAAAAGTGCAGGTTTTTATCGGACAGTAGTGTTTTTTTTTTATTTGACCCGGACCTGAAAATTAATTTTCCCGATTGCCCATCGCAGCGCGAAAGCTAAAGATTTCGGTGAAAGCCAACACAAAGCAACTTTTCTTTCTAATCAGTTTATTGTATCTTTCGGGTATAACCCATTTTAAAAGTATGAAAACCGATCTTAATCAATTGATCCGGGAACTCCCGAAGGCTGAGCTTCACTTGCATATCGAGGGGAGTTTTGAGCCTGAGTTACTGTTCCGTATCGCGGAGCGAAACCAGATCGCACTGAAATACAACTCAGTGGAAGAGTTGAAAAAGGCTTACCGGTTTACACAACTACAGGATTTTCTCGATATCTATTATGCCGGCACCAGCGTACTGATCTATGAGCAGGATTTTTATGATCTCACATGGGCTTACCTGCTGAAGGCCAAAGAGAATAATATTGTCCATGCCGAGATCATGTTCGATCCGCAGGCCCATACAGCGCGGGGCATCGCTTTTAAGACGGTGATCAACGGCATTCATAAGGCACTGGCCGACGGGAAAGAGCAGTTGGGCATCACCTCCAGTCTGATCCTGTCGTTTCTGCGCCATCTGAGCGAGGAGGAGGGGTTTAAAACACTGGAAGAAGCGTTGCCCTACCGGGAGATGATCGCTGCTGTAGGGCTCGATTCCTCTGAAAAAGGTAATCCTCCTGAAAAGTTTGTAAAGCTTTTCGCCAAAGCACGTGAATATGGATTCCTCATGGTGGCCCATGCCGGTGAAGAGGGACCTCCCGAAAATATTTGGGGAGCATTGGATTTATTACACGTCAGCCGGATCGATCATGGTAACAGCTCAATGCTTGATGAGGACCTGGTGGAAACACTGGCCAACCTGCAGGTACCCCTTACCGTTTGTCCCCTCTCAAACCTGAAGCTGAAGGTGGTGAACGATCTTGCGCAACATCCGTTAAAGAAGATGCTGGAAAAGGGTCTGAAGGTGACGGTGAACTCTGACGATCCGGCCTATTTCGGCGGTTACCTGAACGATAACTTTATCGCGGTTGCCGAGGCACTTGCACTGACCGAAACGGATATCTTTCAATTGCTGCATAACTCTTTCGATGCCTCTTTCATGTCGCCGAAAGAGAAAGGGCACTTCAAATCGATATTGAAAAAGACTCTTGTCCGGGAAAATTCTGACCAATGATTTTTGACTAAGGTTCCTCACTTCGTTCGAAACACCCCCCGCCACTCTCCATGACGCCATAAAGACCTGTCATTATCGCATCACCCCCAAAATGGGGCATGATGCGATAATGACAGAGGGGAAAATTGATAGTCGGGGCGCGACCAGGAGTCTCACTCCGACTTACTTTAGCCCTACTTCTGTTATTGGTATTGAAGCGAAGCAGAGTAGGAAATCTCAAGGTTAAATACTATTTGTTATGGCAGACCTGAAAGGTCGTGATGTGACAGCACAGGGCGTGAGCCCTGTGAAAAGGAGTGATAGAAGAAGTCGGAGGTCTGAAAGACCGGCATGTGTTGACCGGATTTGATGGATTGGTTTTGTGCCGATATACTACATGCCGGCCCTACAGGCCTTTGAGATACTATCGATGACCGTCTCCACAGGCCTTGCGGCCTGTGCTTTCACCTATCGGACCTTCGGCCCTTTCATCCGTTTATCGCTTATAATTGATACTTCCCCTTTGAAAAATAACACCTAAAATGAAGTGAGTTTCTATTAAAAGATGTGTGTTTCTGTCATAAGTAGCGAAGCGAAGAATCTTCTGCATTTCTCCGGACAATAATGATAGAAAAAGAAGAGCCTTAGCCTTAAGGATTAATAATCATCGGGGCTTAAAAATCAAAAACGATCGCTGGCTCAGATCAACCCGAAGCAGATCGCGAGAAAGCTCGGGCCGTTCAGTCCTCCGTGCAGGATGACGCCTACCCACGAGTTTTTGGTGTGCTGGACAATAAAGGACTGAATGAAGAGCAAGGGAATTAACGTGATCAGCAATTGCCACCCGAAGGCGAGGTGAAACAATCCCCAGCCGAAGCCATGAATTAACCAGGTGTATTTGCCGAAGGTTAGCTCCTGTCGCGGCAGCATCACCCCACGCCAGATAAACTCCTCGCCGAGGATATTAAGGATCCAGTAGGGGGCCCAGATCAGCAACAGCCAATACCTTCCGCGCGTCAGCGGTTCGAACGACATAAACGAAGGGGAGTGGTCGAACTTTCCAAACATCATTTCCATCCCCATCATCACAAGACCACTAAGGAGAGCCACGGCGATCAACCCGCCGATGCTCCATCGCCAATCGTTCGCGGTCATCCGGCGAAAGCGCAGCCTCCTGTGCCAGGTCTCCAGGTTTAACGGGTAGCCCTCGCTTTTCAGGATCAGGATGCCGGTGATGATCAACGGAAGGAAGATCCCCAGACCGGCCACGACAAACCAGTAAAAGATCGTCTCAATCCCGGTGGTGCGGGATAGAAAAGGGATCAGGTAGTGCGTGAGGAGGAACATCAGCAAGGCCGCCGCGCTAAAGATTGAAAAAGATCCAATCCATCCGAGACTTTTCACTGCTTTTGTTTCCTTCATCCTTTCTCGTTTCTGTCTGTTTAATTAGTTAACTGTTTAATTCCGGTTAGCCGGGACTCAGAACAGTCCGGTAATATTGCCATCGTTGTCAATATCGATATTTTCGGCGGCGGGCACCTCGGGCAGACCGGGCATCCGCATGATCTCCCCGGTTATCGGGATCACGAAGCCAGCTCCGGAAGCCACCTCTATCTTACGTACGGTGACCACGAAATCTTTCGGTCGACCCAATAATAACGGGTTGTCGGAGAGCGATTTTTGTGTCTTCGCGATGCAAACCGGCAGTTTGTCGAGTCCCAGACGGGTGATCTTCTTCAGGTCTTTCTGAGCTTGTGGTGTGAAATCGATCGCCTCGGCGCCGTAGATCTTTTTCGCCACCGTCTCAATCTTCTTCGTCACATCCCAGTTCCAGTCGTAGAGCGGCTTCACCTTTTGGTGATGCTGGCAACTGTCGATGACTATATCGGCCAGTTCGAGCGCTCCTTCGCCCCCCTCGGCCCAGACATTGGCTACCGAAGCATTCACCCCCATTTGGCGGCATTTGTCGAGCAACAGATCGATCTCCTCCTGGCTATCGGTGGCAAAACGGTTGATCGCCACCACCGGTACCGCGTTAAAGTGCCCGATATTCTCGATATGTTTTTCCAGGTTCTCAAGACCGCAGCGCAGCGCTTCGGTATCGCTGTTTTTCAGATCGGCCAGCTTTGCCCCGCCATGGTATTTCAGCGCCCTGATCGTTGCTACCAGCACCACGGCTGAAAGATCGAGGTTCGCGTACTGACATTTGATGTCGATAAACTTCTCAGCGCCCAGATCGAAGCCGAAACCCGCCTCGGTGACGACATAATCGGAAAGGGAGAGTCCCATGCGGGTGGCGATCACGGAGTTGGTGCCCTGCGCGATATTGGCAAACGGTCCGCCATGGATGATCGCCGGTGTACCCTCGATGGTCTGCACCAGGTTGGGTTTGATGGTATCCTTCATCAGCGCGGCCATCGCGCCCTGAGCGTTGAGATCGCGGGCATAGATCGGCTTCCCGTCGAAGGTAAACCCGACAAAGATATTACTCATGCGTTTTTTTAGGTCGCACAGGTCGTTTGAGAGACAGAGGATCGCCATGATCTCGGAGGCGGCGGTGATGTCGAACCCCGTTTCACGGGGGATGCCGCCACTGTGTCCGCCCAGCCCGGCGATGATCTGTCGTAACGCGCGGTCATTCATGTCCATCACCCGTTTCCATTCCACGGTCCTCGGATCGATGCCCAGCGAGCGGGTGCTGCTTTGCAGGTTGTTGGATATCAGTGCGGCGAGTAGGTTGTGAGCCTTCTCGATGGCCGCAAAGTCGCCGGTAAAATGAAGGTTGATATCTTCCATCGGCAGCACCTGTGACCAACCTCCGCCGGTAGCGCCCCCTTTTATCCCGAACACGGGTCCCAGTGATGGTTCGCGCAAGACCACGGTGGTCAGTTTGCCACGACGGTTCATGCCCTGCGCCAGCCCAATGGAGACAGTGGTTTTGCCCTCGCCGGCCGGAGTGGGAGAGATGGCCGACACCAGTACCAGCTTACTCTTCTTCGCCTTCTCCAGATCGATATATTTCAGCGGAACCTTGGCTTTGTACTTGCCATAAAGTTCCAGGTCGTCGGGAGCAATGTTCAGTTGTTCGGCAATTTCGGTAATCGGCTTTATCGCAACGCTATGGGCAATCTCCTGGTCGGTAGACATGATCAAATCTTTTTATTTGTTAATTTTAATACTAACGTAAGCAAAAAAATGGCATCTGCCAATGATATTTGGCGATTCTTTCTGATGAGAGGAAGGGGAGGAGGCGCCTCATTCCAGCCATGGTAAAATTTGAGCTGAAAACCACGGTATTCCGTTTTAATGGTTTAACAAAAAGTAGTAAATGCAACGATTCCTGTTTTTTAAAGTTGTGCAGCTGTGATAGCATGGCAGATGAGATTCGGTGAGTGGTAAAGTATTTGTTAGTCAGTGATATAGAAATGTATTGTTATGTAAATAGCTTTCCGGAGCGTCTCCGGAGTATCTCCGTAGTGTCTCCGTAGAAAAGTCGGAAGAAGCCAAACGAAGCGTAAAAAGGAGGTGAAAAGTTTCCGGTTTTCTGAGTTTATTTATCAATAAGGTGGTTTTGCCGAGGATGGAACCACAGAGTTGCACAGAGGATTTGCACAGAGGTTCACAGAGAGACTAAAACACAAATAATTCTGCAAGTGGGGGAGCGATCGGTATCACGTGGTTAAATAGATGTGCTACACCTTTTTGCATTTCTGAAAAACTAATATATGTCTACGGTTCGTTATACTCCCGTGCTGTTAGGCACGAAACATCGGTAGAAGAAAACGTATATAGATGATTCGCCAGCCCCGGACGGGGCTGAACAAAGAAACGATACATTATTTTCTACCGGTATCTTGCCCCCAGAGGGGCAATTTCGGCAAATAAAAATTATTGCACTGAAAAAAAATGATATCCAAACAATTGTGTTGGGCTAATTTGGAGTCTGTGTCTGTTCGTTTGCTTAAACACAATATTGGGAATATTCCTTTATCTTTTCCCATAGTCTGTCCCCCAGGTATTTATTGCCCTCTTTTAACGAATTGTATATTAAAACAGCCTGTTCCTGATATTCAATCTTCTTTTCAAGGCTCCAATTGCCAGGTGGAATTTGCATGTTTGTAATTCTGTCAGCTAATTTCACTGACCAGACTTCCGTGGATAATTTCTTAATACGATTTAAACTATCCAACATCTTTGCCTCTTTCGATAATTTGGAATTTTTTGTCAGCGCCAAAACAGCTTCAGCAACTTCAATCCCGAATTCATCATTAATTTCATCAAAAGTAGCATCGGTATCTTCTAAAACATCATGGAGTAAAGCCACCTGAATTGCAAATTCGAGGTCGAATTTATCTGTTTTAGTTCCGGCAACTAAAATCTCCATAGCGACATTACTGATATGAACCGCGTAGGGCAGATTAGTACCCGGGATTAATTGATTTTTATCGGCATGTTTTTTTGCTGCAAACTTTAGAGCCTTTTGATATTTGGATTGTAGTTCACTCATTTTTGTTTCCGGTGATTTGTTTGTAATAATACCTATTTCTTGCAAAATAAATCGTAACGGATATCCCCGTTACTGACCTTGCCAATTACACTGAAACCGCTATGTTTTTAGACCGTGTATTGAGTGCAGGTGCATTTTTATCGTTTTATATTGTCCAACTTACAAATGCCGTATAAATGCCGTACTAAATATTCAATAATTGTTTGTCTCCCATTATCAATCCGACTAATTTTGATAGAAATTAACAGAATCAATAATGAAACAGCCGGAACTTGGACTAAAGATAAATGAAATCAGGAATCAAAGAGGCAAAACCCAAAAAGAACTCTCTGAATCCTGTCAAGTAGATATTCGGACCATACAGAGAATTGAATCGGGTGAGGTTTCTCCCAGAATATCGACCTTGAAATTGATTGCAAATGCCTTGTCTTGTGATATGAGTATTTTTAATGGTGATAATCAGGAAAATATAGACCATTTATCGCCTAAAGTTTTATTGGTCTATTTTGTTACAGGGGTAATCTATTCCATTAGCTGGGTTCTTTTCTCCCCGATAATTCCCCAAAATGATTTTTTACGATCGGTTAACCTGTTTATCGGATTCATTTATACCATCACGGGTGTTCTATTCTATTTCGGGTTCTATAATCTGGGAAATTTTCATAAGAACAGGATTCTCAAAATATCGTCAATAGTCATAATGGTATGTATCCCGTTGTTTCTGACTACTTTGCTTGTCTCGTCAAAATATGGCTTTGCCGGACATATCAATCAGTTAATAGTCTTATTGATGGGAATTAACAGTGTGGTTTTTGGGATCAGTCTTTTAAAGGTCAAGAACCAATTGATGAATTTGTACAGAATTACCGGGGTCCTGCAAATCCTAATCGCCCCGTTTTTCATCATCCCTTTGTCAATCACCAATATCATTGGATTTTGGCTTTCTGTCCCCTATCTGTTGCTCTTACTTTCTATTGTTTACCTGGAATATAAAGAATCAAAGAATCAAAATTTACAGACAGAGATCGTTTGAGTCATGTTTCTGAAAGAACTGATATAGGCTTCTGTTAAGTTGTACTACTGTGCCATCGGGCACGAAACATCGGTAGAAAAAAAGGTATGCCGATGATGCGCCAGCCTTGGACGGGACGGAACATTGGGGGAATGGAACCACAGAGTTGCACGGAGAAATTTCACAGAGGTTCACAGAGAGGTTAGATCCGCAAGTGGGGGGCGAGCAGCATTTGGCTGTTAAACAGGCGTATCCTGATTTTAATGGCCTGCATAGTTATGTGCTGAAGGGATGGAACCACAGAGTTGCACGGAGAAATTTCACAGAGGTTCACAGAGAGGTTAATCCACAAATAATTGCTGGCCGATTGTTTGTTTGTAGTATGACGCCGATCGCAGAGGAGAAAGTCAGGTCGTTCTACTACTAACCGGGAAACAATAATTGGGAAAATGTGACCGGTTGACTCCAAGTCACCCGGTCACTAAGCTTGCTTTGAAGCATGATCTCTTGTTGATCTGGTATTTTCTACGGATATCTTGGTCTCAGCGAGGGTCTGATTAAGGTAGCTATTCAACTACAAAAACTCGACATTTATAAAAAGCACGATCCCAGTCTGCATATTACCCAACGGTTACTTGTATGTGGCGTAGCCGATTGCGGGCTTCGTACCAGTCGGTCGACACAAACGCTGATGCGGGGCAGAACGCTTCAAGTAACCGTTCTCCCGCCATAAGCTATATGTGTTGTTGATCGGTTGTTTTTTTTCCCCCGGAGTCAGTTATGAAAATTTCTGTCCAAGTCTAAAGAGTTTATTTCTTTGGATTAGGTAAAAAAATGTCGCTATGAAAGGCATAATAAACATTGTCATTATCCAAAATGTCTTGTTGTAAATTTTGTTTTTTACCATATCGCTCAGAATAATTATCCAAGCCGGGAAGAAGAGCATAAGTCCAACAGTCAAGAAGAACTGTGAAAATTCCCAATGTTGAATTTTGGCTAATGCCCCCAATCCAATCAGTAATAAATTTCCAATCGTTAAAACCCAAACGGTTTTAATTCCAATTTTAAAGTCTTGATTTTCCATTCTGTTAAGTTATTCTTTTTTAAGTCAGTTTCGTTAATTTAAATGCTGCACAACGGTTGGCGGTATGAAAAGTTGCCGATTGCGGGCGATTTCCTGTCAAGATACACAAAAGTTGAAGCGAGCTACAACCCTTGAATAACCTACTGTCCCGGCAATTTTTTATACCGCGTGTTGAACTAAACCCGCCACCGCGGGTAGCAGGTTTAAAAGTACCCGATTCTTTC
>CAZWBR010000006.1:0-123561 GCA_964632305.1 uncultured Prolixibacteraceae bacterium
TCGGTTTCAATTCCAGCGCTCCCTTATAATCGGTGATCGCCTCCGGATATTTGACAACTTTCACGTTATCATCCCCCGAAGCCAGCAAACGGTTGAACTCCCCTTCCAGCTTGGCCTTATCGGCATTGGCTTTGGCCAGCAACTGCTCGGCTGAAGTCAATTTGGCGGTTGCCGTAGGATCGTTCGGCTTCAATTCAAGCGCTCCCTTATAGTCAGTGATCGCCTCCGGATATTTGATGGCTTTCACGTTATCGTCACCCGAAACCAGCAAACGGTTGAACTCCCCTTCCAGTTTGGCCTTATCGGCATTGGCTTTCGCCAGCAACTGTTCGGCGGAAGTCAATTTGGCGGTTGCCGTTGGATCGTTCGGCTTCAATTCCAGCGCTCCCTTATAATCGGTGATCGCCTCCGGATATTTGACTGCTTTCATGTTATCATCTCCCGAAGCCAGCAGACGGTTGAACTCCCCTTCCAGCTTGGCCTTATCGGCATTGGCTTTGGCAAGCAACTGTTCGGCGGAAGCCAGTTTGGCGGTTGCCGTAGGATCGTTCGGTTTCAATTCCAGCGCTCCCTTATAATCGGTGATCGCCTCCGGATATTTGACAACTTTCACGTTATCATCCCCCGAAGCCAGCAAACGGTTGAACTCCCCTTCCAGCTTGGCCTTATCGACATTGGCTTTGGCCAGCAACTGTTCGGCTGAAGCCAGTTTGGCGGTTGCCGTAGGATCGTTCGGTTTTAATTCCAGTGCTCCCTTATAGTCGGTGATCGCCTCGGGATATTTGACGGCTTTGACGTTTTCATCCCCTGAAGCCAGCAAACGGTTGAACTCCCCTTCCAGTTTGGCCTTACCCGCTTCAATCTTCGCAATAATTTCTTCTGTAGAAGCGATTTTTGCCAAAGCAATAGCATCATTAGGCTTAATATTCAAGGCCTGCCGGTAATTAATTAATGCCTGACTGTATTTGTTGCTATTAACATTTGTATCCCCCAATGCAATCTGGCGATCATATTCCTCCTGTTTTTTGGCAAGGTTCTGCAAATCTTTTAATTCGGAAGCCAGCTCTTTCAATTTTTCCTTAACGAACTTATCATCAGGTCTCATTTTTGAGGCTTCCGTGTAAATTTTAATTGCACCATTTATGTCTTGCCTCTCTTCCAAACTAAGCGCTTCAGCCAGTTTTTGGTCAAAATCATCATTTTTCAGATTTTTCAAGGCTAAATCAATCTCATCTTTAATATCCTTATCATCGATATAGATCTTGGCGTCGAAGTTGTCCAGATTACTTTCCTCAGAATAAGCAATTTTCCCTATAGTTTTTCCTTCAAAACTCATCTTTACATCAGGAACTTTCTGATAAAGAGTAATAACAATCAAATAAGGCGGAAATACGCTGTCTTTTTGCCAAACATTTTGAGGTATTAATGTGGAAACCTGAATATCTTTTTTATAGTATCCGTCTTTGACAAATGAGAGTTGATATTCTGTATGATACTTTAATTCCAGGTCGAACTTCCCGGAAGCAGCTACTGGAATTGATTTTTCAACCTGATTGGTTTCCATGTTGAGAACAGACACCATAGTACCTGCCACATCACCTTTATCTATCTTAACCCTTCCGGGGATCTGGAAAAACGGATTCTTTTTTTGAGCGGCAACATCTGTGATCGTCAACAGTAAAAGAAAAAACAGAATGAGGCAGGAAAACCATCGAATGATCATAATATAAAAGATAAGATCCAACAATATACCCAATTAGGTCTACAACAATATTACCAATTTTGAAAATAAAAAACAGGGTTTAGAATAAAAACATTTAGAATTAGCAACAGATCCTTTTATCAACTATTAAAAAAGGATTAGAAAAAGAAAATGGAATTGCTTATTTCGCTCCTAATCTACTGTTATTCACTCCATAACTAAAATATATCAATAATCCGATGAGCAGCCAAATTCCAAAGCGCATCCAATTGGAGAATCCCAGTTCACTCATCAGAAAAAGATTTGTAAGTAATCCTAATACAGGGATTAAAGACCAATTTCGTTTAAAGGCAAAGAGTGTTATGACCAATGAGGTAATTGCGAAGAAAAAATAGGGCAAAAAATAAATTAATGAAGGGAACTTTTCACTTTTCATCATAAAGAAAAACCCGTCTGAATTGAAATGCCAAATTATGACCAATATGATTATCCAAATCGGGATTAAATAGAATCGGCTATTCAAGTAAGGTACTACAAAATGTTTTTGGCGCGATGAATGTTTTCCCTGAGGATTTAAGATCAAAATCCCTCCCGAAACTAGAATAAAAGCGAACAAAGTACCAATACTTGTTAAATCAGTTACCTCGGTAAGGTTCATAAAAAGAGAAGGAATTGCAACGATAATCCCGGTCACAATAGTAGAAAATGAAGGAGTCCTGTATTTTGGATGAATTCTTGAAAATATTTGAGGCAAAAGACCATCTCTGCTCATGCTCATCCATATCCGGGGTTGTCCAAGTTGAAAAACAAGCATCACGCTTGCCATCGCGATAACAGCACTGACGGCAATAAATCCGGATAACTTTGTCAGGTTGAGTTTTGAAAAAACAAAAGCCAGTGGATCGGCGACTCCTAACTCGTAAGAAGAAACCATTCCAGTGAGAACCAAACTAACGGCAACATACAAAACTGTAGTAATTAGTAGAGCCAAAAACATTGAAACCGGCAGATCCTTTCTGGGATTACGGCACTCTTCAGCAGTAGTGGAAATGGCATCAAATCCAATATATGCAAAGAAAACACCGGATACACCTTTAAGAACTCCTGCTATTCCGTTAGGGGCAAAAGGACTCCAGTTCCCGGAATCGACATAAAATGCTCCGGCAGTAATAACCAATAATAGAATTCCCACCTTCAGCAAAACCATGATATTATTGGCAGTTTTCGATTCCCGAATGCCAATATAACAGATCCAGGTAATGAGAACAACAATTGCAAAAGCAGGAATATCAGCGATCAATCGGATTCCACCAATTGAAGGAGCTGTGGTCCAAGCAAGATAAGCTTCTTTGATTTGCGGATGGAGTGAACTCAAGTCAGCACCATTCTGAATTAAAATAAATGCATCTTTAAATCCCCGGGATGCAGATAAATAATCAATGGTTAAAAATGAAGGAAAATCTATTCCAAAACCGGATAAAAGACCTGTAAAATAACTTGACCAGGAAATAGCTACGGCAATATTCCCAATCGCATATTCCATGATTAAGTCCCAACCAATTATCCAGGCAACCAATTCACCGAAACTTGCATAAGCATAGGTGTAAGCACTCCCGCTAATAGGTATTGAAGAAGCAAATTCTGCATAACACATAGCTGAGAGTCCGCAGGCAACCGCTGTAAAAACAAATAACAAAGAAACAGCAGGTCCCCCGCTTGCAGCCGCATTTCCGATGGTACTAAATATTCCGGCACCAATTATTGCAGCCACTCCAAAAGCCGTCAAATCAGTAATTCCTAAAGTCCGTTTCATTCCGGTGCTCCTGGAATCATTGAGGGCTGCATCTTTTAAAATCAGTGAAATCGTTTTCTTCCTGAATATATTCCCTGTTCTCAACTTTCGAATAATCTCAATAAATTATGAAAATACTAAGATTCAGAATACCTCTTCTCAGGAATCCCAAAATATGAAAAACACCGTCGCAAATTCACAGACTATTTATTCCGAATAATCTTTCCACTTAACCGTAGCAATTCTGTTTCCGACTGTTTGGCGAAATACTGAGCTGAAAGCAAACTATTCTCTGCCTGAAGTTGCGAAAGCTGTATCTGACGAAGATCAATATCACTCATCTCACCCACCCTGAATTTTTCAAATGCAATCTTAGTGTTTTGTTGTGACACCTTCAGATTCGCACTTTCTAATGTAACCAACTTCATATTTATTTGATAATCATTAAACAACTGATACAGTTGGGCTTCCATATCCCGGATGGCTTTTTCAAGCTCAAATTTCGAGTTCTCGGCTTCAATTTTAGCGTTTGCTGAAGCACGACGTTTATTAAAACCATCGAATATAGGTAATGACATATTCAGTCCAAAAACAGGTCCAACATTTTGATTCCGTCTGGTTTGCCCGTAATCATAACGGGAATCGGTAAAATTGAAATCGGAAAAGAAATCCAAACGAGGATATTTGGGAGAATGAGTTAGCTTATAATCCAGGTCAGCAATGGCCGCACGATTTTTGGCAATCGCTATTTGGGAGTTTATGGATGGCAATGCAGCTTTTATTTCCACATAATTCATTGACTGTTCAAAGCTGATTTCTTCCACAACATCGAAATCGGTATCAGGATTTTCAACAATTAATTCGTTCAGTCTTGCTTTTGCATTTTTCAAATTTACAACCTGCTGCAAATAAGAAGCACTGTCTGAATTCAAATCCGCAGTGGCTTGCAAATACGCCAATTCGGATGCTGATCCAATCTCATATTTTTTCCGAATCAGTTCATGACGAGTGTTAGAAAAATCAATCGCATTTTGCAAAACCTGTAACCTATTCTTGTTCTGAACCACAGCATAATAAGAAACAATAATTTGGGAAACAACGTTTTCAACTGTTGACTGAAACGATGTCTCGCCCAAATTTTGGAGTAAAGACAAGCGATCTTTCTTTATAAACATCCCAATACCATCAAAAAGCGTCCAATCCAGTGAAGCACCGGCAGTTATAGTGGTTGTATTGGCGCCGTTGGTTTTAGAGACCTCTGAAGCTGCATTTTCCGTCTTGATCGAAGCTATATTTTCTCTTATCCCTCCGTTGATGCCAACCGAAGGTAAAAAGCCGGCATTGCCTGCTGTGTTATTATTTTTGGCAATCAAAGCATCATTTTCAGCAATCAGGATAGAAAAATTATTTTTCAATCCAACTGCAATTACCTCATCCAACGATACTTTATGTTGTTGGGAAAAGGCAGGAATAGTACTAAAGCAAACAAGAAATATTGGGAAATATATCACTTTCATCCTAAGACGATTAATAATTTTTAATCGGAACTGACTCCCGAATCCTGCCAATCCCCTTCTATTTAAACAATAACCTGATTCCATTATTGAATAGTTTAAATTACAATGGTTCAAAACGATTAGTCTTCAATCTCATATTGAAGCTCATCAACATCCTCATCATTCTTTTTCTTTCCTGAGATCAAACTGTATAAGGTTGGAATAATATACAGGGTCAGGATAAGTGAAAACAAGAGACCTCCAATAATAGTAATACCCATAGGAACACGACTTTTAGCGGCGGCACCCAATGCAAGTGCAATAGGTAAAGCTCCTAAGACGGTAGCCATACTCGTCATCAAAATCGGTCGTAACCTTAAGGTGGCAGCCTCCAGAACAGCCTCTTTCAATGGCATCCCTGCATTTTTCTTTTGATTGGCAAATTCAACAATTAAGATCCCGTTTTTAGTCACGATACCTATCAATATAATGATTCCAATCTCACTGAAAATATTCAATGTTTGGCCAAAAATATACAAGGATATGACCGCTCCGGCAATAGCTAACGGAACAGTAAGCATGACGATGACCGGATCCCGGTAACTTTCAAACTGGGCTGCCAGTACCAGGAAAATAAGGACTAACGTAAAAATAAACGCATAAACCAGGGTACTCGCACTTTCATCCAAATCGCGTGAACTTCCGGAAAGGGCCGTAGAGAAATTCTCAGGCAAAACCTCTTTAGCAATGGACTTCATTTCTTCAATTCCCTCACCCAATGTAACGCCGGGCGCTGGCTGAGCAGAAACAGTAGCCGAAACAAAACGGTTAAAACGATAAATCTGAGGAGGGTTACTCTGATTAGCCATCTTCAATACATTGTCCAACTGAATCAGGTTACCTGCATTATTTCGAACGTAGATTGACGAAAGATCATGCGGGTCGTCCCTGTTTATTCGGGTAGCTTCTCCAATCACCTGGTACTGTTTATCGCTTAATACAAAATAGCCATATCTCTGTTGACTATAATACAACTGGAGATTTTCGGCAATATCCCGAACAGTTACTCCTAAAGTTTTTGCCCTATCCCGGTCAATATCGATTCGAACCTCAGGTTTATTGAATTTCAGATTTACATCGACAACCTGGAAAGCCGGATCTGAATTAGCCTTATCCAGAAACTTGGGTAACACCTCTTTCAATTGGGCAAAATCAGGTGCAAGAAGAACCAACTGTACCGGTAAACTCCCTCCTCTACGTGTGGTTGATATGGTTTGTTCCTGAGTCGCATAGGCTCGGGCAAAATTATATTTCCGCAACACATTATTAACATAGTTGGCAATATCATCCTGTGAACGATCGCGTTGATTAGGTTCGACCAATCCCAAACGGGCAAACCCACTGTTTGTGCCTCCGCCGCCCCCTCCGACTGCTGTACCCACCATTAACGATGATTTTTCTGGAATAGTATCCAGAAAATTAGCTATTTCCTGCATATACTGATCCATAGCCTCATAAGCCGTTCCCTCAGGAGCTGTAATCGAAAGTGAAATTCGGCTTTTATCTTCCATAGGGGCCAATTCTGAGGGTAACTGTGATCCAATCAGAATAATGATTATTACCGAAGCAGCCATAACGACCCACGCTATCCAGCGCCGCTCAATGAACCATTGCAAGGAACGATGGTAATTGATGGTCATACGGTCAAATAAACCTTCACTCCATAAAAACAATTTCGATTGTGAGCTCGGCTTTTTCAACATCCTTGCACACATCATCGGAGTAAGTGTCAGCGAAACAAAGGCGGAAATAATAACGGAACCAGCCACTGTTATGGCAAATTCGCGGAAGAGTCGACCTGTGATTCCACTTAAAAACATAATAGGCAAGAATACCGCTGCAAGAGTAATAGTGGTTGAAATAATGGCAAAAATGATCTCTTCGGATCCTTTATGCCCCGCAACCATTGGATTCTCGCCTTGCTCAATCTTCTTATAAATATTTTCAAGCACAACAATGGCATCATCAACCACAAGACCTGTCGCCAATACAATCCCTAACAGGGTTAACAAATTGATGGTAAACCCTGAAATATACATGATAAAGAAAGTCCCGATCAAGGAAATTGGAATAGCCAGAACAGGGATAATCGTCGTTCGCCAATGACGAAGGAAAACGAAGATAACCAAAACGACCAATCCAAAAGAAAAGAATATCGTCTCTTCAACCTCCTTGATCCCTTTACGAATATTAACTGTGCTATCATGGATAATAAACATACGGAGATCTTTGGGAACCTCATTCCTCAGTTGATCGACCCTTTTGTAAAATTCATCGGCAATTGCAATGTGATTTGAACCAGGCTGAGGTTGAATGGCCAGCGCTAATTGCTGAATACCCCCATCCCCTTTCAGGTTACTCTTTTCATTTTCAGCAGAGAGAACAGCCCGACCTATATCTTTCAAGCGGACTAACACTCCGTTTTCCTCCTTGATCAACAAATTATTAAAGTCTTCTTCGGTGGTCAGACGTCCCAAGGTTCGGATGGTAAGCTCCCTCTCATATCCTTCAATTCTTCCGGAAGGCAACTCCACGTTTTCCCTTGCTAATGCGGTTCTGACATCTGTCGGAGCAATGTGAAATGCAGTAAGACGGGCAGGATCAAGCTGAATGCGCATAGCATATTTCTTCTCCCCCATTATTCGGATATCACTCACACCTGAAATGGTCTGTAATCTTTCTTTGAATACGTTGATCGCATAATCTGTCAATTCAAGCAAGTTGCGGGAATCACTTTGCAAGGCCAACATCAGAATGGCATCCGCGTCAGCATCCGTTTTAACAACTACCGGTGGATCGCAGTCTTGCGGTAACCGACGGGTAACCCTTGAAACCCTGTCGCGCACATCATTTGCCGCAGCTTCCATATCCTCGTCGATGTTAAACTCAACGGAAATACTACTCCTTCCATCGCTACTCGATGAAGTGAGTGTCCGAATACCAGCGATCCCATTGATTGATTCTTCCAACGGCTCGGTAATCATGGTCGCGATTACATCAGCATTCGCTCCTACATAGGAAGTAGAAACGGTTACAATCGGGGGATCCACACTGGGATATTCCCTAAGACCAAGCATGTTAAATCCTACAAATCCAAAGAGCAGCAATACAATGGATAACACCGATGAAAATACCGGACGTTTTATACTAAATGAAGCAATATTCATTATTCAATTATCAATTATTGAAGTTGTTATTTCTCTATCTTGGCTTTTACGGCCAACCCTTCTTTCATCTGCAATAATCCACTTAATATTATTGTATCATTAGGTGCCAGACCTTCCAGAACTTCCACTTCTTTTCCATCGCGTAATCCGGCTTTGATATCAACAGCATGGGCTTTCCCATTTCTGATCACGAAAACCTGTTCTCCTTTTAATACAGGGAAGATCGCCCTTGCCGGAATTACGATACTTTCTTGTGCAGTTTCATAATTTAACCGGATACTGGCAAATGAACCCGGGAAAAGCTTCATTTGACTGTTGGGACATAAAGCACGGATTCGGATCGATCTTGTTTCCGTATCAATCTTCGATTCCAATGCATAAATCTTAGCCATATAAGTTTCCGATAATCCATCAATTGTAAACTCAATCTCTTTCCCTACCGATAAACTGGTGATAAACTTCTCAGGAACGGAAAACTCAACCTTGATTGGATCTATTTGTTGAATTGATGTGATTACTGTCGAATTTGAAACAAACGCCCCCTCGCTCACCATTCTTAAACCCACAATTCCGGTAAAAGGTGAGATGAGTTCAGTCTTTGAAATTTGAGCGTTGAGCAGATCCTGCTCTGCTTTTAAGGTATTCAGCTTATTCTCTGAAATTTCATATTCCTCTTTACTGATGCCCTTTACGTTATATAACTCTAACTTTCGGGCAAGCTCTTTTTGGGCAAGCTCAATCTGCAACTTGTTTTTCTTTAACTGCGCCTGCAAATCATCATCAAACATCTTCACCAAACGCTGACCCTTCTTAACCGGGGAACCTTCTTTAAAAAATATACCTGTAACCTTGGCTGAAATCTCCGGACGAAGGTCAATCTCCTCATTCGCCAATAATGTTCCGGTATAAGAATAGGAATGGTCAAGCGAAGAGTAACCAACAACAGACGCATTGACCTCTAAAACATTACGTCCTACCGCTGCCTGAACGGCTTTCTTCTCCTTTTTACAACTGGTCATAAAAACCATTCCTGGTAAGACCATAAACCATATTAAACTCTTTTGCCACATAATAATATTAATGAATAAGAATTCTGATTATACGATAGAATTAATACTAATGTTCTCGGCTAAAAATAGAACACCTTTGTGTTAGACCCCCATTTAGGCAAAAAGATTAACCCTCAAATGAAAAATAATACACACTTTTTACCAAAATCTTTTCAGGACACACTCAACCAACCATAACAAGCAACTAATCAAAGCTTTACAAAAGTAATTAATGATTTAAATTCTTGCATGACATGAAAGTCACTTTATGGAAGAAAACAACAAACAAATAATACCCTGTTGCCATTTTCGAAGTAATTCTTAATAAAAAAGGGGATTTCCCCCTCCTTATTTATTTAACCACTGCATAGAAACAGCGTTGTGGGGAATTGATTTTCCCCTCAGCAACAAGCTTCTTAATAGCTTTATCAACTTCTTTTTTGTCTACCCCGGAAACTTCAGCGATCTCGCCACCTTTCATTGGTTTTCCAGATTTTTCCAACGCACTGTAAACTAAATCTTTTGCATCCATAGTTTGTTATTTATTTAAAGTTTTGAAAGCCTGCTTAATAAATAATGATCTGCCAAAACAATTGCTGCCATGGCCTCGACAATCGGGACTGCCCTGGGCAACACACATGGATCATGCCGCCCTTTCACATTTACAATAGCCTCGTTTTCATTCCGATCAATGGTTCTCTGCTCCTTGAGCAGGGTTGCAATTGGCTTGAAAGCTACCCGCCAATAAATATCCTGACCATTTGAAATTCCTCCCTGAATACCGCCCGAATGGTTGGTCAACGTCGAAACCCCTTTATCTGTTTTTACAAAAATATCGTTGTGCTCCGAACCGGAAAGTTTTGTTCCCTCAAATCCCGAACCGTACTCGAACCCCTTTACCGCGTTAATCCCTAACATGGCATGGCCCAAATCGGCATGAAGTTTATTAAAGACCGGTTCTCCCCATCCGGCAGGCACTCCGGTTACAATTCCACTGATCACTCCACCCACTGTATCGTGATTATTACCAGCCATTTCAATGCGCGCAATCATTTTCTCGGCCGTCTCCTGATCGGGACATCGAACTATATTTGATTCGGTCTTCGTAAGATCAAGTTCCTGGGGCGATTTATCGAGCGCTATTTCACCAACCTGCGAGACATAGGCATTAATTTCAATCCCCAGGGTGGCTAATAATTGCCTGGCAACCGCTCCGGCCACTACCCTGGCTATCGTTTCACGGGCAGATGATCGTCCCCCGCCCCGGTGATCGCGCATTCCGTATTTTTGGTCATAAGTAAAATCTGCATGGGAGGGACGGTACAAATTTTTGATATTATTGTAATCCGATGAATGCTGATCTTTATTGCGTACAATAAAGCCAATTGGGGTCCCTGTGGTTTGCCCTTCAAAAATCCCCGAAAGAAATTCGACCCGATCCGACTCACTCCTTTGAGTGGTAATATGCGATTGCCCGGGTTTCCTCCGGTCAAGCTCATATTGGACCTGCTCAATATCGATCGTCAAACCGGCCGGACATCCATCGATCACTCCCCCGATTGCCGCCCCGTGAGACTCTCCAAAAGAGGTGAGGCAGAATATTTTACCTATACTATTCATGTTAAAAAATTAATAAACCCGAAGTTTTCACCCCGGGTTTATAAAATTAATATTTCTATCGTAATCTGAAAAAGATTACCTTGATTTTTTAGGAACAACCGCAACCGCTTCCACAACCGGAATCACCACAGCCGTCGCCGCAATCATCACCGCCGCAGCTACCGCTGCCACAACCACAACCGCCAGCGTTATACACTGCGTTAAGTTCCTCTTCAGTAGCATCACGTACTTCAAGGATTTCGCCTTCAAAATGAAGATCTTCTCCGGCAAGCGGATGATTAAAATCCATGGTTACGGTCTCCTCCTGAACTGAGACTACCAATCCGTCCATTCGTTGGCCGTGTGCCGACATCATCGGGATTGAGTTTCCGGGAGTCAACATCTCTTCATCAATTTTCCCGTTAACCTGGAAAATAGTCTTTGGAAGATCAACAACAGCTTCTTCGTTGACCTCACCATATCCGTCTTTTGCAGGAATATCGATTTCAAATTTATCCCCGGCTTTTTTTCCTGTAAGATGGCTTTCAAAGGCAGGAATCATCAATCCAGCGCCATAAAGAAATACCAAAGGGTTCTCTTTTCCGGCTGTTTCGAAAACATCCCCATTCTTTCCTTCCAATCTCAACTCATAGGTCAACGAGACCATTCTATCTTTCGCTATTGTCATAAATACCTGATTAATTATTATTTTTGAATCTGCAAAGTAAACATGTTATTCTGTAACTTCAATAAGTTAAAACGGAAAAGAGAAAAAAATGTTTTCACCGGCTCACAAAATACCGGAAACAATTATCTGAATAGGCCTTGGACATTCCGGAGAGCAATCATTAAATAACCTGTGAGAATACTATAATCCTTCCTCCTGGTATTCATATTTCACATTGTCGATACAGACATAAGCGGGCGTATTCATCCCCCAATCTCCATTATCTGTTGAAGAGAGTTCAAACTTTAGTTTATTGATCTTTCCCAAAGATGTAAGATCAGCTTCGGTCCACTTATTTACAATATAATCTTTTGAATTATCGGCATTACGGTAGTCGGCCAGGTAAAATTCAACCGTTCCTGTAGAGATACCGTCAGCATCGTAACCTGTAATAGTAACCTTAAACCAGTCCTGATCATTACCGGAAACTCCGCCAAATTTTTCACAATAGATATCCCCGTTTTTCATCGATAGGGCAGCATAGGTATTGTTACACAACGAAACACTTCTTAACTGATATTCAACTCCTTCAGGAAAAGAAGCATAGGTTCCTGCCACATAATACAATAGGGCAAATTTATTGTTCCCGTTGGAAGAATCAAACACGCTGTATTGGTTTCCGTATCCGGCAGTTGTAATGTCACTCTTTTGAGAATAAGCAAAACCTGACCAATACGAATTAGCTCCTGCTTCAGTATAACTATTTGAAAAAGAAAGATCTGCACTTTGAAACTTCCCACTTCCATCAGCTCCGTTCCAATACCCCTCTGCCCCGACCGACAGGCTTTCAAGATTAGCATTATGGATTTCAACATCATCATCCTTATCGCATGACGCTAAAAACAATAAAGAGGCAACTGCCGCAACAAAAAGTAATCTGTAATTTTTCATGATTGATTAAGTTTTAAATTCTGATTATCATTTAAATAAACACTTATTTCCCGTAAACAATCACGACAAAGGCAACCGTTGTAATGTTCCGACAAATAATGGCGCAACACTTCAGGCACCGGCTCTGTAAAGCACCAGCACCTCTCATTCTCACCGTGGCAACAATCAAAAACCTTGTTACAGCGCGGACAAATTTTTTCCATTCAAAATAACTATAACGGTACATTTGCCGGCTTTCTTTTAAAAGAGAAAAATGAATGACAAAGAATTGCATTTCATTTTTGCTGTTTTTCCCGAAAGCAAAAAATTTAGTAGTCAAATCCGGCAGGTCTTCTGGCTCGCCCGGTCTTCCGTACCTTCCCGCCCCTACCGAAAACTATCGGAATCGGGACAGTGGTTTTTGATTCAGAAAACCATATAATGGGCTTACAGCTGCGGGTACAGCTCCGGTATTCCACCGGATTCCCTTTTCATTTTCCTTCCCCGACGGGGATCGGAAAAACCGTAATTCAGGGCAAAAATACATTTTTTTCAGTCCACCACCACTTTATGTAGAGGATTTAATCATTATTAAATTTTCTCTTCCGATAAATCCATTTAGGAATAACGATCATGAATGAACTGACGGCTTTTTTAGTATTTTTATTCCTGCAAAAACTCTGAATTTTATGACCCTTGACGAAGCCAGAACAAAGATCAATATACTTAGGGAAAGTATTGAACATCATAACTATAACTATTATGTTCTAAACCAACCCACCATCAGTGATTTTGATTTCGACCGTATGATGGAGGAACTGATTCACCTGGAAAATGAATTTCCCCAATGGTCCGATCCCAATTCCCCGACTCAACGCGTCGGAAGCGATCTCAATAAGGAATTTCAGCAGGTCGAACATAAATACCCCATGCTCTCCCTCTCCAATACCTATTCTGAAGGTGAAGTTCGCGATTTTGTTCAAAGGGTCATAAAATTATCAGACGAAGAACCCTCCTATGTTTGCGAACTGAAGTTCGATGGGACCTCCATCAGTCTTACCTACGAAAACGGAGAGTTAATCCGGGCGGTCACCCGCGGGGATGGAGAAAAAGGCGACGATGTGACCAGCAATGTAAAAACGATCCGCAGTATTCCGCTTAAGCTGAAAGGCGATTATCCCCCGGTTTTCGAGATACGGGGTGAAATAGTAATGCCATTTGAGGTGTTCGAAGAGTTAAACCGCGAACGTGAAGATATTGGCGAACAGCTTTTTGCCAATCCTCGCAACGCGGCCTCCGGCACCCTTAAACTGCAAAACTCAGCGCAGGTCGCTACCCGAAAACTCGACGCCTATTTGTATCACCTGTTAGGGGATAACCTTCCCGACGATGGTCACTACGAACTGCTGCAACATGCCCGGCGATGGGGATTTAAAGTATCTGAACATATCCGAATATGTAATTCAGTAGAAGAAATCCTCAATTACCTGGAGGAATGGAACCACAGGCGAAAAGATTTACCGGTAGCCACCGATGGAGTGGTCATCAAGGTCAACTCGCGAAGAATACAGGAGGAACTGGGCTTCACAGCCAAATCGCCCCGTTGGGCCATTGCTTACAAATTTAAAGCCGAGCGCGTGAGTACTCCCCTACTCTCCATCTCCTACCAGGTGGGGCGAACCGGGGCTGTCACCCCGGTGGCCAATCTCGAACCCGTTCTGCTGGCCGGAACAGTAGTAAAAAGAGCATCCCTTCACAATGCCGACATCATCCGAAACCTCGATCTTCATCAAAACGATGTGGTCTATGTTGAAAAGGGAGGGGAAATAATTCCCAAAATCGTCGGAGTCGATAATTCACAACGTCACCCGATGAATCCAAGGGTCGAATTCATCACCCATTGCCCCGAATGCAATTCCCAATTGGTCAGACAGGAAGGCGAAGCCGCCTGGTACTGCCCCAACGAAGAGGGATGCCCTCCACAGATAAAGGGGAAGATCGAGCACTTTATCGGCCGAAAGGCCATGAATATTGATGGTATTGGTACCGAAACAATCGACCTGCTCTTCCAAAACGGATTGATCAGGAATATTGCTGATCTGTATGAGTTGAAAAAGGACGACCTGGTCAATCTGGATAGAATGGGCGAAAAATCAGCTGCTAAAATCCTGGAAAGTCTCGAATCCTCAAAAAATATTCCCTTCGAAAGGATACTCTTTGCCCTTGGGATACGTTATGTGGGTGAGACCGTCGCAAAGAAGTTAGCCCGCGAAATGGGCTCCATCGATCGCTTGCTAAACGCTTCGATCGATGAATTGACCTCCATCGGTGAGATTGGCTCCAGAATAGCGGAAAGCCTAACTACATGGTTCTCAAAAGATGAAAATCTACTTCTATTGTCAAGATTACGCGAAAACGGCCTGATAATGGAACAGGTTTCAAAGAAAAATGAGGGCGGAGGCGAAAAACTGAAAGGCCTTTCCATCATCATTTCCGGAACGTTTAAAAATTTTTCACGGGATAAATTGAAAGAAATTATCGAATTGAACGGGGGACAAAACGTCACCTCCATCTCCTCAAAAACAAGCTATCTGATTGCAGGTGAAAACATTGGACCAGCAAAACTGGAGAAGGCAACTAAATTGAAGATCCCCATAATTTCGGAGGATGAATTTATGCAACTTTTAAATTGAAAGTTAATAAGTTGTAACTATTTTTAAAAAAGTGAGTACATTAAAAACGATTTTGTAACTTTGACCCGACATGATTGGAAAAATTGTAAGTCCATATCTGAAGAAAAAATTGCTTGACCAGTATGGCAAGCAAAAACGGACCGTAAAGCTCCAAACATTGAAAAGCGCTAAAAACGTTGGAATACTGTGGAATCCTTCCGATGAATACAGCATTGAGACGTTCGAATTATTGAGAAAAGTTCTTAAAGAAAAGGGAATCAAGTCAACAGGTTTGGCCTTTATCGATTCGAAAAGAGAAATGGAGACCCTCTCAACTGTCTCCCATTCCTCCTTTTTGAACAAAAGAGAGGTCAACTTTCTGGGCAAACCGGCCAGCAGCGAAGCTTCGCAATTTATGCAGCAGCCTTTCGATATCCTGATTGATTTGACCATAAAAAAGGCTTATGCCTTACAATATATTCTTATCAATTCTCAGGCGCGATTCAAAGTGGGTTGGAAAGCCAATGAATACAATTTTTATGATCTGGATGTCGATGTTTCCGGACATCCGGACTGCAATTATTTAATGGAACAGATAATTTTCTACCTGGATAAAATTAAAGAAAAGAGTGAGTGATATTATGGGAAATAGCTTTCGGGGAGCCGGTGTAGCATTGATAACACCCTTTACAGAGAATTTGCAGATTGATTTTCCAAGTTTGGGCAAAATCGTTGATCATCAAATCGAAAATGGAATCGATTTTTTAGTGGCATTGGGCACAACAGCCGAAGCGGCCACTTTAAGTAAGGACGAGAAACAAGAGGTCATCAATTTTGTCTGCAACCATGCCCGCAAAAGGGTTCCCGTTCTGATTGGCATCGGGGGCAACGACACCTTGGCTGTCATTGATTGCCTCAAGACTATCGATCTTTCGAAGGCCGACGGGATCCTCTCGGTCGTTCCTTATTACAATAAACCAACCCAGGAAGGGATCTACCAACATTTCATGGCAATTGCCCAAAACTGCCCCTTACCCATTGTTTTATATAATGTACCGGGACGTACCGGGGTCAGCATGACGGCAGAGACCACCCTGCGTCTGGCCTACTCTTCCGACAAATTCGTTGGCACTAAAGAGGCCTCCGGCAATTTCGCGGAAATCTGCCGTATTCTCAAGAATAAACCCTCTACCTTCGCCTTGTTGTCTGGCGACGACAGCTTAATCGTCCCCACCACCTCACTTGGAGGAGAAGGAGTTATCTCTGTTGCAGCCAATGTACTGCCCTCATTCGTTGCCGCTACAACCCACGCCGCCCTTAAGGGCGATTATTCGACGGCCGCCTCCAACCAACTGAAAATGCAGCCATTGCTCGATCTGTTGTTCGTCGAAGGTAACCCCTCGGGAATTAAAGCAGCCATGCACACTATGGGTATGATCGAAAACAAACTTCGCCTTCCGCTGGTACCGGTAAGCGATAAAACCCATAATCAAATCGAAAAAGAAGTGAAAGCCCTTCTTTAGAAAGAGACAAGGTAAGCGAATGCTTCACCTCCTACACCCGGAAAGCCTCAAACCTTTTCGGGTTTTTGTTGTTATTTTAACGATGATCAGTCGCAAAGATTTGAAAAATTGTCATACATAACAACAAGACTACCAATGCCGCATTTGGAAACCAATGCAGAAAAAAACAGCAGGAGAAGAATCCTCCGGGATTATTCTTCCTCAAAATACAAAGGTCAGTTACAGCAGATTCTCGATGCTTTGCCCCAGCCCACGGCCTTGATGAGCCTTAATTATCAGTTGCTGCTGGTCAACAAAACGATGAATGGCCTGCTCGACCATTTAGACAACAAAGCATTGTTCCATAAAAGGATCGGTGATTCATTTCGTTGCCAATATGCCCATAAAAGCAAAAACGGATGCGGCAGCTCCGTCAACTGCCAATTCTGCGGAATAATTAAAGCTCTCACCATCAGTAAAAATGAAAACGCACAGCACACCGAGGAATCCTATCTTTCCCTGGTCCATCCCAACGGAGAGCTCAAATCCTTCCTTAATCTGAGAATAACAACCACCCCTTTTTATTACAGAAGAAAAAAATACCTGTTTTTAACCCTTTCCGATATTAGTGAGGAACTCCGCCGGAGAATGATGGAACGAATCTTCTTCCATGACATCCTCAATAAAGCAGGCAATATTTTGGGTATTGTCGATATTTTCCCGTCGTATCAGACAAATGGAGAAAAGAGTTCCAGCCTGATGGAATCCCTGAGAATAACCTCCGCCGATCTGATCGAAGAAATTCTTTATCAACGCGATTTTTCTGCTGCTGAACACAACGAACTCCGTCCCAGATTTGAACGAAAAAACACTCTCGAAATCATAAAATTAACCAAGGCCCAGATAGAAAACAGTGATGTTGCTTTTAACAAAGAGATTCTTATAAGCGATGATTCTGTAAACCTGGACCTTATTACTGATGGGGTGTTGTTACGCAGGGTTCTGCTAAATATGCTGAAAAATGCCCTGGAAGCAACCCGACAGAACGGGATAATCAATTTCGGATGTAAATCTTTGTCCGATACCCATGTTCGTTTCTGGGTCCAAAACAACACCGTGATCCCCAAAGAAATTCAGATACAAATCTTTACCAAATCCTTTTCAACCAAAGAATCGGGACTTGGACTGGGCACCTACAGCATCCGGCTATTGGGTGAGAAATATCTAAAGGGGAAAATTTCCTTCCAGTCCAACGCTGAATCGGGCACCGTTTTTATGATCGATCTCCCTCTTGCCCCGGCTACCTGAATGATCTTTCATCTCCTTCAAATACCTGGAGTCCAATAATTTAATCCCCACACCCTCAATCCGGTTTCAATGCAACAGACAGATGCCTTTCTCAAGCTCTGGTCATGCCCGGATCATTTATGTCTTTTGAAAGAAGTATCTGTGTTATTTCTGTATATGTTAGGTACAGAAACAGCACAGATACTGTACAGAATGTATACAGAAACCCCGGCTTTGACAGGACCAAAACAATGCACGATTAAGGTTAAATCAATCTATTCAGAACCCAGGCATAAAGCCCCGATATGTTCGGCCTGCGGAATAAGCCTGCACGTTTTCTCATGTAAATGAAACTGAGGAATATACATGAATGTTACAGGATACAACCGGGAACAGGATTTCCTGTTCGGAAAAATCCCCCAAACGGTACTCAGAACACTCACTCACAGAACTGAAAATAAACACATTTCTTGTACCCGAACTGCTTACTGGAATTGTGAATAGACAGGAAGAATAATTAAAGATTGGTAAACCGCGTTAGGATCAGGGTAGAAAAAAGCCTCCGGGAACCTAATCCCGGAGGCTTTTCTGAGGAGAGTCCTCTTTTATATCGACATAAGATCCTCAAATTTCACATCGGCATAGTCGATTTCTGCTTTCCCGGATGATTCGATGAGCTTTTCCCCTTGATTTTCGTCAATATAGCTGATCATCTCGTGGAAAAGATCAGCAAACCTCTCAAAATCTTCCTGGTAAAGGAATATTTTATGCTTCTCATACTGAAAGCTTCCATCGGTGGCAAAACGCTTCTTGCTCTCGGTAATCGTCAGGTAGAGTTCATCCTGACGGGTTGCTTTTACATCGAAGAAGTAGGTTCGTTTACCACTCCTGATGGATCTCGAAAAGATCTCATCCCGGTTTACTTCATTAGTCCCGTTTACCTCATTTTCCTTAACATTTTCTTCCATAATGTTTTAAAATTAATTGTAGTTAGTTAGTATAGTACAAAAAGAAAAATTCAATTTCAGTCTGGTTATTTAACGGTCTTGTAAAACTTCATTGCCTCAGGGATCTTCTCTTTTAGTTTGGCGATACGGTTTTCATCGACCGGGTGAGTACTCAGGAATTCGGGCGTTTTGGAGCCTCCCTGTTGCGACATTCTTTGCCAGAAAGCGACACTCTCGTTGGGATCATATCCAGCCATTGACATAAATATCAAACCCATATAATCGGCTTCGTACTCGTGCTTGCGGGAGAAAGGGAGCAGCACGCCGTATTGGGCTCCGAGTCCGAACGCGGCCAAGGCCCATTGCTGGGTTTGCTGCGGTTTTTGAGATAAGGCCACAGAAAGGGCGGTCCCGGCTCCCTGGGCAACCATCTGTTCGCTCATCCGTTCGCTTCCGTGACGGGCCACGGCATGGGCAATCTCGTGCCCCATAACCACTGCCAGACCGGCATCATTCCTGGTGAGGGGAAGAATACCCGAATAAACAACCACTTTTCCCCCCGACATGCACCAGGCATTAACGTTACTATCTTCGACCAGATTAAATTCCCATTTATACCCTTCAAGGTAAGAAGAGAGACCCTGTTGCGCCATATAGGTTTCGACAGCCTTGGCTATTCGCTGTCCGACCCGTTTAACCATCTCTACATTGGCTTTATTGGTTGAAACCTTATTGGTTTTCAGAAATTCATCATATTGGGTAAGGCTTAAAGCGATCATCTCCGATTCGCTGACCAGGGTCAGTTGCTTTCTTCCCGTTAAAGGTACGGTGGCACATGCAGTAAACAGAAGTAATGACAATAACCAGGGTCCACTGACCAACCATTTATAATTTAGCTTTTTCATACGTTTATTATTTGATATACTTTAATCTCTTCGATAAGGGGATGAAACCCGTTAATTCTTACGCGACGTGATTCAAATATAGTAATTCAGTCAGAATTATTCCAAAATTTACCGACTAATCTTTCTTTTAGCCGAAATAGAAAACAAAAACCGTCCCACAGGAGCTATGGGACGGTTTTTGCTGTGTTAAAACGGGTATTTTACCGGTAAATTTCTTTTTTAGCCGCGAGCAGCGTATTGTAGAGCAGTGAGGCAATGGTCATGGGACCGACACCTCCCGGGACGGGGGTGATAAAGGAACATTTTGGGGCTACCTCATCGTATTTGACATCGCCCAGCAATTTCCATCCTGACTTGGTTTTATCGGATTTCACGCGGGTAATTCCTACGTCGATCACCACAGCTCCCGGTTTGACCATATCGGCAGTCAGGAACTCGGCAATCCCCAATGCAGCAACAAGAATATCGGCTTGACTGGCAATCTCTTTCAGGTTTTTAGTCCGGCTGTGGCAAAGGGTTACCGTACAATCGATCCCCTTTTGGGAGAGCAGTACGCTCATGGGGCGACCCACGATATTGCTCCGTCCAATAACCACGCAGTTTTTACCTGAAGTTTCAATCTTGTATCTTCTGATCAGCTCCATGATTCCAAAGGGAGTCGCCGAGATAAAAGCCGGTAAGCCTGCAACCATACGCCCCACATTCACTGGATGAAAACCATCAACATCTTTGCGGGGATCGATCGCCTCAATAACATTTTCCTCGGAGATGTGTTTGGGAAGCGGGAGTTGAACGATGAAACCGTCAATATCAGCATCTTCATTTAATTTGTGAACGCACTGTAGCAGCTCCTGCTCAGTTACATCATCTTCCATACGAATCAGGGTAGATTTATACCCAACTAATTCGCAAGCCTTTACTTTTCCGGCTACATAAGTTTCGCTGGCGCCGTCGTGACCGACCAGAATGGCGGCCAGGTGTGGAATTTTTCCCCCGGCCAGCTTGATTTTACTAACTTCGGCAGCAATCTCCTCTTTTAGGATCTCAGATGTTTTTTTTCCGTCAATGATTGTCATATGGTTCAAATAAACTAATTAACGTTTGCCACTCTTAGGCCGGATCATATTTCGCATATTGGCTCCCTGGGAAACCATTTTCATCATCTTGCGGGTATCGGCAAATTGTTTAAGCAGGCGGTTTACCTCCTGGACCGAGGTGCCGGAACCTGTGGCAATTCTCTTCCGACGTGAACCATCGATGATACTGGCATCTTCGCGTTCCTGTTTAGTCATCGAATGAATAATCGCCTCAATATGTTTGAATGCATCATCCTCTATTTCAATATCTTTAAGAGCTTTCCCCATACCTGGGATCATGCCTGCCAGATCTTTAAGGTTACCCATCTTTTTGATCTGTTGAATCTGGTTCAGAAAATCGTCGAAATTAAACTGATCCTTGGCCAGTTTCTTCTGGAGTTTGCGGGCTTCTTCCTCATCGAACTGTTCCTGGGCCCGTTCGACCAGCGAAACGATATCACCCATCCCCAGGATACGGTCGGCCATACGGCTCGGGTGAAAGGCGTCGATGGCATCCATCTTCTCTCCCATCCCGACAAACTTGATCGGTTTGTTCACAACGGAACGGATCGAAAGGGCGGCTCCACCACGGGTATCCCCATCGAGTTTAGTCAGAACCACACCATCGAAATCGAGGCGTTCGTTAAACTCTTTCGCGGTATTGACCGCGTCCTGACCGGTCATGGAGTCGACAACGAAGAGAATCTCGTTAGGATTGACGGCCGATTTAATGGCCTCGATCTCTTTCATCATCTGCTCGTCGACCGCCAATCGACCGGCTGTATCTATAATTACAACATCGTTTCCGTTAAGCTTTGCCTGTTTAATAGCCTCTTTAGCGATCTTAACCGGTTCTTTGCTTCCCTCCTCAGTATAGACCGGAACATTAATGGAGGCCCCGACAACTTTCAACTGCTCGATTGCCGCAGGGCGGTAGACGTCGCAGGCTACCAGTAATGGGTTTTTACCTTGTTTGGTTTTTAAGCGGTTGGCTAACTTTCCTGAGAAAGTTGTTTTACCAGATCCCTGGAGCCCCGACATCAGGATGACCGAAGGGGCGCCTTTCAGATTAATATCAACCGTTTGTCCCCCCATCAGGTCCGCTAACTCGTCATGAACAATCTTGACCATTAACTGACCAGGATTGATCGAGGTCATCACTTCCTGACCAAGGGCTTTATCCTTCACTTTGGCGGTAAAATCCTTCGCTATCTTATAGTTAACGTCAGCATCGAGCAGCGCCCGTCGCACATCTTTCAATGTTTCGGCAACGTTAATCTCAGTAATTTTCCCCTGACCTTTCAGCAGTTTAAACGACCTTTCTAACTTATCTGTAAGATTTTCAAACATTTTCTCATTCTTTTTTAACGCGTACAAAATTACATGAAAAAAACTTTTGTACCAAGCTTCCGGCACAGATTACGATCATGGAAAAAACATTTAAATACATCAATCATTACTCACTAATATTTAACATTTTAGACCAAATTTCATTATCTTTATGAAGCGTATCCCCCTTTCGGAAGATTAAAAACAGAAAGAAAAGTTTTACAGAGATAATCCTGTGTGTAACGATCAGGAATTTTCTACGTCATTTCACCGAAGATACCGGAAAACTATCGCGTTATGAAACAACAGATCTTATTGGCTTTGCTTACCATCTTAATGATTCACTCAATGGCTCAGGGTGAAAACAAAAAAAGATATTTTGCCAACAAGATCAGCAACCCCATTACAATAGACGGAAATTTAGAGGAAGAAGCGTGGAGATCGGGCACCTGGGAAGGGAATTTTATCCAACTTGAGCCCTACGAAAACGGAGTGCCATCACAAAAAACAGAGTTTCGTCTGCTGTTTGATGATGACAATATCTACGTCGGGATAAAAGCTTACGACACTGCCCCTGACAGTATCGTTCAACGCCTTTCGCGACGGGATCGTACCGACGGCGATTATGTTGGAGTTATGCTGGACAGCTATCATGACTTGAGAACGGCTTTCAGCTTTTATGTAACCGCATCGGGAGTAAAATTTGATAAGACCACGACCAGTAATGGAGATGTGGACGATTCAACCTGGGATCCTATCTGGTATGTAAAAACGGGTAAATACGCCTGGGGCTGGGCTGCCGAAATGAAGATCCCGTTAACCCAATTGCGTTTCAAAAAAAACTCGGCTGAAGTATGGGGTTTTGAGGTTTTAAGACAAATCTACCGAATGAATGAGACCGATCTGTGGCAACCTATCCCGCGAAACTCACCCGGTTATGTACACCTCTTCGGTGAGTTGGCAGGCCTGGTCGACATTCAACCGAGAAAACAGTTTGACCTCACGCCTTATGTTGTTTCCAGTGTAAATACCTACCAGGAAGAAGAAAACAATCCCTATCTGGATGGGAAAGACGGACGGCTAAATGGTGGTCTGGACGGGAAAATTGGCATTACCAACAACCTCACCCTCGATTTTACGCTGAATCCCGATTTCGGACAGGTTGAAGCTGACCCTTCAGAAGTCAATCTGACTGCTTTCGAAACTTTCTTCCCCGAAAAAAGACCCTTCTTCATCGAGGGCAATAATATCACCCGTTTCCAACTTGGTTTCGGGGATGGCGATCTATCGTTAGAACAGCTCTTCTATTCCCGGCGGATTGGACGACGGCCGCATGGCGACCCTGATCTCCGGGATAATGAATACATAAAATCACCCGACTTCACCTCAATCATTGGTGCAGCCAAGCTCACCGGAAAATCATCCTCCGGGTGGTCAGTGGGCATTATCGAAAGTGTTGGGGCTGAAGAAAAGGCCAGAATATCCTATCAGGGGACTCAACGAAAGGAGGTGGTCGAACCTATGACCAATTATTTTGTGGGACGTTTGCAGAAAGATATTAATAACGGTAATACAATTATCGGGGCAATGGTTACCAGCACCGACAGGAGTCTTGAAAATACCCCCCTCGAAGATTTGCTGCATAAAAACGGAAGGTCGGCCGGTATTGATTTCAAACAATATTTTTCAGATAAAAACTGGCTCTTTCAGCTCAATGCGGCATTCAGTAAGGTTAGCGGCTCAAAGGCTGCCATAGCTGAGACACAGCAATCGTCAACACATTATTATCAACGGCCCAATAGCTCCTATATTGAGTTCGACCCGGAAAGGACCTCTCTCTCCGGTTCCGGAGGAAACCTCCAAATAAACAAGATTGGCGGCCGTTTTAACCTGATGCTGGCCGGCATGTGGAAGTCACCCGGACTGGAATTGAACGACATCGGCTTCCTGCGTTCGGCCGACGAATTGTACGAGGTTTTCTGGTGCGGCTACCGTTTTACCAAACCGCAAGGAATCATGCGAAATGCAAATCTGAATTTTAACCAATGGTATGTGATGGATTTTGGTGGTAATAAGATCGGAAACGGTGGAAATGTTAACGGACATATTCAATTTACGAATCAATGGTCGGCCCATGCGGGAGGTAACCTTAACGGGACAGCACTTTCAAACACCCAGTTACGGGGCGGTCCCTCCATGAAAATGCCCCAAAGACAAAATATTTGGTATTACTTTACCACTGACGGACGAAAGAAACTATCGTTTGAATATTCAGGAGAGCATTCCTGGACTAACAATAATGCCGGCAATGCTAATTATTACTCGACCGAGATAAACTACAGGCCATTGAATACCCTTCAATTGTCGCTCGTCCCCTCTTTTTCAACCAAAAGAAATGATTTACAATATGTTGACAGATTTAATACAGGAGGGAACGACCGGTATATGCTGGCAACCATAAATCAAAAAGTAATTTCCTTCTCCTTGCGGATCAATATTAATCTTACGCCGGACCTTTCTATACAATATTGGGGTCAACCCTTCCTGGCATCCGGGAAATACCGAAATTTTAAAATCGTTACCGACTCCAAAGCACCGAAATACCAGGATCGGTTCCAATTATTAAATGCCCCGCAAATAAATCTCGATACAGACGACACTTATTCCGTCGATGAAAACATAGATGGTATTACTGATTATACCTTTGACAACCCCAGCTTTAATTTTAATGAATTTCTTTCCAATCTTGTTCTAAGATGGGAATATGTGCCCGGTTCGACGATCTACCTGGTATGGTCACAAAACAGGGATTACGAAGGGGCGTCGGGTGATTTTGATTTTTCGCACAACTTAAGTAAGCTATATAATTACGAAAAAGCCAACAATATATTTCTGATTAAGCTGTCCTACCGGTTTGCTCTCCAATGAGAAGTACCGGAAGATCAATATCGGTTCTGATCCCGATGAAAGGTGTAACCGAGGGACCATTCAAAAATATCGGGCTCTATACCATGTGCTTTAAGATTCAATCCGGCAAAGAAGTGATTGCCGATCCGGTATTTGATTCCGACTCTTTCATAATAGGGCTCAGTCTCACCGTTAGCCTCATTTCTGTGAATATAATACCCTACAGTTATCGGGATAAAAAGGTGGCGCGTTAAAACCCATTCAGCAGTCCCGTTTATGGCATAGGAAATGGAATTGCTCAACGTCGCTGTCCCGGTCGAGTCGCGTAAACCGGTCTTATCCGAATAAAAAACATCGGCCCCAAATCCCGCACGAATTTTATAATTGAACATGCGCAACCAGTTGAAACCCATCGATGATTTTAAATAAGAGGCCTCACCGGGATTATAATTCTTGCTTGAAGCGGAGATCATGAAATTGGTTTCATTATGACGAACGAATGTTGGAAGCTTCTGATCACGCTTCTCCGTGAAGAATCCGGTTGGTTTGTATTTAATGCCAAGCGTCACAGGAAACATGGTTAACCCCGACTCCGGCTGCGTTGCCGATCCGTTGGCAAAATGTTTAATCCCGACAGTACTGTATATTACCCAGAAAGGATTTGGATGATAATCGACCGCCAGACCTGCCTGAAGATAACTGTTCCCGTAGGCCCCCAGCAACAAGGCCGAACCATCACGAATCATCCCATCCATATTTTTATTGTACGACATACCGAACGAACCATTATAAGCAAGGGTAAACCGCTTATTCTCCTCGAAAGCTACAGGAATCGAATAGTAAAAATAAAGCGCGTTGGGATTCCCGATCAGATCGTCCTGAAAGGATGAGTAACTATATCCCAGACCAAATATTGGAAGCCTGTACAACTTATTATACAGGTCAGCCAGATTATTCTTCCTGAAACCGAGCTTGAAGTTAAATCCATTAAAAGAATCCTCATTGGTAATCGGATTACCCGCTTTGTCCTTATTGACCAGCAGGAGTCCATGATCGAAGGAAAGATCCCAAATCACGGAACTTTTATAGCGATTCTGTGGAAGAATAGATTCAAATTGGGCCAGGACAGATTGTCCCGTCGCGATAAAGGCTAAAAGAAAAATAATCAATACCTTGCTTTTCATTGTTCTATTCGTTTTTCGCTCATTCATTATTAATAAGGTGTAATCCCAATGCTCCAACCAGGGATAGGACATTACCGGTCCGTACCTATCTATCCGGAATAATAACGGTTTGCTATGCATTCCCAGAAGTATTACTCTCATCGTAGTTTAAAAACGAGGGATAACTCTTTGGGTATTTTCATCCTTGAATGATCAATACGAAAGCGCTCCTACAATAGTGTTATAAAACGCCATCAATAAATCAGAAACAAGAATTGAATTTAAACCATCAAAACAGCAACTTGAACCGGTAACTTTTCCAAACAGTTTTTCCCGTAACCGATCGGACAACAATAATATCCTAATATTATTTCAAATACAAGAAAAAATAAACGCAAAACGAAACCGAAAATCGCAAAAAACTGTCTTTCAAAAGAGTGAAAAAATGTAATTTCTTTGAACGTCGTGAGATTTTTAACAAGACAATCAACATTTACTTCTTGATTATCTTGCATTTAACTATTATTTAAAATAAATTAGCGAATCATTTTTTGAATTAAATAATGACTATTTTTACATCGGATTATTTACCATTTAAATTAGTTTCAGAATTATGAACATTTTCGTAGGAAGTCTGCCATTTAGCTTAGAAGAGGCAGAATTAAAAGGATTTTTTGAAGAATACGGCGAAGTAGCTTCAGCAAGAATCATCACTGACAAATTCTCCGGAAGGAGCAAAGGATTCGGTTTCATCGAAATGCCGAATGCAGAAGAAGCCAAAAAAGCTATCGAAGAGCTTAATGGCGCAGAAGTTGACGGTCGTACCATCGTTGTAAACGAATCGATCGAAAAACCTAAAGATGGCAGCGCACGTCGTCCAGGTGGTTTTAACCGTGGCGGTGGTGACCGTGGTGGTTTCAACCGTGGTGGTGACCGTGGTGGCTATAATCGTGGTGGTGACCGTGGCGGCGAACGCGGCGGATTCAACCGTGGTGGCGACAGAGGTGGCAACCGGAGATCTAGCTATTAATAAGCCGGTTGAACGCAGTGTCGCAGCATAATTAGCTGCTGACAGGTTTGAAGTATTTTTGTGTCGAGTGCTGAAGTGAAAAATTATTTGATGACTTAATTGCCGGAAAATTAATCGGAATCGAAGCAGACCCATAGATAATCCAATCCATTAAATAGACTCGTTCTAAAGCTTATATAAGCATTATAAAGCATTGCATATTTCTGCAATGCTTTATTTTTTGTACATTAGTTAATCCTTTTATCTTTCATTTATGAGTACGCAACAGCTACAATCACTTCCCCAAATCCTTTCCAATCTCGGCTTCGCAGAGCTTAACCCCATGCAGGAGCGAATGCTCGAGGTTTGCCGCACAAAAAAGGAGGTGCTGCTGCTGGCTCCTACCGGATCAGGCAAAACAGTCTCCTTTCTGCTCCCCGTGACCGGAAAGGTTAAAACCAATCTGTCGGGTGTACAGATCCTGATTCTGGTCCCCACCAGGGAATTGGCCCTGCAAATCGAACAGGTGTTCCGCACGATGGGAACAGGCTATAAGGTCAACTGCTGCTACGGCGGCCATCCGATGAAGATTGAGAAGAATAATTTTACCGTAGCGCCCACCCTGCTCATTGGCACTCCGGGCAGGATCGCGGCCCATCTGCAACGCGGAAGCTTCGATCCCGACTCCATCCACACCTTGGTGCTCGATGAATTCGACAAATCGCTCGAGATGGGTTTTCAGGAAGATATGTCCTTTATCCTGAAAAACCTGCGTAATCTACGGATGAAGATCCTGACCTCCGCGACCCAGTCGATCGAACTCCCTGACTTTACCGGTCTGAAAAATCCTGAACGACTCGATTTCCATCAGGGAGATAATCTACCTAACTTGGAAATCAAAGCGGTCCGAGCCGAGGAGAACGACAAACTCGAAAAGCTCTTCCAACTGATCTGCCACCTGGGCAGCGAGCCCACACTGGTCTTCTGCAATCACCGCGAAGCCGTCGACCGCATCAGCGATCTTCTGCTGGATAAAGGCATCGTTCACGAGACCTTCCACGGGGGGCTGGAACAAGCCGATCGCGAGAGGGCGCTGATCAAATTCCGCAATGGCAGCCACCATCTGCTGATCACCACCGATCTGGCCGCCCGCGGTCTCGATATTCCCGAGATTAAAAATATCATCCATTATCAAACGGCCCCCGGTGAGGCGGCTTTCATTCACCGCAACGGACGCACCGCCCGGATGAATGACTCCGGAACAGTCTGGCTGGTACTTGCCGAAACCGAACCGCTGCCTCCCTTCATCGGGGAGCAACCCGAACTAGTAAACATAACAGAGTCGATCTCCTTGCCGCAAATGCCCCTCTGGCAAACCCTCTACCTGGGCGGCGGAAAGAAAGACAAGATCAATAAGGTCGATATTGTTGGCTTTCTGATCCATAAGGGCGGTTTAGCCAAAGAGGAAATCGGACTGATCAGCGTGCTGGACTTCGAATCCTATGTCGCCATCCACCGCAACAAGATCAAACCGGTACTACGGCTGCTGAAAGACGAAAAAATCAAAAACCGGAAATTTAAAATTGAACTTTCGGAATAGAAGCAGAACCAAAATCTTCTTACATCAGATTAATTTGTAATTACCCCACCCTCCCGATCACCGATTCCGGGATGGCCACGGCTATACGATACGGGATATTAAATCGGGGCCATCGGCACCCCTTCTCCGGGGTTGCTCTATGGTTGCTCTATGGTTTCTCCAAGGTTCCTGTATGCTTAGTTACAGAAACCTTACCGAAAGAAAACAGAAACCACGCTAAAACGCCGGTGTCGGTACGGTGTAGGAATGGACATAAAGCCTGCAGAACTTAATTAAATCTATTTCCGGGACAGGTTGTAAACTATGGATGCTTCATCTTTCATGTTGCAGGAAAATTAAAAACCCAATCCTTTCTTTGCAAAAGGATTGGGTTTCTTTAGCCTGGTCCGGCGACCATAAGCAACACTCTCCCATTGGAGAATTCACCTGGTCTTATTCCACGGTAACCGATTTGGCCAGGTTACGGGGTTGATCGACATCGCAACCACGCATCACGGCTATATAGTAAGAAAATAGTTGCAGCGGGATAATCGCCAGTAAAGGAGAGACAGCAGGATGCGATTTCGGGATCTCGAAAATATCATTGACCATGTTGTTCAACCCGTCGTCGCCTTCAGTAACCACGGCAATAATATTCCCCTTCCGGGCTTTTACCTCCTGTATGTTACTAACGATCTTCTCATAATAATGATCCTTGGCCGCTACCACAATAACCGGCAGGTTATCATCGACCAGGGCAATAGGGCCATGTTTCATTTCACCGGCAGCATATCCTTCGGCGTGCATGTAAGAAATCTCCTTCAGCTTGAGGGCTCCCTCCAGGGCTACCGGGAAGAGATAACCGCGGCCCAGATAGAGAGCATTGATCGCATCCTTGTATTTCAACGCAATCTCCTTAATATGAGGATGCTTATAGAGGATCGATTTGACTTTATCGGGGATTTCGGCCAGCTCATTAATCAATTCGAGGTAAAGTTCATGAGAGATAGTCCCCCGTTCTTTGGCGAGCTTAAGGGCCAACATCGTGATAACGGTGACCTGGGCGGTGAAAGCCTTGGTCGAAGCCACCCCAATCTCAATCCCGGCATGGGTGTAGACGCCGGCATCGGTTTCGCGGGCAATGCTCGATCCGACGACATTGCATATTCCAAGTATCGTTGCCCCCATCTCCTTGGCCAGACGTAAGGCGGCAAGGGTATCGGCCGTCTCACCACTCTGACTGATGGCTATGACCACGTCATCTTTGCCCAGTATCGGGTTACGGTAACGGAATTCAGAAGCTAACTCAACTTCGACCGGGATCCGGGCATATTCTTCAATCAGGTATTCGCCAACAAGGGCTGCATGCCATGAAGTTCCGCATCCGACGATAATTATTCGTTTGGCATTAACGATATTCGGGAAAACATCCAACAAACCGCCCAGCACAATTTCCGTACGGTCGTGCGTGATTCTCCCCCGGAAGGTATCTTCAATGGTCTTAGGTTGTTCGAAGATCTCTTTCAGCATATAATGGTCAAAATCGCCCTTATCCAGATCGCCGATGGTCATATCGACTTTGGTAATCTTAAATGTGGCGGGTCCGTTATCTACAGTTTTAAGGGTCAGGTTATCTTTCCCTATGATGGCCACATCATGATCATTCAGGTAGATCACGCTATCGGTATAATTAATGATCGGGCTGGCATCGGAAGCGATAAAATATTCGCCGCGGCCAATCCCAATGACCAACGGACTTCCTTTCCGGGCAGCGATCAGTTGATCCATCTCATTTCTGCAGATCACCACGATCCCAAAAGCGCCAACCACTTTCGAAAGGGCCATTCGGACGGCGATTTCGGCCGTTACATCCCCGGCATTCCGGTAGAAATATTCGATCAGGTTAACCAACACTTCGGTGTCGGTATCCGACTGAAAAGTAAATCCTTTTTTGATCAGATCGGCTTTAATCTCGGCATAGTTCTCAATTATACCATTGTGGACCAACACAAAATCGCCACTCATAGAGGTATGAGGGTGCGCGTTCCGGTCATTGGGTTCGCCATGGGTAGCCCAACGGGTATGTCCTATTCCGATATGTCCGCTGACGTCCTGATTTTCGATATGTTTTTCAAGATCAGCTACACGTCCTTTACATTTATAAACATGCAAAGTCTCGTTACAGAGTGCCACACCGGCTGAATCGTAACCACGGTATTCGAGGCGCTGAAGCCCTTGAATTAAAATGGGATAAGCGTTTTTATCTCCGATATAGCCAACAATTCCACACATCTCTTTAATTATTTATTATTATCTTGTTATTAACTACTATTTTTTCCATCATTCGGATGATTTCATTGCCGAGGGCTTCTTTTTTGGCCATGTGATCGCGTATTGAGCTCACCTCCGGATGGGTTTCAAATTCACCCCTGACGCTTTCAAAATCGAGCTGTCTGATCACCTGGTCCCCATCGACACCAAAACCGGTCTGTTTGATCATCGAGAATTCTTTCCGGGCATCATCGTACAAAAAATTATCGATGTCGAGAACGGCTTTTTTCCATTTCGTTACAATTTCGATTATATCTGCAGGCAGGAAATCTTCAACCGGTTTCCCGACAAACTCCTCAAGAACATCGGCCGTCCATGACCACTCGTAGGTGTAATAATTGGCGTGAATGGAACGGATAATGGCATTGAGCTCTTCCAGAGAATGAATAGTCTCATTTTCAATGCTATTCATAAGATTTGTAATCGCGTCGGCGGGACAGATCAAACCGGCGATATCGAACCAGGGGCAACCGCTACCCATCAACGTATCTTTTCGAAGAACCTCATGAATATCTTCAATGGTTGTGATCTTCTTTTTCTGCAGCCTGGTTATAATCGAATTTCCCAAAAATTTCCAGATTGCTTTTTCGTAAATGCAGATCCCACGTTTTAAGGAATTATTCCTGATAACCATCCCATGGAAAGAATAGTTTGGGGCCTCCTCACCCGAAGCCTCCAGCAACTCCTTGAGAAGGGTACGTCCCTTGATCATTTTCTGAATGGTATAGGGACTTAACAGGTTGAAATTGATCAGGTCGAGCAGATTGGTATCCTTCCTCAGGTCACGCTTGGGCCATTTTTGGGAGTCGCGAATAGTCCCGATGCTCTGAAGATTAATCCCCGGCACAAGGATACTCTCGTTATTTTCCTCGATAAGGTAAGAAAACGGGAAGTTGGTCGTGTCGGAATGACGATAATGGCGCCCCATCACCAGGGTAAATGCCCCAATACGGGAAGGCCATAAGATATACGAATCGCTTGTTGTCTTCGCCCCGCGTTCGACCACCCCCTGATGAATAGGCCCCAGCTTATAAAGATGGTTACTCTGGTTCGAACCGCTACCGGCATTCATAAAGGAGAACAGACCGGCAATCAGCAGTGAAGATTTATGATGCGATACGGTATAAGGTCCGGCAAATATCGAGCATGCTTCACCGTGAAATCCCTGACAGTTGGCAAAGAAAATGGAATCGATCGCGGAGTATTGTTTTTCAAGGATGCACCCCTGACCAATGAAACAGTTGGAAACCAATGTTGAATCGGCGATCCTCGAACCGGAACAGACGATGAAATTTTCCATAATCACTCCCTGCCCGATAAATACGGGATCGGCTGCCGAACTGTTGATACTTCCGTTGACCAGCCTGGCAACGCCTTCCAGCAGGGCATTAGGGCCAATCCTCACATTACTAATGCTGTTACAGTTAATAATATGTACCCCGGCACTGATCTCGCCCACCGTATCTGAAATAAAATTCACATAATCGGAAACAAACTGTTCCAACACGTCCACCGCTTTCTTGCGATGCCGGTAGAGCGCGAGAATATAGGCTACATGAGCCGAAAGATGATCATAAATCGGGATTTCACGTCCGCCCGACTCGTTAATCACCCTGATGTAGATCCCGTTACCAAAAGAGGTTTTACCCTCGACGGCCAATTGGTTCAGGTTGTGAATCACCACTCCTTCCCCAATCCGATAATTGGCAATATAGCTTTTCACATTGCTGATCAAAGCATTATTTCCAATTGAACAATTGTGAAGATGAGCATTTGATATCCCCGTTTTCATCTTGACTCCTCCAAACAGGATGATCTCATCATCAAAACGGCCAATACGGTTGTACCCGCTAAAGGTGGCCCTCCATATATTATCAGGGAGAAAATTTTCTACAACCTCGATCATGTTCCAGTCTTCGCAAAGACATCCCTGCATGATCAGTTGTCCGATTTCTTCATTACTGAGTGCTCTGTACTGTTGCTGCGGCATATTTCTCAATTAGGATTTTGTTGCAAAATACAACTTTCAGCAATGAGAAATGAATATATCAACCTAAAATCAACCTAACAAATAATACATCAACCTAACATCTATTACCATATACTTGTATTACAAGTATTTTAAACATATCAAATAAGAACTGAAATAATTGATTGATCCCATTAATCCCTATTAAATATCCCTCAGGAAGGTCGAAAGATTAGTCAGCCGATCCAATGCGAGCTTTTTACGGAGCCTGATCCGGCCGATCTCCGCACTCTCCGGGGTAATACTGATCAACCCGGCAATATCCTTGGTCGACAAACCCAACCGTAGATAGGCACAAAGCCTTAAATCTTTGGGAGTTAAAAGAGGATACTTACTGTGAAGACGAGAGAAAAAGCCGGGATTAACCTTTTCGAAATGAAGTTTAAAATCATCCCAGTTAAACGTCTGCCTACCAGACTGTTCATCGATTCGAAGAATCATATCCAGGACTTTTTTTTGTATTGGAGACGGCACGGTATTACGAATGGCAGAGAGATTTTTCCGAAGGTACCTGATCAGTTCGTTCTTTTGGGCAATCATGAGCAATGAAGAGACCATCTCCCGGTCTTTCCCGGCCATGTCGCTCCGGTATTTCAACTTGACCTTCTCCTCCCAGACCTGCCGGTCAGACATCTCCCTGATCTGGCCCAGAGCAGACATTAACCGGGTAATATCACGAATGGAACCGCGCTGACCCAGATAACTCCCCTTGCGGTCAAAGATCGCTTTACAGTTTAATTCGCACCAACGGACCTGCTTGGTCCTTGTCAATAATCTGAATTCCAGCGATTGACCAATTTGCAGGAAATTTTGTGCCTCAAGAAAAAATTGTCGGAAACGGTTCTCATCATCAGGATAAACGATCTGGAAGAACAGGCTATTATCCCGCATAAACTCATCCGATGAATAGCCGGTCAGGTCATAGCAGGAAGGAGATAACCAAACAAAAGCGCCTTTCGGGTCGAGCCAGAAATCCCAGTCCTGAACAAAATCGGAAATCAACTGATATTTCTCTTTTTCAGCATTCAGTTCCTGATTTTGAAGATTCAGAAAATAATTTGCTTCGCGTAATTCAGCCAATTGTTTTTCCAACACTTCTATTCTATCCGCACTATTTGAATTTACTTCATTTGACATACCCTGGGTGATTAATCAATAAAGAGCCTAACACTTTTAAAATATACAACTCTAATTTAATCATTTATTTTCAAAAACGCCCTTACATCATTCCCGTTCTGTGATAAAATAATCTACAAACAAATTATCGCTTTCATCACGCCATCGCGGTATTCCGCGACCAGATCATAAGCCTCATCTGTTTGGTCTATCTGAAAATGGTGGGTAACCATCGGTTCGACATTGACCGAATGGGAGGAGATTAAGTCGAGAGCTTTTTGTGTGGATTCGTTCTGTCGTCTAACATTCTGAACACAAATCTCTTTACGCCTAAAATCATCAGACGAAAAACTCCAGCGTTCAAATTCCGGGATTCCGATAATGACCAGTTTACCTCCGGGCTTCAGCAATTGAATGGCCAGGTCAGTTGCCTCCCTCTTTCCGCAGCATTCAAAAATATAATCCAACAACAGAGGTTCATCCTCTGTTATAATTTGCTCTATTTCTGTCTGATCCGGGTTCCCTGTCCAATAAGCTCCACTCCGGTGGGCAAGAGCCAACCGATCCTTTATTCTATCTGTCACATAAGTCTTGTGAACACCGGCAACCCCGGCAGACAATAAAACGCTCATACCAATGGGACCAAAGCCGAAAACCCCGATATTCTTCCCTCTTAAATCCCCCGCCAGTTTGGTTGCATAATATCCTATCGCCAACGGCTCAGAGATAACAGCCTCATCAAACGACATCGAATCAGGAATGGGAAAACAAGAACGTTCCGGCATGACAATATATTCGGATAAACAACCTTCGGCCTGACCTGGACAACCAAGAAATTTCAGATTACGGCAGGTATGAAATTTCCCCGCTTCACATTGGTCACATTCGAAACAAGGCATGGCCGGATCAATTGCCACACGGTCTCCGGGCTTCAATCGGCTAACTTTTTCGCCTACAGCCTCAATAATCCCTGCACCTTCATGTCCGATGACAAAAGGATAATCCACAACCTGACAACCTATCTTCCCATCCGTATAATAATGGATATCGGAACCGCAAATCCCCACTCTTTTCATTCTGATCAAAACCTGGTGAGGTTGACACACAACCGGCACCGCCCGAGTGATCACCTCCATCTTTCGGATTCCTGTTAAAACGACAGATTTCATCATGGTATGTAAATTTTCATTGTTACTTAATTCATCTTGCAAGTTACATATTAAATTTCCCCGGAACAGCTTATGTAAAAATAAAAAAGCCAAACCGAAACAATTCGGAATGGCTTTTTAATATTTGATTTTGATTGAAACTACATCACCAATACCATGTTTGGTCTCTGAGGTAAAGCGCGATACAAAATAATTGCATCAGTTTTAGGCAATACAATATTGATTTGTGGCATTGCCGGTTCGCGGTTAAAACGGATTAATGAATTAAGGGAACGGGTGATCTCCGCTTTTTTGTATTTCCATTTTAAAGCAGAAATCGTCTTCTGCCCTTCTTCATCAGGTTTCTCCGTCTGATCGATCACCAAACGAAGGTTACGCTCAAAATCCATCACCAAAAATACATCAGGCTGAACGGGAGCCGTGGGAACGACCTCGGCTTTAGCCGCCTCAATAGTATCTTTCGGGGCAATCTTCTCATTGAAAATAATTTTCGGGAAGGTAGCTGAAGCACGCTCCATCTGGAAAGGCTGAGCAATCCAGTTGAGCAATTTCTCGGTATGGTACATTCGGATGGAATTACTGACCTTGTATTCCAGGATCTTGCACTCGTGAAGAGCCACCCCTTTCATTTCAAGTATGGCATTTTGGTTGATCAGGTCAAGTACCAGATACATGGAATCTTCGTTGGCCAAAGCTACCCTCGATTGCAGTAACCGCTCCTTTTTCCTGAGTTCGAACAGTTTTTCCAAAGCCGCTTTTTTATTTCCTCCCGACAAGGAATCAGCAAGTGCTACATCATCTTCTTTTTCAGCTTCTTTAGCCTTGTTTTTATCTTTGTTTTCACCCTTTTCTTTTACCTGGGTCAGTGCGGCTTCGGGTAGCGGATTTTTGGTCCATACCGGCAGCCCTACCGTACAAACAAACGTGTAGATAACCAAAACAGACAAAATAACGGTAACAATCCAAAAGGTTGATTTATTTTTCATTTTAGCAATCTTTTAATAGATGAAAACTCGTGATCCAACACTTAATGTATTATAAATCACCTCTAAATCTTCGTCTCCCAATCTGACACAACCATGAGTAACAGGCAATCCGAGAAAACGCTGATAAAGCGTCCCGTGTAACATATAACCATCGCCAAGTTCGAGGGCATACTCTCCCAGGGTCCCCATCTCAATTCGGTCGGCTGAGCGAGCCGGAGGGATAGGAAGCCCCTCTTCAATATAGGCCCAGTCAGGTTTCACCCATGGACGGTTGGTCCTTTTATTCTTTACGGTAAACATTCCCTTCGGTGTTTTGAAGACAATGCGTTTTTCACCTACCACCAGAATTTCGTTTTTCCCCGTTGAACAGACGCCGGTGCGAATAGTATCACCCGAAACATCGCGCAGTGAAAAACGGTTTTCAGTTGTATTAACAATAATGTATGGTTTCACCGGCTTAAGCTTTTTGAGTTTGTTCTCCAGAGAATTAATACTTTTCTGGCTCCGGAGTTCGAGCTTTTCGATACCTGATACCGAATTCTCTGTTGTAACCGGTGAATTGACAAACCACGACCGAACTTTAAAGGCCCCATTCTGAAATTCCGGTGTGGAATAGACCATCAATAGTAACACAACCAACAATAATAACGGAATGACAAAATATTTGTAGCTGTTCACGTTATCAAAAAATTCCCTTATTTTCATTGTATACTAATATCATTTAGTTAAGCAATTCTGATAATGAAACCGTTGAACCAACAATGGTCACAGTAGTTCCAACAGACATTTTACTGAATAATTCATCCATTTTGCTGTTCGGTAATGCGACACAACCATTGGTCCAATCATTTCCCTTTCCTCCATCACCGTGAATCTCGATCAAACTACCGATCCCACGACTTTTAGGAATTAGCCCACTTCGTACCCTGGCCGCATAGGCTACCCGATCCTCACTGTTTGGATAATTAATCAACAATGCTTTGTAATATTTTGAATCCCGGGAACCTTTCTTTTTGGTAACCGAATAAATGCCTTCGGGAGTCTTGTTATCACCGGCATATTGCTTATCGCCAACCCAGTTTTTACCCAACTCCACATCATATTCTTTTACCAGTTTCCCGTTATGGTATAGCATCCCTTTATGTTTTACCTTATCAACAATTAAGGCGTAATTGTTGTTTTTAGCCGAATTGGAAATCGTTGTTTCCACCCAACGCTGCCATTTCGAAAAATCGTTAAAATACTCTTTTAACAGCGCATTGACCTCTTTATCGGCATTACTGATCCTGATTTTACCCGCGGTCAACTTCTTGTTGGCCAGCATGACATCCCCCTTTTCAAATGCACTCAAGCTTTCTTCCACCGATAATTTACCGAACTCATAATCCTTACGGGTCTGAGTTCTAAGCGGCAACTTTATGAAAAAATCGTGATAGCTGACAAGTTTTTTCCTGAGTGCTTCTGTATCTTTAAGATATTTTGACTTGAGCGTATCCTTATTTGCCCCTGATGAAACCTTCGCTTCTTCAGCCTTTAATGTGGCTGTAATAACCAGGTCCTCAGATTTTGAGTAGTTTCTAAGAAAAAAAACCTTTTCATTTTGCCTCTTCCACTCAATGAGAGCCATTTTGTAGTTCTTCTCTGCCGCATTATAAAGCTCAGGAGCATAGACATCCGCATTTACTTTTTTTGCTTTGCTCAAGGCTTCCCCACAAATATTGAACTCTTTTACGGGAGGCTTATCCGATATCAGCAACAATACGGCCAAAACAATCACAGCAATAATCAACAATAGGACTATGCTGAAGAAGATTTTTTTTAGTCGTCTCAATTTCATATCTTAAAATTAAAAAGAACCCCCGGAAAATAATCCCAGGGGTCAATTTTTTTAAAGCTTAAAGTGAATTATTTCTTACCACCTTTTGCTTTTGCGATTACTTCTGTCAATTCAGCGTTGATAGAGTTAGCTTTTTCAACTGCAGGTTTGATTTTTTCAGAAAGAGTAAGTACATCGTCACCGTTAGCAAGACCAGCAGATACTTCAGTTAAAGTAGTTTCTACTACGCCGATTTCAGTACCGATAGCTTCAAGAGCAGCTTTTCCTTCTTTACCTTTAGGTGCTTTTGCCAATAATTCCTTGTCAGCAGCGATAAGGGTAGTAAGATCAGTAACAGCTTGAGTAACTTCAGCTTTTAAAGCTTCTTTCTTAGCAGCAGTTTCTTCTACAGCTTTAGTTGACAATGTAGCAACTGAAGTCAAAGAAGTTTTTGCAACATCATAGTTACGGAACAAAGCGAATTTTGAGTTCTGTTCTTCAACAGCAGCCAAACCAGCTTTTAATGCGTCAGCAGCAGCGTTGAATGATTCAGGAACATAACGATCTGCACCTGCAGTTTTTGCAGCTTCAATAGCAGCGTTAGCAGCGTCGATGTCAGCTTGCGGAACTTTTGCGCAGCTAGCCAATGTGACAACAAGAATACTCAGAGTAACCAGTTTTAATAATCCTTTTTTCATAATTTTGAAAAATTTAAAAAATGTAATTCAATGTTTTTGTTCAAACAATTTCAACTTTTAGACGCAAATCAAATCCGAGGTCACAGCGTTTTTTATTTTTTTTTTTCATTTCAGTGAACTATATTTGCAAATCGCTTAATGTGAATGTTTTACGTAAATTAAAAAATGGTTAACAAATTATCTGTTAATGATCTCCCGGATAAAGAGATCATCAGAAAGATAAAATACGAACACGATACCAATCTCTTTGGAATCCTTTATTCCAGGTATTCCTCCAAAGTTTTTGACAAATGTAACTCTATGCTCAAAGACTCTGGCTTGGCTCAGGAGTTTGTCCAGGACATATTTTGTAAGGTTTTTGAAAAATTATCCGATTTCAGAGGGGAATCCAATTTCGCCACCTGGCTTTATGCCATCACCTATAATCATTGTATCGAATATCTCCGAGTGAAAAAGAAAATGAATTATCCTGAATGGAATAGCCAGCATGAATTGCCCGATGTTATCGATGAAATCCATGAAAAAGAATTAAGCAGTGATCGCCTGATGAAAATCCTGGATCAGATCCACCCGGAAGAAAAGGCCCTGCTTACGATGCATTACATCGACAACCTGCCTATTTCATACATTCAAACCGCCCTAAAAATAAGCGAAAGCGCAACTAAAATGAGACTAAAAAGAGCTCGCGACCGGGTGGCTTTTCTTTACTCTCAAGAATTTAAATAAGTATAAAAGAACAAAATAATTGTGACTTTTTATTATTTATCCGTCTTAAGAATTGAGTAATCGAATCGGTCAATATCACCACGGGTTTCATTCCATCTTAATTTCGCTGCATGAAAGACTTTATCTTAAAATACCTGTTTAGAATAAATTTCAACTCGCCAGGCCATACCGTTTTGAAGAATTTTAAAGTTCAGTTTCCTGAGGCCACCAACATTGAATGGTCCAAGGAAAAAGACAATATCTTTGAAGCTATCTTTCGTGTCAATGGAATTGAAACTATCGCCTGGTTTGAAAAATCAGGCCATTGGTTGAAAACAGAAACCAATTATAAACTTGAAATGCTTAACAAGGAGATTCGTCAAAAACTTGAAGCATTTGGCCAAATCATGAGTTCTATCTTCATTGAAACAGCCGATCGCAAAAGCAATTACGAATTTATCATCCGCGACTCCTGGCAGGTCCGCCATCTCTTCATCACCGATAGCGAGGGAAATGTCCTCGATCGCAGAAACTTTGACGAAAACGAGATTATTTAGCGCCCCGCTTGATGACACTCACCGCCGGACAACAAAAAAAGGTCGAAGAGGCTATTGCTCTTGAATTCTCCCTCCATTCCCAAGCCCACCTTAAAGATCTCTATAAAAACTTCTTCCAGGACCACTTCGGCCCCGGGCATCTGATCGGCAATCCTGATAAAGCGTTGGATTATCTGGTGCGCGAAATTAACGAATCGACACTCTTCGACAAGGAATCATTCCACTATTTGGGTTATAATCACAACTTTGTACGTGTAAACCTGAAACTTGTCAAAGATAACATCATCCCCCTCGATGAGTTTTTCAGCCTCTTTCTCGAAAGTACCGGAAATGTTTCACACCCCACCATCGAACAATGGATCAGTATCTGGAATGGCATTCTGAAGAGAATAAAGGATCAGAATCTCAATCTTCCCGAATTCGACAATGAATGTCTCGAAATTGACGATAACCTAAAAAAGGGCGTATTCGTGGGGCATCACAGCGAGGCTTACGAACAACTCTATCATCCTCACTACCGGATTATTAGCTCCTCAATAGTCGACAAAATAAGGAACCGGTATCACCTGTGAAAAAATACATTTAACTCTCTTTAGTCAATTCCCGGTACCGGTAACAATCCACCAAATGGTCATTGACCATCCCCGTAGCCTGCATGTGGGAATAAACAATAGTAGGCCCGACAAAATTGAAACCTCTGCCCTTCAGGTCTTTCGAAATAGTTTTGGAAAGCTCGGTTTCTGCCGGAATCTCCGATAATGTTTTAAATCGGTTCCGGATTGGCTTTCCTTCAACAAAGGCCCAAATATACCGGTCAAAACTCCCAAACTGCTCCTGTACCTTTAAAAAGGACCTGGCATTCTGAACCGAGGCATCAATCTTAAGCTTGTTGCGGATAATCCGGGCATCAGATTTCAGGGCTTCAATCTTCGACGAGTCATACCGGGCAATCTTCCCGGGGTCAAAACCATCGTACAACAATCGATAATCCTCCCGTTTCCGAAGAACGGTATGCCAGCTTAATCCGGCCTGAACCCCTTCCAGTAATAAAAACTCGAAAATCTTACGATCATCATGAAGCGGGACTCCCCACTCCGTATCATGATAATTCTGATACAGTTCATCCCGCAGACACCACTCACATCTTTTTAACATGCCTTATAGATTATTATCGCAAATTTAAAAATCCGGCCCAATGTCGCATGATTATATTGCTATTTTTGCTTTAAATATAATGCTTTAAATTCTCATGAAGCGGATTTTTATTTCATTTGTTCTTGCAATTGTCTCACTATCTGCCTTTGCACAGTTAAACACCGATCATTATTTCTATATCGGCCGAAGCCGGATCTATTTCGGAAATTATGTCAGCGCAATTGAGAATCTGAACATTGTGATCAAGATAAAACCCCATCTCCCGGAGCCCTACTTCTACCGGGGAGTAGCCAAACATTACATCGACGATTTCAGGGGAGCCAAAGCCGATTACGATAAAGCCATCGAAATAAAACCCTTCTACCCCGAAGCCTACATGTACCGGGGAATGGCTAATTACGAACTAAATAATTACGAGGAGGCCTTAAAGGATTACTCCAATGCCCTCGAATACAACAGCAACGACCCCGACATTTATAATAACCGGGGGATTACCAAGGTGGCAATGGAAGATATCGACGGGGCAATCGCCGATTATACCAAAGCCATCGAGCTGAAACCCACGGCCGCCAACACTTATCTGAACCGCAGTAATGCCAAACAGATCAGGAAAGACTGGGATGGCGCCATTGCCGACTGCGATGCCGCCATCAGGATCCGGCCACACTTTGCCAGCGCCTATCTGATGAGGGGCATAGCCAAATTCGAGAAAAATGATCTGGCCGGGGCTCTCAAAGATTATGACCTCTGCATCAGGCTCGATTCCAAGATGGCACAGGCTTTCGTCAACCGCGGCATTGTCAAACACCGGCTGGAAGATCTGCGCGGGGCTATCCTCGATTATGATATGGCCATCAAGCTCAATCCCAATATCGCTACCGCATGGATAAACCGTGGTATTGCCAGGGAGAATCTGCAGCAACCGGGTTTCGAACAGGACTATGCCATGGCCACCCAGCTCGATCCAAAATTTGCCGAATTCAAAGAAAGACTTGATTACGAGAACGAAAGGGAACGACAACGGCGCCAGTATGGTTTCTATTTGCCCAATCCAAATCAATCGCAAAATACAACCCAAAACTCTCAAAACACGGCTGCCGCGAATGCTGCACAGGCTCCTTCGCAAGGATCCCCGGTCAATCAACAGGGCACCACTCAGCAAACCGGACAAAATCTGGCACAGGCCAACCAACCAGCCGCTGCCGCCGATACCGCCTCTTACCAGCAAAATTCTAAGAGCGGTCCGGTCACCCAAAACCGCAAACGAAGAAATATCGTCGTTAACGAGGAAGGCCAGGTCACCGAAACCGAAATCACCAACGGGATGGTTCAAAACAAATATGTCAAAATTGAACTCCAACCCGATTTCTCAATATCCATCTTCAACAAAGACTCTCTTGATTACAGCAGATTACAATACTACAGCATGGAGATCGAAGCGATGAATAAAATAAACGACAACGATCCTTTCCTGCTCATTTCCAATAAACCAATCCCCTTTGGGCTCAATTTAAAGAGCCTCTACAATGACCGTATTGCAAACTGGAACAAAGAGATCGGTGCCAATAAAAAAAGCGCAAACGCCTTCCTGAACCGGGGCATCCTTTACGAGCTCAGCGAAAACTACAATGAGGCGATTGGCGATTTCAGCAACGCCATCAACCTCGACAAAAGGAGCTTACTGGCCTATTTGGGCCGCGCCAATGCACGAACCAAGATGGTCGATTATATCCTCTCGCGCCAATCGTTTCCCGAACCAACAACGCTGAAACTCCAGGGTGCAGCAGCCTCCTCCGACACCCTGAAATCGGAAAAGCGCATCCTCGATTACGACGAAATAATCTCCGATTACGAATCGATCATTTATATGAACCCAAGTTTTATCTTTGCATGGTTTAACATGGCCAACACCAAGGTGAAAAAACGCGATTACCTCAGCGCTTTAGACGATTATTCCAAAGCGATACAACTCGAACCCGAATTTGCGGAAGCCTATTTTAACAGGGGACTGACCCGCATCTATCTCGATGATCTCGACGGCGGAGCCCTCGATTTGAGTAAAGCCGGCGAACTTGGCCTGACCGAGGCTTATAATGTGATTAAACGATATTGTAACTAAAAACAGCGCTTGCTACCCTTAGGCCCAAAGCCCGTAGCTAAAAGCCAAAAGCAACATAAAGAAATGAGCTATCAACCCCTTGCTGAAAGGCTTCGCCCTAAGACGCTTGAAGAATACATCGGACAGAAACACCTTGTCGGTGAAGGGGCTGTACTGCGAAAAATGATCGATTCGGGTCTCCTCTCCTCCATCATCCTGTGGGGCCCCCCCGGGGTCGGAAAAACAACCCTGGCTAAGATTATTGCCAACACCCTTAACCGCCCGTTTTACATCTTAAGCGCCATCAATTCAGGCGTGAAAGATGTCCGCGAGGTGATTGACAAAGCCAAAAACAACCAGTTTTTCTCAGCCCCCAATCCCATCCTCTTTATCGACGAAATCCATCGTTTCAGCAAGGCTCAGCAAGATTCGCTGCTCGGCGCCGTCGAACAGGGACTGGTCACCCTGATCGGAGCGACAACGGAAAACCCCTCGTTCGAGGTCATCTCCCCGCTCCTCTCCCGCTGCCAGGTCTATGTCTTGAAATCGCTCGAAAAAGATGATTTGCTTACCCTGCTCGAACGGGCCATCACCACCGACCCGATCCTAAAAAAGCGAAAAATAACGGTAGAAGAACACGAAGCCCTGCTCCGTTTCTCAGGGGGCGACGCCCGTAAACTGCTCAATGTCTTGGAACTGGTCCTCAACGCTGAACCATCCGACGAAATCGTCCTGACCAATGAAATGGTGACGGAAAGGCTTCAGGAAAACCTGGCCTTGTACGACAAAAACGGCGAGATGCATTACGACATCATTTCCGCTTTCATCAAAAGCATCCGGGGCGGCGATCCCGATGCCGCGGTCTATTACCTGGCCCGGATGATCGAGGGTGGCGAAGATGTCAAATTTATTGCCCGACGCCTGTTGATCCTCTCCGCTGAAGATGTTGGGCTGGCCAATCCCAACGCGCTGTTGTTGGCTCAGAGCACTTTCGACGCGGTCCATAAAATAGGAATGCCCGAATCGCGGATCATCCTCTCGGAATGCGCCATCTATCTGGCCACCTCTCCCAAAAGCAACTCGGCCTACGCGGCCATCAACGACGCCATCGCCGAAGTACAAAACTCCGGCCACCTTCCTGTGCCACTCCATCTTCGCAATGCCCCCACTAAATTGATGAAACAACTGGGCTACGGCAAAGAATACAAATATGCCCACTCCTATGAGGGCAACTTTGTCGATCAGGATTTTCTCCCCAAAAAAATCAAAAACAAGCGCTTCTATACCCCTCAGAACAACGCTACTGAGCAGAAAATACTGGAACGGCTGAAGATCTGGTGGAAAAACAGATTCTAAAATCCTTACCGTTTAACTCATCCTTATCTGTTTTATCAACACAATTTAACTAATATCTTAGTCGTAAAACTAATCCATTAGTCTTATATTTGCTGAATAGTATTTAACTATTTGCCATGATGTCGGATACAGTTCAGACCGATGGTCTTGCCATCGCCACCGGGTCGGGTCCAATCCGGCCATACCCCATCGTCATCCTAAAAAATGACGGTAAGAAAGTGAGCAAACGATTGGCCAACAATGTGAACGATTATTTATCCGTATAGTATTGAATTAATAAACTTAACACGAACAGACCATGAAAATAAAACTGATAGGGCTGATCCTTTCAATGATTGCGTTGAATTCCTTCGGCCAGGAGATCGATCGGCTGATCCTGAACAACGAAAACGACAAAGCCTTACAACTGATCGACAAAGAGATTGAAAACAACGGGACACAATCCTCACTTTGGCTGAAAAAAGGGATCCTTCTTCAAAAAACGTTCGATTATGCCGGTGCCGTAAAAGCCCTCGAAAATGCTTTCCAACTCGATTCAACAAATAATAATGTGCTGATCGAACTGGCTGAAACCCACAATACATTGGGGAATTACGAAGATGCCGTCTCCTATTTCGAAAAAGCCTACAGTCGCGACAGCGCCAATGCGGTCACGGGCGGAAAGCTGGCCCGTGCTTATATCAATCTGAAACTCTACAGGAAACCCTTCCAAATCCTGAGCGATATCTACCGGTCCGACAGCTCAAATATCTATTTCAACAAACAATTGGCCTTTTGCGCCTATAACATCGGGGCCGACAGTTTAGCCATCGCGCTGTACAACAAGGTGATCGAACAAAATCCACGGGATATCTCCTCCTACATCAACCTTAATACCATCTACCAGAGGAAGAATAAACCGGAGCCGGCCCTCGCCGTACTGGAAAAAGGACTGACCGTCTTCCCCGAAAACCCCGGTCTGTTACTGAAACTGGCGAACAGCCGTTTCGAAATGAAGAAATACCACGAAGCAGTTCAAACCTACGAGCTCTGGCTTCAAAAGAATGACACCCTCCCCGATGTCCGTAAAAGCCTTGGAGTAGCCTATTATTTCGAGAAACGCGAAGCGGAAGGGTTGAAGCTGCTCGAGAGCTATCATTTTCTGATGCCTACCGACCCGCTGGCCGCCTTTTATATAGGCCTCTGCCACAAGAGTCTGGCCGATTATCCGCAAAGCATCCAATATATCAACTTTTCGATCGAACTCTCTCGTCCACCCTATCTCTCTGATATTTACCACCATTTGGGACTGGTGTATGGTCTGAACCGTAATTTTAAGGAAGCCATCGAAGCGCTGCAAAAATCGTATGAGCTCGATACGACAAAAAATGAGGTTCTCTTCGAAATCGCGACCACCTACGAAGAGTATCAAAAAGATAAGGCTCCGGCACTCCGCTATTATCAGGCTTATCTGGCCAAAGAAATGACAGGACAACCGCTTAGCGAAAGCTTAAAGAAATATGCCATTGACCGTATCCGGAAGATCGAAGAAGATCAGTTCTTCGAAGGCAAACCGGTAAAATAGCTTTTTTAATCCTCTGAAATCCCCTTTTCTGAAGCCAAATTCATCTGGCCCGATCTCTTTTTTGTGAGTTTTCTACTGTTGATCAGTCACCTCTGTTTCCCATATCAAGGTCAAACCAAAGCTATACCAAAGCAGGGGTTTGTTCGTACTTTGTTCGTAGTTTGTTCGTACTTTGTTCGTTTCTTAACGAATAAACTACGGTAAAAATACCTCATTAGCACATTTAATCCATAGCCCTGATATTGCCTTCATCCGGCATTGGTCAGGTGAAGTGTGAATGAAACAAAGGGAAAAATATCAGGATAAAAAACGGAAGTGTGCCATCCGACTCATTTCAGCTCAATTGATGGTTCGGTAGGCTGTTGAACCAAAAGTTTCACGATCGGGGACATATAATAACGCCCGGGGAAGAAAGAGCTTCTTCTCCGGGCGTTTTATGATTTGATTTGTTGAATGGATCCGGTGTAATAATCAGTCGATATCCTCGATATTGTAAGGCGTTTCCTGGTAGACGTAGTAATTGAGCCAATTGGAAAACAGCAGGTTGGCATGTGACCGCCAGCTTAATACCGGGCGCTTCGAGGGATCGTTCTCAGGATAATAATTTACCGGCTTCTCGATCGGCAAACCTTTATCCAGGTCGCGCTTGTATTCGCGATCGAGCGTTCGCAGCGAGTATTCGGGGTGTCCGGTAATAAAGATCTGTTTCCCTTTTTTAGCGACAGCTATATAGACCCCCGCCTTTTCGGAGGCAGAAACCACTTCGACTCCGGCAACTTTGGCAATATCCTCCGCTTTAATGCCCGTATGACGGGAATGAGGGGCCCTGAACTGATCGTCGAAGCCACGGAAAAGAGGGAGCTTTTTATCGGCCGTTCGGTGTTCAAAGACCCCGAACATCTTCTTTTTCAGCGGATATTTGGGAATGCCATAATGATAGTAGAGCCCGGCCTGCGAAGCCCAACAGATAAACATCGTGGAGGTCACATTTTTCTCGGCCCAATCAAAGATCCCGCAGATCTCTTTCCAGTAGTCCACCTCTTCGAAAGGAAGATGTTCGACCGGGGCGCCGGTAATGATCATGCCATCATACTTCTGTTGTTTAATCTCAGAAAAGGTATGATAGAAAGCATTCAGGTGATCCATGGAAGTATTTTTCGAAATATGCCCTTCAATTTGCAGAAAATCGATTTCAAGTTGCAGCGGAGAATTGGAAAGCAACCGCAACAGATCGGTCTCCGTGGCAATTTTCAGAGGCATCAGATTGAGGATCAAAATCTTTAACGGACGAATATCCTGATGCGATGCGCGGCTCTCGTTCATCACGAATATGTTTTCCTCTCTCAACAGGTCAATGGCAGGAAGGCCATCGGGTAGATTTAACGGCATGATCTTTTCTTTTAGAGTATTAACGTAAAAGAGAGGCCGGCGCTTTTTAGGGCGCCCAACCTGTTATTCAACCATCTTGACACAGTTTTTGTTTAAGCTGCTATCGTGATATGCAGGGGCGTTTTGTTGGCCAGATTGTCTTTTACCGGGCAACGCTCTTCAATGGTTTCCAGCCATTTTAGCAGCGCCTCGGGCGCAGCATCACTCTCGGGGACCAGGGTCACCCGCAGACTTTGAAAACCGGCCCGTTCATCGGTGGACAATCCCAGCAGTCGTGCCGGATTGATATCGCCTTCGATATTTATTTTCAGCGATTTCAACTGAACACCCTGTTCTTTAGCCACCAGGTGGGCGACGACATTCAGACAGCCTGCAAATCCGGCCAGCAGATATTCTACCGGGTTGGCGCCATGGTCGGTCCCGCCCAATGCCGGTGGTTCATCGACCACGAAATCAAAGGTTCTCGAACTGGCCACAAACTTGGTGGCGCTTGCACTCTCTCCTTGTGTCGAAAAATTCAGTAATCTACTCATATTGGATAATCTTTTAATTTGCTTAATTACAATGTACTAACAGGCCATTAAATTTAAATTTCCGCCAACGCCTGTTCAAAATCGGCGATGATATCGTCGATATGTTCGATCCCCACCGAGACCCTCAATTGAGCGGCTTCGACCCCGGCTTTTAACTGCTCCTCATCGCTCAACTGCTGATGGGTGGTGGCGGAGGGTTGAATAATGAGGGTACGTACATCGCCGACATTGGCCAAATGACTTACCAACTGAAGATTACCTACCACCTGTTTGGCATTCTCTTTTCCACCTTTCACGATAAAGGAAAGAACGGCGCCGGCCCCTTTGGGAAGATATTTTTTCGCGTTGGCGTAATAGGGACTGCTTTCGAGTCCCGGATAATTGACCGATTCTACCTTCGGGTGTTTTTCCAGCCATTTGGCCAGGGCCAGCGTGTTCTGAACATGACGTTCAACACGGAGCGAAAGGGTTTCCAGTCCCTGGATCAGCAGGAAGGAGTTGAACGGGCTGATGGAAGGACCGAAGTCGCGAAGGCCTTCCACCCTGGCCCTGATGATGAAGGCGATATTCCCGAAAGGGCCATCGGCTCCGAATACCTCCCAGAATTTCAATCCATGATAACCTTCGGAAGGTTCGGTGAAAGCAGGGAATTTGCCGTTGCCCCAGTTGAAATTTCCGCCATCGATGATGACCCCACCAATCGAAGAACCGTGACCGCCAATCCATTTGGTAGCTGACTCTACCACGATATTGGCCCCATGCTCCAGCGGGCGGAAGAGTGCTCCGCCGCAACCAAAGGTGTTGTCGACGATCAGCGGGATATCGTATTTTTTGGCCAGCGCGCCGAACTTTTCAAAATCAGGCACTGAAAAGCTGGGATTGCCGATTGTTTCGAGATAGATGGCTTTGGTTTTCGCATCGATCAGCTTCTCAAAATTTTCGGGTTCAATATCCTTGGCAAAACGGGCTTCGATGCCGATATTTTTGAAAGTGACCTTAAATTGATTGAAAGATCCTCCATAAAGATGAGGTGAGGAAACAAAATTATCGCCTGCACCGGCAATATTGGTAATGGTGATAAACTGGGCGGCATGGCCTGAAGCAACGGCCAGGGCAGCTACTCCCCCTTCGAGGGCGGCGATACGTTTTTCGAACACATCGGTGGTAGGATTCATCAGTCGGGTGTAGATATTCCCAAACTCCTTCAGACCGAAAAGGTTGGCCGCATGTTCGGCATCTTTAAAGACATAAGAGGTGGTCTGGTAAATTGGCACGGCCCTGGATAACGTATCCTGATCTGGGGTATGTCCGGCATGGACTTGCAACGTTTCGAATTTTGGATTTTGAGTACTCATAGCTTTTACTTTTAATTGATTTATTACTGATTGATATTTAATTATTCCTTTTCAAAAAATTCGTGATGGATGGCCGCCACGGCTTGGGTGCGGTCCTCGGTCTTGACGAGGAAGTAGCTGACGATGGGTGAAGCGCCCGAACAACTCATGATAACATTAATTCCTTTATCGGCCAGCGAGGTAAAAATCCGGGCGGCAATGCCATAGTTATCTGTGATTCCGTGACCAACAGCAGCGATGACTGCAATATCATCGGCGATCTGCAACTTCCCTACCGCCGTAAGTTCGATCGCACTCACCACGGCATAAGCATTCTGCAAATCTTTCTTTGCCAATAGAATATTGATGGAGATTTGAGAGGTCAGCACCGAGCTGATGTTGATTCCGGCATGGTGCAAGGCGGTGGTGACTTTAGCCAGGATTCCAGGTTTCAGACCGACACCCGGACCTTTAAGCTTAAGAATCCCGAAATCGTCGCTGTAGGTAACACTTTTAATGACTCCCTTACAGACACTCTTTTCGTTACTGACAATGGTTAATGGCTGATCAACATTCAGTTCGCCATAGATATTAAAAATCCGTACGGGAATATGTGGGTCGATCAATGGCTCAACTGTCCTTGGATGAAGGATCTTAGCCCCGAAATAAGCTAGTTCGGCGGCTTCGGTATAGGAGAGTTTTCCGATCAGCTTTGGACGGTCGACCAGTTTGGGATCGGCGCTTAGGAATCCGTTCACATCTTTCCAGATATCGAGCGAAGGAGCACCGATGCAGCGGGCCAGCGAGGCGGCCGAATAATCGCTGCCTCCGCGTCCCAGCAGCGTGGTCTTCCCTTCCGGCGAAACGCCATAAAAACCGGGGACGACAAATACTTTTTCATCGGCAAAGGCTGCTCTGACCTGTTGGATGGATTTGGGAAAATCGACGGAGGCGTTTCCGTATTCGCCATCGGTAATTAAACCAAAGGTTTCGGGGAAAAGTATCTGGGTAGGAATGGCGTTGTCGGCCAGAATCCCGTTCAGGAAGATCGCTGAGAGCTTTTCGCCATACGAGAGAACGTGGTCTTCAAGAGCTGCTGAAGCATCGCCGGTCAGTGCGATACCGTGCAGATAGTTCTTTAATTCAGAAAGCAGCACATTAATGCTTTCCAAAGTTTGGCTCTTTAACTGTTCATTTGTAAAATGCAGTTCAAGCGATTCGAATTTTAGTTGGTAGAGATAATCGACACATTGCTGCGCGACCTGTTCATCGCGTCGGGCTTTCTCGAGAGCGTCGATCAGGTAGTTGGTCACCCCGTAAAATGCGGATACCACAATCACCAGCGGTTGTTCATAATTTTTAACGACCTGAACCACGCGTGCAATATCTTCTTTGCACTTGAGATTGGATCCGCCGAATTTTACTACAATTTTCGGCATAACATAAAATATTAGAAAAAAAATAAATGAGCTTGATTTAGTCCTTCAGGACTGATCGGAGAAGCCTTCAAACAGGTGGTAGCCCGTAAGAAGGCTATCGCATAAACATAGGCATGGCTGGCATAAAGAAAGGGGCAGATGCAACGACGGTACAACAGGGCTGTTGTCCGTTAACTAAGGCTGCATATGTATTAATTCCCTTTTTCATTCTTTGAACTATTCTTTATCCAAATAATTTGATTGACTCTTTCGCAAACATAGAAATCTGAAATCAAAAATCCAAATATTTTTGAATCATTCTAAATAGTTTCGACAGACAAATCCGCGACTTTTCGTCACATATACACCTACAACACTATTTTTCAGCACATTAAAAATATCAAAATCCCATATTAAAAAATTGTAAACACTAAAAAACATGATCAAAAGAACGTATCCCGAAAGATGATATGGTTAATAAAAACTTTCAATGGCATGATCCAAATTTGTAATTTTAGCCCCGAAAACATTTCTATACAAATAGACAAGTATGAAACCATTAATGACATGGACTGCCCTGGCCATTACCTGCGGTTTATTTTCCTGCAGTGAACCGCCGCTTCGACCCGATGCGAAAATTATTCCCCAGCCCGCCGAGATGGTCAACATGGAAGGCACCTTCACATTCGATTCGGACACGAGAATACTGATAAACAATGAGAGTGAGGAGATGAAGAATGTGGCCTCCTTTTTGAGCAGTCATCTCGAATTTTTTTATGGCATTGAAAACAAGGAGGTCAACTATTCCGTAACCGCCCCCCGCAAGTCGGTTTTTATAAAGCTCGATCCGTCAATGAGAACCGGGAAGGAAGGTTATCATCTTAAGGTAACCACAAACGGGATTATTGTTGAAGCGTCGGCCCCGAACGGGTTATTCTACGGGATCCAAACAATTATACAGTTAATGCCGTCGACCAGACAAAAAGCAGAGGAAGTGGTTTTACCCTCTGTGGAAATAAAAGATGCTCCCCGTTTTGCCTGGCGAGGGCTTCATCTCGATGTATGCCGTCATTTCATGCCTAAAGAGTTCATTATGAAATATATCGATTATATGGCTATGCATAAGCTAAATACCTTTCACTGGCATTTAACCGATGATCAGGGCTGGAGAATCGAGATAAAAAAATATTCACGATTGACCGATGTCGGTTCAACCAGAAGAGAGACCCTGACCGGGCATAGCAGTAATTCTCAAAATTATGATGGCACTCCGGAGGGTGGATACTACACCCAGGAGGATATAAAGGAAATAGTTGCCTATGCGGCAAAGCGATATGTGACTGTAGTTCCCGAGATTGAAATGCCCGGACATGCCCTGGCCGCGCTGGCCTCCTATCCCGAGTATGGTTGTACCGGAGGGCCTTATGAGGTGGCCACCCGCTGGGGTGTTTTCGATGATGCGTTTTGCGCGGGAAAAGACACTACGTTTGTTTTTCTCCAGGATATCATCGATGAGGTAGCTCCGCTCTTTCCCAGCGAATATTTCCACATCGGCGGTGACGAATGTCCGAAAGGGGCCTGGAAAAAATGCCCGTTATGCCAACAACGGAAACGTGAGGAAGGTTTGAGAAGTGAGCAGGAGCTTCAAAGCTATTTCGTCCAACGGATAGAAACATATCTGAATGAAAAAGGCAAGAGACTTATTGGATGGGACGAAATCCTGGACGGGGAATTAGCCCCTAACGCGGCATTGATGTCGTGGAGGGGAACAGAAAGAGGGATCCTGGCGGCAAGACTTCAGCATTATGTCGTGATGACCCCTGGTAATTACTGCTATTTCGATCATTACCAGGCTGACCCAAAGAAAGAACCTTTAGCGAGCGGTGGATATACCCCTCTGGAAAAAGTCTATAACTATGAACCAGTGCCGGAAGAATTGACCAAATCCGAATCGAGATTCATTTTGGGAGCTCAGGGTAATGTCTGGACTGAATATATGAAGACTCCCGAACAGGTCGAATATATGGCCTATCCGCGTGCAGCCGCATTAGCCGAAGTGGTTTGGTCTCCTAAAGAATCAAGAGATTACGACAGCTTTAAAGATCGGATGCAAAGCCAGAAGAATCGATACGATGCATACGAAATCAACTACTGCAAGGCGGAATTCAAATGAACAGAACATTTGTTAATGAATTGGAAGGAGAAATCAGCTTGGTTTCTCCTTTTTTATTTCTCCAAATATCTGCCTTAAAATAAATAAAATTGACAAATTAATTGTATATTAACTCGTTCAAAGCTATTCCTCAAGTTAATTTATTCTTCAAGAGAACATCCTTTAAGGGAAATTAAATAATACGAAGAGTTATTTATTAATTTCTAATAGTGAAGAATTATGGCAAAAGTCATCGTACTTGGAGCCGGGATTGCCGGCCATACTGCTTCTACTCTTTTGAAAAGAAGGTTGGGAAAAAATCATGAAGTAGTTGTGGTTGCTCCAACAGCTTATTATCATTGGATTCCTTCGAATATATGGGTTGGTGTTGGCCGTATGACCATCGATCAGGTCCGGTTTCGGCTTGATCAGCGGTATAATAAAGCCGGAATTATTTATAAACAGGCTAAAGCTTTGGCAATTTACCCCGAAGGAGGGGAAGGTGAAGAAAAAGGATTTGTTTTGATCGAATATACGGGTCAGGGAAAGGAAGGTCAAAAAGAGAAAATAGAATATGATTTTCTGATCAATGCCACCGGGCCGAAACTCAACTTTGAAGCAACCGAGGGATTAGGCCCCAATAAATATACATTATCGGTTTGTACCTATGACCATGCAGCTAAGGCCTGGGAAAAGCTCAAGGAATCGATCGAACGTATGGGAAAAGGTGAAAAACAAAAGTTCCTTATAGGGATGGGGCATCCCATGGCCACCTGTCAGGGAGCTGCATTTGAATATATCCTGAATGTGGCCTACGAAATTGAACGAAAAAAACTCTCCCACATGGCTGAACTTAAATGGATCACCAATGAATATGAATTGGGCGATTTCGGCATGGGAGGTGCTTTTATTAAAGGAGGAGGATATATTACGAATACCAAAACATTCGCCGAATCCTTCCTACGTGAAAGAAATATATCCTGGATCAAACGGGCAGGTGTAAAGAAAATTGAATCCGGACGACTTTATTATGAGACCCTGGATGGAAGCCTGGGAGAAGAAGATTTTGATTTTGCCATGCTGATCCCATCCTTCACCGGTCACGGACTCAAAGGCTATGATAAATCCGGCAATGACATCACCGATATTCTGTTTGCCCCAAACGGATTTATGAAGGTGGATGCCGACTATACAAAAAAACCGTTTGAAGAATGGAGTGCAAACGACTGGCCTTCGACCTATCAACATCCGAAATACGGAAATATTTTTGCCGCAGGAATTGCTTTTGCTCCCCCGCACGCCATTTCTAAGCCGATGTTCACTCCTGGTGGAACCGCTATTTTCCCTGCTCCACCACGAACAGGGATGCCTTCAGCGGTTATCGGGAAAATTATTGCCGACAATATTGTGGAATGGATTAAAACAGGAAGACCTTTAATGCGCCATAAAGCTTCCATGGCCCAAATGGGTGCAGCCTGTATTGTCTCGGCCGGTTATGGAATGATTCACGGGGCAGCAGCTACGATGACAGTCTTCCCCATTGTTCAGGATTGGGATAAATATCCAGAATATGGGAGAGACCTTTCCTATACTATAGGTGAAGCAGGATTAGCCGGGCATTGGCTAAAATGGTTTATGCATTACATGTTTTTGCATAAAGCGAAAGGTTATCCTTTTTGGTGGCTATTACCAGAATAAGAAAAATATCCTATTAGCAATTTGAATAATTCGAGCCATGGATACTAAATCAAACAGAAATTCAGCCTATTCAAATGAGTCCTACTCACCCATGCCAACAAAGGCTACCCGGTTTTGGCGTACCTTTATCCCATGGCAAGCCTGGCGTTGGTTCGTTCTAAATATCAAAATTCTTCGGATTGTAGCAGGAGGTCACTCATGAATCAAGTATATCCTATCGATTTCCATTGAAGTCTAACGCTCATCAATTTTCCCAGGAAAGGTCAAATACCGTATAGCACTAATTCTTTTCTCTTCATCTTTCCGGTTAAGTCCTATTCTGCATAAAATAAGAAAACCGGTGGCTGGACCGGTTTTCTTATTTCATTATCAAGCAGAATACTCTTACTTAACATTGATGACCAACACTTTCGAAACACTCCAAAATTCATTGGAATTAGTGATTACCAAGCTGTCAGCGGTGTTTTCGCCGGTAATTTTATATGAATTGGCAGGATGTGAACTGATGATGGCGACCTTTTTCTTCATGATCGGGATTACGTTCACCTTGGTAATGTCAACGCGGGTGAAGTAACTCAGGTCAAGCTGGTCTTTAAGATCTTTAGAACGTCCGATACCAATAAAACCACCTTCTTTAGTGATGATATTCTTATCTTTCAACTCGCGGGTAGTTCCAATCACATAGTAAGCAGTGTTCAATTGAGTAGTTTTCTCTTCGATCACCTGCTGTTTCTGCTGGGTTTCAGTTGTTAAGTTACTTACAGAAGTATTCAGACTACCAACTTCGCGGGTCAGATCCTGAACTTTAATATTCATTTTACCCAGTTCATCGGTCAATTGGGCAATCTGAGCATCCTTTTCACTGATCATCTTGTTCAGATTATCAATCATTTTTTGCAGTTCAGCAGTTTGTTTGTTGGATTTTTTCAATTTATCAGATAACTGAGCGACCAACTGACGGTTCTTTTGAAGAAGATTGTAGATGTAGTTAATGTCACTTTGAATCTGTTCTTTCTTCGAACCTTTAACCTCCATTGTCCCCTTGGCTGTATTATCGATCACCATCTCCTTTTGTTTGATTGTGTCGAGATTGGCCTGAATTTCGTTGAAGGCATCAACAAATTCAACCAAGCTTGCATCCTTAGAGCTACCAACGGCCAAAAGACTATCACGCTGCGCCTGCAAACGAGCAATCTCTTTTTTGTTGCAACCGGTTGTAAGAACAACAACCGAAACGAGAATCAGGTAAAGAATCTTTTTCATCTTTATAATTTTTATGATTTTACAGGACAAAAATAAGACAATTTGTTCAATATCAGATTAAAAAAAAACATTAAAATAGCTTAACAGATATTTAAGCCTTTTATCTATAAGCCGTAAAGACTATTTCGGCGCTCTTTCAACTCCTCATTTGAAATATAATCGTCGTATTCAGTAATCTTGTCAATTATTCCATTTGGCGTTAATTCAATAACCCGGTTGGCCACTGTTTGAATAAACTCATGGTCGTGCGAAGCCATCAGCACATTCCCCTTAAAGTTGGTCAAGGTGTTGTTAAAAGCCTGAATAGACTCAAGATCAAGGTGATTGGTAGGGTTATCCAGGACAAGGACATTGGCATTTTTCAACATCATTCGTGAAATCATGCACCGCATTTTTTCACCTCCCGAAAGGACGGTTGTCTTCTTGTAAATCTCGTCACCGGAGAAGAGCATCTTTCCCAGATAGCCGCGGATATAAAACTCGCTTGTATCATCGGAATACTGGCTAAGCCAATCCACCAGGGTCAAATCGTTATTGAAAAAGTTTGAATTATCGAGAGGCAGATAGGCACTTGTAATGGTTTGTCCCCAGATATAGCTTCCCGAATCGGCTTTATCTTTACCGTTGATGATCTCGAAAAGGGCGGTCATGGCACGGGGATCATGAGAAAGGAAGACGACTTTTTCATCCTTCTCAACCGTAAAATCAAGATCTTTAAACAATACTTCGCCGTTGATACTCTTGCAAAGACCTTTTACCTCAAGAATACGGTTGCCCGGTTCACGATCGGGAGTGAAGATGATCCCCGGATATTTACGGGTTGATGGCTGAATCTCATCAACATTCAGTTTTTCCAACATCTTTTTACGGCTGGTAGTCTGTTTCGATTTTGCCACATTGGCGCTAAACCGGGAAATAAATTCCATTAACTCTTTTCTTTTCTCTTCAGCCTTTTTATTCTGGGCTTGCTGCTGACGCAGGGCCAATTGACTGGAATGGTACCAGAAACTATAGTTACCGGCAAACAATTGAATTTTACCAAAATCAATATCTACGGTATGGGTACAAACCGAATCGAGGAAGTGACGGTCGTGCGAAACAACAAGAACCGTGTTCTCGTAATTGGCCAGGTAATTTTCCAACCACATCACTGTATCCAGGTCAAGGTCATTGGTTGGCTCATCGAGCAACAGGTTATCCGGTTTGCCAAACAAAGCCTGGGCCAGAAGAACACGCACTTTTTCCTTACCACTTAACTCTTTCATCAAACGGTGATGAAACTCCTCTCTAATACCCAAGCCACTTAACAGCATAGCCGCATCGCTTTCGGCATTCCATCCATCGATTTCAGCGAACCTTTCTTCCAGTTCTGCCGCACGTAAACCGTCAGCTTCGGAAAAATCACTCTTGGCATATAGGGCATCTTTTTCCCGCATGATGTTCCATAACTCTTCGAAACCCATTAATACAGCATCCAGAACAGTATGTTCTTCATAACCATAGTGGTTCTGCTTAAGAACAGACAATCTTTCACCAGGGCCCAATGACACTAATCCTTTTGTTGAGTTGACTTCTCCCGATATAATCCGTAAAAAAGTTGACTTTCCTGCTCCGTTAGCCCCAATCACACCGTAACAATTGCCGGGAGTAAATTTAAGGTTAACATCCTGAAATAATGGCTTCTTACCAAACTGAATCGCCAAATTTGAAACTGTAATCATGCTTAATTCTTCCTGTTTTTATTTCCTGTAATTCTCTTCAATAAAAGAGCCCGCAAAGGTAAATATTTCACCACACAACAACACAATGATTTGTCATTCAACAGAATTATTAACATTTATTTCTCTTTCCAAGGTTTAACTACAGAGCCTCCTCTTTATTTTTTAGGAAATGAGCCCGAATTGTTTGCCCTTTGACTGTTTGCGAATCTTTATTAACTTTGTTTTGGTTGATCGGTCAACCATCAAAAGATCGTATATAAACCAATGCCATGATGAGCTTCAAAGAACTTGCCTCCCGCCGATACTCCGTAAGAAGTTACAATTCAAAAAATGTTGAAAAAGAAAGCATCGTTCGTATCCTTGAAACTGCCAGGATTGCGCCTTCTGCCGTTAATTTTCAACCCTGGAAAATTATTGTGGTCACCGATGAATCTCTATTAAAGCAACTGCACGAAGCCTATCCCCGCGATTGGTTCAAGACGGCACCGGTTTGTCTGGTGGCCCTCGGCGATCACGACCGCGGCTGGCATCGTCCAAACGACCAAAAAGATTATACAGATATAGATGTAACCATTGCCATCGACCATCTGATGCTGGCCGCTACCGAAGAAGGTATTGGTTCCTGTTGGATTTGTAATTTCAATGCGGAAATGGTATCCGACTTGTTTGACCTCCCGTCGAATCTCGAACCAATAGCCCTGGTACCACTCGGTTATCCCTTAAATGTTGAGACACCTGAGAAAAAAAGAAAACCTCTGAATCAATTAATAAGCTGGAACGGTTTGGACTAACTAAAGCAACTCAAAGGAGTCGGCATCAAGCACAACGGGGAACTTTTCCCTGAATTCTTGCTGCGCGGTCAAAGATATCGTATGCGTCAACATTTTTTCATGAGCATTGATCTCGCTAATCAAAATATTTCCCCTTGGATCAATCATCTGGCTTTTACCATTATAGCTAATATTATTCCCATCCATACCAACCCGGTTGACACCAGCCACATATACCTGATTTTCAATTGCCCTGGCTTTTAATAAGGTCTCCCACACATCAATCCGTGCTTGCGGCCAGTTGGCAGAAAAGATCATCAGATCCACTTCATTGTGGCTACGGCACCAAACCGGGAACCTCAAATCATAACAAATAAACGGGGCGATACGCCATCCCCGATAATCAATGACTACTTTTTCGAGACCGATATGAAATGATTTATCTTCACCACCAATCGAAAAGAGATGGCGCTTATTATAAAATTTCACTTCGCCCCCGGGTTGAACAAAAACAAAACGGTTATAGTATAATCCATCTTCCGAGATAATCAGGCTCCCGCCAATGGCCGCACCAGTAACTGACGAAAGGTGCTCCATCAAGCTAATAGTGGGTCCATCCATCGGTTCAGCCAAACCTTTAACATCCATGGAGAAACCTGTGGTAAAGGTTTCCGGCAGAATAATCAGGTCGCTCTTCCCCTGTAGAGAAGGAAGGAGTTGATTCAACCTCTTCCTGTTCTCAGCCGGATTTTCCCAAACAATATCCAATTGGGCCAGAGTTACCCTCAGATTATCTGTCTTTTCGATATTCATTTATTCTAAATCATCCCCGGTTGTAAAAAGTTCAGGATATTTACCCACTACTCCTTTGTCTTTATACCATTGCCTGATTTTTTTCAAATCAGCCTGCATATCATCAGTCAATTCAACCTGTTCGATAAATCCAACCTCTTTCCTGCCCCAATCAAAAAAACCATAGTACACCGGAATATTTGCCGCCTTGGCAATGGTATGAAAACCGCCTTTCCACCTGGTAGTAGGTTGCCGGGTTCCCTCCGGGGCAATGGCCAGATGCATGATTTCCCGTTTTTTAAACTCATCCACGATTTGCTTGACCAGGCTTGCGCCTTTGGCACGATCAACGGGAATACCCCCCATCGCTTTTACCACATAACCCAGAGGCCAGAAGAAAAACTCCTTCTTAATCATGATATTCGCTTTTCCTCCAACAGAAGCATAGAAAAGCCAGGAAATCACAAAATCCCAGGCTGATGTATGCGGAACACCCAAGATAATACATTTCGGCACAGGAGCAACTCCCCCTACAACTTTCCATCCCAACACTTTCAATATAAACTTTGCAATATACTTCACTGATGATAAATTTTAATTTTCGCTTTATTGTTTCACAAAGATATAGCTTTGCTGGTTAAAAACAGTTTTATCGTAATAAGGCTTGCTCGGTATTTTTTGCTCCGGCATATTTTTGGAGAAATTCCACAGCCAGCTCCATTGCCGCTACAGTGGCACTTTCACCGGAAAAACCTATAATAACCATCAGAAAACGTTTTGTTTTATTAGTAACACAGGTCCTGACTGAATCACTGGTCGGGCTTCCGAAGGCTGATACCGCATCGCGGAAGACCGGCAAAAATTCAATATTCAGCTCTCCCCTTCCGATAGCCTCATAAGGTTCATTCGCTGTCCCTATTCCAAAAATCACTTCCCCCCGAATCTGTTCCGAATCAAATCCTCCGATCGACATCCCGGTTTTCAATGAAACGAGATTGACCAAATCAACGACATTATTGATCCTGTAAAGATCTAATCCTTTCACCACCCTCCGCATCAAAGCCTCGGAGGAAAGACGATAGCGCGCCGGATCTTTCCCGCAAAGCTTGTAAGCTTTGCGGCTTGCGGCTATAGCCGGATGGGAACTGATATCGCCCAAACCATGATCATTCGATATTATTTTACAGACTTTCCCGATCTCATCCCAAAGTTCCTGGTTTTCTTCGTCAAGGATCACGTCACATTCGATACAACCCAAAACCAGTTGGGGTATTTTTAACTTAATCTCCTCACTTATTTCTATTTTCGTCATCCCGTACGTTTCTGTTTTCCATCATTCTTTCAGATACTAAAATAATGATTACTTTTGATAAAACCGATCTTTTTCAGGATGGTACCATTTATTGATATACATACTCACCAAACCGCTTTGCGATCTGATATAGTTGCGGTACGCAATATTTTTCTTCAGGATTATAATGCATTGATCACTTTCCCGTTTTCAGCCGGAATCCACCCCTGGCATGCCGATCACTATTCGGGCGAAGAGATTTTACAAATGCTGGAGGCTGCTGTCCGAAACCCTCATCTGGTGGGATTGGGAGAAACCGGATTAGATAAAAAATGTAAAGTCGATTTACAACTGCAACAGGTTTCATTTAATCTTCATCTGCTGATTGCTGAAAAAACTGATAAACCATTGATTATCCACTGCGTTGGTGCTTGGGACGAATTAATTGCTGCCACCGCCAAAACATCGGCAAAAATGATCCTTCATGGCTATAATGGTGGTATCGAACTATCCAAACAGTTGATTCAAAAAGGTTTTCTATTCTCAATCGGAAAATCAATCCTGGATGAAAGGTCAAAAATAGGCCAGGCCATCAATCACATCCCTCTATCTTCATTATTCTGTGAAACAGATGAATACAACGCCGATATCAGTGTGATATACGAAAAAACCGCCATGCTCAGGGGAATCCCGGTTGATCAGCTAAAACAGGAACTAAATGATAATTACAGAAGAATTTTTCATGGTTGATTTCCGAAGAAAAATACAATTCAATTCTTCCACAATTATTAAATCACAGGAGAAAAAAATCCTTCAATTTCTGTAATTAGTAATACAAATTACCTTCAGGAGTAACCCCTTTCTTTTTTAGTCGTTCAGTCGTTAAGAATTATATCACCCCACCGGTTCAAAGGGAAAATCGGTAATACCAACCATTTTCCCGGGAAACACCCTGAGTTGTATTACCACGCTGAACAAAAACTAAGGGCCCTACCATTCCCGGGATGGCATTGGCCCCTTCGGATTTAATTCGTGTCCTGACAGATTATTGTTTTAAGAACTGTTTCAATACAATTAAAATACTCTTTCTGTGCTATTATAGTATAGAAAGAGTACAGAAGCTGTACAGAAACAGTACAGAAAGACCGGGGATGGCCGGATTGAAATCATTACGGTCGGGGAAATTGCAGTTTCCATTGACAGTAGTGTAGTAAGTCGGAGTGCGACTCTATGCTCGCGCCGCGGACAAAGGTTAACGCCCGGTCGCGCCCCGACTAACAAATTTTCTCTCTGTCAATATCGCATCATGCCCCAATTCTTTTTGAGGGAAACTCTACTTATGACAGAATTACAAAGCCCGCATATTAAGGTGAATCCTGGCAAAACAGTAAGGGTGAGCCAGAACGATGAGTCATGCGACCCGGAATGCCAGGTTTTTATCGGACAGTAATAATTAAATTTGATTATTGATTACGTATAAAACAGCCCGGCATATTTGATTTTTTAAATGAATGTTATTTATTTACAGAAATTATCAAAACTTAACGCTGATGAAAAATCCTAAAAGATTTGCTGTTATTCTCTCCGGTTGCGGGGTAAATGACGGAGCTGAAATTCATGAAGCTACACTTACTCTTCTTGCCATTCAGAAATCAGGATCAAGCTACCAATGTTTTGCACCGGATAAAGAACAAACCCAGGTGATCAATCATCTTACGGGTGAAACGATGAATGAAAGCCGCAATGTATTGGTTGAATCGGCCCGTATAGCACGAGGGAAAATAAAACCGATAAACCTGTATGAAGCTGAAAAATTCGACGGGGTAATTTTCCCCGGAGGATACGGGGTCGCAAAAAATCTCTGCAGCTTTGCTTTCGATGGGGTTGATTTCACCGTTGATCCTGAAGTGGAACTGGCAGTAATCTCCTCCGTTGAAGCCGGAATCCCGATTGGAGCACTCTGCATCTCGCCGGTCTTAATGGCTAAAATATTGCCCGGAGCCGATGTTACTATTGGCCAGGATAAGCCGACAATCGAGGTGATTGAGAAAATAGGTGGAGCTCATTATAGAACCAACCACGCTGAACTGATTATCGATGACAAGTACAAATTAATCTCTACTCCTTGCTATATGCTAAACGCCAATATTGCCCAAATTGCCGAAGGTATTGAAAATGTAGTAAATGAAATGATCAGATTAATGTAATATAACCTAAATACTGCCGTTCTTGCTCAAGAATTTTATCACAAAAAAACACTTAACAAAATCTATTTATTTAATATTTATTTGTATATTTTGAAAGATTTAGGCCAGAACGATTGAGACTCTGAAAAGTTCACCGAACAATCCTCAGGTAGCTATGAGCGAAAAAAGAAGATACATTAAAAAACGACACATCTTTCTACTCTTATCTGTTTTTGCCCTCTTGTTCGCAGCCGGAGGAGCGTTCTATTATATAAACACCCGCGAAACGATAAGAGAAGAACAAGGTGAGGAACTTAATGCCATAGCTCAACTGAAGGCACAACAGATAGAAAATTGGGTTAAAGAAAGAAAATCGGAAACCGAGTATTTTTCCACCACGGATGAGATTATCGAAAACATCGCACGTTTAACCTCAGACCCCCTAAACCAGGAAGCCTATAAAAAACTATACTCATCACTATCCAGCATTCAGAAAAACCACCATTATGACGATATTCTCATCATCAACAAAGAGAGGCAAGTGATCTTTTCGCTAAATAATGCCGATGATGAAAACAACCACCATTTTACCGAATGTCTCGATTCCACCTTCAACCATAACCACATGGTCTTCTCAGACCTATATTATTGCGATAACCATAAAAAAATACATCTTGATTTTATTGCTCCCGTTTCTGTGAGTCCTTCCCGATCAGAGCCTACAGCAGCCCTTGTCATGCGGATCAATCCCGGGGATTATCTCTATCCGATGATCGAATCATGGCCTATCCCAAGTAAGACCTGCGAAGCCTATCTGGTCAGAATTGAGGGGAACGACATCATCGTACTTAGCAATTTGCGTCACAGAATAAATAGCGCCCTTAACTTCAGGACTCCAATCAAAAACAAAGAACTCTTCATGGATAAAAAAACTCTCCAACCTTTGAAAAACAATGCAATTGTTGACAGAGAAGATTACAGGGGAGAAGAGGTTCTAACCCAAATCTTACCCATAAAAAACACACAATGGATTTTAACTGCTAAGATTGATAAAAGTGAAGCCTTTGCCGATCTTAATTATCGTGGTTCTCTTATTTTAACTACTGTCGTCTTACTTATTCTGTTGCTTGGCTCTGGCCTGGCCTGGATCTATAATGTCAGACAGAAACAAATCTTTGAAGATCTGATCAACTCCAGGGAAAAGTTAAATGAAAAGGAAGAAGAGTTTAGAACTGCCCTTTACAGTATCGGCGACGGGGTAATTTCCACGGATCACCTGGGAATCATAAGGCGAATGAATTTCATAGCCGAGAACCTTACCGGATGGAAAGAAAAGGAAGCTGTCGGAAAAAACCTATCTGAAGTATTTCGGATCATCAATGAAGATTCAAGGCAAAACGTTGAAAGTCCTGTGGAAAATGTATTGCGTGAAGGAATAATCATAGGATTGGCCAATCATACATTGCTTATTTCAAGAGATGGTAAAGAGATCCCCATTGCCGACAGTGGTGCCCCTCTTAAAAACAATCAGGGGAAGATTACCGGAGTGATCCTTGTTTTCCGTGACCAGATTGCTGAAAGGGAAGCTGAAAACCGTTTACGGATGAGCGAAGCCCATTACCGCCTTCTCTTTGAATCGAACCCACAACCCATGTGGGTTTACGATGTTGAGTCGCTGCAATTCCTGGCTGTAAATGATTATGCAATTGCAAAATACGGCTATTCAAGAGAAGAATTTCTATCGAAGACCATTTTCGATATTCGACCACAAGAAGATTTTGACATATTACGTAACAACCTGGCTATCGCAAAAGAAAAAATTCAATACTCAGGTATCTGGAAGCATAAATATAAGAACGGAACAGTAATACAGGTTGAAATATCCTCTCAAAGTATCCGGTATAATCATCGGGACGCGAGATTGGTGGTTGTACACGATATAACTGAAAGAGTTAAAATCGAGAAAACCTTAAGGGACCGGGAAGAGTTGCTGACTGAAACCGGGAGAATTGCCAAGGTTGGGGGTTGGGAATTTGATGCCAAAACAAAGAAAGGGACTTGGTCTGAGGAGGTGGCCCGCATCCATGATCTTGACCCAAAGGAAAAATCAAGTGTTGATCTGGGTTTACAGTTTTATGTCAACGATTCAAAAACGAAATTTGAAAAGGCCATTAAAGAGGCTATTGAATTGAAAAAACCTTATGATCTTGAGCTTGAAATGGTCACCGCCCGCAACATCCATAAATGGGTTCGAACCATTGGACAACCGGTTGTTGAAAATGGCAGTGTGGTAAAAATAAAAGGCGCTTTTCAGGATATCACAGAAAGCGTCATCATAAAAAAAGAACTGACTGAAAGCGAAGAGCGATATCGTAGCATTTTCAATAATCACCATACGGTTATGTTGTTGATTGATCCGGAAACGGGCAGGATCATGGATGCGAATCCGGCAGCATGCCATTTTTACGGTTACCCTTATGATGATATTTTGGCTAAAAGAATTTTTGATATCGATAATGCCTCTACCGACGATATCCGAAATAACATACTAACCGTTCAAAGAACAGGATTGAAACAGTTTATTGTCCAGCACAAACTTGCAAATAATGAATTAAAGAATGTAGAAATCTTCAGCGGGAAAATATTTATCAAAAAGAAGGAATTGATCTACACCATAGTGCATGACATATCCGAAAGAACAAAAGCGGAGAAAGAGCTAAAAAAACTCTCCGAAGCCATTAGACAGAGTCCGGCTTCTATTGTCATAACTAATGCCCAAGGGACTATCGAATATGTCAATCCAATGTTTTCAACAATGACAGGCTACACTCCGGATGAAGCCATCGGGAAAAAACCAAGTCTGGTTAAATCCGGTGTGATGTCAAACGAATTCTATAAAAATTTATGGGACACTATTCTCCGGGGCGACATATGGCACGGGGAAATGATCAATAAACGTAAAAACGGAGAACTCCTCTGGGTTGATAAATCCATATCCCCCATCACCAACAACATGGGGGAAATAACAAACTTCGTATCCATTGGTGAAGATATTACCGACAAAAAGAAGCAGGAAGGCGAACTGATCAAAGCAAAAGAAAAAGCTGAAGAAAATGACCGCCTGAAAACTGCTTTTCTGGCCAATATGAGCCACGAGATCAGAACTCCGATGAACGGTATCCTCGGTTTTGCCGAATTGCTTAAAGACACTAAATTGTCAGGCGAAGAACAAAAAGAGTATATCGGGATCATTGAGCAAAGTGGACAGCGAATGCTTAACATTATCAATGACATTATCGATATCTCAAAAATAGAGGCCGGACAGATGGAACTTAAAATGGAAGAGACTGAAATCAACCTTTTGCTTCATCACCTCTATACCTTTTTCCGACCCGAAGTAAGCCATAAAGGTTTGCTACTCTCCTTATCCCTTGGTTCAAAACAAGATGAAGGACCTGTATTCAGTACCGATCGAACCAAACTAAGCCAGGTAATCTCAAACCTGATTAAAAATTCAATTAAGTTTACCAATACTGGCTCCATCGAATTCGGGTATACTCAGAATGAAGATAAAATTGAGTTTTTTGTAAAAGACACCGGAACCGGAATACCGGCAAAACAACATGAAAAAATCTTCGAACGGTTTATTCAAGGTGATACCTCTTTATCGCGCAATTATGAAGGTGCCGGTTTAGGGCTGGCGATCTCTAAAGCCTATGTTGAAATGTTAGGCGGAAAAATCTGGCTGAAATCCGAAGAAGGCAAAGGCACTACTTTTTACTTCAACCTTGATGTTCCCGATTTAAAAACCGGTGATCAACCAAACCCCAGCGTCACTCGTGAAGATCATCCCGAATTGAGGAATCAACTCCACATTCTTGTTGTCGAGGATGATGAGTACAGCATGAAATTCTTAACGAAAATATTAAATAACCTGAAAACAAAGCTTTATTTTGCCCAAAACGGCGAAGAAGCGCTCCGTATTGTCAAATCAATCCCTCTATTGGATTTAGTACTAATGGACCTTAAGATGCCTGTTATGGATGGCTACGAAGCAACACGACAAATCAAACAGATTCGTCCAAAATTACCGGTTATTGCCCAAACGGCCTATGCTTTTTCCGATGATGAACGTAAAGCCAAATTGTCCGGATGCGATGATTTCATTGCCAAACCCATACGACGTGAACAATTACTTGAAATTATCAAACGACAATTGCCCCAGGGAAGAAAAACAAAAGACATTCTGACCTGATTTATATGCTGTCAGAAACTATCCATGTGGAATTTCATTTCGGGAAGGAGGTAAGTCATCAGATCAATCTCTGAAATTGAACAACCGTTGCTTCATACAAAGTAAAATAAGGCAATACAATCTCCTGAAATTTTTCGAATAATTCATAACAATTATGTTCCCAAAAAACTTATCTTTGAAACCATACCGGGTTAAAGGTTAAATTAGGTAACACTATAAAACCTTTTCATAATTAGTTATGGAAAGGGGGCTTATAGACCTATAATTATTTTCTGCTGTCTTTTACCCGAAAGAACAACGGATACATGATGCCGGGTGCAGATACTGTCAATTATTCCTGACTATTAATGTCTTAGAATTATACTAATATGATACATGTTCTTAGGATAATTTCAAGGAAATTCTATTTTTGCAAAAATCACGAAACACAATTCTTTATACCGGGATTTTTCTGAATATTTTAGCGTTTTTACCGGAAGACAATCATCTTCCAATATGAATATTGTTTCTTATGACTAAAAAATATTTGACTACTGAATATATTCTTCTTTTAGCTTTCCTTTTTATTGGGATCCTGTATATTGGATTTACATGGAACAAAGTAAAAAAAGAAAGCTCAGAAGAAGCATTGAAGCTTGCCCGTACAACTGCTGCTGTAATTTCAGTGAATAATATTTCTGCATTACATGGCAATGAGGAGGATCTTAATCAAAACTCTTATTTAAAACTAAAAGAAACATTAAAAGAAATCATCAAGGTTAATCAGGAGGCCCGCTTTTCTTATTTACTGCAAATACAGGATAATATGGTGATTATAATTGCAGACTCAGAACCGGAGTCCTCAAAGGATTATTCTCCTCCCGGTCAACTCTATACTGAAGCGCCTTCATTCGAGCCAAAACTTCTTGCAGAAAGCAAGAGTTTCATATTGGGACCTTATACCGACAGGTGGGGAACCTGGATCAGTGCCTTTGTCCCTATGAAGGACCTTCATACCGGCGAAACCTTGGCTGTTTTTGGCATCGATTACAATGCCGCTTCCTGGCAAAAACGTCAAATGTTGGAGGTTGCCAAATCAACCATACTGATGATCCTATCCTTTTTCCTTTTATTGTTAATTCTGCGATTTATCGCGAAAAACAAATACCTCAAAAAGGAGATTGAACACCGGGAAGAAATGGAAACCATGCTGGAGGAATCTCAACAAATCGCCCAAATGGGTAGCTGGGAATTTGACCTCAGGGAGAACAAACCTTTCTGGTCAGAAAACTGCTATACTTTATACGGATTAAACGGGAAGAAAGTAAAACTTTCCCTTGAATTACTCAAAAGCATAATTTATCCTGAAGATCATAAGATCCTTGATCTTAAATACAATGAAATTCTGGCAACCCGGAAACCGACAACCTTTGAATTACGAATTATCCAACCGGACGGGAAAATCAAATGGATCCAAAACAACATAGTCCCTGTTATTCAGGATGAACAGTTGATCAAACTCAAAGGGATTAATTTCGACATTACCGAACGGAAAAAATCAGAGAAAGCTCTGGAAGAAAAGGGAAAACAGCTCAATATCCTCATTGGCAATCTCCCCGGAATGGTTTACCGTTGTCAAATGGATGCCAATTGGACAATGAATTATATCAGCGATCCATGTTACCGGATTACCGGTTATCACCCTGAAGAACTACTAAACAATAACAAGGTTTCATTCAACGATCTGATCCTTCAGGATCAGGATGAAGTGATCCGTAAAAAGTGGCAGGTTGCCCTTAGCAATCGAACTCCTTTTGAACACGAGTATAAAATCAGAGATGCCCGGGGAAATATTAAATGGATTTGGGAAAGGGGAAATTGCGTTCTCGATGAAAAAGGCAATTGTTCTCATTTGGAAGGATATATCGAAGATATCACTGAACGAAAATTGTCAAGCGAAGCCGTCCGATCAAAAGATGAACAGGTCCGACTCCTGCTTGACTCTACAGCCGAAGCCATCTATGGAATTGACAATAATGGAATTTGCACCTTCATCAACCAATCGGCTATTCGGATACTTGGATATAACAACGAAACCGAGGTGATAGGTCAAAACATGCATGATCTGATTCATCATTCCCACGCCAACTCCTCTTATCATCCTCAGGAGGAATGTAAAGTCCACAAAGCTTTGCAACAATTCGAAACAGCCCATGTCACCGATGAGGTTTTCTGGCGGGCCAATAAGACCTGTTTCCCTGTCGAATACTGGTCCTACCCGATCATTCAGGAGAACAAAACAATAGGCGCTGTCATTACATTTTTTGATATTACCGATCGTGTCGAGACTGAAGCTGCACTAAAACAATCGGAGGAAAACTTCCGCAATTCCCTTGAAAGTTCCCCTTTAGGGATCCGTATCGTAACCGAAAAAGGTGAATCCATTTATACCAATCAGGCGTTCCTGAATCTAATTGGGTACGATTCACTTGAGGAATTCAAAAAAATACCCAAAATAAATTATTACTCTTCTGAAAGTTATAATCAACATCAGTTAAGAAAAGGACTTCGGAAAAAGGGATTTACAACCGAACCGGAATATGAAATCACCATCTTTAGAAAAGACGGGGAAATTCGCCATCTTAAAGTTCATAGAAAAGAAATTCAATGGGATGCAAAAAGTCAGTTTCAGGTGATTTACCAGGATATCACGCTTGAAAAAGAATCCTTGCTGGCCAAGAAGAAATATGAGCTTGAATTGCTGAAAGCCAAGGAGAAAGCCGAAGAGAGCGACCGCTTGAAATCAGCCTTCCTGGCCAACATGAGCCATGAGATCAGAACCCCCATGAACGGAATCCTCGGTTTTGCCGAACTGCTTAAAGACCCGAAGCTTAACGGAGAAGATCAACAGGAATATATAAAGGTTATTGAACAGAGCGGCCATCGCATGTTGGAGATCATCAACGATATTGTTGATATATCAAAGATCGAATCCGGTCAAATCGAATTAAGACCGGAAGAAACCGAATTGAACAGTCTGTTGCATCATCTTTACACCTTCTTTAAACCCGAAGCCGATAATAAAGGATTGCACCTTTCCCTTGTTACCGAACCGGCCAATAAAAACCTCGTCTTAATAACCGACCGGGTTAAACTGGGACAAATCCTTTCTAATCTGGTTAAAAATGCCATAAAATTTACCCCAAGTGGATATATCGAATTTGGATTCCGCAAAAAAAATGAGGGGATAGAGTTTTTTGTAAAGGATACCGGAACAGGGATCAAACCAGACCTCCACGATAAGGTCTTTAAACGTTTTGTTCAGGGCGATAATTCTATCTCCCGAAATTATGAAGGTGCCGGACTAGGTTTATCAATAGCTAAAGCCTATGTGGAATTGTTAGGTGGAAAAATTAAGCTTGAATCAGAAGTTGGTAAAGGCTCCAGGTTCTTCTTCAGTCTTAACCCTCAACCTTCGTTGAATAAGGCCATTACTGCTATAAATGGGATTAGCACATATGCTCCAAAGCTTTCTTCCCTAAATATCCTGGTGGCAGAAGATGATGAATTCAACCTGGGTTATTTGCAAAAAGTATTGCAAAAAGAAAATATTATGACCCACCTGGCCCAAAACGGGGCTGAAGCCATTGATATCATTGAAAAGAACCCAGTGATCGACATGGTATTAATGGATTTGAAAATGCCTTTGATCAATGGTTTTGAAGCGACAAAAGCGATTAAATCGATGCGTCCCGATTTACCGGTAATCATTCAATCCGCGTTCATCTCACCCGAGGACAGGCAGAAAGCGAAAGAGGCCGGATGCGATCATTATTTAATCAAGCCAATAAAATCGGCGGATCTTATAAATGCTATCAATAAATGTTTGAAATTCACCCCCGCTGAGCCGGTACAGGATGGTTATGCAATTGAAGAAGAATGTTAAAAAGAAAATAACTGAGGTAACCAATCGTTCAACACCTCTCCAAAAAATAACCGGATGGATTTAACTCCATCCGGTCAAAAAAAACAATTACATTTAATCCCTATAAAAAGTCCTAATTCATTAAATATTTTCTGAACCATTGGTCTTGCTCCCACAAAACATGCATGATATTCTCCCGCGAAGCATAACCATGGCTCTCGTAAGGCAGCAACACCAATCGGGCTACTGCCCCATTCCCTTTCAACGCCTGAAAATAGCGCTCACTCTGAAGTGTAAATGTACCCGGGTTATCATCAGCCAATCCGTGGATCAATAAAATGGGGGTCTTCATCTTATCGGCATGATTGAAGGGCGACATTTCGGCATAAACCTCAGGGGCCTGCCAGAAATTACGCTCCTCGGCCTGAAAACCAAACGGGGTCAACGATCGGTTGTAAGCCCCGCTCCGTGCTACCCCGCAGGCAAACAAACTGGAATGGCTCAACAGGTTGGCAGTCATAAAGGCTCCGTAGGAGTGCCCTCCCACGGCAACCCTCTTCGGATCGATATACCCCAAAGCGTTCACCGCATTGATGGCCGCTCTCGCGTTAGCCACCAACTGTTTGATATAGGTATCGTTCGGTTCCCGGTCCCCCTCTCCTATTATTGGAAAATCGGCCTCATCCAGGATGGCATACCCCATTGCAGCCCAATAAACCGGACTCCCGTAACTTAGATAAGTAAACTCATAGGGCGAAACACTGACCTGTCCTGCCGTACGGGCGCTCTTGAATTCCCTGGGATAAGCCCATAGAATCATCGGCAGCTTCTTCCCCGACCGACGATCGTAATCAGCAGGCAAATAAAGTGTTGCACTTAAATCGACCCCATCTTCCCTCTTGTAATGAATCCGTTCTTTATACACATTCTTAAAGGAGGCATAAGGATGTTGAAAACTGGTCACCCTCACCGGCGCTATCTTCGATTTTATATTCCGAAGATAATAATTGGGATTCTCCGTAACCGATTCAACCGAGGTCAGAAGAATGCCACGATCAATATCAACAACATCAATGATCCGTTCATAGGTCGATTTCCCTTCGGCCATCCACAACCGCTTTCGTAAATTTCCCTTATCCAGGTCCAGTTCATCGATAAATGGCCGGTTTCCCTGTGGGGAATACCCTTCCCCGCTCAGAAAAATCTTCCTCTTATCTTTCGAAAACAGCAAAGAATAGAAGCCGTATTCATTTCTCTTGACCACGAAGCTTCCCGGGTCCGAATAGAGGTCTTCCGTATTACGGTCAAACAGAACCATTGAAATAGGAAGCGTTTTACTGAAATCGAGCAGATAGGTCTTACTGTTGCGGTCTTTCCAGCGATAGTCCGTAAAAATAGCGATGGCATTTCCTCCCCATACCGCGGAACTCAACCGGTTGGTGGTCCTGATGACTTCCTCTTTGGGGCCTGTAAAAGGCGCGTCCAGCGAATATACCGCGTCGCGGTGAAGCACCTCCACCGAGGGATCGCCCCCATCGAGTGCCTCAACCCAGTAGAGGGTGGCCGGCACATCCGGCCTCCAGCTTACGTTCCGAATACCCTTCCTCACCGCATCAAAGGCTGTCGACATCTCTTCCGTTAACGGGATATCGGCTACATTGTATATCCTATTTCCTTCAAGGTCATACACCGCGATATTGACCGGAAACCGATCGTAAGGCACAACATATGAGAAAGGCTTTTTCAACTGCTCGGCTACAAACATCTTTCGGTCGGGAGAGACCTTGCACGAAGAGAGCAGGACATTCTTCAACAACACCTTCTTCCCTCCGTTCAGATTGGTCTTTACCAGGTTCACCGATGCAAAATGAACGAAATTATTCTCATCAACAGGATTTTTCAAAAGATCCTGAAAAGTGATGTTGGGTGCTGCTTCCCCTTTACTTTCCTGAACGACCGGTCCATCGGGTATCGGCTCCTCTTCAATCAAACCAGGACCGTTCTCCCCGACCTCTTTGATCAGGATATTATTATTATCCAACCAATAGATCGGGTTACCCGTCACAGCGTTCAACCGGATGCCGGGCACTCTCTGTGCCCGCGCATATTTGATCTCGATCACCCAAAGCTCCAAACTCTTTCCCATATTGTTATAACAGGCCAGCTTTGACTGATCGGGCGAATAGACAAAATTCGCCAGCAAGGCATCGGCAGGAAAACCGGTAACCGGAATGACCTGGTCCGACCGGATATTTTTTATGCTGACACTATTGACATAATTCGACCTGCTCGGACCATAGCTGTTCGGATTAATCCGTAACCCCGCCAGCCTGAACTCTTCCTCCGAAAGCTCTGCCAGACTCTTGTACATCGAATTGCGTTGCGTCAACACCATGTAAACCGCCTGATCATCAACCATCACTCCCGGTCTTGGCTTAACATCAGCCAATTGAAGGATCTCCGGAGGCGGCAACTCATATTTCTGACTAATCTGCCCCCGCGCAACACCGATCAGACTCAGTTGAAGGGCAACCAAAATAATAGATTTAGGAAAAGAATAAATCATAGTAACCGTAATTGATTATTTAAAGCTCGTTTAACTCAATTGACAAATTGACTATTCGACATAAACAAGATATGAATGTTTTTTGAGTTATCATAGCCTGTTAATATTCATAACAATAAAATAAGATTCATTTAAAAGAATTAAAGTTACATTTGCCTCACAGCCGGTCCGCGAACGAAAATATAGTCAACTTATTATAACAATAATTTCACTATCCGCTACGGACTCCCTGCTGCCGGCATTTGATATTACAAAAAAAGATGAGTGACCTTTTTCTTACCACATTCGGGAGCAACTCTCTGGCGTTGGGGAAAATCCTGCTGATCGCCCTTATTGCAGGGATTCTCGTCCGTAAACGGGTATTCTCCTCTTTCGACATTGTCAGTTTCTCCTCTATAACGGTCAAGGTGTTGCTGCCGGCAATGATCTTCTCCAATATCATCAAGAACCTCCATCCACAGGAATTTCCGCTCTGGTGGCTCCTGCCCCTGATCGGCGTGGGGTTGATCATAGTGGGAATAGTATTCGCCATCCTGTTTTTTTACAAAGAATTACCGGAAAAACGAAATATGCTCCCGATCGCCAGTATGCAAAACGCTGGTTATCTGGCCCTGCCCCTCGGACAGGTAATCTATCCCGACCAGTTCGAGCTTTACGCCCTCTACTGCTTCCTGATCATCATGGGACTGAATCCGATCCTCTGGAGCGTGGGAAAGCTGTTGAACACCGGGAAAAGCGACGAAAAATTCTCCTGGAAACAGGTGATCACTCCCCCGTTTATCGCTAATCTGGCCGGGGTCACCATGGTCCTCACCGGTCTGCGCGACTATATCCCCGATATGGTCGTCGATGTGATCGATCTGACCGGGACCGCCACCGTCCCAATCGCCAACTTTATCCTGGGCGCCGTGCTGGGCGGGATCTCGCTCCGCATCTGGCCCTCCTTCTGGGATATTCTCCGGGTGACCAGTATAAAATTCCTGATCATCCCCCTGATCACCATTTTGCTGATGATCGCCTGGAACGCCAAAGGAACCGACTCCCTAATGAGCGACGCGATCCTCATCCAGGCCGCCTCGCCTCCGGCCACCGCCATCCTGATCCAGATTAAAAACTACGGCGGCGATGAACAGAAAACCGGGAGCATGATGCTGATCGCCTATCTGACCTGCCTGCTCGCCATACCGCTCTGGCTCGCCTTCTGGAAGATACTTTGAGCAGGAGCGAACAGCCGTCAGTCCACCTTACGGGATCATCAACCGGTAAATTAAAACCCTATCAAAGCTGAAAAATGCAGCAACAAAAAACTCAAAAACAAAGAGATAACCCCACTATTACCATTTAACGGAATAAATTTTTCTTGATAAAAGAATAAAGTTGCCTTACCTTTGGCATATAATTTGAAAAAGAAAGTCTTTGTATAAAACTTAAAATTGAAATTATGAAAAAGCTTTTAATTGTAGCGTTAGTCATACTCTTCAGCGCGGGTTTCGCGAAAAGCCAGGTTGCCGATCATGCCATCGGTCTTCGCTTAGGCGGCGGCAACGGTATTGGAACCGAGATCTCTTACCAGCATGGACTAAACAGCCTCAACCGTTTGGAATTCGATCTGGGCTTCAACAACCACGATCATTACGATGCCTGGGCTTTGACCACCACCTACCAGTGGCTCTGGAACATCGATCAGGGTTTTAACTGGTACGCCGGCTTCGGCGGACGAATCGGATCATGGAACGTTGATAATTATTACCATGGTGATAACGAAAACGGGCTCTTCCTGGCAGCTGCCGGCGATGTAGGTATTGAATACGTCTTCCCGGTCGGTATCCAGTTGGCCATCGACGCCCGCCCAAACATCGGGTTGATCAATAATGGCAGCGGCATTGACCTCGGTTTTGCGGTCCGCTATCAATTCTAAACAAGGATTCAGAAGATATCTACAAAGAGGCTGTCCCGCAGGATGGCCTCTTTTTTTATCTCATCCCGGGAAGAATCACTCTGAAGCAACATTTTCCCGTCACATAATCTTCCCTATTTTCCTCCCTTCTACGAGACAGCCTTTTTAGGGCCCAAATCCTGTTCAACGCAATACCAGGTTCGGGGTTTGTAGGTAGTTTGTTCGTACTTTGTTCGTAGTTTGTTCGTATGCATACCTACAAACTACGTTAAAAATATAAATTAAATACGGCAAAAACATGGCTTTGACCCGGTGATAATAACGGGAAAAATGGTCGTAAAATTTATGAACCAGTAAAAGGAGATTGTTTCAGGCAATGAAATACAACAAACCACGCATTGGTCATTTCTTCAGTAAAGCCAGCACTCCATTAATAAAGGTCAACGGATGAACCGGATTGCCGGGGATATAAAGATCGACGGGGTGTCGCTCAAGGAATGAACGATCGAGGGCTGGGCTACCAGCAAATATTCCGCCGCTGATAGCATCGGTGCCGGCCAGGATGATCAGTTTGGGACTGGGAACTGCCCGGTAACAGCGTTCCAGCGGTTCTGCCATACTTACGGTGATAGGGCCGGTGATCACAATCCCGTCGGCATGGCGCGGCGAGGCCACAAATTCGATCCCGAAACGGCTCAGGTCGAACTGGACATTGTTCGAAGCATTCAGTTCCCATTCACAACTGTTATCGCCCCCGGCCGATACTTGCCGGAGTTTTAGCGAACTGCCAAAGATGCGGTGAATCTCTTTACGAACCAGTGCAGGATTTATTTCAATTGGCAGGTCATTTCCCTCACGGATGATCAGACGATCGCTATCGTTACTTGACAGTTTGTAATCGGAGGTAAACCTTATTTTTTCTGGAAACCGGATGGCACACTCCCCGCAAAAAGTACATCTGCCCAAATCGATGCTTACCGGATTAGTTGAGATCGCTTTGGTGGGACAAAGATCGGCCAGCATGGCCTCATCGACTTTAAGTCCGGATATGACGGGGCGTCCCCTGAAAATACCCGGTAACCTGGCAGTGGTTACATCCGGGATAAACTGTTTACCCTGATGCCATAATATTTTTAAATTGCTCAGCATAGCTTACTCTTTTACTTAAAGGTCGTGACCGCAATAAGAGAGGTTAAAGCTCTTGTTACAGATCGGAAAATCTGAAATATCGTTATTTCTTACGGCTTGTGCCAGCGCCATCCAGTTGTGGTGCGAAGGGTCTTTAATCTTGTAAAGGATGAGCTGCCCTTCCTGATCGGTAATGGCACAATGGCAGATTTCGCCCCGCCAACCCTCAACGAGCGAAACGATCATTTTATCTTTCTGAGGCGATAAGGACACCTCATCAGGAGGATCGAACCGGGGCACTTTCCGCAGCAAATCCTTGATATAACCAATCGACTGGGCAATCTCCTCCCTGCGGATCTGTGTCCTGGAATAAACATCGCCATGATGTTTGATAATTGGCTGATGAGCAATATCACCATACAGATTGGCGGGATGGGAAAGACGGATGTCGCGGCAGAGGCCGCTCATCCTGGCGGCCATGCCTACTGTCCCTATCTCCAGAACCTGTTCATAAGTGACTACCCCCGTTTTTTCGAGCCGCGATAACGCGCTGGGCAGATTCATAAGCTTATCGGTGATCTCGTTAAAATCAGGTTCATAAGCTTCAAAAACCTGGTATAACCGTTCGGCCAATGCCTCAGTGAAAGGATAATTGATCTTCCCGGCCCTGATCAGCCCTTTGGCCAACCGGTTGCCTCCCCATTCCTGTAAGAAATTGACGATGGGGGTACGAAGCCTCCCGTAAACCGAATTCCCTAACTGATAAGCGATATCGCCACAGATAGCCGCCAGGTCGCCGGTATGAATGGCGATCCGTTCCAGCTCGAGGGCCAGGGTACGGGCCCATTGTAACGAATAGTCGGTTTCGTGGCCGCAGAGGCTTTCCCAGAGGTTGACAAAGGCGGTGGTATGGCCCACCACCGTGTCGCCGGCAATGCTTTCCGCCAAGGTCGTACGCTCCAATAATTTATTTTTCGTCAGGAAGAGTTGTTCGACGCCCCGGTGCTGATAACCCAGCTGGATTTCGAGGTGCATGATCTGTTCGCCGTTGCAGATGAAACGGAAATGACCGGGCTCGATGACCCCGGCATGAATCGGCCCCACTCCCACCTCGTGCAGTTCCTCACTCTGAACCTGATAAAAGGGATAGTTCTCGATCCGGCTGCTTTTATCGGGACGATTTTCAGTATATCGCACTGGTTTTAGCCAGGGATGATCGGTATAGCTGATCCCCAAATTTTCGTGTATCTCCCTTTCAAACCTTTCGAAGTTATGATTACGGGCAGTAAATGAACTTAATTCAGAGTTCAGCTCAATCAACGAAGAAGAGATAAAAATCAGGTGCACATCATCGTCGGCAATACAGCAAACCAGTTTTATCTTTCCGGCTTCAGGGTATCCGAAATAGTTCACACAATGTCTTGCGGCATTATCGTTCATTAAATCCAGGTTGATTTCGGCGAACACGTTATAGTCGTGAACAGGAATCTCCTTTACCGGGAAAGCCTGATTATTGGATATGCTTATGTAATTTTCCGTGATCATGGTAATAAATTTACAGCATCCTTCAATAGCGTAAGAAATTGGGATGGCGGATTATAGGCCAGATAGACAGCCAGGGCCAGCAACAAATACTGCGATAAGGACTCCCATGGAGAGATTCGGGGGATATTCTCTTCGCGGATAGTTACCGGCGGGGTGAAGAGCAGCTTAAAGATATTGGAGCCAAAGCCCCAGATAATCAAGGTCAGGAAGATAAGAACGGCCAGCAATACGCCGATATAATGCGCCTCGAACAGGGATTGAAAGATCAGGAACTCACTGACGAACAGACCGGAAGGGGGCATGGCCGTGGCCGAGATAAAACCGATCAGCAACAGGATCGCGCCGGTCTTGTTGTACTTGAAGTAGTTCCCCACATCGTAGATACTCTTACTTTGATAAACCCAGTAAACCTGGTTATATTGCAGGAAAAGGCTGGGTTTAACCAGTGCATGCAAGAAGATATGCAGTAAAGCGGCATAGACCCCTATCCCACCGGCCGCAAGGCCCAGTACGACCAATCCCATATGTTCAATGCCGGAATAGGCGAACATCCGTTTGATGTTTTTTATCCGGGTCATGTAAACCGTAGCGACAAAAACCGAGAGTAAAGCGGTCACCAACATGATGACAGAGGCCCATTCACGATAAGGGGTACGGGCAATGACCCCGTAAATCCGGTAGATGCTGATGAATCCGGCGTTCATCAGGACACTGGCCAGCAATGCCCCTGCCGGCGCCGGCGCTTTATCCTTGGCATCGATCCCGGCTGTGTACATGGGAACGAGTCCCAGTTTGGCCGTGAACCCGGTGAAGATAAACAGGAAGGACAGCTTCAGCCAGAATGGATTAAGCTGATCGGCATGGGCATAAAGAGTCCCGAACGACAGATCACGGATGCCGGTCGATTTTACGGACAAACTCAGAAACAGGATCCCGATATAGACAAAGGTAATACTGATAGTACAGAGGAAAACATATTTCCAGACACCTTCGAGCGCCCTGATGTTGCGATGGTGATAGATCAACGCCGATGCGCTCAGCGTGGTGATTTCGATAAAGATCCACGTTACGGCAATATGGGCGGAGAGATAAACCACGCTGCAAGCTGAAATCAGGATAATCATCGCGGCAAAAAACAGGCCTCTCGAACGGGGAGTTTCATCGACATTGTGCTTTTCGATATAACGATAACCGTGGATGATGACCGGAACAGCCACGATGCAAAGGGCGCTCAACAAGAGAATTCCAACTGCATCCGGGCAAAAAAACTGCATTTCAATGATATCCCGATGATTGTACTCATATATCCCAAAGCTTATCAGTAGAATCAGGAATAATCCCAATAGTGTATAGTTGATAAAAGTATTGCGGTTCAGAAAGAGCCAACAGCTGATTATTAAGGCGCCTGTCAAAAATATCCCAATCATCGTCATTTAGTCTTTAAGGTTACGTAAATGGTCTATATCAGGATCTTTCAGGAAATCGCCGATACGATTGAAGAAGACTCCCAGGATAAGTACGCTGGCAAAAATATCGAGCATGATACCCAGGTTGACCAGCATGGGCATCTCATTTCCCACGGCCAGTGAGAGGACGAAAACCCCGTTTTCGATAACAATATAGCCGATAACGTGGGTGATGATTTTCCTTCGTGACACGATCAGGTATAAACCAGTGAAGATCGTGGATAACGCCACCACGAAATAGGTCTTATCGAGATTGACATCCTTGATGGAACTGGACAGGATGATCGTGGCCACGGTTATAATAGTCACGATAAGCAGAGAGGCAAAATTGGGAAGATAAGGCTCCGCTTCGCGGGTAATACCATTTCTTTGAATGATATAGTTGATGAACCATGGGACGGCAATCGCCTTGAATACCACCGTTTCGAGCATGATCAGGACCAGGTTGACGGGATTCACATCGGTCAGGGTAAGATAGGTCACCCCGAAAAGGATGAATCCCTGCAGGACCAGGATCCTCAGATAGGTAAACAGCCGGTTGGCGATACTTAAATAAAGCAGCGACATGGCCAGGGCTATCAGTAATATATCAGTCATAAATTCAATATTTTATGCAAATTTTCCTAAAACCAGCAGGACCCCGAAGAAGATCAGCAGGGATACTGAAGTCAGAATAAAGATAAACTGGGGATTATGCCCCATTCGGAACCGTGCCATAAAGGATTCGATGATGCCCACCGTGACGGCAAACAAGAATTGGATCATTATGAACATCGGAACGGAGAATTGAAAAGACAGAGCCCCGATGAAAAAATTAGCGATAAGCGCGCCGTACATCGCGAATTTCAGATGATTGGCATACATGATCAGTCCCAGATCGAAGCCACTGTTATCGAGGATCATCACTTCATGTATCATCGTCAGTTCGAGGTGCGTCTTGGGATCATCGACCGGCATCCGGCTGTTTTCGATCATGGCGATCAACGCCAGGACAAAGGTAGCCAGTAAACCCAACAGATAAGATATATGAGAACCGTAATGCAAAGCGCTGAAAATATCATGGAAAGAGGTCTGACCGGTAAAGAGGGCAAACGATCCGATCAGGATAAAGAAAGCCGGCTCGACCAGCATCGAGAAAAGCGCTTCGCGGCTTGCACCCATGCCCTCGAAGCTGCTGCCCGTATCCAAAGCTGAAACAATCATCAGAAATTTCCCGAAAGCCAGGACATAGGCAAAGAGAATAAAATCGCCGTTGAAAGAGATCAAGCCGGGATTGTTCCCGTGAGGAATCATCAGGATGGCCATCAACACTGAAGCGAAACAAGCGCTTGGCGCAATCTGAAAGATCAGACTGGTCGTAGTACTGAAGACCGAACCCTTCTTCCACAACCGGATAATGTCCTTCATCGGTTGAAAGAGGCCTGGTCCTTTCCTTCCTGAAAACAGACTTTTGGTCCGGACAATGACTCCGGGGAAAAACAGGCTGACCAGGAGGATGAACAGAAGGCTGACCATACTATAATTGGTTTAAAAAGTTAACGATCAACATGATCTTTTCAATAATTGCGGGCAACAGTAATGCAAGTCCCACGAAAATAAATCCGTAAAGGATATAAGCCTGGATATTCCCGTTTTGCAGAAAGACAAACTGATTCAACAGTTTACGAAACAGGATCAGCGGTTTATCGATCAACCAGCTTTCGATCCGATCGCCCGCGTGGGTCTGCTGGTGGATCTTTCCCGGATAGAGCCCCCGGGCTTCCTTCTTTTCAGTGCGAACCGAGAGGACTGGTTCGGCCAGTTTGCGGTACGACCGGATGAACGAGGACGCGGTATATTGCATTTTCCCCGCGTCGCCGGTATAGCCGCATCCCCAGATCGAATCCTTGCTGACCATTTGCCGGTTGCTCACTGATTGCCTTACCAGATAGACCAGAAGTATCATGGCAATAAAGCCCAGTGAATACCAACCAATCAATGTCAGATTACGGATCATTTCACCTGACTGAAGAGGCATTATCCCTGCCATTCCTGGTTGGTATTGACCTATGATCTGCATCAGAAATGGGTTGAACAGGAACGGGAAGAGCCCGATCAACAGAATGGCTGCCACGATTAAATACAAAGGCAAGTTTCGCCGGGTGGCGTCTACGGAAAGATCAGTAGAATGTTTCTCCCTTGGAGTACCCAGAAAGACAATGCCAAAAGCTTTGGTAAAACAGATAAGCGCCAGTCCCCCGATGCTCACCAGTCCCAGTATTGTGAAAAGGAGAAATAAGATCGACTTAAAATTACCTGCTACCAACCCGTTGAACAGGCCGTTATAGAGAAAAAACTCGGAGACAAAACCATTAAAGGGGGGCAATCCGCAGATCGCCAGTGAGCCGATCAAAAACAGGTAACCGGTACGGGGAATTTTTTTAATCAAGCCACCCTGCGACTCGATTTCCATCGTATGATTAGCCTGGAAAACATTACCGGCGGTAAAGAAGAGCAGCGATTTAAAGAGCGAATGGTTCAGTACATGGAGCAAGGCGCCCCCGAATCCGGTCACGAGAAGCAATTCACTCCCATTGCCCAGGCCAAGACAGCCCAACCCGATTCCAATGCCGATGATCCCGATGTTCTCAATGCTATGGTATGCCAACAGTTTCTTCAGGTTATGCTGTACAATGGCCAGCATAACACCGTATAGCCCCGTAACAACTGAAACAGCCAGGATAAAATAGCCAATGGTTATCATATCGGTCTTAATCAGCATCAGCACTCTCAGAATACCATAAATGCCAATCTTAATGATCACCCCTGACATGATTCCTGAGATATGGGCCGGAGCCGCCGGATGGGCTAACGGGAGCCAGGTGTGGAACGGGACGAAACCTGCTTTGATGGCGAAACCAACAAAGAAAAAAAGAAAGAGACCTAAACCGGCCAAAACGGGTTGGGATGAAGAGAAAACAGTAATAGACTGGAAATCGAATGATCCGGTCTTTATCTTCACCCACATAAAAGCAAAGGTGAGAAACAGAATAGAGATGTGCGACTGAATCAGAAAATTAATTCCTGATTTCAAGGTCCTGGTTTTATAATGCTCGAAGATCACCACCACAAAGGAGGACAAGGCCATGATTTCCCAAACGACTAAAAACATTAAACCATTCTGCACTATACAGATATCGACCAATGCCGTATATACCAATATGAATGCCGCAGTATGAAGAGCTAAATTAGCGGATTGATCAATATACTTTTTCATATATTGAACCCCGTACCAGACACCGGTCAAAAAGGTAAAACTGATCACCAGGATAAACCACCCCGATAAATAATCGATCCGGATAGGAATTTCACCGGTCACCCACGATCCCGGGTAGAAATACTCAACGGTCCCATTTCTGAAGACAGAACAGACCAATATTGAACCAAGGAGAACCTGAATTGTGATCGTTCCCAAAACCAATATTCCCCTACCCTTTGTCTTCAAAAAGGGGATGCTCACCAGTGCAACCAAGGCCAGCAGATTGAATATTTCGATCAGTAATTTTTCCATAATGATATCCTAAAGCAATGGATTGACGAAATCTTCCGCCATTTCCAATCTATCATAAAACCAGAAAATAAACTAAATACGAGACAACTAAACCCGAACTAATTGGGATGATTGTCGCATCTCAATCCAAATGATCCGGTAATCCGTAAGGGAAATTGGCGGATTAGTTATGTCTGCCACAATTCTTCAGGACCTTACCAACTGCAAGAATAGGGATTTTATGCCGCTAAATTCTTAATATAGATCAATCCAATAATTGATTAATATCAATTATTTAGATAAATTTGTTGCTGAACTAACAGACTATACTATGTCAGTCCAACCATACAACTTAACAGAAAGATTTATTTTTAAGAGCGATTCGATATTTACCAGTCTGCCCGAACCTATCAAAGAGGATTTCCTCTCGCAAATGATTGTGAAACAGTTCAGGAAAGGGCAAAATATCTTCACTGAAGGGACCTATCCCTCAGGGATCTATTTCATCAGGAAAGGAAAGGTAAAGAAGTATAAAACCCTGAACGGAGGGAAGGAACAGATCATTTATGTCTGTAGCGAAGGAGAATTACTGGGTTATGCCACCTTTCTCAGTGAGGAGCATTATCCCGATTCGGCTGCCACTTTAACAGACTCTTCAATCGGGTTCCTTTCGCGGGAAAAACTGATGAAGTTGTTGGACCAACACGATGAGTTATCGAAGATGTTAATGAAAAACCTCAGCCATGAATATGGGGTTTTGGTTAATTTTATTGCCACTTTTACTCAAAAGACCGTGAGAGAGAGAGTTGCCCTGACCCTTTTAATCCTTCAGGAGAAGTTTAAGGACAACCTGAATGAAAAAGGGGATATCGAGATCGCCCTGACCCGTGAAGATTTTGCCAATATCGTTGGGACTGCAGTGGAGACCCTCGTTCGGTTGCTGCACGATTTTAAGGAGGAAGAACTGGTATTGACCCAGGGGCGCAAAATTGTGATTAACGACAAGGCCCGGTTGTTTGACATTGCCAATATCACCGATATTTTCTAAGGGAAGACGATTAACTCCCGTTATAAGACCACCCCTGATCTTCATAAAAAAACAGCCGCCAGATAAATCGGACGGCTGTTTTGTTGAACATTATAAGTGATTATTTACCTTCAATTTTTGCGATTGTCGCTTTTCAATCTCTTCGGTAGCTTTTTTAACGGCTTCCCCGAAATTATCGCACACCAAATCAATTCCGATTAAATCGGCTAAGCCGCATTTGATCAATTCCTCGCGCACCTCGGGCCTTACACCCGACAAAACAATCGTTACTTTCCGTATCCTAAAGTCTTTGATTACCTCCTCAAAATTATGAATACCGGTAGAATCGATAAACGGAACATGCCGCATCCTGAGAATGAGAACTTTTGAACCCGCGCTAATCTCTTTCAAGGTCTCCTTGTAGGATTGGGCAGCTCCAAAGAAGAAGGGGCCACTAATCTCGTAAACATCTACCCCTTTGGGTAACATCGAGTAGTTTTCCAAAATATCGCTGTCAATATCGACCGACTGGATATTGCTCAATTTCGACATCCGCTGCATAAACAGCATGGCGGCAAAGACCATTCCCACTTCGATCGCCACGGTCAGATCGACCAATACGGTCAGGAAGAAGGCGGTCAATAAGACCATGATATCGTATTTGGAACCTTTCAGAATAGATACAAACGAGCGCCACTCGCTCATGTTATAAGCGACAACCATCAAAATCCCTGCAAGACAAGACATGGGAATCAATCCTGCCCATTTGCTGAAGACCAACATGATCAGCAATAAAGTAATGGCATGAATGATACCGGCCACAGGGGTCCGGGCGCCGTTCTTAACATTAGTGGCGGTACGGGCGATGGCTCCGGTGGCAGGGATCCCGCCAAAAAACGGAGTCACCACATTAGCTACCCCCTGGGCAATCAGCTCTGTATTGGAACGGTGGTTACCGCTGATCATCCCATCGGCCACCACAGCCGACAGCAGGGATTCGATAGCTCCCAGAATGGCAATGGTAAAGGCCGGTTGAATGTATTCACCTATTTGACTCCACTCAATGCTCGGGGTTTGAAAACTAAATGTATTGGGGATCTCGCCAAAAACAGTGTTGATGGTCTGAACCGGAAGATTTAACAGTGTGGACACGGCGGTCACCACAATAATCGCGACAAACGATCCTGGAACTTTCTTAATCAGTTTACCGGCAAAAACCGTAATCAGGATCGTGGACAAAGCAATGAGGACCGCAGAGATATTCACATTTCCAATGTTGGAAAAATAGACGCCCCATTTGCCAATAAATCCCGAAGGGACATCTGCAATCGTCATCCCAAAAGCATCCTTTATCTGGGTTGAAAAGATGATCAGTGCGATACCGCTGGTAAAACCAACGATCAGCGGATGGGGAATGAATTTAATAATTACACCCAGCCTCAACAGCCCGAATGCAATCAGCATTAATCCGGCCAGTACGGTGGCAATTAATAATCCGTCAAACCCATATTGCTGAATTATCCCGTACACAATAACAATGAAAGCGCCTGTGGGTCCGCCAATCTGAACGCGGCTACCTCCCAGAAATGAGATCAGGAAACCGGCAACTACCGCCGTAATCAGACCTTTTTCGGGAGAGACTCCCGATGCCACGGCAAAAGCAATGGCCAGCGGCAAGGCCACGATCCCGACAATGATCCCCGCAAACAGATCCTTTTGAAAAAGTTTTTTAGTGTAGCCCTGTTTCAGTACTACATAAAACTTTGGTTTAAAAATGTCATTCATATTTTTTAGAAAAAGTTTTCAAAACGCCTCCGATTGAATTGGACTCAATAACTGATTGGTCAGGCTTTGAATGGAAATCGGTCGCAAAGTTAAAAGGTTCTTCTATAAGTTGTTCAAAAAACATGTTGAAAAACATCATTTTTCAATCCAGGTGGCAATAACCAACAATTAATCAGTGGAAAACAGAAAATAGTCCGCTTCTGAACGCCTCCCTCTCCCTTACCAAGATCCAACCTCCTTTAAAGTTAGTGAAAATTGGATAAAAATCAAATTATCAACCACTAAGCTCTGTCACCACCCTCGTCTCAATACTTGACAAACCAATGGTTGGTGCCGATACCGAATTCATGTCCTGCCTTATCCTGTTCATATAATTGCACAACGAAATATGATGTTTTACCAAAATTGCCAATGACAGATCCGTTTTCTACTTTTATCCTCTAATAGAATTAAACACATGATCGCCGTATTAATTGTGATGTCCATCGGAATAGTGTTTGGCAGGTTGGCCGGCAAAAACCAGAGCTTCCTGAAAATCAACGAAAAATTGTTATCGATTGCCATTTATTTCCTGCTTTTCATTTTAGGTCTCTCCGTGGGATCAAATGAGACCGTGATCAATAATTTGGATAAAATTGGTTTTCAGGCAGCATTGATTACCGTTGGAGCGGTGGCCGGCAGTGTGTTGGTGTGTTGGCTGATCTATAAAATCTTCTTCAAAACAGAGGAATAGATGAAAGGTAGTCTGATCATCATTGGATTCTTCACGTTGGGCCTGATCTCAGGTCTGATGAAGATTACCCCGGAATATCTCGACCTCGATACGATAAGCCAATATGCCCTCTATGTTTTAATGTTTCTTGCAGGCGCCGGCATCGGGGCCGACCGTGGATCGTGGCAGGTAATCCGCTCGGTCAATTTCAAAATCTTCCTGGTTCCCCTGGGGGTCATGGCTGGCACTTTCATCGGGACCGGGCTGGTTGCCTTGATCTTACCCGGCCTCACCATCCGCGAATCGCTGGCCGTGGGCTCTGGGTTTGGATACTATAGCCTGTCGAGTGTCTTTATCTCGGAACTGCACAGCGAAAGCCTCGGAGTGATTGCCCTGATCTCAAATATTCTTCGCGAGGTGACCACCCTCCTGGCAACGCCACTGCTGGTGAAGTATTTTGGCAAGCTGGCAGGGATCGCTTCGGGAGGCGCCACCGCGATGGATACGACCCTTCCGGTAATCAGCAAATACTCTGGCCGCGATTATGCCATTATCTCCCTTTTCAGCGGGATCGTGCTGACTATCGTCGTTCCGCTTTTGGTCACCTTTATCCTGACCGTGTAATTCAATCGGGTAGAAAATTTTTTTCCAAAGATAGGAACGGTCTGCCAAGCTCCCGCGAAATCATTTGGGATCAGCCAAGGGGTAAGATGAGCTGCCGCGAAATCATTTGGGATCAGATGAGGGTCAGATGAACTCCCGGAAAACCATTTGGGGTCAGCCAAGGGGTAAGATGAACTGCCGCGAAATTGAATCAAACTTTATTCCACCTTCTGCTCAAAGAAGGCATCGGCGCCGGGGTAGTAAAACTGCTCAACAGCCTTATCGGCGGGCATCAGAAAATATTTCACAGTAGCCTGTGCGCAAAGCTGACCGTTATGACTAAAAAGTTTGGCATCAATTTCAGCCATGCGGCTTGTGGTTTTCGCCAGAGAGGCTCTCAGGGTGATCTCTCCTTCGCTGATCAGCACCGGCTTCCGGTACGATATCTCCATCGAGGTGGTTACTCCTACCGTATGGCATTGGGTCTGTACAACCCAACTTGAAATCTCGTCGAGCAGGGTGGCCTGAATACCCCCATGCAGGACATTGGTATAACCCTCCATCCAATTTTGCGGGTTCCACTTGGCCACGACCTCTTCGCCTTCAAGGTAAAAACTCAGTTTTAGCCCTCTCTCATTATTGGGTGAACAGCCAAAACACTGGTAATCTTTCCGCCCCGTATTCGCGTATGGATTGATAATCTTCTTCATTATTTCAGTCAAAATGTATCGACATCGATCAGTTCATTATTGCCCAGATACCAGATATATCCTTTACTCAAGGGATAACCCATCTTGCATAGATCGGATAAATAACCCTTTACCTGACGGATATCCTGCTCCTTTTTTTCACCGGTCTTGTAATCGAGGACAACAGCTTTACCCTCGCGAATCATTACCCTGTCGGGACGATGACGATTGTCGCTTCCGCGAAGGATATCGCGTTCGTTCAATACTTTCCAGGAACCGCTGAACCAATCCCTGAAAGGCTCATCGAGAATCAATGCCTGAATGTGGGCCATCATCTCCCCTACCTCGGCATCTGTGATCTTTCCCTCCGAAACCATCCCTTTCAAGGCCGGTTCAATATCCGTTAAAGTGACAATCTTTTCGAAGATCTCATGCACCAGCTTACCATGTCCGATGCGTTCAGATTTCTCATTGGGATGAAATTCAAAATAACCCTCGCTATGCGTACGTAATTTTAACCGTCCGGTATTATTGCAAAAAACCAAATCGGTAAGCATCATATTCGTTTCAGAAGCTGAAAAATGAGAACCCGGGGACTCCAACTTTCCCAACTCAAAGGTCTTTGTTCCGGGATTCCAATTCATTCCCAGATCGGTATATCTCTCCCGTTCTGATGAATCGAGCAATGGAAAATTCTCCATTAACAATTGCAGTAGCATGGCCACATTAGTAGGTGCTCTGCTTTCAACTTCCTTATAAGGGCACAAGACAGTCAGATAATTGACCGCACGGGTAAATGCCACGTAGAGCAGGTTCAGGTTATCGACCATGCTGTAGAGTAGTTCACGGTAGTAATCTTCCGCGAAAACCGACTGTTCCAACTCTTTGCCAAACTTCACCAACACCAGATCGAGCAAATTGAAAGGAGCACATTCGGGGTGGCACCACAGCAAGGGCGCTTTAAATCCTTGCGGGAAAAGCTCCCAATCGCAGAAGGGGATGATCACCATTTTAAATTCCAGCCCTTTTGACTTATGGATGGTCAGGATTCGTATTGCGTTGGGAAGATCGGCCACATTAACGGTCTTGCCCTGACCTACCAGCTCCCACCAATCGAGGAAACCGGTCAAACCACCCGGTTCTTCCCTGCCGTAATCGAGCACCAGGTCGAGGAACGATTGCAGGTGGGCCCATTCACCCTTGATATGGCATAAGCTAAAACTGTCCACAATACGGGAGGCCAGTTCATAAAGCGGCAACGAGAGCAAGTTATTGAAGTACTCCTTGTTTTCACCGGTACCCAGCCATTCCTGAAACAGCTCGGGTAATACAGCATCGCGGGCAACCAACGAGTGGATATCGATAGCCTCCTCTTTTTTCTCTTCGCCGTCGATCCGGGGTAAAAGCAGACGGTAATAACTATAAATCAACTCCGCCCTAATCAGATCGTCGCCACGTAGTGCGAGAATCCTGAAAAAATTAAGGATAAAGGTAACAACCGTGGATTGACCGATCAGCAAAGAATCGTTGGAGATGACATCGTAGCAGAAAGTCGTGGAAGTCGTTTGGGCCTTCCGGTCCAACAGCGCTTTGGCCGCCATGGCGCCCTCATTCTTGGTTCGCACCAGGATGGCGATATCACCGGGTGAAATCCCCTGGGTCTGTGCCTCCTCTATCCGATTGATCATCATTTCGAGCGCCTTCTCCCGGTAATCCCCTTTATTATTGCCCTGCTCGTTTTCGATAAAGCGAACCGAAACATGGCCCTCCGTAATATCTTTACCTGAGTATTTCTGGAAATGATCGCTATAAGCCCGCTCAATAATCCCCTGCATCGCTCCCAGCATTTCGGATCTACTGCCAACCTCTCCCAGTCGTTCATCGAAATCACGGCTCAGTTGTCGCGACGAAAGCCAGAAGATGGTATTGTTGAAAGAAATGACCTTACGGGAGCTTCGCCAGTTAACATCCAACGGGACAGTATCCGTTCCCAGGTTTTTGAAGTCGCTTTCCACCTGATTGGCCAGCAGGTTCCAATCGCCGTTTCGCCAGCGGTAAATCGACTGCTTCACATCGCCCACAACCAGGCTTTTGTGCCCTTCGGCAAGGGCATTGCCCACCAGCGGACGAAAGTTATGCCATTGAAGGCGCGAAGTATCCTGAAACTCGTCGAGCATAAAATGCCGGTAAACCGCCCCCATCTTCTCGTAAACAAACGGAGTATCATTTCCACTGATGATCCTGCTCAACAATTGCCCCGAATCGTTCAGCAGCACCATATTCTTCTCGATCGACACCTCTTTTATCTTGCGGGCAATATCGGTCAGTAAACCAAACGAGAATAGATTGGCAAGCACCGCTTTGGCCGAATGATACGGGATACCCTCGTTGTTCAGGTAATCGATCGACTGAACCAGCAAATCGTTCAAACCGGCATCATATACCGACTGAATCCGATCCTTCAGGGCCGGTTTATCCGTCGATTTACCCCAGGCTTCCACATTATTTCGGGCCTCAAGGACCCTGTTGGCCGGAGAGCTGAAATTACCGTTCGATAGTTTGACAAAGTGGCTTGCAAACGAGCTCTTTCCATACTTGAAATCCTCAACGGTCAGTCCTTGAGTCCCGATCAGGTCAATCCCTTTGCGCCCCATCTCCTTCAGATCATTCTCGTATTGCTCAATAATATTTTTCAGCGAACTATTGTAACGGTTCAGGTATTCCTTATCGTTTAGTTTTTCCAGCAACTGATCGCCAAAGTTTTTATATTCCTCGTTAAACAGTTGCTCTCCCCTCGAGATCAGTTCTTCGCGGAAGTTCCAGTTCTTACCTTCGACCAGCTTCTCTTCGGCGTAGTTAAGCATCCAGCTCCGAAGCGCCTCGTTGGTATCAATCTCAAGGAACAGCCGGTCCACCGCCTCCTCCAATATCCGACGGCTATCGATCTCTGTTCGGTACGAAGCGTTCAGTCTGATCTCCCTCGAGAAGGAACGGATGACACGTTGAAAAAAACTATCGATGGTACTAACCGAGAATCGTGAATAATCGTGCAGGATCGACTTCAGTATCTTTGTTGCCGTTTGTTGAATTTCCTGATCGCTCTTGCCGAAAGTCTTCTTCAGAAAATCACGATGCCCCGAAGGTTCCCCTTTCGAAAGCAACGACAACTCTTTCAGGATACGGTCTTTCATCTCGGCAGTAGCCTTATTGGTAAAGGTGACCGCCAGGATGTTACGGTACGACGATGGCCTCTGAAAAACCAATTCCAGGTACTCCTTCACGATGCTGAAGGTCTTGCCCGAACCGGCCGATGCTTTATAGATCTGAAGTGAAGACATTTCTTTAAACTAATTCAATCGTTCTCAATCGGGACGTTCTATCTTAAACCTGATCCGTAAGATACTCTCCTCCCACGAAGTGGAAATCAACTGAAAACGACCTATTTCAAGAGTATTTTTTACATGCGGGCCAATACATGGACAAGCATCATAATCGCCAACGGTGACAATACGGACCTGCTCACCGGCATCCTCAGGAAGACGCGACAGATTAAAAGCCTTTTCCGCCTCCTGAATCGGGATATAGGTCTCGCCGATTTCAAGCCCCTGTGAAATAGCGCGATTTATTCTTTCAACCAGTTCATTCTCCTCTTCGGCGGTCAACTGACGGTCAAACCGGTAATCACACTTCGACTTCTTTCGTTCGATATGGCTCGAAAACGAACGCTCACAACCGAACATCCGTATCATCGTCTGATTCAGAATATGTTCGGCGCTGTGCATTTGCGGATCGTAACTCTTCATCGTGTAAATCTATTTTCGATAAAAGTAAAAAATTACAGTTAAACAAAACGGAAAAGTGTCGCTACTTTATAATTTTTGTAACTTGTACCTGCTATGACATTACCGCTTAAAAACATGAAAATGGGGCGAATAACCATATTATTTTTCCCTTCGCTCCAAAAAATATAAACCAAGGCCAGTGCAACATCCGAAATATTGTTGCGTCATTTACTCAGAAAACAAAAAAGTTGGGAACGAAATACGTAAATATTCATCAGCATTTGCTCGACCGCTGCCTGAACGAGGACCAGAATGCGCAGTTTGAGATATACCGGCTCTATTACAAGTCGATGTATAACACCAGCCTTCGCATCGTCGCCGATCGGGCCGATGCCGAGGATATCATGCAGGAATCGTTCCTTACCGCCTTCCGCAAACTGAAGGGTTACAACGGTGAGGTGAGTTTCGGATCGTGGCTCAAGCGGATCGTGATCAATCGTTCTCTGGACTATCTGAGAAAAAGAAAAGCGGTGTTTGAAGAGATCACTCCTAACCTGCCGGTCATGGAGGATGAACCGGATGAAGACGAGGACTTAACTGTCGAAGAGATCAAATCGGCCATCTTCGCCTTACCCGACGGTTACCGCACCGTCCTGTCGCTGATCCTGCTCGAAGGCTACGATCACGAAGAGGTGGCTCAGATATTGGGAGTCAGGAACGTCTCATCGAGGACCCAGTTTTTTAGGGCCAAACAACGGTTAAAAGAGGTATTGCTGGAAAAAAAGATCGAAAAAATGAAAGTTGAAAGTCATGGATAATATAGATAAAATATTTACCGAGAATCGCCCGCAGTTCGACGAAGAACCGATGGAGGGCCATTTCGAACGGTTTGCCAATAAACTGGAACAGCATCGCCGGAACAGTTGGCGCAACAGGTTCAATCCCCTGTTCTTTAAGGTAGCCGCCGTAGTGGTTATCCTGCTCCTGACCACTGACATCTTTATCAAGGTGAACCATCACCCGCAGAAACAGACAAGTCAGGTCATGGTCAAACAAAACAATGAAATCAGCGAGGCAGCACTCTTCTATACCACACGGATCAACAGCGGCATGGCCCAACTCGAAACAATGGCTCAGCAAGGTATCGGTTCGGAGAACGAAATCCAACAGGTTAAAAAAGAGATGGCCGAGATGGACAGCCTCTTCACCAGCCTGAAACAGGAGTACGAGGCCAACCCGAACGACGAACGGATCATCAACGCGATGATCGAGTATTATCAAACGAAACTCAATATTGTGAACACGATAAAATCAGATCTCGAGAATGTTAAACAACAAAAAAATAAATACAATGAAAACATTAAGCTTTAGTATCCTATGCCTTATCTTCCTGTTGGCTGGCTTTACAGCACAGGCCGAACGCTCGGTCAAGAAAGTCTACCGCAGCTACGCCTTAAGCCAGGTGCAGACACTTAACCTCGACAACAAATACGGCAATATCAACATCAGCGAAAGCCGTAAGGACTCCGTGATTATCGATGTGGTAATCTGGGTCGACGGAACCAACGACAGAGCAAAAAGATTACTCGATAAAATCAATGTCGAAGTAAGACACAGTGGCAATAGCGTAACAGCCGCGACGGTCTTCGACACCAACTTTTCGTCCAACCAGGACTTCAGCATCGATTACAATATTTCGATCCCGGCCGACCGCAATCTGAACGTGATCCAGAAATACGGCACCGTCAACATGGTCAATCTGACCGGTAAAGGTTCCTTCGAGATCAAGTATGGCGAACTCAGGGCCAAGAACCTGCTCTCACCCGATCTGAATATGGATATCGCCTACAGTAAGGTCAATGCGACCGCCACCAACGACTTGAATTTGATCCTGCGCTACTCCAAGTTCTACCTCGATAAAGGACGAAACTTTAATCTCGACACCCGCTACTCCACCATTGAGATCGGCGAAGGACAGGAGGTCACCACCGATTCGAAGTACGACAACATGAAATTCACATCACTCACCATCCTCAGTGCCAATTCAATGTACACCGGCATCTCAATTGAAAAACTGACTCGTAAGCTGGAAATCGAGAATGGTTACGGCAGTATTTCGGTCGGGTTCATCCCCTCTGGATTCGAGTCGATCAATATCATCAACAAATACGCCGGCATCAAGCTGGGTATTGCCTCCGACGCCTCCTACAAGCTCGATGGCAGTGTGCGCTACTGTAGCCTCAACCACCCCGATGGCAAGTTCACGAACCGGATGCGCGAGAACAACAGCTACAGGGTCCAGGGTACTATCGGCACCTCCGACTCCCCCAGATCAGTGGTCAAAATTGAAAGCAGCTACGGAAATATCAACCTGCATCCATAAACAGGAGCTCTTCACTTCTCTAACAAACATTCTTAACAGGGAGGCAGCCCACAGCTGCTTCCTTTTTTTTGTACTTTTCATTGCAATTGATTTTCTCCTCTACCTAACTCTTTGTAGTTGGCTTTTGCAAATCCGTACAATCTGGATAGCCGATATTACTTATGGAAAATCTGGATTTAGTAAATAGATGATCTTACTTGATTCACCGCTTTTTCGTATTATTGAACTGAATTATTCGGTGCTGCAGCCCGGGAGTAAAACCATTATCCAGCCGGCCAAAACACGGAGATAAGCTAATACTGTGCATCAATGGAAAAACTGTTTCGTCGCCTTCGGATCCCCCAATCGCGCATCGCCACCTTCGATGTGATGGCCATCGGGCAGGCACGGCACCATGTCAGCGCACTGCTCGAATTCGATGTCACCGACAGCCGGAGTAAACTGCGGGAGCTCAAACGAAAGGGTGAAAAAGTCTCTTTTAATGCCTGGCTGCTTAAGGTCATTGCCCGGACACTCGCCCAGCATCCCGAAGCTGCCGCTTTTCTTCGCGACAAAAAGACGCTTATCGCCTTCAACGACATCAACATCTCCATCCTGGTTGAAAAAATGGTAGGTGATAAAAAAGTACCCATCCCGCTGGTCATCAAAAAAGCCAATGAGAAAAGCGTAACAGCTATCACTTCGGAGATCGAAGAAGGCCGGTCTCAATCCATCTCAGAAAAGGATTTGGTGCTTAACCGGCAATCCAGGTTTTACGAACGGTTATATTATCACCTGCCGGGATTTATCAGAAGGACGATCTGGAGAATGATCCTCAGTCATCCGGCCATTGCTTACAAAAACATGGGGAATGCCGTGATCACCTCCTTAGGCATGATGGGTCGGATCAACGGGTGGTTTATTCATAATACCGTACACCCAATATCATTCGGCGTCGGTTCAGTCCTCAAAAAACCGGTAGTCATTAATGACAAAATAGAGGTTCGGGAGATCCTGAACATGACCATACTTTTCGATCACGATATAATCGACGGTGCACAAATGGTCCGTCTGGTCAACTCCCTTACCAGATCCATCGAAAACGGAGAAGGACTCTCCGCCAACGATTAACCCAAATCCATACACCTACCAATAACAGAAATAGGACTACAGCAAGCCGGCGTGCGACTCCAGGTCGCGCCCCGACTATCATTTGAATAGACCCTTTCCCTCTGTAAACCAATCCGCTTATCTCTTCGGACCTGGGAACAACAAAAAGCAAAGAGGCCAATCATTACTGATCAGCCTCCCGCGTATTGTTATTTGGGCAAAAGCCCCTATTTTTTAATGCTTATTCCACCGGGATATCGGTGTTCACGTTCTTACTTCCAAACAAGGCGAATAAGAGCATATAAGCCAATGCTATAAAAATTACCCAATAGCTGGCCATATAGGTAACGCTGTCGGCTACAGCACCCTGAATCAAGGGCAGGATACCGCCACCACAAACCATGACCATAAAAATACCCGATGCCGCTTCGGTATATTTGCCTAATCCCTCAACAGCCAGGTTGAAAATTCCGCCCCACATGACCGAAGTACACAGACCGCATAGAATCAGGAACATGATGCTAATCGGAACGTGAGCCAGGCCAAAAGAGATATTCGACTGGAATACAGGCATACTCACGGTGATAGTGAGTGGCAGGAAGATTGCAGCAACCACAAAGATAAGTCCCAGGGCGGAAACCACGCTCAACATGGATTTACTGGAATATTTCGCGCCCAGCGAAGCGCCCGTCAAACGTCCGATCATCATCAGAAACCAATAGGTTCCAACTACTGAACCGGCAATAGTCGAGTCTATACTCAAACCTCCCACATCAACTTTAGAAGTCATAAAGAGATTGGCAAAGTGGGGAATACCGATTTCGATGCCGACATAGACAAAGATGGCAATTGCTCCAAAAATGAAGTGACGGAACGAAAGAGGGCTATGTTCATGTTTGATTTTGTTTTTACCCACCAGACGAGGTTCAGGTATTTCCATAAAGAACAAGACGAAAAACACCATGGCAAAAATACCCATCGCCAGGAAAAGAGCCGGGGTAGCTTTGTCGATAGTCCGTTCATCAACGTTTGTTCCCATCAAATACCCGACCAATACAGGAACGATAGTGGCTGCCATCGAGTTCAATGACCCACCCGTCTGTATCAATTGATTCCCTTTTTTACCGCCGCCACCAAGGGTATTCAACATCGGGTTAACCACCGTATTGAGCATACACATGGAGAAGCCGGAGACAAAAGCCCCTGCGATATAGACATTAAAACTGCCTACCTGACCCGACAGGTATTGGATCCCAACTCCGGTAAAACCAACTACCACGGCAGCCAGGGCCGTTTTCTTGTATCCGATCCGTTCGAGCAACATTCCCGCGGGAATACCCATGAAAGCATAGGCAATAAAATTGGCAAAGAATCCGAGGGTCGACATAAAGTCGGAAGCGCCAAACTGGTTCTTAACGATAACCCCCATGGGTGCAGGTAGTCCTGTCACGAAGGCAATCATGAAGAAGAGGGCAAACATCATTGCAATTGGCAATGCATAACTCTTGTTCTGATTCATAAGTTTATTAGCTAATTATTTTTGTTGTAAATCCAGAGCATTTCCATCAACAGAGTCTTTTCCCTCCGTCACCAATCTCTGCAACGTAAAATTTGGGTTTCAAACCGGTTTTCGCCTCGTAGTTCTTGCCTACCTCACGGATAAAGGTATCGACAGCGCCTTCTTTTACCAGGCTAACGGTACATCCGCCAAAACCTCCGCCGGTCATGCGCGAACCAATCACCCCGTCAATCTTGTGGGCTTCTTCCACCATCGTGTCCAATTCAAAACCGGTCACTTCGTAATCATCACGAAGAGAGTTATGCGATCCGTTCATCAACTCACCAAACCGCTTCAGGTTGCCGGCCTTCAATTCAGTAACCGCGTCTTCGGTACGTTTAATCTCACTCACCACGTGACGGGCCCTGCGACGAACCGTTTCGTTCTCGATCTTATCTTCCACTTTAAGAAAATCTTCCCACGATATCTCGCCTAATGCCTTAATCGCCTTATAAGGTTGAATGGCCCTAACCGCGGCATGGCATTCAGCCACCCTTTCGTTGTATTTGCCCGAATCCAGCTTATGCGGACTATTGGTATTGCTGATAACAATCTTCACACCGTCCAGTTTCACCGGAACCAAATCATAATCAAGGGTATCGCAATTCAGGAAAATAGCGTGATCTTTCTCACCCATGGCCGAAGCAAACTGGTCCATGATCCCGCAATTGACCAAAGCAAATTCATGCTCGGCCTTCTGTCCCATCTTGGCCAATTCCACTTTCCCAATCCCAAATCCATACATCTCATTGATCATCACCCCGGTAACTACTTCAAGCGCAGCCGATGAAGAGAGTCCGGCACCAGTGGGCACATCTCCAAAGAAAAGCAGGTCAGCTCCCTTGGGGAAGGTCAATCCTTTCTTCATAAACTGGGCAAACACGCCAATCGGGTAGTTGACCCACTCTTTTCCAACCGGAATATTTAGGTCTTCCACTTTTACTTCAGCGGTAAAAGCCTGATCAAGCGAAGCAAATCTTACTGTTTTCCGCTCGGTCATCCTTACGGCACAATAAATGCCAAAGCTCAGGGCACACGGGAACACGAAACCCCCGTTGTAATCTGTATGCTCGCCGATTAAATTCACGCGTCCGGGAGAGAAAAACACACTTACATCTCCTGCTCCGTAACGTTCAATAAATTCCTTTTTTAATTGTTCTACAGTCATTTTTTCCATTATTTAAACATTTCTAAACTGGTGGGTACTGGTAGGGACAAATATATCGCTTTATAATCGAATTTAATTCGCACTAAAAATGTTATAAAACATTATCTCACGACGTTAAATACATTTTTCTCCCTAAGCCAATACGATCCGTTCCTTTAATTTTAACCAGTAATTAAAGAGATTTCCGAAGAATAAGCCTCGAAGGGTTTCGTATCTGACTTGAATCCCGGTGGGCAACCATCCGGGCCAACGTCCTGCCCATCTCTGTAAAATCAGTCGATATAGTTGTGATCCCGCCGGCGACCACCTCCTTCAGCATCGAATCGTTAAATGAGATCAAACCAATATCACTCCCCAAATGAAGATGTTCCGCCGACACACTTTTCACAATCTGAACCAGATCCCTGTCCGAAACCACCAGGTAAACTTCCCCCTTTTGCAGAACCCTCTTGTCAACCGACCTGATCACCTCCGACTCAAAACCAAAATCTTCGCAAAAACGGTTGAATCCAATCACCCTCTCCTCCGGTTCTTTCCCTCCAGGGAAGACCATGATCAACTTTTGGTATTTGAGCAAATGTTCCTTCCCCGCCACCATGCCATCGTAAACATCTTGTTCAAAATCCTGATATATCGTCGGATATTCCAACAAATCATCTTTCAACCGGTCCAGGATATAAACCTTCTCAGCCGGCAATTGACTCACCACATCGACCGAATGATCAAATGTGGCAGGCATAATAATATAAGCGCTGTACTTACCCGATGCCTGATTAATCAATTCATTGAATACCTGATAATTGAAGTGGTGAAAATAGATGTCAATCACGCTCCTCTGATCCGAATTATCCAGGAACGAAGTATATAAGTCCTCCTTAAACACGTTTAATTCATCGAAAAGCAGGAAGATATTCTGACTGAAATCCAGTTCCGTCCGCTCAATATAATACCCCTTACCTTTCGCCGAAATGATTATCCCCATCGATAAAAGTTCATTGTAAGCCACCATCACGGTATCGCGCGAAAGCGAAAAAGCTTTGCATACCTGGTTAAGCGAGGGAATCTTATCCCCCTTCTTCAGCTTTCCCTGCTGAATGGCGTTAACCACCGCGTTGAAAATCTGTCGGTACTTTGGAATCGCTGAACTGCTGTCGATATTATAAATCTGATGAACACTCATCTTTGGTAATTTGTCTTTTCATTCTATGGATTATCCCGGGTTCTGCCGGTAACTGGACTTCAGAGGCCAAATCAGACCTTAAAGATCGAAAAAAATGATCAATAAAAACATGTTCTATTGAAGAACAGGTGGCCAAACTAAAAAAGTTGCGCCATTTTCCCCAATCCGTAAACCTTTGACTGTTTATATCTGGATTAGACCTGCACAAGGTATTCTTAAACTTGCTGGTCCGTTTTCTCCTGCTTTGCCCGTATTTCTGATCCTTTTCACACCCCGAAGGCGTGCAACCTCAATAACCGTGGGGATAACCCACGGATAACAAACATCCTAAAAATACAGCCCCGAAAGGGTTGAACTTCACTAATCTTATACGCAGAACTGCATAACCCGAGGCAGATCAATCACCCTCCTTCTTAGTTCCATAGGAACGACCCATATATCCACGGATAACAAATGACCTGACAATACTGCCCTGAAAGGGCTAAATCTCAATAACCGTGGGTGATAACCCACGGATAACTAATGACATGATTATACAGCCCTGAAAGGGTTGAACTTTGATTCAGGTTGAATAAACCCAAACCAAAACTGTCTCTTATTTTTTTGATCGCAATACTGAAATAAATCCATATTTTTGACAGTAATTACAGGCCATCTCCTGTATTAGTACGATTTAACTAATTATTATACATCAAGTTCTAACAATATACCCATGGTCAGATCGTCAAAAAAAGGTTTCACACTAATCCTTCTGTTCACCCTCCTCTCCGCCTGCGGGGCAATAATGGCTTTCAGGCCGGTCCCCAAGCAACAAATCACGGTTAAACTGGAAGGAACCAATGATGCCACGGTCTACCTGGCCCATTATTTTGGCAATAAAGTACTCCGCATCGACTCCATGCGTACAGACCTTAACGGACAGGGCGCCTTCACCCGTACCGACCCCTGGAAGCCTGGTATCTACCTCGTTTACATGAACGATAAGAACTACTTCGAATTCCTGCTCGGAAGCGACCAGCAATTCTCGATCAATGCCAGTTTCGATAAAAACGACCAGATTCGGTTCACCGGTGCCGACGAAACACAGGCATTTCAACAATATAAGCTATACCTGGCCGCTCAGCAGGACAAACAAGCCCAGCTGCAGAAATCGCTGGCCAATCACGCCCAAAACCCCGATTCCACTTCCCTGATCCGCAAGCAATTATTGTCGCTCAACGATGAAGTGGAAAAATACTGGAGCGATCATGCAACAAAATATAAAGGGACTTTCTTTGCCGATTTCCTGAACGCTATGATCATCCCCCGTCAACCTGACCCTATCATCCCCGAAAATCACGCGAACCCCGATTCGGTGAAATGGATCCTCCGCTACAACTTCCTGCGCGACCATTACTGGGACAATTTCAATTTCTCACAACCCGGACTGATCCGTACCCCCGTCCTCGAGAGTAAGCTGGAGGGCTATTTCAAAAAGACTTTACTGCAAATCCCTGACTCAATTATCCGGCCAGCCCTAACTGTTGTAGAAAAATCAAAAGTCAGTGAAGAGATGTATCAGTACATCCTGCTTTATCTTCTGAACGAAACCAATCAATCGGAGATCATGGGGATGGATAAGGCCTTTGTCGCCCTTTCGGAAAAATATGTTTTGAATAACCAGGCCAATTGGCTCGATTCAGCCACCCAAGCCAAAATAAGGGATAAAGTCGCGGTCACAAAACCTAACCTGATCGGCAACCTGGCACCCGACCTAAAACTCCCTGATTCCGAGGGAAATTATTTCAGCCTGAGACAAATGAATTCCCCCTATACCCTACTCTATTTTTGGGAACCCGACTGCAGCCATTGCCAGAAAAGTACCCCACAACTTTTCAAAGAATTATACCTACCCTTAAAAGACAAAGGGATAGACATTTACGCGGTTTGTACTCAAAACGATAAGGAGAAATGGCTGTCGGCCATCCAGAAATATGGCATTCACGAATGGACTAACGTGTGGGACCCTGGTCTGGCCTCCCGATTCAGACAACTCTATGATATTACAAGCACCCCCGTCATTTATATCCTTGACAAAGAGAAAAAAATCATTGCCAAACGCATCGATGTGGAAACCGCGGTAAAATTTCTGAACAGTCTTACCGCTGCCAATTAGGAGGCTGTCTCAAAAGTCAATTGCTCCGATTTTTAACTTTCAGATTGTAAGCTGACCCCTCCTAACCTCCCCTAAAGGGGCGGCTTTTAAGTCCCCTTCCGATGGCTATCGGAAAGGGGATTTAGGGGTTTAATCGACAACGTTACTTAAAATTTACAAGCTTCTGAAAGCATTTCGGTTATTTTTAGACACCCTCTTCTCCGGGTCAAGACCGTATCAACTCCGGGTTGAAGGTGATTTAGTTTAGATATGGTGCATCTCAATATCGAGGTTATCTCCCTCTTTATAGGGTACAGTCACCTCAATCATCCGGTCCTCGTAACCAAATTTATGAACACAGGCATGATACCTACCGGGAGGCAAATTGTAAAAGATGAAATGTCCAAGCGGAGTAATATGCCACGAAATATTAAGCTCAGGAATCGTAATATCAGCATTTCCTACCGGGAGATGAGTCGCATCATCCACCACGCAACCTTGCAACGGTATTGAAGTGATTGGCTTATTCCCCCTTAAATCCATGTAGAGATCATAGAAAACACGGTCTGACCATTTGAAAGCTATAATCTGCTGATCGAGATGATCCCGCAGAACTAACTTTGTTTGATGGAACAAATCATCCAGCTCTTCCTCCAGTTTCCTGTGGACCTCCTTGGTGATATCCCCGGTAATTTCAGGATATTGTCCACACTGGTCAAGATATTCAATAGTCTGGTCCAGTTCACCCAGAGTAATTAAGCTGACATCATAGGCCTTTATTTCTTTAGCATGAGCAACAGCCATATCAAGAACATCCTTAGCCTTTGACATTAACTTCTCACAGGTCAAAGCACGAATATCCTGCCTGTTAAAATCCAGTTGTTCAATCAAATCGTACAGATCATGGGTCAGGGCATAAACCAGAAATGAACTTGAAACCGAACAGATATACTCTTCCAATTGTGCACGGTATTTCTCACGGTTTTCCAATTTTATCGGATGCATGTTCTCCAACTTCTTAATCTGACTCCGAACCTGCTGCAATCTTCCACTGAACAAATGAAAAGCAGTCCTGAAACCATAATGCTCCTTCCAAAGCTGGAAATTCTCACTGCATAGTTTCTCAATGGCAAGAAACCTGTCCATTGCTATTAATTGATCTTTAGTCATCGCTTCACATATTTAGAATTCCGACTAATTCACTCAAGAATAAAACAGCACCTGCAAACTCCGTTAATCGCCTAAAAGAATGTTCAAAAAGAACTCCTCGTCACTACTAAATTTACAAAATATTAGGATAGAATCCATTTAAAATGTTATAATTGTTTGCAAAACAGCAACAATTGCTTTTTATCCAAAACATGTTCTATAACATGCGGATTTTTTCCGCCACGTAATAAAAGGTGAAAAATACTTTTTAAATTTACAGTTCGATTCCAGATGACTGAAATTAAACACTGGCAAAAATTATAAAATTAGCCAGCAACTATTTACAAAAATTTAACAATTACTTTTAATCCATTTGGAATAACCAAAGCGCTTTGCAAGACAATGACAAACCGATATAAAGACGAAGCCCACCATTTAGTTGCAGTCGACTGTGTGATATTAGGCTACGAAAACGAAGAATTGAAAATTTTGCTCTTTCAACGAAAACTCGATCCGGGTAAAGGTACCTGGTCGTTAATCGGGGGATTTGTGAAAAAGGATGAATCGCTGGAAGATGCCGCCGAACGTATTCTATGTCAAATCACCGGCTTATCCGATATTTTTATGGACCAGGTTTCTACATTTTCTAAACCGGACCGTGACTCCGGAGCCCGTGTAATCAGCACTGGTTTCTATACCTTAATACGGATTGACCAGACTGTTCCGCTAAATCATGGCTCTGAATACGACGCTTGCTGGATACCAATAAAAGATATTCCGGAATTGGTATTCGATCATAACTTAATCTTTCAAAAAGCATTGGAAAAACTACAGGTCAGAGCAAGTATCGACCTGGTTGGCCGGGAACTTCTGCCTGACAAATTCACCCTTAAACAGTTACGCTCACTTTACGAATCCTTCTTCCAAAGAAGTATCGATCCGGGTAACTTCAGAAAAAAAGTGCTTTCATTGAATATCCTGGAACGTCTCGACGAAAAGAATACGGAAGGATCGAAAAAAGGGGCCTACTATTTCAGGTTTAAAGAAGATTCATCTGAAAGAAATTTCGATAGAGTAATTAAAATATAAAACGATAATAAATTCCATTATTAATTTTAAAAATAAGTAAAATGAAAAATTTCGAAAATTTTGAAGTATGGTTTGTTACTGGAGCTCAACTTCTCTATGGTGGCGATGCTGTTGTTGCCGTTGACGGACATTCCAACGAAATGGTCGCTGGTCTTAACGCTTCAGGTAATTTGCCGGTTAAGGTTGTTTACAAAGGAACTGTAAACTCAGCTAAAGAAGTAACTGCAACATTCAAAGCAGCTAATAACGACGAAAAATGTATCGGTATCATTACCTGGATGCATACTTTCTCTCCGGCCAAAATGTGGATTCACGGGTTACAGGAACTAAATAAACCTCTTCTGCATTTCCACACCCAGTTTAATAAGGAAATTCCTTGGAAAACAATGGATATGGACTTCATGAACCTGAACCAGTCGGCTCATGGTGACCGCGAATTTGGTCACATTATGGCTCGTATGCGTAAAAACCGTAAGGTTGTCGTAGGCCACTGGCAAGATAAAAACGCTCAGGATAAAATTGCAATCTGGATGCGTGTTGCCGCTGCCTGGGCTGATTCAAAAGATATGCGTATTATCCGCTTTGGTGACCAAATGAATAATGTCGCTGTTACTGATGGTGACAAAGTAGAAGCTGAATTACGACTCGGTTATCATGTCGATTACTGCCCAATCGCCGAACTGGTTGAAGTTCACGATCAGGTAACTGATGCCGAAATTGCCGATATGATTAAGACCTATGAAGCTGAATATGATTTTGCCCCTAACTGCAAAGAAGGTGGTAAGGATAGAGGTCAGATCGTTCATGCTGCACGTATTGAAATTGCGTTACGCAAATTCTTAAAAGAAAAAGATGCAAAAGCATTCACTACAAACTTTGACGATTTAGCAGGTCTTGATCAACTTCCAGGTCTTGCATCTCAGCGTTTGATGGCCGAAGGTTACGGCTTTGGCGCTGAAGGCGACTGGAAAACTGCTGCACTTTGCCGCACCATGTGGGTAATGGGAAAAGGAATGCCTAAAGGCTGTTCGTTCCTGGAAGATTATACGCTTAACTTTGACGGGGAGAAGAGTGCGATCCTCCAAGCTCATATGTTAGAAGTAAGTCCTCTTATCGCTGAACAAAAACCAAAGATGGAAGTTCACCCTCTTGGAATCGGTGGTAAAAATGACCCTGCTCGTCTGGTATTTACCAGCAAACCGGGTCAGGGTGTCGCGGCTACTATCGTTGATATGGGTAACCGGTTCCGTTTGATCGTTAACGTGGTTGATTGTATCAAATCGAAAGAATTACCAAAATTACCGGTTGCTAGTGCATTATGGATTCCACAGCCGAATCTCGAGATTGGCGCTGCTGCTTGGATTCTGGCAGGAGGAACTCACCATACCAGTTTCTCATATGATTTGACTGTCGAATATCTCGAAGATTATGCTGAAATGGCAGGTATCGAATTAATGCTTATAGATAAAAACACTACAATTTCTGGATTCAAACAGGAATTGAAATGGAACGATATTGCTTACATGTTAGGCAATTCTTTGCGATAGATAATCTTAGCCGGAGTTTGCTGTAAAAGGGAACTCCGGTTTTTTTCAATTATTCAAATCTAAAATTTCACACACTAAATTTATGAATTGGAATTCACAAGAGTTTATTTGGCTCGACTGGTTGATTATTTTTGTGGGTATATTGCTCGTTGGCTGGGCGGTATATCGTTCAATACAAAAACACAAACGTGCACAGCAAGGTGCCGATAGCGAAGACTACTTGTTCGGGAAAGGCGAACCGTGGTATATTATTGGTGCAGCTATCTTTGCTGCAAACATTGGATCGGAACACTTGGTAGGGCTTGCCGGTACAGGTGCAAAAGCAGGTGTCGGCATGGCGCACTGGGAAATGCAAGGCTGGATGATCCTTATCCTGGGTTGGCTCTTTGTCCCATTCTATCAGCTGATGAATAACAAGTTGGGGAAAATCATTACAATGCCCGACTTCCTGAAAAACCGCTATACACCTGCCACGGGTTCATGGCTGTCCATCATTACACTTGTAGCCTATGTGCTGACAAAAGTAAGTGTAACAGCATTTACCGGGGGGATCTTTATGGAGAGCCTTCTTGGTTTGCCCTTCTGGTACGGAGCTATCGGCTTGATCGTCTTAACGGGTATCTTCACTGTTTTTGGCGGCATGAAAGGGGTTATGACCCTGTCGGCAATTCAAACACCTATCCTTATCATAGGTTCATTCCTTGTGCTTTTCCTTGGATTGTCAGCACTCGGAGACGGCAGTATCGCTAACGGTTGGAATGCAATGATTGACTATTCCAAAACACTGGGCGTAGGTGCAGACGGCGTTGCATACGGCACAAACCACATGTTCCACTTTGAGACTGGCGACCCGTTGTATGACGAGTATCCCGGTTTTTGGGTATTTATCGGTGCAACAATTATCGGCTTTTGGTATTGGGCTACCGACCAACACATCGTTCAACGTGTGCTCGGACAAACAAAAGGTGAGCCTAACGACGTAGTGATGAAGCGTGCGCGAAGAGGGACTATCGCTGCCGGTTATTTTAAATTGTTGCCTGTTTTTATGTTCCTGATACCCGGTATGATTGCCGCTGCATTGGCGGCACGCCCCGGTAGCGGCTTTACGTTAGACAACCCTGATACCGCTTTCGGTTCAATGGTTAAATTTGTATTGCCCGCTGGTGTGAAGGGTATTGTTACCATCGGCTTTATCTCCGCTCTTGTTGCTTCTTTGGCGGCATTCTTCAACTCCTGTGCTACTTTATATACCGAAGACTTTTATAAGCCTATGTTCAAAGGTAAAACCGAAGCCAGATACGTGTTGGTAGGTCGTATTGCAACAGTTGTTGTAGTAATACTTGGCATCGCTTGGATCCCGGTCATGATGAGTCTCGGCAGTCTTTACTCCTATCTGCAAGGCATTCAATCGCTGCTCGCACCTGCAATGGTGGCTGTATTCGTAATGGGTATATTCTCTAAAAAAATTACACCCAAGGCTGGTGAAGCAGGGTTAATTGTCGGCTTTCTTATTGGTATGGTACGCTTACTGACCAACATCTTTACAAATACAGGTGCAAACGAAATGACTGGCTGGTACTGGGAATCAACCCGTTGGTTCTGGCATACCAACTGGCTTATCTTTGAGATATGGCTACTTGTCTTCATCATGTTGTTTATGGTCGCAGTATCTTTCTTTACTGCAAAACCAACCGCCAAACAGATAGAGTTTATCACTTTCACAAGCGACTACAAGTCACTCATCTGGAAGAGCTGGAACAAGTGGGATGTAATTGCTTCATTGGGTGTAGTTGCATTCTGTATGGCATTTTACATGTATTTCTGGTAATTACTAAGGTATGTTAGAACAATTGAAAGAGGAGGTTTTTGAGGCGAACCTCGACTTAGTGAAATATGGCCTTGTTCTCTTCACCTGGGGCAACGTCAGTGCCATTGATCGCGAAAGCGGCCTGGTGGTCATCAAACCCAGTGGTGTCGAATACGGGAAGATGAAACCTGAACACATGGTTATCGTCGATCTGAACGGGAAAGTAGTCGAAGGTAATTTAAGACCTTCCTCGGACACCCCAACTCATATCGAACTTTACAAGGCATTCAGCGAAATTGGTGCCGTTGTTCATACCCATTCGACCCATGCCACTGCATGGGCACAGGCTGGACTTTCCATTCCCATCGTAGGGACGACACATGCCGATTATTTCGCCAATGACATCCCTTGTACCCGTGATATGACGAAAGCTGAAGTAACCGGAGCTTATGAGAAAGAAACCGGAAGTGTAATCATTGAAGCATTTAACGGGATTAATCCGCTTCACATTCCCGGAGTTATCGTTAAGAACCACGGTCCATTTACCTGGGGAAAAAACGCACACGAAGCTGTTCATAACAGCGTAGTACTCGAAGAGGTCGCTAAAATGGCTTTCATCGCTAAATCGGTTAATCCGTTGATGACGATGAATCCACTTTTGGTAACCAAACACTTCGAACGTAAACACGGGGCGAATGCCTATTACGGACAAAAATAAAACTATATTGTATCAGCATTTATCATCAGGCAAATGCTGATACTTAACTCTTGATACTTTATACAATTAAAACTATGAGCGAAAAAAGATATGTAATCGGGTTGGACTTTGGATCCGACTCAGCCCGCTCGGTGATTGCCGATGCAATTACTGGTGATGAGATTGCTTCATCGGTTAAATATTATCCGCGTTGGGTAAAAGGATTATATTGCAATCCGGCAAAAGACCAATACCGTCAACACCCGCAGGACTATATCGAGGTAACCGAATTCATCGTGAAGGATGCCCTGACCAAAGCCGGTCCTGACGTGGCCAAGGCAGTAGTCGGCATATCCTTCGATACAACGGGAAGTACCCCTATACTTGTCAATAAGGAAGGGACACCACTCTCAATGTTGCCGGAATTCGCTGAAAACCCCAACGCGATGTTCGTGCTTTGGAAAGATCATACCGCGGTAAAAGAAGCTGCTGAAATCAATGATCTGGCCCGTAAGTGGAAGATCGACTATACTATGTACGAAGGTGGAATCTATTCTTCAGAATGGGTATGGGCAAAAATTGCTCACGTTCTTCGCGAAGATGAAGCGGTGAAGAAAGCTGCTTATTCATGGGTCGAACATTGCGACTGGATGCCAGGTTTATTAACCGGGAATGTCAATCCTGAAAAGATGTTACGCGGACGTTGCTCAGCCGGACACAAAGCAATGTGGCACGAAAGCTGGGGAGGCCTTCCCGATGAAGAGTTCCTTGTTACCTTCGAGCCTGCCCTGAAAGGCTACCGCGACCGACTTTATTCTGAAACCTACACGGCTGATGTTAAAGTTGGAAACCTGACCGAAGAGTGGGCTGCAAAGTTGGGCCTCAACACCAATGTAGCCGTAGGGGTTGGCGCTTTCGACTGTCATATGGGTGCCGTAGGAGGTGAAGTAACCTCCAATGTTTTGGCCCGTGCCATCGGAACATCAACCTGCGATATTATGATCGCACCGTATGAACAAATCGGGGATAAACTAATCGCAGGAATCTGTGGTCAGGTCGACGGATCGGTTGTTCCGGGTTATGTTGGACTCGAAGCCGGTCAATCAGGTTTTGGCGATATCTATGCCTGGTTTAAACGGGTGGTAGCCTGGCCGGTGGAAAATATACTGGCAAAAACAACCATCGTTGACGCTGAAACCCGTGCTAAATTGATCGATGAGGTAATCGATCGCATCATTCCTGAACTATCGGCAGAAGCCGCCAAAATCCCGGTAGAAGAAAGCACGATTATCGCAGTGGACTGGATGAACGGGCGCCGCACACCGGATGCCAGCCAGGAAGTGACCGGATCGATTGCCGGTCTTAAGCTGGGTTCTTCGGCCCCGATGATCTTCCGTGCCCTGGTTGAAGCTACCGCCTACGGTTCGAAAGCTATCGTTGATCGTTTCGACCGTGAAGGAGTTGAGATCAAGGCAGTCATCGGTCTGGGCGGTGTAGCCAAAAAATCGCCCTTTGTAATGCAGACCCTCGCCGATGTGATGAACATGCCGATTAAAGTTGCCCGTACCGAACAAACCTGTGCCTTTGGTGCAGCAATGTTTGCCGCAGTAGCTGCCGGTGTTTATGCCAAAGTGGAAGAGGCCCAAAAAGCAATGGGTAAAGGATTCGAAAGCGAATACCACCCCATTCCTTCCAACGTAGAGAAATACGCTGAACTCTATCAGAAATACATCAAATTAGGCGCTTTCACAGAAAAAGAGTTGAAATAGACTCTCTTTGACTCGTTATAATTAGATAAAAGGTTGGCCGGGAACGGTCAACCTTTTCTTTTTGCAGTTCGTTCGACATTGACTCGACATTGACTTGGTATTGACATGACCCATACCTGTTGTAAACTGAGACAGCGTGCCACTACTGAAACCTCCAACCTTCGCGACTTCGTATAATCTGAAAATTATCACTTCAGTATAGAAAAATGGAGGGTTTAATCAAACAGGATTTGGTATTCTACGACGGCGATTGCCGCCTGTGCCACTGGCTGGTTGGATTTTTAGTCACTAACGACCGAAAGGGAAAATTCAGGTTGGTGGAGTTGCAATCGGAAGAAGGAAGGCGGTATGCCAAACAATATGGTTTCACCATCGCGCAGGAGCCGGAGAGCGTCATCCTGATTCAGCACAATAAGGTGTATCAGCGATCGGAGGCGGTATTGCGGATATTGTGCAGGCTGGGAGGAGGCTATGCCGCCCTGTTCTACCCGCTGATCTTTTTGCCTGGCGGCTTCCGCGACAGGCTTTATGATTGGATCGCCCGAAACCGGCACCGACTTTTGGGCAGAAGAATTGCCTGCCCAAATCCTATTCCCTCGGAAGGGAAAATAACCTAAAACGAAAAGAGGGTATCCAAATAGTAATCCAAAACGGTCCACACATATTAATTCAGGATCCGTTTCCCGCGGAATACGCAGATCGACAAAGAGCTTTCCGCGAAAATCTGCGCGGTTTGCGGGGAAACAATCCTACCGCGATAAATTCGTCAATCAATAGAAAATCCAACGGACTAAATCAGACACCACCTGCCAACTATGGGAAAAGCTTCTCCCAATCAGCTCAATATAAGGCCGATTATTAACTTAGTGACCGGGTGACTCCAAGTCACCCGGCCACTATATTCCTGATTCCACATCCCACTCCCTGAACCTCTGTTCGTCACAAGGCCAAGGCCGGTATTACACCATCCTTTTTCTTAGGTTTCCGTATGGTTTCTCTATGTTAGCATACAGGAACCTTGGAGGAACCATAGAGGAACCATACAGATACCCCGGAGTTGACCCGACCGGGAAGAGGGGGGCGCATGGGTCTGTCGAAAGCCGAGCCCCAACCCGAGAGGGTCCCCAAAGGGAACCTCCGTTCTATTTTTATCATTACTGTCAGGGAAAATGCAGAAGATTCTTCGCTTCGCTACTTATGACAGGGGCGAACTTGATAGTCTGGGCGCGACAGGACGATAACCTTTGTCCGCAGCGCGAGCATAGAGTCGCACTCCGACTTCTTTCATCTATGTCACTTCGAACGAAGTGAGAAATCTCAACAGGAAAACAATAGTCGGGATTTAATCGGACAGTAGTGTATTTTTATGTGACAAATAAAACAGGCTGACCGGCTAAAATGATGCGTTCCGGGTTTTCATAATCTGATTTTCAAAACAAAATCAGCAATCCGGAGTTTTGAACCAAAATTTTCTTTCTTCTGTTTCAGCATTGCTGTCAATCAGGAAAAAACAAAAGAGGCTGCCTTTTCAGACAGCCTCTTTTGTTTTTTCGATCTTTATTAATTGTTCTTGTAAAAAACGGGCGGTCGGTTCAATGCACGATAGATCAGCATTGCGCCGCCGATAAAGAAGGGAATGCTGAGGATCTGGCCCATATTAAGCGCCATACCGGCTTCGAAAGCTTCCTGATCCTCCTTGATAAATTCGATCATAAAGCGGGAGAAGAAGATGCCGATAAAGAAGGCACCGAGGATAAAACCAGGGCGGTCTTTCAGATCTTTTTTCCTGTACCAGAAGAACATCAGCAACGCGAAGGTGATCAGGTAACAGAGTGCCTCGTAGATCTGGGTCGGGTGTTTGGCGATGGTCTCACCATTGCGTTCGAAGATAAAACCCCAGGGGAGATTGGTAGCTACGCCATAGATCTCGGAGTTCATCAGGTTACCGGTACGGATCATCGCGCCGACCAGGGCAACCGGGACCACCAGACGGTCGAGGGTCCAGAAGATGGAGCGTTGGGTTACCTTTTTCGAGAAGATCCACACGGCAATGATGATGCCGATAGCTCCACCATGACTGGCAAGCCCCTGATAACCGACTATTTTCAGTTTCCCGTCGACCATCAACACCGGGGAGATGATCTCGAACAGGTGATCCTGGTAATAGCTCCAGTTATAGAAGAAAACATGCCCTAAACGAGCCCCGAAGATGGTAGCAATGATGACATAAATGAAGAGTTTGTCGACCCATTCCTCGTTGGCGCCTTCGGACCGGAACATTTTGGTCAGTATGTTATAGCCGAGCAGGAAGCCCAGGGCAAACATCATCCCGTACCAACGGATCGAGACTGGTCCAAGGCTAAAGATCTCGGGACTGGCATTCCAGTGAATAGCTAAAAGAGTACTCATTCAGATATAATGTTAATGTCTAACCCTTATTCAAGTCCTTTTCCGTGGCATTGTTTGAATTTTTTACCGCTACCGCAAGGACAAGGATCATTGCGTCCCACTTTTGGGCCATGGTGAACCGGTTGGGTCACTTTATGCTCTTCGCGGGGTTTTTCAGATGATCCGGATGAGGCATCCATCTTCTCCTCACGCAGTTGTGAACGGTCGAGCGGACGGCGGGGAGCAACGGGAGCTTCGCGAACCTCTTCGGGATCGCTGATCGGGATCTGCCCTTTCATCAGGGTGGAGACGACTCCACGATTGATGCGGTCCATCATCGCTTTGAAAAGGTTAAACGACTCGAGTTTATAGATCAATAACGGATCTTTCTGTTCGTAAGAGGCATTCTGTACTGAAGTACGAAGTTCGTCCAACTCGCGGAGGTTTTCTTTCCAATGTTCATCGATAGTAGCCAGTATTACCTGTTTCTCATAGGATTTTACCAACTCTTGTCCCTGAGTTTTATACGCTTTCTCAAGATTGGTGACGATATTGAACAGGCGTTGTCCGTCTGTAATCGGCACTACAATATTGGTATAGATATGCGACTTGGTTTCAAAAACGTTTTTAATAACCGGAAGAGCCTGACGCGAGATGGTCTGTGCTTTACGGGTGAAGTTTTCGATCGAAGCGTGGTAAACCTTATCGGTAATCTGGTCGGAAGTCAGTTTAGCGAAATCGTCCCCGGTCACCGGGGCGTCGAGCGAGAAGGCTTTGATCAGATCGAGGCGGAAATCCTCGAATCCTTCGCGGCCATTGGGCTGGTGTTCGTTCACCAGATTTTCGCCCATGTCGTAAATCATGTTCAGGATATCGACATCGAGGCGCTCGCCAAAGAGGGCATGACGCCGTTTCTTATAGACGACGGTACGCTGTGAGTTCATCACATCGTCGTATTCGAGCAGACGTTTACGAATACCGAAGTTGTTCTCTTCTACTTTCTTCTGGGCGCGTTCGATCGATTTGGAGATCATCGAATGCTGGATGACTTCGCCTTCTTTCAATCCCAGGCGGTCCATAATGCTGACGATACGGTCGGAAGAGAAGAGACGCATCAAATCGTCCTCCAAAGAGACGAAGAACTGTGAAGATCCGGGGTCGCCCTGACGACCTGAACGGCCTCGCAACTGACGGTCGACGCGGCGTGATTCGTGGCGTTCGGTACCGATAATGGCCAAACCGCCCAATCCGCGGGTTTCCGGGGTCAGCTTGATGTCGGTACCACGACCGGCCATGTTGGTAGCAATGGTAACAGTACCCAGCTTACCGGCTTCAGCCACGATATCGGCTTCGCGTTGGTGCAGCTTGGCATTCAATACCTGGTGTTTGACTCCGCGCATCTGAAGCATACGGCTCAACAGCTCGGAAATTTCCACCGAAGTGGTACCCACCAGCACCGGACGTCCGATCTTATTCAGTTTGACAATCTCATCGATGATGGCGTTATATTTTTCTTTCTTGGTCTTATAAACCAAATCTTCTTCGTCCTTACGGATGATGGAACGGTTGGTGGGAATAACAACCACCTCCAGTTTATAGATGTCCCATAACTCGCCTGCCTCCGTTTCAGCAGTACCGGTCATACCGGCCAGCTTATGGTACATACGGAAATAGTTCTGCAATGTGATGGTGGCAAAGGTCTGGGTAGCAGCCTCCACTTTAACCTTCTCCTTGGCTTCGATAGCCTGGTGGAGCCCGTCGGAATAGCGGCGGCCTTCCATGATACGACCGGTCTGCTCATCAACGATCTTCACCTTATTTTCGATCACCACATATTCGACATCTTTCTCGAACATGGTATAAGCCTTCAACAATTGGTTGACGGTGTGAACGCGTTCTGATTTGACGGCAAAGTTTTGCATCAGGACATCCTTCTTCTCCAGTTTTTCCTGATCGGAAAGCTGTGAGTTTTGGATCTCAGCGATCTCGGCTCCCACATCGGGTAAGACGAAGAAGCTTGAATCGGCATTATCTTCCGAGAGGATTTCAATCCCGTTATCGGTCAATTCTATTGAATTCAGTTTCTCTTCAATAACAAAGAAAAGCGGATCGGTGGCGATATGCATATTCTTGTTATTATCCTGCATAAAGTAGTTTTCGGTCTTCAGCATCCTGGCTTTGTTGCCCTCCTCGCTGAGGAAACGGATTAACGGCTTGTATTTAGGAAGACCTTTGTAAGCACGGAAGAGGGCCAGTGCGCCAGCTTCGGCTTCGTCCTTATCGCTGGAACCAATCTTTTTCTTGGCTTCGACCAACAGTTGGTTAACCAGGTCGCGCTGAGCCTTAACCAGTTTCTCGACCGGAGCTTTCAGGTCGTCGAAGAGCTGATTTTCGCCACGGGGCACCGGGCCGGAGATGATCAACGGCGTACGGGCATCATCGATCAATACCGAGTCGACCTCATCGACGATGGCATAATGGTGTTTTCGCTGTACCAGGTCGGCCGGGCTAATGGCCATATTATCCCTCAGGTAGTCGAAACCAAATTCATTGTTGGTCCCGAAAGTAATATCGGAGTTATAAGCATTGCGTCGCTCGGTGGAGTTGGGCTGGTGCTTGTCGATACAATCGACGGAGATACTGTGGAACTGATAGATCGGGCCCATCCATTCGGAGTCACGTTTAGCCAGGTAATCGTTGACTGTAACGACATGGACGCCACGTCCGGCAAGAGCATTGAGGAAAACAGGCAAGGTAGCAACCAATGTTTTACCTTCACCAGTGGCCATTTCCGAAATCTTACCGTTATGGAGTACAATACCACCAATAAGCTGAACGTCGTAATGGATCATGTTCCATGTTTGCACGGTTCCTCCAGCCATCCAGCAATTCTTATAGATAGCCTGATCGCCCTCGATGACTAAGAAATCCTTCTGAGTAGCCAGGTTGCGATCGAAATCGTTGGCCGTAACGGTGATTGTGGGATTTTCGGTGAAGCGGCGGGCCGTGTCCTTCACGATGGCAAAGGCTGTTGGAAGGATTTGTTTGAGAATCTCTTCGATTTTTTTGTCAATAATCTCTTCCAGTTTATCGACACGGTCGTAAAGTTTTTCGCCCTCTTCAAGTGCAACCTCACCGCTTTCAGCTTTTTCTTTTAAACCGGCAACTTCGTCCTCTTCAGCCCGGATATAATCCCTGATCTGATCCTTAAGTTTTTGTGTTTCAGCACGTAACTCATCATTCGTAAAACCGGTAACACGTGCATATTCGGCTTTAATAGCCTGAACAACAGGCATTACCTCCTTTATATCACGATCTGATTTGTTACCAAACAGACCGGTAAGAAATTTATTAAAAACTGACATATCAATTATGCGTTGAAATTCTATTTTTTGTTACTAAAAATGTTTAGCTGCAAATGTAGTTTAAAAGTTGCAAGTTCTGAAATCATTTGCCAATTAATGAATGGGATTATGATTATTCATTTATAAAAAAACGCATAAAAAAACTGGGGTCAGTAAATGTCTGCCCCAGTTTCTAACCAATAGAAATATTTTTTAATGTGATCAGGCTTTCGCATTAGCAAAAGGATCGACAAAGACACGCGATGCCATTTCCCGGTCCATCATCAATAACCCTTGTCCTTCACCTTTGATCAACTTCAGATTATCAAGGATTTGCTGTACGTTAGCCTCTTCCTCGACTTGTTCATCGACATACCATTGCAGAAAGCTGCGGGTAGCATGGTCACTTTCGGCAATAGCCACATCCATCAGGTTGTTGATCAACGAGGTGACCTTCTGTTCATGAACCAGAGTTTTTTCAAATACATCGACGATCCCGTCGAATTCAACGTCGACCGAGGCGATGGGGGTCAAAATAACACGACCGCTGCGTTCATTGACGTAATCGAAGAAATGGATAGCATGAGCCAATTCTTCCTGGTATTGGATCTTCATCCAGTTGGCATAGCCCGCCAGTCCGATGGATTGAAAATATGCTGACATGGAGAGATAAAGGTATGCTGAATGAAATTCAGCATTAATTTGCTGATTTATTGCTTCTTCTACTTTCTTTTTTAACATAGCTTTGTTAATTATAAGTTACTTTTTCAAAGTTAGGAAAAAAGAGGAATGAATTCAATTAATAAAACCGATTTAACCACATTTTAACCTAACCGTTTTTTAAGTTCCTGATCCAACTCCTCCATGAATTTTTCAGTAGTCAGATAATGTTCCGGTTTCAGTTGATCGCCATAGATAGAAAGGGCAAGGTCCTTGGTCATCTTGCCTGCTTCAACCGTATCGATACAGACCTTTTCCAGTGTATGGGCAAAGTTGATCAATGGTTGGTTTCCATCCAGTTTTCCACGGAACTCTAAGCCACGGGTCCAGGCAAAGATCGAAGCGATTGGATTGGTTGAAGTGGGCCGCCCTTTCTGGTGTTCGCGGTAATGACGGGTGACAGTTCCATGAGCTGCTTCAGCTTCAATAATGCCGCCATCGGGCGTCATCAATACTGAGGTCATCAATCCGAGAGAACCGAAACCCTGAGCGACGGTATCCGATTGAACGTCGCCGTCGTAGTTTTTGCAAGCCCAGATAAAATTGCCGTTCCATTTCAGTGACGAAGCCACCATATCATCGATCAACCGATGCTCATAGGTGATGCCGGCCTTTTCGAACTCTGCTTTGTATTCGTTCCGGTAGATCTCTTCAAACAGATCTTTGAAGAATCCATCGTATTTTTTCAGGATGGTATTTTTAGTGGAAAGGTAGAGCGGCCATTTCTTCGACAGCGCCATTTTAAAGCAACTGTGAGCAAAACCACGGATCGATTCCTCGGTATTGTACATCGACAGGGCGACTCCAGGACCTTCAAATCTGTATACTTCATGTTCCTGAGCGCCGGAGCCATCATCAGGGATAAAGGTCATGGTCAGCTTACCCGGACGATCGACCACGATGTCGGTGGCCCGATACTGATCGCCAAAGGCATGACGGCCAATCACGATCGGGGCTGTCCATTGAGGAATTAATCGAGGAACATTCTGAACAACAATAGGTTCACGAAATATTGTCCCCCCCAGGATATTACGAATGGTCCCGTTGGGCGACTTCCACATCTTCTTAAGGCCAAACTCTTTAACACGTGCTTCATCGGGAGTAATCGTAGCGCATTTAATCCCCACCTTATATTTTTTAATGGCATAAGCTGCATCGACAGTCACCTGATCGTCGGTGGCATCGCGATGTTCAATGCCCAGATCATAATATTTGATGTCGAGATCGAGATAAGGGAGGATCAGCTTTTCGCGGATCATCTTCCAAATAATCCGGGTCATTTCATCCCCGTCAAGTTCAACGACAGGGTTCAGTACTTTAATTTTTTCCATGTAAACGATTTTAACCTATTTTCAGAAAGAGTTATTCCATTACCGGATTGTTTGGAATTTAAAGAGAAGGTCGAATTTGATGGTCACTTTTAAATCATTGTTATCAAGAATAAAACCGTTACTGATACAGACTAACGATTAACTCCTTCAATAACCTTCGCACCAAAGAGCCATCGGGCGATTCGATAAAAAGTTTACTCCTTTAAATTCTTCAACAATCTTCTAAGATAAAAAACTCAGGCTAAAAATGTTCAAAATCGAGGTTGAATTTTGTCTTTAAAACTGAAAGGGCAGGATATTTTTCAGCCAGCACATTCCATTTCTCGGTATCGGTATAGGGCCGATGAGCAATTTCTTCGGTGCTAACGACCACGTTGAAGTCGATTTCGATCAGTTCATTTTTCAGGTTTCGGTGAAGGAAGCCGATTAATTTAGGCTTCAGATCCATCGTGATGCGCTGAAGCTGAAGGTCGTTATCCAATGAATATTCTATCCGCCAATTCTCTTTTAATACAGGTTCGCGAGAGCCGAGGGCTGATTTCAATTGCGGGGCATCGACCTGTTCGACAAATTGTTTCCATACACTGACCAATGACTCCGCGGTAAAGCTTTCTTTCAGTATCACACTTTTTTGGCCCAGGATAGATTGGGTTGCCGAGGTGGATGTTTCCTCCGCGGTATCACCATTGAGGAGTCCAAAGATGGAAGTGGTGGCGATAGCTTGACGCCCTGATACCTTTTTCACCCCGGTATCGAAGAGTTGAGGATCATTACTCTTTTGGGGAGATGGTGCAGCAGGCTTTGTAACGAAGACAGGGGCAGGCTCAGAAACTGTTGTAACCTGAGGTAGGATCGGAGAAGCTTTTGTCGTTCGCTCAACGGTGACGGCAGGTTTCGCCGGATCGACTTTGGAAAAGATGGGCAACAGGACCAGGTAGGCTAAGGCCTCGTCAATTGTTTTTTTTTTAATAACTCCTCCAGTTGAGCAATACGAACCAAGGCCAATTCAACCAGGAAACGTTGATTGGAAGAGGTTTTATACTGGATATCACAATCGGACGCCAGTTGCAAAGCAGCAATCAGAAAGTCAACTGAACAAGAGGCAGCCTGTGCTTTATATTTCTCGCGAATCTCCCCTCCCACTTCCAGCAGCTGTACAGTAACGGGATCTTTGCAGATAAGCAGGTCACGGAAATGCTGGCCTAATCCCATGATAAAATGATGGGCATTAAATCCTTTATCCAGGATCTCATTAAAAATCAACAAAGTATTTGGCACATCGCCTTTATGAAATCCATCCGTCAGTTTAAAATAGTAGTCATAATCGAGTACATTCAAATTAGCGATGGTCTCTTTATAGGTTACATTGCTGCCACAAAAACTAACCACCTGATCGAATATAGAGAGTGCGTCGCGCATGGCGCCATCAGCCTTTTGGGCAATCACGTTCAGGGCAGACAATTCGACTGTGACCTGCTCTTTTTGGGCAACATCAGCCAGGTGCTTTTCAATATCCGTAATACTAATCCTGTTGAAATCGTAAATCTGGCAACGCGACAGAATAGTTGGCAGAATCTTGTGTTTCTCGGTTGTAGCCAAAATAAAGATGGCGTGGGCCGGTGGTTCCTCCAGAGTTTTCAGAAAAGCATTGAAAGCCGACTGCGACAACATATGGACCTCGTCGATGATATAGACGCTGTATTTTCCGATTTGAGGAGGAATTCTTACTTTATCCACTAAAGAACGGATATCTTCCACTGAGTTATTGGAAGCCGCATCGAGTTCGTGGATATTGTAGGAGCGATTTTCGTTGAATGCGAGGCATGATTCGCATTGATTGCATGGTTCTGTTTCAGCACTCAGGTTCAGGCAATTGATTGTTTTGGCAAAGATACGTGCCGAGGTGGTCTTCCCTACTCCACGCGGACCACAAAACAAGTAAGCATGAGCCAAGTGACTGCTCCGGATAGCATTCTTTAAAGTTGAAGTAATAGAAGGCTGACCGACCACCGTTGTAAAGGTATCGGGACGATATTTCCGGGCTGAAACAATATAATTCTCCATAAAATTACTCGCAATCAAAATCAGAATTCAAAAATAGTATAAAAAAAATGGCTGCCAACAAAGCCAGGAGACAAGTTTTCAACGATCTTCCAACAACCTAAAACTTTTTCCGAATTTATTCGTTTAAGTTAGGTGTAAACGACTTTTATTAAACAAATTAGAAATACAATGAAAAAAACAATCTCACTCTTAACGGTAATGATTCTGGCGATTTCTCTTTCTGCCCAGGTTAAAACGCTGTATCAGTTTAAAACAACCTCTCTCGATGGGCAACCTTTTGATCTTTCTTCTCTGAAAGGCAAGAAAGTTTTAATCGTCAATACAGCTTCGAAATGCGGATTGACCCCGCAATATGAGACCCTTCAAAAATTGTATGATAAATATAAAAACGGTAATTTTGTGATCGTCGGTTTTCCGGCCAACAATTTTGCCCAGCAGGAACCTGGCACGAACAGCGAGATTCAGGAGTTCTGCAAGCAAAATTACGGAGTTACCTTTCCGATGATGTCTAAAATCTCGGTAAAGGGTGATGATATTGATCCAATTTACAAATGGTTAACCAGCAAAACCGAGAATGGGGTTATGGATGCCGAGGTGAAATGGAATTTCCAGAAATTTCTCATCAACGAACAAGGACAGTTGGTTGATGTTGTTTCGCCTCAGGAAAAACCAGATTCGGAAAAGATCATCAGTTGGATTGAGGGCAAATAGAACACAACAGCGCCAAACTATTATTGGCTCTGTTTTTCGTAAGTTGCAGTACTGCTTTTGCGGATCGGCAACTTACCCAATATACCCGAACCCGCTTTTGTACGCAAAGGCGGGTTTTTACTTTATCGATACGGTTCATACCCTTAAATTACAACACTTCCAATTAAAACTGACTAGGCGGAAAAGGGTTCAAAGATAAAAATTCACCATTTTTATCGGTTCAATATTCTGTTAAAAATTAAATGGATTTTCACCTTGATTGGCAATAAATATATCAATAATTTTAGCCGGCAATTTACGGAATTCACTCTGTAAGAGTTTGGCCAGTTCAATGTATTATGATTATGGATAAAGTTCTTGAGTTATTTAAAAAAGACAAATTTGCAAGATATTGCGGAATTCAGATTGTCGAAGTCCGACCGGGATATGCGAAATGCAGTATGGAGATAACTGAAAATCACCTTAATGGACTTGGGACATTAATGGGCGGAGCAACCTTTACGTTAGCTGATTTTACGTTTTCTTTAGCGGTAAACAGTCATGGGGCAGTTGCTGTCGCTTTGAATGCTTACATTTCTTACCTGAAAAAATGCGAACATGGTACAGTTACAGCCATCGCAACTGAAATTTCGAGAAGCAACAAAACAGGAATATACCGGGTTTGCATTACAGATGAAGAAGGTCGTCAGATTGCAGAATTTTCAGGTACAGCTTTCATCAAAGGGAGTCATACGATATAGGCAAACCAATTTGTTTACAAAATCTCTTTTCATCCCATTTTGCATCTCATAATTGATTATATTTGTTGGTACAGACATAAATAAGATCTATCATGAGCTTAGTAGGCAATATAATCTGGATCATATTCGGTGGATTAATGGTCTGTTTAGAATATATCTGGGGCGGGTTTATCCTTTGTATGACCATTATCGGAATCCCATGGGGGTTACAGGCATTTAAGCTGGCTATCGCCCATTTGGCACCATTCGGAAGGAGTGTTCAGCCCACGGGAGGGAGCATCCCTGTGGTTTCGTTTTTACTGAACATCATATGGATCATTTTTGCCGGATTCTGGATTGCCCTCACTCATTTATTCTTCGGGATTCTCCTGTGCATCACCATTATTGGCATACCTTTCGGATTGCAGCATTTTAAGCTGATGCGCCTCAGCTTTTATCCGTTTGGCTACGACCTGAGATAAATATCCCGTTAATAAATATTTAAGGCCTAAGCCCGACAAGATCCTTAAGAATAAATAAATACTGATACCCTACGGTAATAATTTCATAGGAGGAAAGCCTCAATATTCACCCTATACTATCCCGGACCTAACTGAACAAAGTTGGTCAACCTTTACAAATGACCAAATAAGGGCTCTTGTACAGAGGGCAAATTACTCTTGTTTAATCAATAGGCACCTTCTTCCCCGCCCTTCCTTTCTTGCAATTTAAACAGGATTTCCATATCTTACTGAGAAAAATAATCCACCAGCCAAATGAAAATCCTCAATATTATGCTGGTAAGTTTGATTAGTTCTGTTGCAGCATATGCGCAAACCTTACCAACAGGACAGGAGATTCGTTATAATCCCATTGTTACAGCTGTGCCCTTTTTATCGATTACGCCAGACGCGCGTCATGCCGCCATGGGAGGGGCAGGTGTGGCCTCTGCTCCCGATGCCAATGCCCAGCATTGGAACGCCGCCCAGTATGTTTTTACCGATTCGGAATACGGTGTTTCATTGTCCTATACACCCTGGTTGAAACAGTTAGCCCGCGACATCAATATGGGTTATCTCACCTATTACACACAAATAGGTGAAGATCAGGCATTCGGCTCTTCCCTGCGATATTTCTCAATGGGTGAAATAGAACTGACAGATAACAACGGCTCCCAACTGGCCAGCATTAGTCCCCAAGAGATCGCCCTGGACTTCAGCTATTCCCGGAAACTATCTGAAAAGTTATCCGGAGGAGTTCTCTTTCGGTTAATACGCTCCGATTTAGTAGAAGGGATCGGCGAAGAGAACTACACTCCCGGCAAAGCTGCTGCCGTTGACGTTTCATTTTATTACCGTAATTCTATTGAGAATGATTCGGGTAAGCAATCCTTCTCAGCAGGAATCAACCTCTCAGATCTCGGTTCAAAAATTAGCTACGACGAGGGTAAGACCAAAAATTTTCTTCCGGCAAACCTACGTTTTGGCATTGGATACACAACTAATCGTACGGATCGTCATCAGCTTTCCTTTCTGTTTGATATCAACAAACTACTGGTACCTACCCCGACTCAAAGCTCATATATGACTGAGGATGGAAACATCGTGTTGGTCCACAACAATACCAGCAAGAGTGTAATTAGTTCACTGTTCCGTTCCTTTAACGATGCACCGGGCGGTTTTTCTGAAGAACTGAAAGAAATAAATGCTGCATTTGGAACCGAATATATCTTCAATCGAAAAGTGGCTTTTCGGGCAGGGTATTTCTATGAAAACCGCGATAAAGGAAACCGAAACCTGCTGACCACAGGGTTAGGGGTACGACTCAACTTCTGTTCACTTGATATGGCCTGGCTTTTCCCGATGAAGGGTAACAGTCCGCTTGCCAACACAGTTAGTTTTTCGATAATTTTCTTTCAGGCCTTGGATCGATAAGCAGTCATTAACTTGACAAAGACCTTTTATAATGATTATTCTTCGAAATATGAAAAAGCAAATAAATCAATCCGATACGCATCAAATATTAACGGCCTTACCTAAATCAAGCAGAGGAACCTATTTTGATTCGCTTCGTTCATGTCTCCCGGAAAAATCTTTGATAACTAAACTGACATTAATCCTTATTCTCTTAAGTATAAATTCAGGTTATTGTTTGAATATAGATTATAAGCCATTCAATCATTTGACTATTCCTAATTCCAGGATAAACATAATCGCAAACTTTACAGATGATGCTCCGGTGGCTATTGCCGGAGAGAACCAGACAGTGCTTGAAGGCGATCTGGTAATCCTTGACGGAACAAACTCTTACGATGCTGACAACGATATTCTTACTTATCTATGGACTGCACCTGATGAAATTACCCTAAGCGAAACGAATGTTTCAAGTCCAACCTTTACGGCTCCTGAAGTAACAACAAACACGATCTATACCTTTACATTAGTAGTTTACGACGGTACGGATTATTCAGCCCCCTCTCAGGTCCAAATCACGGTGCAGAACGTTAACCGCACCCCGGTTGCCAATGCAGGCCCCGATCAGACGGTCGATGAACGGATTACCGTTACTCTCGATGGTTCGGTCTCCTCTGATCCTGACGGTCAGGCTATCTCCTATCAGTGGACCGCCCCGGCAGGCATTACCCTCAGTTCAAACACTGCTCAGAAGCCAACCTTTACTTCACCGGAAGTTACCGGGTCAACCCAATACACCTTCTCACTCGTAGTCAGTGACGGGACACTTAGTTCAGTAGCCGATCAGGTAGTGATCACCGTCCAGAACGTCAACCGTGCCCCGGTTGCCAATACAGGCCCCGATCAGACGGTCGATGAACGGATTACCGTTACTCTCGATGGTTCGGT
>CAZWBR010000007.1:0-100308 GCA_964632305.1 uncultured Prolixibacteraceae bacterium
CAGGCGAAAGTGGGTGCAAATGTAAACTCTTTTTTCTTCCCGACAAAATCTTTTTTCAAATTTTTTCGAAAAAAATTTCAGTCTTAATTTTCAGCCACTTAAACACTCAGAATTAAACAAGAACTTCAGTCGTTTTGTTTCGGAAAGCTTTCCGGTTTTTCACCGGATGACCGTCCTCAAACGTGGGTGCAAATGTAGAGGAAATATTAAAACAAACAACACCCGGACCAAAAAAATGAATAAAAAATGAAAAAACCGGAATGATGATGATTCAACCACTAATATTCAACGATTTAATCTGGCAATCATCCTCAAAAAAGAGCGAATTTTCAACATTTTCTGTCCTTCAGGAGACAAATTTCACTCGTTTCAACTACAAAAAGGCGTCAAAAACCCGAGGAAGATGGGTTAGGACCACTTTTTTGACCGCTTCGAAATCCTGTTTCCCTCCCAATTCTTTCTCTACCGAAGTTACGCCTTTATCGGTAAAACCGCAAGGATTGATGTGACCAAAATAGTCCAGATCGGTGTTAATATTAAAAGCGAAGCCATGCATCGTGACATACCGGGAGCTTTTCACCCCGATCGCGCAGATCTTACGCGCCGAAGATTTCCCGACATCCAGCCAGACTCCGGTGGCGTGGGGATCCCGCGAAGCCGTGATTCCAAGTTCGGCCAGCGACGCGATTACGGCTTCTTCTATATTATATATATATTGTCTTAATCCGATATTGAAATTCTCCAGGTCAAAAATCGGATAACCGACCAGTTGTCCCGGACCATGATACGTAATATCTCCTCCCCTATCGGTTTTAAAGAAAGTGGCATCCTTAGCCTGAAGCTGGATATAATTTAATAATAGATTATGCTCGTCGCCGCTTTTCCCTAAGGTATAGACATGCGGATGCTCGACGAAGATCAGGTAATTGGGCGTTTCCTTCCGGTCTGATTCCGTCCTGTTATTATTCTCCAGTTTAATCTCAATGATCTCCTGCATCAGTTCTTCCTGACGCTCCCAGGTAGTTTTGTATTCGGAGACTCTCAGATCGAGAAAGGTTATTTTCCGGTTCATCACACACTATATATATTAAGAGGTACGGATATGTTTCTCGGCATGATAGGACGACCGGACCAGAGGAGCGCTCTCGACAATGCGGAAGCCGCGTCTTAATCCTTCTTCTTTTAAACGGGCAAACTCGTCAGGATGCAGATATTCGACCACTTCAAGGTGTTGACGTGTCGGTTGAAGGTATTGTCCCATCGTAAAGATCTCGCAGCCGGCTTCCACCAGGTCATCCATCGTCTGAAGGATCTCATCTCTCGTTTCACCAAGGCCAAGCATGATGCCCGACTTCGAAACGGTTCCCGAGGCAGCAATCTCCCGGATCACCTGCAGACTGACGCTGTATTTGGCCCGGCTCCTGACCAGTGGGGTCAAACGCTCCACGGTCTCCAGGTTGTGCGAGATAATTTCAGGGCGGGCATCGGCGACCAAACGAATCAGATCGGCCCGACCGTCAAAATCGGGAATCAGCACCTCGAGAGTCGTCTCAGGATTCTGCCTTTTAATCTCCCGTATAGTTTCAGCCCAGTGAGCCGCACCCCCGTCAGCCAGATCGTCGCGATCGACCGACGTTACCACGGCATGTTTTAACTTCATCAGATTGATCGATTGTGCCACTTTCGAAGGCTCCTGCCCATCGGGTGGCAGAGGTTTCCCGGTCCGGGTAGCACAAAACTTACAGGAACGGGTGCATAGCTCACCCAGGATCATAAATGTGGCCGTACCGGCCCCCCAACATTCTCCCATATTAGGACATTGACCACTCGAACAGATGGTATGGAGCCCATGACCCTCAACAATCTGTTTTACATTCCTATAATTGGTCCCAAGAGGAAGCTTTATCTTCAACCAATCGGGCTTTCGTTGTCTTTCCATGATAACTATATAATTCAATGCGCAAGATACATATTTTCGGGCAAGTCATTTTCCTCACAAAATTGACTAATTTTTGTAATTTTGGTCTCTTTCAATAATAGTGATTTGCATGAAGGTATTACAAATATTTAGAAAATTCCCAAGCACATTCTGGTTTGCCAATGCCATGGAGCTCTTCGAACGATGGGCCTGGTACGGGTTCTACATCCTATTTGCCCTTTACCTGACCAGTTCGACCGATGTGGGTGGCTTAGGTTTTTCTCAAACACAAAAGGGATTGATGATGGGGATCGGAACAGCGATCCTCTATTTCCTGCCGTTATTCACCGGAGCTATTGCCGACAGGATCGGTTACCGCAGGACCCTGTTCATCGCCTACTCGATCTATACCCTGGCCTTCGCGCTAATGCCACTGTTCAGTTCTTACCTGGCCGTCTTCATGATCTATCTTTTCCTGGCCATCGGTGCAGCCCTGTTCAAACCCATTATCTCGGCTACCATTGCCAAGACCACCGATGAAGAAACCTCCTCGATCGGTTTTGGGATGTTTTATATGATGGTCAATATCGGAGCTTTTATCGGCCCTTTCGTCACCAGCTATTTTAAAAAATTCAGTTGGGATTATGTCTTTTACTCTTCCGCCGTGGTGATCGCCTTTAACTTTATCCTGCTTATTTTCTTTTTCAAAGAACCGGTCAGGAAACAGGACGCATCAGGCGAGAGCTTCGGACAGCAACTTAAAAAGGTCTTCCGCAATATCTGGGAGGCGATCCGCGACTGGAAGTTCTTCCTTTTCCTGCTGATCATCTCCGGATTCTGGACCATGTACAATCAGCTTTTCATGACTCTCCCGGTATTCATCGAGCAATGGGGCAACACCTCCTTGGTCTATAATTTTCTCGAAGGCGCCTGGCCCTGGCTCGCCCGCAAAGTTGGGACTGCCGAAGGAACTATCCCGGCCGAGCTGCTGGTCAATGTTGATGCAGGTTTCATCATCATCTTCCAGATTATCATCTCTTCCCTGGTGATGCGGTTCCAGCCTCTTCGGGTAATGATCTCCGGCATACTGGTCGCTTCCATCGGGATGGGCTTAAGCCTGGCTACCCAAAACGGACTCTTCATGATACTGGCCATCTTCATCTTTGCCGTGGGTGAGATGTCAAGCTCCCCAAAGATCACCGAATACATTGGCCGCATCGCTCCGCCCGATAAGACCGCCCTCTACATGGGATGCTCCTTTATTCCGGTAGCTATTGGTTATCTTTTGGCCGGATTCATCTCGGGAGGAGTCTACCAGAACATGTCGGACAAGATCACGCTGGTCAAACGGGAGGCCGTTGCCCGCGGATTCGATATACCCGCCATAAGTCAGGATTTTTCCCAAAACGATTATCTTAAAGCTACCGCCGACAAGATGGGCATGGACCTTCAGCAGCTTACCCAATATCTGTGGGACAAATACGAACCATCCTCTATCTGGATTGTTATTACCGGTATAGGAATTACAGCAACGATACTGCTTCTGCTTTACGATCAGTTTTTAATGCAAAAACACAAACCCAATGCCAGGTAAGATCCGGAGAAATTGTTTACCTGTTTTATTTCTGATGGCCCTTTGGACCTTCAATAATCCCATATCATTATTAGCCCAAAACAGTTACTCTTTCTTCGAGTCGGCCGAAAGCAACCAATCCGACTCAACGGGTAATTTCTACATCGCGGTCGACAACGCCAGTTTTTTTAAAAACAACGAATACAAAAGCCCGGTGGTCGAAGGGTACACCCTCACCGGCGCCTGGATCCGACCCAAAGCGGTCTACTATCCCGACCCTAAACTCCGTCTTGAGTTGGGCGGTAGTGTTTTGAAATATATTGGCCGCGACGACTATCATCATCTTGATCCCTGGTTCAGCGCCGTTTATCTCCCCACTCCCGATCTCTCAGTTACGCTGGGTAACCTGAACAACGATCATCTGCACGGACTTATCGAACCGGTCGCCGATAATGAATCCTTCATTACCAATAAACCTGAAAACGGACTCCAGGTCAAATATGACCATCGCTGGTTGATGGCCGATCTCTGGATCGATTGGCAAAAAATGATCCTCACAGGCGACCCCTTTCAGGAAAAATTTATCTTCGGGGCAAGGACCGAAATCTATCTTCACCAATCCGCGACCACAAATCTTTCGATTCCCATATCTTTTACCGGCCAACATTTGGGTGGAGAGATAGATCAGTCGGACGCGACCGTCAAAACCCATACCGCCTTCACTGCCGGGATTAGCGGGCAACATCTTACAGGTTCACACAAGATTAGCGAATTGGGGGCAAGCCTTCATTACGCAGTCTCCACCTATCCCGAGGAGAGCATACTCTCTACCAGGTCGGGCAATGGCTTCTATTTCCGCTCTTATATGGGCTCCCGTTGGGGAAAACTTTCGGCATCCTTCTGGCACAGTAAGAATTTCTACACCCCGTTGGGCCATCCCCTGTTTCAAAATGCCTCGTCGGTGAATAATCAGGCCAGCGAAAAGAACGGACTTCTCGATTTGCAGTACTCGCTCGACCGCAAAATTTTCGGGGCCACCCATTTCGGTTTTGTATTCGATTACTATTACGACACCATCCGCGAAAAGACTTCCAACAGCGCGGCTCTCTTTTTAATCGTCAACCTCGGGATCCTTACAAGGAAAAAATGAACGGTTCAAATAAGCGTGTAATTTTTTTTAACCGCTTATCAATCTTTCAAATCGGGTGCTCAAATTTTTCTCAATCCATTGTGATTTAAAAAAATAGTTCTACTTTTGCAGTCCCGATTTTATCCTTATTTGCTGTTGAACGAAGCGGGAAATGCAGCAACCTTAGCAGATATTTATCAACAAGTGATTGTTAATAAAACTGTTGCATGAGATGTTTTGTCAGGTGAACCAGCAATATTTGGATTGTATCACATTTTAAATTGGAAAAGTAAGTGGACACTTTAAGTTACAAAACTGTATCGCTCAATAAAGCGACAGTACAAAAAGAATGGGTAGTGGTTGATGCCACTGACCAGGTTTTAGGACGACTGGCTGCAAAAATTGCTTTGGTCCTCAGAGGAAAGCATAAGCCAGGTTATACCCCGCACGTTGACTGTGGCGATAACGTCATCGTTATCAATGCAGAGAAGATCCGTTTGACCGGCAACAAAATGGCCGAAAAGGAGTACATCCGCTACACCGGTTACCCCGGAGGTCAGCGCGTACAGACCGCTTCTGATCTGCTCAAGAAATTCCCTGAAAGAATTGTTGAGAAAGCAGTAAAAGGCATGTTACCTAAGAACCGCCTTGGAAGCCAACTCTTCACCAACCTGCATGTATTTGTTGGGGCCGAGCACGATAAAGCCGCTCAGCAGCCAAAAGTTATTAACCTGGACAATATTAGATAAGTATCATGGAAGTAATCAACGCTATTGGCAGAAGAAAAACAGCTGTCGCCCGTGTATTTCTATCTGAAGGCAAAGGAAACATCACCATCAACAAACGGGAATTAAATGAGTACTTTCCGGTTGGAACCCTCCAGTATGTGGTTCAGCAACCTCTGCACCTTTGCGAAGTTGCCGGGAAATACGACATCAAAGTGAACCTCGACGGAGGCGGACTCACCGGTCAGGCCGAAGCGCTTCGTTTAGGCATCTCACGCGCCTTATTGAAAATTAATTCGGAAGAATATCGTCCGAAACTGAAAGCAGCCGGCTTCCTGACCCGCGATCCACGCGAGGTTGAACGTAAGAAACCAGGTCAACCGAAAGCACGTAAACGCTTCCAGTTCTCTAAACGTTAATCTTTTTCTGAAAGAGATATTATTAACCTTGTTTAGCATCTAAATCATCCGGACTCCCTCCTATTTTGGGACTACCGGGTGATTGACTGAACAGAAAGTAAACAAACAATTACAATGGCAAGAACAGAATTTAAACAATTGCTCGACGCTGGTGTCCACTTCGGTCACCTGAAGCGTAAATGGAACCCCGCTATGGCTCCTTACATCTTTATGGAGAAAAACGGGATCCACATTATCGACCTGCAGAAAACCGTCGTTAAAATCGACGAAGCAGCCGATGCCCTGAAACAGATCGCCCGCTCAGGACGCAAAGTCCTTTTCGTTGCAACAAAGAAACAGGCTAAATCAATCGTCGCTGAAAAAGTTACCAGCGTAAACATGCCTTACGTGACTGAACGTTGGCCCGGTGGTATGCTTACCAACTTCCCAACCATCCGTAAAGCCGTTAAGAAGATGTCTTCTATCGACAAGATGATGAAAGACACCAGCTGGGACAACCTCTCCAAACGTGAGAAACTGCAGATCAGCCGTCAACGGGCAAAACTGGAAAAGGTACTGGGTTCAATCGTCGATCTGACCCGTCTTCCCGCCGCTCTTTTTGTAGTTGACGTGATGAAGGAAAAAATCGCGGTTCGCGAAGCTCAACGCCTCAGCATCCCGATCTTCGGTATGGTCGACACCAACTCAGATCCTAACGGTATCGATTTCGTGATCCCGGCCAACGACGACGCTTCACAATCCATCGACCTGATCATCGGCGCTATGTGCGATGCCATCAAAGAAGGATTATCCGACCGCAAAGTGGAACGCGAAAAAGAAGAGGACGACGAAAAACCGGCCTCTATCAAGAAAGGTCGCAAATCAGTTGCCAAAATCATCGTTGAAGACGAAGAAGAAATCGCCGACGAAGAAGAAATCGCTGACGAAGAGATCGATGAGATTCTGAGCGACGAAGAGATCGCTGACGAAGACGACGAAGATCTCAAATAATTTCATTCATCAAACTAAAAATTTATTCAAGATATGGATATCTCTACTGCTGATGTAGTGAAGTTGCGCAAAGCAACCGGTGCCGGGATGATGGACTGTAAAAATGCGTTGGCTGATGCCGAAGGCAATTTCGACCGTGCCATTGAAATCATCCGCGAAAAAGGAAAACTCATTGCCAGCAAACGTGCCGACAGGGAATCCTCCGAAGGAGTTGTTCTGTCCAGAGTTTCTGACGACAAGACTTTTGGCGCTGTGATTTCGCTCAACTGCGAAACCGACTTTGTCGCTAAAAATGAAAACTTCATCGCTTTGACTGACAAGATCGTCAACTTTGCCATCGCCAACAAGAGCGCCAACCTCGAGGCTGTTAAAGCCCTCACGATGGATGGCCGCACCATTGGCGAACAGGTGATGGAACAGACCGGTATCATCGGCGAAAAAATTGAGCTTCCTTACTACGACTGTATCGAAGCTGCTTTCGTGGTTCCTTACATCCACCCCGGAAATAAATTGGCTACCCTGGTTGGTTTCAACAAGGCAACCGATCTTCAGGTTGGAAAAGATGTAGCAATGCAGATCGCCGCGATGAGCCCCGTAGCTGTCGATAACGACGACGTTCCGGCCAACATCGTTGAGCAGGAACTGAAGATTGCCAAGGAAAAATTCCGTCTGGAAGGTAAACCCGAAGCAATGCTCGATAAGATCGCACAAGGCGCCCTCAACAAATTTTTCAAGGAAAATACTCTCCTGAACCAGGATTTCGTTAAGAACAACAAAATGACGATCCGTCAATATCTTGGAAGCGTCGATAAAGATTTGAAAGTTACTACTTTCAAACGCTTCACCCTGAACGTGTAATTCATTACATTTCAATATCAAAAGGGCTTCGGAAACGTAGCCCTTTTTTATTCCGGCTACTTCGCCTGACCTCCCTCTTTGGTGAACCGGTCGATAAAACGAAGCATCTCCCCGTAATGTGACCCTTTCCAGTAGATCTTGTCACAATCGCGGCAATAGTAGAACTCCCTGAAGATTCGCGTGATCTCCCTGTCAAGCCGCCTCTCCACCTTCTCCCGCGCTATCTCCGTCAATAACCCGTTACAGACCAAACACCGCGTAAGGGGGATAATCTGCGAATAAAGGTCAAATTTGTCGAGCACCTCCCTGATCTGCTCCTTCACATAAATACTTCGTACAAAATAGCCATGCTTCACCTCTCTCGAGCAGAGCAGGCTCTTGTCGCGGGTCAGAATAATCCGGTGCTCCTCCCCCGCGAGTTTCACAATGTCCCGATCGTCAAGCCGATTATCGTACAAGGTATCGAAGCCGAACATCCGCAGGTATTTGGCCAGCTTTCCCAGATGGGCATCCAGGATAAAACGGCTTATCCGCAGAGGCTCTCCCCTCAGTTTAGTTAACGGACCAATATCGAAACTCTCAAAAACCGGGTAAACCGACACCCTCTCCCCTCCCTTCAGGCGGTAACTGAATGTCTCGGCATTCCCGTTGACCAGTATCAGATCCACCTCGGAGAGCGGAATCCCCAACGATTCGATGATCTCGCCCACCGTTACCGGGACCAAAAAACTGTAGTCAAAATCGGTCTGCTTCCGTTCCTGACGAACGAAATCGTTCAATTCGGCGTAAAGCCGGATGGTCGCCGATTTTTTGCCGTTATCGCTGTTGCTTTTCATACAAACGGGTTTCCGATCCTCATCACCCGATTAAAGTTAAGCATAGTTTGGCTAAACCGCCAATCGCTCTCCCTCAATTTTCAAGCTGAAAAATCAGCTCCCCCGTACGCCAGCCTCAAAGTGACACCCAAAAAATAACCGACACGATAAGCCCTCCCTTCAGATTCCTTCACAGCGCCGCATGTCGGGACCACCTCCGGTGTTTCTGTACTGTTTCTGTACTCTTTCTGTGCTCTATCTGTACTTTAAGGGTACCGATACAGTATTTAAGAAATAGGGATATACATCGGAAAGTCCGGCGAAGAAGTCCCGGTCACGGGGATGAATCATCTTCTGTACTCTGCCGGTTTATCCTCCTGAAATCGCCCCAGAGGGTCGAATTTCCCGGATGAGCGGAATGAAGTCCTGTAAAGGGAAAAAACCGACTGCGGAGCGGTTAAAAGAAATGGCGAAACAGCGCCACCGTTTCTTTGTCAAAAACCATTTTTAGTGTAAGTTTGCGTTAGAATAAACAGGTTATGATAAAATATAAACGAATATTACTGAAACTCTCCGGCGAATCGCTGATGGGGGCTCAACAATACGGGATCGACCCGGCCCGGTTATCTGATTACGCCGAACAGATTAAAGAGGCGGTTGAACTGGGTGTTCAGGTGGGCATCGTGATCGGCGGCGGGAATATTTTCCGCGGGCTGAGCGGTGCTTCGAAAGGGTTCGACCGCGTGAAGGGCGACCAGATGGGGATGCTGGCCACGGTGATCAACAGCCTGGCATTGAATTCGGCCCTTCAGGCTATCGGGGTCAAATCGAGGGTGCTGACCGCCATCCGTATGGAGCCGGTTGGCGAGTTCTACTCGAAAGACAAGGCCGTTGATACCCTGGAGAAGGGCGAAGTGGCCATCTTTTCCGGCGGAACGGGAAACCCCTATTTTACAACCGATACCGGCTCTTCGCTGCGCGGGATCGAGATCGAAGCCGATGCCATGTTCAAGGGCACCCGGGTGGACGGGATCTACACCGCCGACCCCGAGAAAGACCCTTCGTCAACCAAATTCGATGAGATAACCTACGACCAGATCTACAACCTCGGGTTGAAAATCATGGATTTGACCGCTACAACCATGTGCAAGGAGAACAATCTCCCGATCGTGGTTTTTGATATGGACACCAAAGGGAACCTGGTCAAAGTGCTGAAAGGCGAACCAATTGGGACTGTAGTCCATAATTAGGGGTTAGCAACCACCCCTGTTCCGGGTTTCCGAATGGATTCTCCAAAAGGATGTTTGTAACTTAACAAGAGATTTTTATTATATTTGCCTATCATTATCAAGTTGTTAAAATATTCGCCTTATGAATGACGAAATTCAAATGTTAATGGATGAGACCATCGAACGGATGGAACATGCGATTGCACATCTCGATCATGAGCTTGCCCATATCAGGGCAGGGAAAGCCAGTCCTCGGATGATTGAAAGCGTGGTGGTGGAGTATTACGGCGCCATGACCCCCATCATGCAGCTCACCAATGTCAGTACGCCGGATGCCCGGACTATTGCCATTCAACCCTGGGACAAAAAGATGATCCCGGTCATCGAGCGGGCCATCATCAATTCGAACCTCGGGTTTAATCCCGAGAACAACGGGGAGATCATCCGGTTGAACGTTCCGGTACCCACGGAAGAGCGCCGGCGTAACCTGGTCAGGGATGCCAATAAAGAAAGCGAGACCGCCAAAGTAAGCATCAGGGCCGCCCGTAAGGATGCCAACGAGTTTCTGAAAAAGATGTTAAAATCGAAAGAGATCTCGGAAGATATGGAGAAGAGCACCTCGGAGGAGATCCAGGAACTGACCGACAACTACAACAAGAAGGTGGATACCATGGTCGCCGCCAAAGAAAAAGAGATTCTTACCGTGTGAGGATTATATGAATCATATATCCAGAAAAGGGCTGCTATGGCGGCCCTTTTTCTTTTCAATGAAGCTGGTTTGATCTCTTTGATGAAAACCATTTCCAGGGGCGGATCTCGTAATCTCTTTGGGTAGAGAGCCGGTAGGCCAGGTTGAACCTCATGTTCCCCGCGTTCCAGTTGATGTAAGTTTGTTTTAGGTGAGTCGGCGAGAGCAGTTGGTAATCGATCCAGGAGAGGCCGACAAAAATCCGGTCGAACTGGTAGCCTATGGCATAACGCTCGTTAAGACTTGCTTTCAAATTGGTTGATCTCTGTATTGACTGATCGGACAGATCAACGCGGTTGGAACCGATCCCCACGCTGGCATTGATCGACGCCAGGGCAAAAAATCGCTTCCCCAGCACCAGGGTATAGGCGTAGCCCCCGGTAAGGTTGATCGAGTAGAAACCCCAACGGTCAAAATCGAGACGGTCGTAGAAATTGGTCTCATCGACGAAGGAAGGGACCATTGATGAATCGGCCCGTGAGCCCACCCAGTAAGCTTCGATCCCTACGGTAGGTTGACCGGCACTTTTTTTCTGATGCTCGTTCTGGGTAAAGGCCGACCGCAGGCTGTACCGCCTGGGATTAAAATTGGTATAGGCCCCAAACCCGACCGAATAGTTTCTCAAATCGTCGCGCAGGTAGTTCTGCGGGCGTTCCCGGATAAAGGAAAAATCATTCAGATTGGAGAGGTATTGCCCTTTATAATAGCCGGTGAAAAAATCGATGGTAAAACGTCTCAGATAGAGGTGCGACTGAAAATCAAAATGTTTGGTATTGCCGTATTTGACAGGGTCGGGAGTCGTAAAGGGAAAGACCAGCCCGATATTTAAGGCGAGGAATTTATAATTAATACCTGCCCCAAGGGTATAACCGTTAGAAGGGCGGTAAGCCAAGGCTATCTTCTCGCCGTAATCGACAATGCGCTGCCGCGAATATTTTTGCGAAGTATAGAGGCGAAGGATAATATCTTTGGAATAATCTTCGATATAGGCGGAGTCGATCGAAGGATTGAGCCATTGCTGAAACTTATTCTGCGAACGTGAACAGTAGGGGTAAAAAAGGGTAAAGAGTAAAAGGAGCAGACTGAATTTCAGTGGCATAAAACGGTATTTAAGGCCAAAAATAGCAATAGGAAGGGAACAAAAAAAGAGGGTGTTACCCTCTTTTTTTTATTGTTTCTTGATCAACAACCACACATCGCTATATTTTGTAAACTTCTGCCTGATCTCAGCCACGCGGCTGCGGGCAGCGGTTTCGTCGTCAAAGCTGTTCACGCTGACACGGTAGAGACCGTTTTCGTTCACCAGGATGCCGGGATAGAAATCTTCCTGCATCAGTTGATTTTTGAAATTCTGAGCATTTTCATAAACGCTGAAGCTGCCTAAAATGACATAGAACCGCTTGTTTCCATAATCAGCGGCCTCGCCTTTTGCCGCGGAGACCTTCTCTTCCTTGGCCGTTACCGGAGCGCTTTGAGTACCGGAAACGGAAGGTTCAGAAGATTCCTGTTGGACAGGCTCCGGTTTTGGAGCGATCTTTTGGGTTTTACAACCCACTGCAAGTACAACGACCAGCAGCACTAAAATTTTCAGACCTTTCATTTTTTTGATTTTGATGTTTTCCGAATATCAATTCATTGAGCATTGTTCGAATAGCGAAAATAATAATTATTTGAAAAATTACAGAGGGTTATTCCAATTCAATATGTAATTAAGTTGAAATAAATTTTGAACCTAAACATATTTTTTCATACCTTTCATGAAAACAAGATCCAATTCAGGTTGAGAGTCAAAATTTCCGGTGGTCCCGAAAGGGATTATCACGGATAAAAAAAATACCCAACCCTGTTATAATATTATGCCGATTAATCATATATTTGGAATACTTTCTTACGAACTTAAAAAATAGTCCGTTATGCAGAAAATAAAGGATCCGTTAATATTTATTGTTGAAGACAATCAGGTCTACAATAAGTTGGTTGTTAGCTATTTACACTCCAAGAAATTCACCAAGGTAGAAAGTTTTGCCACCGGCGAAGAGTGTCTCAACAATATGTATAAGAAACCTGATATTGTCATTCAGGACTATCTTTTGGATGGTATCAACGGGATTGATGTCCTAAAAGCTGCCAAAAAGGTACACCCCGAAGTAGAGTTCATCTTTCTCTCGGGTCAGGACAGCGTGGATGTGGCCATTAACACCATGAAATTTGGTGCATATGACTATATCGTTAAAGATCAGATGGCTTTAAAGAAGATGGTCGACAAGATTACCAAGATTATCTCGGTACAGGATCTGGTGCGCAGCAACAAGCGTTACAAGGTTGGGGTGACCCTCTTTTTCATTGCCCTGGCCATCATCATCCTGATCCTGGTGGGGTTGACCGTTATCTATCCTGAACGATTCTCAATCTGGGGAAATTAACACATATTGCGGTATAAATAAACGAAAGCCGCTTCCCGGTAAAAGGGAAGCGGCTTTCGTTTACAGGATACCCCCGGATGAAGGTTTATTTTTTCGACCCGGAAACAATCATCTGTCCGGGTTTAAGAATATCGACATAGGCTTTAGGGTCATCCAGTACCGTTCTGGCGTTCCTGATCGCCGGATCACTCTTGATCGAAGCGATGACAGCCCCTTTCTGATAGTAGTAACGGATAATGATTTCATCGATTAGCAGTTCACTGATCTCTTTTCTAAACTTTGCCAGGTCCTGGTCGAGGTTCAGTTTCAATCCTCTCTCCAACGCTTCAAACTCGCTCTTCGCCTGATCGAAATACTGTTCATTCTTAGCGGTTTCAATCAGCTCTTTCAAAGCCTGCTCGCTTCGCGACTCATAGGTAAACGATTTTCCCGACAGGAACTGATGAAAATCGTCGTATATCGCATCGGTAATCGCGAACTGATCGGCAGCAGGGATAGAGGAATGTTTAAGGGCAAACTGGGTGGCATAATCAAAGATAATATTGTCCTGGACTAATTTGACGGCCAACTCGCTTAACGTATCCTGCGATAGTTTGATATCGGGAGAGATACCGCCGCCGTCAAAGACCTTACGTCCGTTTTTTGTTTTGTACTCAGTGATCAACGAATCGGGGATCGTGCCCACACTACCGTCTTCGTTACGGTGAGAATAATCGAGGGCCTGGATGCAACGCCCGCTGGGGATATAATATTTGGCTGTGGTCACTTTCAGCTTGGTGTTATAACTCAGGTCGCGTGTGGTCTGGACCAATCCCTTTCCGAAGGTACGGGTACCCAGGATCACCGCACGGTCGAGGTCCTGGAGCGCCCCGGCCACGATCTCCGACGCGGAGGCCGATCCCCTGTTGACCAGCAGGACCAATGGCATGACCGTATCGATGGGCTGTTCGGTGGCGCGATAGGTCTTGTCCCACTGCGAGACTTTGCCCTTGGTGCTGACAATCTCCTGACCATGATTAACGAAGAGGTTCGACATTTTGACCGCTTCGCCCAGAAGTCCACCCGGGTTACCCCTCAGATCGATGATCATCTTCTCCGCGCCTTTTTTATCCCTTAGTTCCAGGAAAGCCGATTTGACTTTATTGCTGCACCCGTCGGTAAAGCTGGAGAGACGGATATAGCCTGTTTTACCATCGATCATCCCGTAATAGGTTACCGGATCGATCTTGATCTCTTCGCGGACGATATCGACTGTAAAGGGCTTCTTGTCGCCGGGTCGCAGCATCTTCAGCCTTACCGGTTGTTTGGCGGGTCCTTTCAACAAATCAGAGACGTCGGATACGCTCATCTTATCAGCCGACTTCCCTTCGACTTCCACGAAGACATCGCCGGCTTTCAACCCGTTCTTCTGAGCCGGGAAACCTTCGTAAGGCTCAGCCACCACAACATTATCCCCTTTTTTGCGGATCAGCGCCCCGATCCCGGCATATTCACCCGTGGTCATGAACTTGAAGTCGTCCATGTCGGACTCGGGGATATAAACGGTATAGGGATCAAGCGATTCCAACATATCGTCGATCCCCGACTTGATCAGCTTCTCAGGCTCAACTTCATCGACATAAAACAGGTTCAGTTCCCTGAAAAGGGTATAAAAAATGTCGAGGTTCTTACTGATCTCGAAGTTTCGCTGATCCACTTTAAAGCTCCAGAACGAGAGCCCCATTATCACGACAAGGGAAACTGCCAATGCCGCCTTCAATAGCCGGTTTGTCTTCATCTATATTTTTCTTTAAACCATAATCAACATCACAAGTAACAAAGGTAATAAAAGCTGAATGATCACAACTATCCAATCTTATGAACCTGCCTCATCATCCTCCTAAAAATTGTTAAAGAGAAAAGGCAGGAAATATTGAAATGGTCGCTTTCGGGAGATATCTCATCTTTTTAAACTATTTTTGGCGTTATTATCACCCTAAAGAAAAGAGAGGGCGAACGCCAACTGAAAAGCAGGCGTACCGGATTAGAAACCGATTAATAAAACAGGTTGAATAAAGGATTAGTCATACGATCGACAGGGAGCTGGTACTCGGTAAAAAGCGATACGGGCGAGATTCTGGATTGCCGCATCAAGGGCAAGCTCAGGATGAAAGGGGTGCGGACCACCAATCCGGTGGCGGTCGGCGACCGTGTTGAGTTTGAGATCCAGCAGGATGAGACCTCCGAATCGGGCCAGAACGGGGTGATCAGCCAGATCGAGCCCCGCCGTAATTACATCATCCGCAAAGCGTCGAACCTCTCGAAGGAGAGCCAGATCATTGCCGCCAATGTTGATCAGGCCTTCCTGACTGTGACAGTCAATTATCCGGTGACCCTGCCCGGCTTTATCGATCGCTACCTGATCTCGGCCGAAGCTTACCGCGTTCCCGCGGCCTTAATATTTAATAAGCTGGACCTCTATAACGAGAAAGATTACGAGCGGCTGGAAGAACTGCTGCAGACCTACGAATCGATCGGGTATAAATGCTACCAGGTTTCGGCGGAGAAGAATTTTAATATCGATCCGTTGCGCGAGGATATGAAGGGGAAGATCAATCTGCTCTCGGGCCATTCGGGGGTTGGGAAATCAACACTGATGAACCGTCTGGAACCCTCGCTTAACCTGAAGACGGCAGAAATATCCGATTACCATTTGCAGGGAAAACATACCACCACCTTTGCCGAGATGTTTGAGATGAAAGAAGGAGGTTACCTGATCGACACACCGGGGATCCGGGGGTTCGGGGTGATCGACATGGAGAAAGCCGAAATTTCGCACTATTTCCCCGAGATGTTCGGGTTGCTGAAACAGTGCCGTTTTTTCAACTGTACCCACGTGCATGAACCCGGCTGCGCGGTAAAAGAGGCGGTCGAACGCGGAGACATCCCGGTCACCAGGTATGAATCGTACCTTTCACTGATTGAAGAGGATAACAGCAAGTACAGGGGATAAAAATGATCGTTTGATCGCTCTGTTACCAGTCCCATATCAACCTACCCTAATCCAAACAAACCTGGCCGCAGGTGAGCCATACCTTAGATTAAGTTCAGGAATCGGGGAATACAGAACAATTTAATCCCAAATCCGTATTATTAACAAACCCGTAACAATCAGGAGATTGATAATGCTTATTTTTCGCCGGTCAATTTGATAAAGCCTAATCCCTATTCTATTTGGATATCTACGCTGGAAAGGAACATTATTATATGTCAAAAGAGAAAAAAGCCGGACATCTGATCATGCTCGTGGTGACCATCATCTTCGGGCTGAACATTCCCTTGTCGAAATCGCTGCTGCCCCAGTCGATTTCACCTGAAGGACTCACCCTTTCGCGCATCCTCTTTGCAACTGCGGCCTTCTGGATCGCCTCACTCTTCACCGCCCGGGAGAAAGTTCCCTTTAAAGACCATGGGTTCCTGCTCGTAGGAGCTTTGTGCGGGGTTACCTTTAACCAGGGACTTTTTGTGATAGGTCTTAACAGCACCTCCCCCATCGATGCCTCGATCATCATCACCAGCGGGCCGCTTTTCGCGATGATCATTTCCGCGTTGATCCTGAAGGAACCGATCACCTTCCTAAAAGTGGCCGGTGTATTGGTCGGCGCCTCGGGAGCCATCCTGCTCGTCTATTCAGGTTACAACGGAGTCCAGGCTCATTCGGGAAGCCTGACGGGGAACCTGATGATCCTGGCCAGCGCCGCCATTTATGCTTTTTATCTGGTCATCACCAAGCCACTGACCCTCCGTTATTCGCCGGTGACCCTGATGAAATGGATGTTTCTCTATTCTGCTATACTGCTCACCCCTCTCTTTCTAAAGAATATTCAGCAGGCCCCGGTAGTGCTGCAACCCTCCCTCAAACCGGTTCTTCAAATGTTCTACACCCTTTTCGGAGCCACCTTTATTACGTACTTACTGATCCCGATGGCCCAGAAACGGATCCGCCCCACCACCATCAGCATGTACAACAATCTTCAGCCACTGATCGCTTCAATTGCCACGATCCTTGTTGGCATGGATAAGTTCTCTATTGTGAAACTTTTAGCCGGATTGCTGATTTTCACCGGAGTATACCTTGTGACCCAAAGTAAATCGAAGGAAGATATGGAGTCAGAAAAAATAAAGCCAGCCTCTAAAAGTGTCTTGTCATAAATATAAGAATATGACAAATATCATTAATTCAAACAAATTCCTGACCAAATCGTTTTATTTGTAATTATTATTCATATTTTTGCAACAGAATATAAGAAGACGACAATGACTTTAAACAACACTTTTTACTTTTGGTTTTATTACCCCGGCTTTCATAAGGAGATCGGACAGTAAGGTATTGTTTAAAAACAACGATAAAATACAGAAGGGTCTCCAAGGTGGAGGCCCTTTTTTTATGACATAAAAAACGATTTTTAGAGAAGATCAAATATGAAATTAACGGTAATCGGATTGGGATTGATTGGCGGATCGATGGCGAAGGACCTGAAAAGATGCAGGTTTGCCACGGAGGTCATCGGTGTGGACAACAATCCAAAACATACTCAGACAGCGCTGGAACTTGGCATTGCCGACAGGATTGAGCCACTTGAGACTGCGGTTAAAGAGGCCGATCTGGTCATCCTTGCCATTCCGGTCGACAAAATAGCCACCCTCCTCCCCTACGTCCTCGATCACATCGCATCAGGAACCACGGTGACCGATGTCGGTTCGACGAAACGGGAGATCGTAGCCTCAGTCGAAAGCCACCCCGGAAGGGGAAATTATGTGCCGACCCACCCGATGGCGGGTACCGAGAACAGCGGACCTGCGGCAGCGATCGACCGGCTCTTCGAAGGGAAGCTCACCATCATCTGCGATCAGGAAAATTCGCGCCCCCAGCATGTAGCCCTGGTTGAAAAGATGTACCAGGCATTGGGAATGTCGACCGCCTATATGACCAGTGACGAACAGGACCACACCACCGCTTTCGTTTCGCACCTGCCCCACGTGACCGCTTTCGCGCTGGCCAATGCCGTGCTGGCCAAGGAAGACCGCGACATCATTTTCGACCTGGCCTCCGGGGGATTCAACTCAACCGTGAGGTTGGCCAAGAGTTCGCCCGAGATGTGGGCTCCGATCTTCTGGCAAAACCGCGATTACATGATCGAAGCCGTCGAAGTCTATATCCGCCATCTGAAAGAGTTTCGCGACAGCCTCAAGCACAACGATCAGGAGCTGATGCTGAAGCTGATCGAAAGTGCAAACCGGATCCGTGGTATTCTCGAAGGCGAGAATCATTCACTGACCAAAAACGAAGAGAAGATTATCAAATTATATACAAAATAAAAAGAAAAGTTATGGTAGCAGATTTAAAGATTAGTCCAATAGAGCACTGGTTGCCGAAAATCGACAATCCATTGCTCATCAGCGGCCCCTGCAGTCTCGAATCGGAGGAGCAGGCCCTGGCCACCGCCCGTGAATTAGCTAAAGACAAAAGGGTCTTCGTTTACCGCGGGGGAGTCTGGAAACCACGTACCCGCCCGGGAATGTTCGAAGGAGTGGGTAGCATCGGACTGGAATGGCTGAAAAAGGTCAAAGAGGAGACCGGCCTTCTGGTCGGAACAGAGGTGGCCAATGCCCAGCACGTGGAAGAATGTCTGAAAGCCGGAATCGATGTAATGTGGATCGGAGCCCGCTCAACCGCCTCACCCTTCGTGGTTCAGGAGATTGCCGATGTACTGAAAGGAACCGACCAGGTGATCATGGTGAAAAACCCGGTCAACCCCGATGTGCAGCTCTGGGTCGGGGCGTTGGAACGGTTGAACCAGGCCGGATTGAAAAACCTGGTAGCCATTCATCGCGGATTCACCCCCTTCAGCGACACCAAATACCGGAACTACCCGAACTGGAAAACAGTGATCGAACTGAAACGCATCCTCCCCAACCTCCCGATCATCTGCGATCCCAGCCATATCGCCGGGAAACGCGAATACCTGTTCGAGATCTCCCAAAAAGCTTTCGACCTTGGTATGGACGGGCTGATGATCGAATCGCACATCGATCCTTCATGCGCTCTGAGCGATAAAGATCAGCAGGTTACCCCGGCCGATCTGGGCAAGATCCTGGATAAGCTGGTGATCAAATATGCCAACTCCGATGATCCCCTGTTCGACAACAAACTGGAGATCCTTCGCGGACGAATCGACGAGATCGACCACGAGATCATGGAAATACTGGCCTCCCGTATGGAGATCGTCAGACAGATAGGCCTTTATAAGAAAGAAAACAAGGTGACCGCGCTACAGATCAACCGCTGGGCCCAGATCATGGACGACCGTACGAAGCTGGCCAAGAAGCTCAACCTGGACGAGACCTTTGTGAAAATACTCTTCCAACTGATCCACGAAGATTCCGTCCGTCAGCAGACCGATCTTATGGATAACGAATAAAATATCCTGTACACCCTTATTAAGAATGTTTGGATTTTGAAGTTTCACTTCATTTCCAGACATTCTTTTTAAATGTATCTTTACCGGAAAAGATCAGGAAAACATGGACTTCAGGGATCGTGTATTTATTGCAGTCGCCGAAAATTTAAGTCTGACCAAAGCCTCCGAGCGGTTGCTGATCAGTCAACCGGCGGTATCGCGCCATATCAAGGAACTGGAAACCAACCTGGGGATCAATCTTTTCGATCGCAAAAACAACAAGGTTTACCTCACCCCTGCCGGGGAAATTCTTTATTCCCATCTGAAAAAAATCGCCCAGCTATACAACGATCTCGATTTTTCACTGGGGGCCTTAAAAGACGAACACAAAGGATTGCTGCGGCTCGGGGCCAGCTCGACCATCTCCCAGTATGTGATCCCCTCATTACTGGCCTCGTTCCATAAAAAGTATCCCCTGATCGAGTTAAACCTGTTCAATGGCAACTCTTTCGAGATGGAACAAAAACTCCTGAACAACGATATCGATCTGGCCCTGGTGGAAAACGACGCCTCTCATCAGGACTTGAAATATCTCAATTTTGCAGCCGACAATATCGTCGCGATTGCCGGGATCAACAGCCCCCTTTCCAACAGGACCAACCTGAGTATCACCGATCTGCTGCAAATCCCAATGGTATTGCGTGAGTTTGGCTCAGGCACCCTGGAGGTGATTGAAAAGGCTTTCGCCGAATCGGGCATTCAGCTAACCGAATTGCCCATCCTCCTGCACCTTGGGAGTACTGAATCAATTAAAAATTTCCTTACCGGTTTCGACGGCATCGCTTTTGTCTCGGAAAGGGCCATCGAAAAAGAGCTCCAACTGAAAACGCTGAAGAAAATCCCGATCAACAACCTGAACATCAGACGCCATTTCAGGATTGCCCTCCCCCATGGACTTCAACTGGATATCCCCCAAAAATTCATCAATTTCATCCTTTCTCATAACATTTATTTATAATTGATAAATATTTTCTATTTGCTTTAATCATGACATCGCCTTAATATTGCCCAAAAATTAAGTGCCGATATGATGTCCGTAATTAAAACAAAAGCCACCTCTCCGTTATTCTATCTGATTATATGTCTGTGCTTTACACCAATTCTTACACCCCCTGTAGCACTTGCCGCCGGAATAGCATTTACCTTAACCCGTTTTTCTTTACCATCAATTGAAACCAATCGGTTAACCCGAATCCTGCTCCAGGTTTCCGTCGTGCTGCTGGGTTTCTCAATGAACCTTACGCAGGTGATAGAAACTTCCGCTCATGGATTCTTTCTTACCGTGTTCTCAGTATCCTTCACCATCCTCAGCGGACTGGGATTGGCCTGGTTTCTAAAGACCGACCGCAAGACCTCACTCCTGATCGCTTGCGGCACCGCCATCTGTGGCGGAAGCGCCATAGCCGCAGTCTCGCCGCTTATCCAGGCCCGGAAAGAGCAGATCTCCTTCGCCCTGATCGTGGTCTTCGTGCTGAACTCCATCGCGCTGCTGATCTTCCCTGTGATCGGTAATTTCTTTCATCTGTCGCAGGAGACTTTCGGCTACTGGTCAGCCATTGCCATTCATGATACCAGTTCGGTGGTGGGGGCCGGTTCAGCCTACGGGGCAAAAGCCCTGGAGATAGCCACTACCGTGAAGTTAACCCGGGTCCTGTGGATTATCCCGCTTTCGCTCCTCCTCTTTCTGGTGACCAAGCCCGAACCCGGTACCCGGATCCAGACACCCTGGTTTATCCTCCTGTTTATCGGCGCTTTGCTGTTGGGCCATTTCCTGCCCGACTGGTCCGAAACGTTCAACCATCTTGGCTGGCTTGGCCATCGGTTTATGACGGTGACCCTTTTCCTGATCGGCTCCTCCCTCTCGCTCTCCGAGATTAAAACAGCCGGCGTCAGACCCTTTCTTTTCGGAGTCACGCTCTGGCTGATCGTGGCCGTCTCCTCATTCATCATCTTAAAACCCTAATCATGGAATATCTCATTACAGCAGCTATCGTCCTCTCCGCCTCCCTGATCAAAGGATCGACAGGATTTGGTTTCTCAATGGCCGCTTTACCCCTGATGGCCCTGCAATACCCCGTGAAAACGGCAGTGCCGATCATCACTTTCTGGAGCCTCGCCACCTCGGTGATCATCATCTTACAAAAGAAAAGCTATACGATCAGCAAGGAAGACAACTCGGTGATTCTCTGGGGAGCTTTGGGGACAGTTATCGGCACCCTGTTCCTGGCCCATATAAAAGAGCGTTTCCTGGTGTTGATGACAGCCATCCTCTTCGGGGTACTGACGTTATTAGCTTTAAAGGGAATTGAGCTTAAAGTCCGGAATAAAAAGAGGGCCACCATCCGCACCGGCCTGATCAGCGGCATCCTGGCCGGGAGCGTTTCGATCAGCGGCCCGCCCGTAACGCTGTTCCTCAACGCGATAAAAACAACAAAAGAAGAGTTTCGTGAGATTTTTGCCCGTTTCGATGTCCTGACCTCCACGGTGGCCCTGGCAGGCTTTACCATCGCCGGATATTTCCACGCGGAAACGCTGAAAAACGCCGCGCTCTTTATCCCGGTCATTTATGCCGGTACCTTTATCGGCAAGCGCCTCAACCGAAAAATGTCGCCGCTCCTATTCCGGAAAATCAATCTCGCGCTGAGTCTTACCTCGTGTATAATATTGTTGATTAAATTCTTGTGATTCCGATCAGCCATACTTTTCGTAGCCCCGACTGATCCATTACCCAATCACAAAATTCTAAAGACTCTCTTTGGACCTCAGGCCTTTGGCCATCCGGTCGAGAATCTTTTTCATCCCCTTTTCAACAACCAGGTAATCGACGCTCTCCTTCCCGATAAAAACGATCATCATGGCTATTTTTATCCCGTTTTCATCGCAGAGCTGCAAAAATTCTCCCTTGCCCAAACGGTAGGACTCCCGCATCAACCGTTTGATCCTGTTACGGTCGTGAGCCCTCTTGAAGATTCTTTTCGGGACACTGAAAGCCACCTGTACCGGTTTTTCCGAAGGAAGTTCTTCCACTTTCATCCAGACCACTTTCATCGGGAAACAGAGGAAGGACTGTCCGGAAAGAAAAATCTCCCCGATCAGTTTCTGACTGCATAGCTTCTCCGCCTTCCCGAAAGTGTAACCGTTCATCATTCTCTTTTTTTTCCAGGACGAAACAAACTGTTGATCTCTTAAAAATTATCTTATAGAGATCTCTGTCCCTCCTAATTATTACTTAAGCAAATATAGTACTGTCCGGGCCAAATCAGAAATTCTTCGCTTCGCTACCCATGACAGAGCCCCACTCCACTAAATCGACCATCATTGCGCTACATCATTTTTGGGAATTAATATTCTTACGTTATGGAGTAAGGAGAAGTCCCTATCATGAGCGACAAACCGATCAAAGGGCCGAAGGTCCGACATGTGACAGCACAGGCCGTCAGGCCTGTGGAGACGGTCAACGATAATATTTTAAAGGCCTGTAAGGCCGGCATGTATTATATCGACACAAAACCAATTCATCAAATTCGGTCAATACATACCGGTCTTTCAGACCTCCAATTTCCTCTATCACTCCTCTTCACAGGGCTCACGCCCTGTGCTGTCACATATCGACCTTTCAGGTTTGCCATATCAAATAGCAGGTCTATCTTAAAAATGGGGTGCGCCTGTTTGAACCGTTATGATGGCCTTGAGTCGCGCCCAGAATATCTAGCTTTACCCCCTTCATTTTCGAATTATGCCCCAATTATTTAGGAGTATCTTCTCAGAATGACAAATCTTAATGCTATCAGCAAAACCCTAATAAAATAAACTGATTGTCATTTCTCTCTTCGTTCGAAATCTAAAACAGTAACCCTGAGTCCTGACTTCTCCTGACAATCGTGTTGAAATTTACAAAAAAAGGGGAAAGAACTTCCCCCTTTTCATATCTTTAACCGGACCTCTTATTTGCTGTTCTTGTTAAACTCTGCAATATATTTCTCCAGGGCCATGGTCATCGAAGGGGCTTCCGGTATCGGGGCTTCAATATCGAGCCTTAAACCGGCCTCCCTTACTGCCAGGGCCGTCGAAGGTCCAAAAGTGGCAATCTTGGTCTCGTTCTGTTGAAATTCGGGGAAGTTCTGAAACAACGATTTGATCCCCTGAGGACTAAAGAACACGAGGACATCGTAATTCACCTCCTTCAAATCGGAAAGATCGCTGCTCACCGTCCGGTACATGATGGCCTCGGTGTAGGTAATCCTGGCTCTCCCCAACTGTTCAGGGATATCTTCTTTATGGATATCGGACAGCGGAATCAAAAACTTCTCCTCCTTGTGTTTCAACAATACATCAACCAGGTCGGCAAACTTCCCGCTTGAAAAGAAAATTTTCCGTTTCCTGTAGACGATATACTTCTGCAGATAGAAAGCCGTAGCTTCCGAGATACAGAAATATTTCATCGTATCGGGAATCGTCAACCGAAGCTCCTGGGCGATCCGGAAAAAATGATCAATCGCCGTTCGGCTGGTAAATATTACCGCGGTGTGGTCAAGAATATTGACCTTTTCCTTCCGGAAATCTTTTGCCGGCACTCCTTCAACCTGAATAAATGGTCGAAAGTCAATCTTTAGATTGTGCTTTACAGCCAAATCATGATATGGTGAATTGGGGAAATTCGGTTCAGGCTGTGACACCAATATCTTTCTGATTTTCAACTTGTCAAAGTTTTAAATTGTTTGCAATCTTCAATACCCTTGTCAATTTCCTGCCGAAAGCTTAACAACCAGAAGTATCGGCAGAATTTCAAGGGTACAAAGGTATAAAATCAAATAGAAAATTGAAATGCCTTTTCGAATCCATAAATAAATTGTCCGAAAAAGGGAAAAAATATAAAACAACACGATCGCCCCCAGAATTAACAACTGGGTGACGAAAGTATAATCATCGGCGATGATATGAATCGTAGACAATATCAAAAGCACGATTCCTAAAACACTGTTATACAGCACCATATTAAAGACAGCCTCGCGGGTCTCCGCCTTCAGTTGGATAATCGATCCGGTGATCCGGTACAACTGTTGCTTGATGAAAAAATAGCCGTTGGCCACTGCAAAAATTATCAGGTAAAGACCGATTTGGGTGAACCCAAACAGGTTGGTCCCGTACATTTTCGCGATCAGGTACAACGAAAGAGGAAGGATAATCCAGAAAATGGCCTTTAAGCGGAAGGCCCCGAACATATTGCTGTAACTCCTTTCCTGGTACAGCTTCGTGGCAGCGGTATAACTCACAAGGCCATGAAAAACCTCTCCCATAAATTTTCCGAACCCCGTCCGCAACGAGGCAAAGAGGATCCATCCCAAAAGAATAAACCCAATGGCCCAATCCTGCTTTTGCGAAAGAAAAGGCTTCCCCTCAAAACCATAAGGCCCTTTCGGGACTTCAACCACCGCAACACTGTCTTTCGGGAAGAGCACGTCAAACCCTTCACGGTTCCAGTAAAAGAGGGTATCCTCACTCGAATAGTAAGTCCCCGGGTTCCCGGTATAGATATTGACCGTCGTATCGCGATGGACCGACCCCGCCGTATCCCTCCGCGTGGTAGTGTACTGATTATACTTTTCGGCTACATTGATCATATTCTGATCAAGACCACTCCCCGTGTCGCTCTTTCGCGAACCGTTCTGTCCTGTTTTTTGCTGCGACTGCTGGCCGGCTTCCGCGAATAATCGGGTATGGGCTGCCCCTTCGGAGAATATTTGTATAGCTTGAGAAACCGGCATCGTTCTAAACTTTTTATGCGCCGCAAAGATAACAAAATAGCATTGATTTTTCGAAGGATTCAAAAAGCTGATTTGTTTCTAAGCCAAATGTATTGACGGTTTAGTAACTTTGTCGCTATGGAAAACCAGCACACCTTTCAAATCTATTTCGCGCCTTTGCAGGAAGCGACCGATTTCGTTTACCGCAGGGCCCATGCCCGACAGTTCGGACAGGTCGATAAATATTTCTCGCCCTACATCGTCCGTCAGAACGACGGGACCATCAAACGGTCGCACCAGCGCGATGTGCTGCCCGAGAATTGCCTGGGCTATCAACTGATCCCGCAAATCATGGCCGGCACAACCACCGACTTCCTCTTCCTGGCCCGCCAGCTATGCGACTGGGGTTACCGCGAGATCAACTGGAACCTGGGATGCCCCTACCCGATGGTCACCAATAAAGGACAAGGCTCCGGGCTGCTGCCCCACCCCGAAAAGATCCGCCAGATACTCGAAGAGACGCTACCGCTCCTCCCCTGCCGGGTCTCGGTCAAGATGAGAAGCGGGCTCAACTCCCCCGAAGAGATCAGAGCAGTGATCCCCATCCTCAACGATTTTCCAATCAGCGAAGTGATCCTTCACCCTCGTATCGGCAAACAACTTTACAAGGGCGTCGCCGACCGTGACCTTTTCAGGGAAGTAGCCGCCACAATATCTCACCCGCTTGTCTATAACGGCGATATCGAGTCGGAAGATGATTTTACCAAATGTCAATCCCAAATGGAGGGCGTCGATCGCTGGATGATTGGCCGGGGGATATTGAAAGATCCTCTCCTGCCCATGAAATTAAAGAAGGTCCCGCTTCCCAACAATAAAGAAAAGGCGGAAATGCTCTACCGGTTCCACGATGAGGTTATTTTCGACTATTCCAAACTTTTGAGCGGAAGCAGTCACCTGCTGATGCGGATGACCAAATTCTGGAGTTATTTTTGTTTCTCGTTCCCCGAACCGGCGAAAGCCTTCAAAAGGGTCAAAAAGGCCACCAGCGCCGCGAAATACGAGATGGCCGTCAGGGAGAATTTTCAAAGTCTGAAGAATGAAGAAAACTAATGCTGCCCGCATCCTCGACCGCCTGAAAATCAGTTATGAGTTGGTCGAATACGAGGTTGATGAGGAAGATTTAAGCGCCGGCCACCTGGCCGAAACGGCCGGCCTCGACCTGGAAAAAGTCTACAAGACCCTGGTGCTCCAGGGCGACCGTACCGGAATCTTTGTCTGTGTCGTTCCCGGCGGGAAGGAGATCGATCTGAAAAAAGCGGCTTCGGCCAGCGGCAACAAGAAAGCCGCCATGATCAGGATGAAAGAACTCGAGCCCCTGACCGGTTACATCCGCGGGGGATGCTCCCCTCTCGGTATGAAGAAGGAGTTCCCGGTTTATATCGACGAATCGGCCTTCGGTCACGACCGGATCTATGTCAGCGCCGGGATGCGCGGTCTGCAAATGCGGTTAAGCCCTGCCGATCTGGCCAAAGCCTGTAAGGGCGCAAAAGCAGCCGTCGCCACCGATCAATCCATCGAAGAATAAACCACCGGTTGCCATTCGGTGATCACTCCAGTGGAGGCCGGCCTTCCCCCCTCCCATCGCCCTCTTTTCGCCGGGGTTAATGCTTGCTTTCCGTTAGGTTTGTGTAAGGTTCCTGTATCCTGGCATACAGGAACCTTACAGCAACCATACAGGAACCTTACAGCAACCCCGGAGATGACCCCTTCCGAAAGAGACGGAAAAGTGATCCGGAGGAAGATTATTTCCCTGGAGCTAAACGAAAAAAAGGTCCGGTCGCCCAAAATAATATAGACTCAAAACGGGAAATGGAGGGATCTAACCTGAGTCCGATTTAAGGCCTTTGATAATGATTTGTAAATAAAGTTATAAGGTTGACTTTTACAAACATAAATATTCCACTAAGGTCAAAAAAGCTACGATAAGGTCTTGAAACCTTATTTTTTGAACTATTATTGTCAGGTAAACTGTAGGGGATTCTTCGCTTCGCTAACAATGACAGAGACTCACTCCATTAAATCAAACCTTATTACGCTATATCATTTTTGGGAGTTCTACATTATGGCGTATGGAGAAGTCCCTGTAATGAGCAATAAACCGATCAAAGGGCCGAAGGTCCGACATGTGAAAGCACAGGCCGTCAGGCCTGTGAAGACGGTCAACGATAGTATCTCAAAGGCCTGTAAGGCCGGTATGTATTATATTGACACAGAACACATTCATCAAATCCATTCAATACATGCCGGTCTTTCAGACCTCCAATTCCCTCTATATCTCCTTTTCACAGGGCTCACGCCCTGTGCTACCACATGTCGACCTTACAGGTCTACCATAACAAATAGTATTTAACCTTGAGATTTCTTATTCTGCTTCGCTTCAATACTAATGACAGAAATAGACTTGAAATAAGTCGGGGCGCTACTGGACGCTAATCTTTGTCCGCGGCGCGAGTATAGAGTCGCACCCCGACTTCTTGCATTTATGTCATTGGTAACGAAGTGAGAAATCTCAATCAGGAATTAATTATCAGAATTTAACCAGACGAGTTTTTGAACCTAACCTTCGTGGTAATTTTACACACAAGACGATCCAACCTTATTAGCTTATTGTATTTCAGTCGCCAAATACTCAATTCACTAGCGAACTCAGACTACCTAAAATGTCCGATGGTTTTTCAAACGGTTTACCAATTAAAGGCTGTAGGATAATTTCCCGCTGATTACGCAGATTTTCGCGGAATTATCTGCGATCATCTGCGTTATCTGCGGGAAACAAATTCTGATTTGAAATTAGTGGAAAATTCCGGATGTCTTTTGGGACACCCTCCCTCAAACGGAAAGAGTTAACGATTGCAGAAGCGGTCTCAGCAACCGATTTCAATCCGGGGAAATCACGATAGTACTCCCCGCGCTTCAACTGTTACGGCCCGGTTTAGTGGGCCAGCAGCCAGTTTTCGGCGGCATTCATCTCCACCTCCAAGGGTACGGCCAACTGAACGGCCCCCTCCATCTCCTGCTTCACGATGGCCTTCACCTGTTCCAGTTCCGATTTCAGCACATCAAAATCCAATTCGTCATGGACCTGGAGGATCATCTTCGATTGGATCTTCTCCTCGTCGAACCGTTTCAGGATATTGATCATCGCCACCTTGATGATGTCGGCGGCTGAACCCTGGATGGGGGCGTTGATGGCATTTCGTTCGGCGAAACCGCGCACGGCAGCATTAGCCGAGGTAATATCCTTCAGGTAACGTTTCCGGCCCATCATCGTCTCGACATAGCCTCTCTTGCGGGCCAGTTCGATCTGAGCGTCCATATAACCCTTCACTTTGGAGAAATTGGCAAAATAATCGTCGATCAACTGTTTGGCCTCACCCCGGGGGATATTCAGCCGTTGGGCCAGCCCGAAGGAGGAGATACCATAAATGATCCCGAAGTTGGCGGTCTTGGCTTTGCGGCGCATATCGGAGGTCACCTCGGTAAGAGGGATGTTGTAGATTTTGGCAGCAGTGGCCGCATGAATATCTTCGCCGTGACGGAACGCTTCGATCATCGCGGGATCGCCCGAGACAGCGGCCATGATCCTCAGTTCGATCTGGGAATAGTCGGCAGAGAGGAAGAGATAGTCGCTGTCGCGTGGGATAAAAGCCTTACGGATCTCCCTCCCGTTCTCATCGCGGATCGGGATATTCTGAAGGTTCGGGTTATTCGAGCTGAGCCGTCCTGTTGCTGCAACGGTCTGGTTATAGGAGGTATGAATCCTTCCCGTCTTGCGATTGATCAGCTTCGGCAGTGTTTCCACGTAAGTGGAGAGCAGCTTCTTCAGTCCCCGGTGATCGAGGATTTTCCCGATGATGGGATGGCGGTCCTGCAGGGCCACCAGCACCTCTTCGTTGGTCGAATACTGTTTGGTCTTGGTCTTTTTCGCTTTCGGATCGAGCTGGAGTTTATCGAAAAGGATATAGCCCAACTGCTTGGGCGAAGAGATATTAAACGTTTCGCCGGCCAGTTGCAGGATCTCCTCTTCCAGTTTGATGATCTGTTCACGCAGCACGACGGCATAGTTGTCGAGGGCCTGAACATCGATCTTCACACCGGCCAGCTCCATTCGGAGCAGCACCTTCAGTAGGGGCATCTCCACTTCCCAAAATAGTTTTTCGACGCCGGCCTCCTTCATCTCTTTTTCGAGCAACGGTTTCAGCCGGTAGGTGATATCGGCATCTTCGCAGGCATATTCTTTCAAGACATTCAGATCGACCTGGCGCATGGTTACCTGCCCCTTGCCCTTACCAATCAGATCGGTGGTTTCGACTTTCTTGTAACCCAGATAGGTCTCGCTCAGAAAATCGAGGTTATGGCGCAGCTCGGGCTGGATCAGGTAGTGGGCCACCATCGTGTCGAAGATCGGGCCTTTCACCTCAACGCCGTAGGTCGAGAGGATCAGGGTATCGAATTTCGTGTTCTGACCGATCTTCAATATTCCTTCGTTTTCGAACAGCGGTTTAAACTCCGTGGCAATCGCTTTCGCGGAATTCTTATTGGCCGGAACCGTTACAAACCAGGCTTCGCCGGCTTTGCAGGAGAAAGAGAGGCCCACCAGTTCGTCGGCAAGGGGATCGAGACCGGTGGTCTCGGTATCGAAACAGAACTCCGGTTGGCTGGAAAGAAGGCTGATCAGCGTTTGCCGCTGTTCGTCCGTCTCGACCAGATGATAGTGGTGGGTACTCGACTGAATATCTTCATAGAAAGTATGGGTCGTGGTCTGGGTCTGTTCGGCAATATCGAAGAGCGAGCCTTGAAGGACCAGTTGGGCCGGCGCCGGGGTTTCCTGCAACTTGCCATTGCCGTATTTAGCCAGCATGGTGCGGAACTCCAGTTCGGCGAATACCGTCATCAGCGATTCGCGGTCGGGTTCCTGGCGGATCAGCTCGTCGGGCGATTGGTCTATCGGGACATCCAGCACGATCTCGGCCAGTTTGCGCGACATACGCACCTGCTCCTCGAACTGGATCAGGCTCTCTTTCTGTTTGCCTTTCAGTTGGTCGATATTCTGATAAATCCCGTCGATGCTACCGTAGTCGCCGATCAGTTTCATCGCGGTCTTGGGGCCAATGCCCGGGCAGCCGGGGATATTGTCGGCCGTATCGCCCATCAGTCCCAGGATGTCGATCACCTGCAAAGGGTTTTCGACCTGGAAATTTTCCCGTACCTGTGGCACCCCCCAGATTTCCATCTCGTTGCCCATCCGTTTGGGCTTGTACATGAAGATATTATCAGAAACCAGCTGGGCGTAATCCTTATCGGGAGTGACCATGAAGACCTGGAAGCCTTCCTTCTCGGCTGTTTTGGCCACGGTACCGATCACATCGTCGGCTTCGAAGCCTTCCCTCTCGAGGACGGGAATGCGGTAACCACGGATAATCTCACGGATATAAGGGATAGCGGTGCGCAGATCCTCGGGCATCACCTCCCGGTGGGCCTTGTAAGCATCGAACATCTCGTGGCGGAAAGTCGGGCCTTTCATGTCGAAAGCCACGGCGATATGGGAGGGATCTTCATTCCTGAACAGTTGCTCCAGCGTGTTGACAAAGCCCAGCATGGTGGAGGTGTTCAACCCTTTTGAGTTGACCCTCGGGGCGTTGATAAAGGCGAAGTAAGAGCGGTAGAGCAGCGCGTAGGCATCAATAAGGAAAAGCCTTTTCATTTTCTATAATTTATAATCGTTAGTCAAAGCTACGGAAAAAATAATAAAAAAGCCGGCAGGATGGGCTGCCGGCTTTATCTGGTTTAAAAAAGAATTCAATCTTCACAGGTGCATTTCTCGATGCACTCGATAATACCGGTCAATCCGGCATGTTTCAGGAAGTAGTAGGTATTTTTACCGTCACGTTTCGAGTTGAGCACCCCTTTCGATTTCAGGATTCCCAGGTGATGAGAGGTGGTAGACTGTTCGATTCCCAATCGTTCATGTATCTCTGTGACCGTAAGTTTTTGACCGCCCTCCAGGAAACTGACAATCGCGATCCGCATGGGATGGGCGATTGATTTCAGCATCTCGGCTGCCATGGTCAATTTTTCAATTCTCTGTTCGTTCGGGTTCATTTTATAGTGATTAAAATAAAACGTTTCAGCTTCAGCTAATTCAAATACAAATATATGAATACTTGATTATATCGCAAGTAAAAAAGTGACACCTTATTCAAAATAAAAACAATAGGCCAAATTAAATTGGATCATAGTCAAATCAGAAGTTATTGTGATTGGGGAACAGAACTTCAAACTAAAATTAATTGTTACTTTTGGCAGAAGGTAACTTCATCCTTATTTTTTATTTGATAGGAATGTCATCGAAAACCACCATCATAGCGCCCATCGAAAAAGAGCTGAGTGGCTTTGAGCCCTACTTCAGAAAATCGACCAAAACAGAGATCCCCTTACTGAACACGGTAATCAACTATATCTTAAGGAAGAAGGGCAAGCAGATGCGTCCGATGCTGGTTTTTCTTGCCGCCAAACTGAACGGCAGTTTCAATGAGCGGAGTTATCATGCGGCTTTAACGATTGAGCTGCTTCATACCGCCACGCTGGTTCACGATGATGTGGTGGATGAGTCGTTCCAGCGCCGTGGATTTTTCTCGGTTAACGCGATCTGGAAGAACAAGATCGCGGTATTGGTGGGCGATTTTATCCTGGCCAAAGGGATGCTCTGGTCGATCGAGCACCGTGATTATGATATGCTGGACCATATCTCGAAGGCGGTACGCGATATGAGCGAGGGGGAGATCCTGCAGATTGAGAAAGCGCGTAAGCTGGACATCACCGAGGAGGTTTATTTCGAGATTATCCGTAAAAAAACAGCTTCACTGCTGGCGGCGAGCGCCGCTGTGGGGACCTGCTCGGTCACGCAGGATCCGGAGGTCATCGAAAAGATGAGGGTCTTCGGGGAATTGGCCGGGATGGCTTTCCAGATCAAGGATGACCTGTTCGATTATCAAAAGACCAACCTGGTGGGCAAACCGACCGGGAACGACCTTCATGAGAAGAAAATCACCCTTCCGCTGATCTATGCTTTGAAGCAGGCCAACGCGGGAGAGAAGTCAAGGATCCTGAGCATCGTCCGCAAGAAGAACAAATCGACTGAAGATATCCGGGAGGTCTCCTCCTTCGTGGAGCTAAAAGGGGGATTCCTCTATGCGGAGAAGGTGATGCAGGAGTTTTACCAAAAAGCGGTGGATCAACTGGCTTCTTATCCCGATTCGGAGGTCAAGAGCGCATTGATCGAGTATGTCAGGTATATTACCACCAGGGAGAGTTAGAAAATATTATTCAGACGATAGTAAGTGACCGGGTGAATGTTCAGGATATGATTATTCACCCGGTCACTTATTTTCTGATTCTATCAGGATCAATCCCTTCCCGGATAAACAACCCCGGTTTGCCGGCGGATGGTATCGAGTGTTTTGATCAGCAGCCGGCTCATGGCATGGGGCATCAGCGGGCTTTCAAGCTGTTTTTCGGCCAGACATCTCATCGATTCGGCAGCTTCGAGCTTCAGCCCGCACAGCTGCTCCGGCCAATCGTACCTTTTACTCCCGCCTTTGGGGGTATCTATAAAGAACCACTGGTTGACAGGATTATCCCGGCGAAGCCGGATCGTTCCTTTTTCGCAATAGATGTCGGTCCCGATCCCCGAGGCGGCAACAAAAGAGGCAAAAAAGGTTGCCGTTAACCCGTTGGGATAACTAAACCGGGCCGAGATGGTCTCATCGATACCGGTGGAGGCCAGATCGGCTGTAGCGGTGATCCGTTCCGGTTCGCCTAAGAAATAAAGGATATCGAAAATCGGGTAAAGGCCGATGTCGAGCAAGGCCCCGCCCCCCAGTGCCGGATTATAGAGCCGTTGAGAAAGATCATACGGACTATTGTTATACCCGAACCATCCATGGATATGTTTGATCTTCCCAAGCTCGCCCGATTCGATGATCTGTTTGGCCGCCCGGTAGGACGGTTGGTGAGGATCCATAAAAGCTTCCATCAGGAAGAGCCCGTTTTCGCGGGCACAGTCGAGCATCTGTTCCACCTCTTTCCCGTTTAAAGCCAGCGCCTTCTCGCAAAGGACCGGTTTTTTATGGTTCAGACAGAGCAGGGCATGTTCGGCATGGTGCGAATGGGGTGAGGCGATGTAAACAATATCAACACCCGGGTCTTTGGCCAGATCCTCATAATTATCGTAGTAGTGTTCGGCGCCAAACTCTTCGGCAAACGCTTTGGCGCGTTGCAGGTCCCTCGATCCGACCGCATAGATTCGGGCATTAGGCAGGTGGCGTATTTCGCCGGCAAAATCCCTGGCGATGCCACCCGGCGCCAGGATTCCCCAATTCACAATTTTTTCAGCCATCGTTGATCGTCTTTTTAAGTAGTTGGTAATAAAAGGCCGGTAAGGATCTGTTTATCCGGCTCCGGGCCACGATACTGTCATCAAAGTAAAAACCTCAATACTTCAAAGATAGGGTAATTCCAAAATTTATTATCATTGTTAAAACTAAAACAACTATCCCGACATGGAAAAACAACCCGTAAGAAGTGAGGCTTTTGCCCTTCTTTGTCAGTATAATCAACAGGAGAGTCTGATCAAACATGCTTTGGCTGTAGAGGCGGTGATGCGCTATTTCGCGGAAAAGAACGGGGAGGATGTAGAAAAATGGGGAGTGATCGGTCTTTGCCACGATCTGGATTATGAACAGTTCCCCGACCGGCACTGCACCATGACCCGCCGGATACTGGAAGAGGAACAATGGCCGGAGGAATATATCCGCGCCATCGTGAGTCATGGCTGGGGAATCTGTTCCGATACAGAACCGGTTCATGATCTGGAGAAAGTTCTCTATGCCACAGACGAGCTCACGGGACTGATCACCGCCTGCGTTTATGTCCGTCCTTCGAAGAGCATCCTCGATCTAACCACCAAATCGGTGATGAAAAAATGGAACACCCGGGCTTTTGCCGCCGGCGCCAACCGGGAGGTGATTGCCAAAGGGGCCGAAATGTTAGGCATGAAAGTGGAAGAGCTGGTCGAAGAGACGATCAGGGCCATGCAACAAAGGGCCGAAACGATTGGACTAAAAGGGGAGCTTTGACGAAAATAAAACCCGCGTCACAAAGGCACGCGGGTTTTTTCGAGATTAAAAATAGCTTATTTTTCGCCCGGTAAGATCAGTGAGCAAGTTATTGGCCAGTCGGCTGGCGCCAATCCTGAAAAGCTTATTATTCAGCCATTCGTCGCCCAATACCGCCTTGACAATAGCCAGGTAGAGTAATGCCTCATCGCTTTCGACAATCCCTCCGGCAGCTTTGAAACCCACTTTGCGTCCGGTCCTGCTGTTAAATTCCCTGATTGCCTGACACATGACCCAGGCGGCTTCGGGTGTGGCAGCCGGCTCCAATTTCCCGGTGGAGGTCTTGATAAAATCGGCGCCCGCCTGCATCGCGAGGAACGAAGCTTTCCAGATTTTTTCGGGGGTCTTCAGGGCTCCGGTTTCCAGGATTACTTTGAGGTGCACTTTTTTCCCGCATACTTTTTTCAGACGGGCGATATCTAAAACCACCGACTGATCGTTTCCCGCCAGGAACTCGCCAATGGGGAGGACAATATCGATCTCGTCGGCGCCATTCTCAATGGCCATACGGGTTTCCAGATCCTTCACCTCTTCGAAAGTCATGGAGGCGGGAAAACCGGCTGAAACAGCAGCGACCTTTACATCACCGCTCCTAAGGTTTTTCCTGACCGCTTTAACCAGGTTTGGATAGACACAGATAGCCGCCACATCCGCGATATCGGGAACTTCTTCTTTGAAACGGGAAACGCGTTCCGCGAAGAGTCGGCCCCGTTCCTGGGTGTCGGTTGAATTTAAGGTGGTAAGATCGATAAGGGAGAAAGCCAGTTCTAGGTTCGCGGGTGTTTTCAGCCCTTGGGCTGTTTTAACAATCGATGCAACCGAACCGGTCACCTCATCGGGGCCAAACTGACGATCCGTACTATCCAATAGCCATTTCATAGATTTTGTGTTGTATTAGTTTAAGCAAATAATTTATCATTGTTCAGGTGCCGCCCACTATCGCGTTCAATCTTCTTTTCCATATTTTTCCGAAAAGCAACCGTCAGGTCAATCCCGGTTTGATTGGCCAGACAGATCAGGACCCAGAGTACATCGGCCAGTTCATCAGCCAGCTCCTTCTTACTCTCCGATTCCTTGGCAGATTGCTCGCCATATTTTCGGGCGATAATCCGGGCCACCTCTCCCACTTCCTCGGTCAGGATGGCCATATTGGTCAATTCGCTGAAATAACGGACCCCATATTTGTCGATCCAATCATCGACCATTTTCTGTGCCTCCAAAAGGGTAATACTATCTCTCATAAATCTTTGTTCTTTGAATCAATAATAATGGTTACCGGGCCATCGTTTACCAGGCCAACGACCATATGGGCCCCGAACTCCCCGGTTTTAATCTCCTTACCCACCATTGATTCCATCTTTTCCACAAACTGATGATACAGCGGGACCGAGATTTCAGGAGGGGCGGCATTGATGTATGAGGGCCGGTTTCCTTTTTTCGTTTTAGCATGGAGCGTAAACTGGCTTATCACTAATATTTCACCGTCAATATCTTTCACCGATAGGTTCATCACCCCATTCGCATCGCCGAAAATCCTGAGTTGCGAAATTTTACCGGTCATCCATTCCAGGTCTTCTGTTTGATCTGAATTTTCGAAACCGGCCAACACCAATAAACCATCTCCGATGGAAGATTTTACTTTTCCGTCAATCGTCACCGAAGCCTCCGACACTCTTTGAATTACTGCTCTCATAAAAATAAAGACAATAGATCAAATTTAACAAATTGAATTCAACTGTTCAAGTATTGGAAAAGGGGAAATGAAAATTTCTTTCGAATGAGGTTAGGCAATGGTTCTTAATAGTCCGACCACGAGGAGGTAACGGGCAATTTTCCCCAGGAACATAAAAACAGTGGTCATGACCGGGGAGATGCGAAAGAAACCCAATCCCAGGATGATCAGGTTCCCCAGTAACGGGACAAAGGAGAGAGTCGCCATAAAAGGGCCATATTTATTCAGTTTGGGAAGAATAGCCACCACCTTCTCCTGCCTGACCTTTCCGTATTTTTCGATCCAGTCCCAGTTTCCCAGATAGCCCAGATAAAACGTGGTCATTCCTCCAATCATATTCCCGATTGTGACGACCGCCAGGCAGCTCATGATATCCAAGCCTGAGAGGATTAATACCGAAAGCACCGATTCTGAATTGAACGGGATGACCGTACCGGCTAAAAAGCCGGACACAAATAATCCCATAAGCCCGTATTGATGAAGTAACTCTACCATTTCGGGGCAAAGATAGCGGGATATTTGTTGAAAAAAAAGGCGACACTGAAGCCGCCTTTTTCCATCTCTAATTTAAGTCTATGAATATGTTACGACAATGCAGCGACAGCCGATCCGATCAGATTGGCATTTTTCATCTCTGCAATATCCACATGAACATCTTTATGGCCAAACTCTTCAAGCAGAGTTTTCAGGTGTTTTGCTACTAATTTATTGTACTCCTTACAATTCTTCACCTTGCTCCAAAAGAGGCTTCCCTCGGCAATCAGTCGAATTCGTTTGATCGATTTGTCCTGAGCGATCAGCACCAACACCAATCCGGCCAAGGAAGCCGCAACCATTTTGGCTGAGCGTTTATAGATCCAGGTCACCACACGAACGTGCCTTTTTTTATGGTCGTCGGGATGGCTGATCATGTCAGTCATTGCCTTGGCATCGAATTTTTCATCAAACCCATCATTCGGGAATACAGAGGTGAAGATCTTCCCGAGGTACATCCCGGAAACGGCCTTTTCGAAACGCTGAGCGCCCTTGTTTTCCGAATTGACATCGACGATTTCATCGTATTCAGTCAGGTTCGGAGGGAAGTAATTTCCTGACTCCAGATTGACCGGGGTCAATCCCGACCAGTTATACTCAGGATTCAGTTTCGTAATATTATCAGAATGAACGAAAGTGGCCATATTGGTTCCGGTACCCACGATCAGACCGATATAGGCATCGTACGAACTATCGGACAGCCCGGCGAAAAGACTGGCCACCGTATCATTGATCACTTTGATCCCAGTAAATTGGGCTTTCCCTAAGCCATTCAGGTATTCCATCAAGGGTTTACCCACAGGCTGGCCGATCATCTCTTTTATATCGACGCCTTTGGTCCATCGCAGCAACCGGGCATCGCCGTCGGGTGTGCACACGGCAGGGAAAGAGAAACAATAGCCGATCGGAGATTTTTCAGGAAGGTCCACTTCGCCGGTAAACAAAGTCTGTTGGGTAAACAGATCCTCAACCGTGAAACCCGGAGTTTTCATGACCGAAAGGTCCTTGCTCCATCCTTTTTTAGGAGAGATGACCGGTTTATCACCGGAGAAATCGACCACCGCAGCGCGGTAATTGGTCCCCCCCAAGTCAAGGACAGTAGCCTTTCCCTCCACCCCGGATGTTTTGGGTTGTACATAAGTTGGAAGACATTGAATTTCCGTGTTTTCCTGATGAAGCCCTATTTCAACTTTATTTTGAAGATCCAAAGCGATCTCTTTCAACTGCTTTGTTTTAAGTTTGAATATGTTTTTCTTCATACGGATTGGTTTTTATTCAAATTTAGGATTTAATCATCGAATTCCGGTAGATAGAAAAAGAATTCATTCCTCTTTAGAATGATTCTACATGATGATTATCTTAAGGGGAAGAGCGTTTCTGTTACGGCCCTCCATTTTAACAATTTATGCTCTATATTTACCGCATGGGCCGGGCTGGTAGAGGGCAGCACCATACAGTTTTTTTCTCCGGAAGAGACATATTTTTTGAAAAAACGTGCTGCCGGTTGACCATTAAAAAAGATGGTTTCGATCAGTGGATAACGGTCAAAAAATGAGACAAAGTCGTTAGGTTCTTCCACTAAAATATCGCTGTCGAGGCTGGATGTTCGTTCGCAGGCTTTTAATACATCCCAAAGGGCAACCCCGTTTTCGAGTAACAAGCGCTGCTTTTCTTCGTAATTTTCGGTATATTGTCTGTTAAACAATGAATACATGATCGGCCAGAACGTATTTCTCTGATGGGCATAATATTCAACTTTACGTAACGATTCCCGCCCCGGCATTGTGCCCAGGATCAATACCCGGCTGTTGTGGTCAACAATCGGGGGGAATGAGAAAATACGTTTATCCATTGTTCTTTGAGTAAAAAGGGTGATAAACAATAAAACCGGAGTCTCTCACGATGGATAATCCTCCTTCCGGGGTCTGAAACACTTCCCGAATCACCCATTTTCGGAGAAATGATCAGAACCATCTGATTTTATCTATTTTTGTATAAAATTAGGACGAAAAATATGGAACAATTTTCAACAAGACAAAATAAAATTGGTCGGCTGATCCAAAAAGAGCTGAGCGAATTTTTTCGGCGCGAAGCACAAATCCTCGCGCAAGGGAGAATGGTAACGGTTACAGCGGTCAGGGTCACCAGGGATATGTCTCTGGCAAGGTGTTATATCAGTATTTTCCCTTCGGAAGGTGCGGCTGAAGTCCTTGCCGAGATCAAGCAACATAAAAGCCGGTTACGGGGAGATCTGGGCAAAATAGTCCGGTTTCAGCTCCGCCATGTTCCCGAACTGGAATTCTTTATCGACGACAGTCTTGATTATATCGAGAAAATTGATCATTTGTTGAAAGAGTAAGAAACAGTATCAAGACACAAGTATTAGGATTTTCACAAATCAGCGCCTGCCGAACATTCTTGATACTTGATTCTTGATTCTTGATACCATTAGAAATGCAATACGATCCGATCAAACGTAGTCTAGGAAAGGTCTTTAACCGGACGCCATTCCTGCGAAAGCTCTTTTATTCCCTGCTCGACCTGCTGTTGCTTAGAGCCTGGCATATCAGGAAAGCCTTGAAAAAGATAAAGAAAGAGCTAACCACGGCTGATCTAAAGATTTTAGACGCCGGCTCGGGGTTCGGGCAACATACCTACCGGATGAGCCGACTCTTTCCCCAAGCCATAATCAAAGGAGTCGATGTAAAACAAGAACAGATCGACGATTGTAATCGCTTTTTTTCCCTGATCGGTGAGAATAAGAGGGTCGCGTTCGAATATGCCGACCTCACCACTTTTAATGAGATTCAGTGTTATAACCTGATCCTATCGGTGGATGTAATGGAACACATCGAAGAAGATGAATTGGTTTTCCGTAATTTTCACCAATCGCTTCGTCCGGGTGGACTGCTTTTAATCTCAACTCCCTCCGATCAGGGAGGATCTGATGTTCATGATCATCAGGAGGAGCATCAGCATGGATTTATTGATGAGCATGTTCGCGATGGCTATGGGGTAACCGACATCACGGCCAAACTTCAGAGGGCCGGTTTTTCAAGAGTGGAAGCCACTTTCAGCTACGGACGACCGGGCTCTTTCTCCTGGAAACTATCCATGAAATTTCCTATTCAGTTACTGGGTCTATCAAAGCTATTTTTTATTATCTTGCCCTTTTGGTATTTGATCACTTTTCCGATATGTGCCCTGCTCAATTATTTGGATGTCAGCCAAAAACACCAATCAGGAACCGGATTGATCGTTAAAGCTTACAAGTAATAATTTTAAGATACTAACAGGTTGAACTTTCCGTTTTACATCGCCAAACGTTATCTCTTTTCGAAGAAGAAGACAAACCTGATAAACCTGATCTCAGCGATCTCGGTGACAGGTCTGGCTATCGGGACCATGGGGCTGATCATTGGTCTATCAGGGTTTAACGGATTCGACAACCTGATTAAGTCGCTCTTTTCCTCTTTCGATCCAGATTTAAGGATCACGGTGGTGGAAGGGAAAAGCTTCCTTCCCGAAGGAAGGGCTTTCGAGGAGATCCGCAAGATGCCGGAGCTCGCCCACTTTGCAGAGGTGGTTGAGGATAATGTTCTCCTGCGCTATAACGACCGGCAAGTCTTTGCCACAATCAAAGGTGTCAGCAAAGATTTTGAACAGATGACCGGCATCAATACCATGATTACCGAAGGGGAGTTTAAGCTTCAGGATGAGCTTTACAATTACGCTGTCCTCGGACAGGGAATCGCTTATAACCTTTCGGTAGGATTAAAGATGATCGACCCGGTTAATGTCTATGTCCCGCAGAAAGGAAGGACAAGCAGCCTCTCCCTCGAAGGAAATTTCAACCGAAAACAGATCTATCCTTCCGGTTTCTTTTCCATTCAGCAAGAGCTGGATACTAAATATGTCATTACCCCAATCGCGTTTGCCCGCGACCTGTTTGAGATGCCCGATAAGGTAAGCGCCATTGAAATAAAGCTTCAACCAGGGGTTCCGGTAAAAAAGGTCCAGCAATCGATTATTCAACTGCTTGGCAAGGATTATTCCGTAAAGAATCGCTACCAGCAACACGACTATCTTTACAAAACGATGCAGAGCGAAAAATATGCGACTTATCTGATCCTAATCCTGATCCTGATTATCGCCTCCTTCAATATCGTTGGTTCGCTGACCATGCTGATCATCGACAAAAAAGAGGATATCGCCATCCTGCAAAGTATGGGTGCCGATAAATCGCTGATACGTAAAATTTTCCTTCTGGAAGGGTGGTCCATATCGATTCTGGGGGCTATTATTGGAAGCGTGTTGGGACTAATGATTTGCCAGGGTCAAATCCGTTATGGCTTTGTCAAACTTCAGGGTGGAAATTCCTTTATCGTCGATGCTTATCCGATGAAAATTATTCCCTTTGATGTTTCGATGATTTTTCTTTCGGTAGTACTGATCGGTTTCCTTGCCGCATGGTTCCCTGTAAGGCATATCTCGGATAAGTTACTGGCTGATGAATCGCACTAGATGTTATTTAGTGGCCTTCAATCCTTCCATGATTTCCTTAAACTTGTGCGGACTCATTCCCTCGTATTCTTTAAAAACCCTTATAAAAGATTCAACGGAAACGAAACCTGCCTCCCGGGCTATCTCACTCATCGTCAATTGCTTGTTAGTAGCATCCAGCAACATCGTTTTCGCCACAGAAATCCGATACTGATTGACGAAATCACAAAAATTAACCTTAAACTCATCGTTGATTAAGCGGGAGATATTCGAACTATCCTCTTTTATAGAATCACTTATATCGCAAATCTTTAATTCCGGGTTTTTAAATATTTTATCATCCTGAAACAGGTTTATTAGCTTTTCTTTCATCTCTCCCCTTGTTCTGCCATTTGCTGTAAGGTTTCTATCTCCCGCGCATTTTACCGGGATGGGCCTCAACCGGTTTCCCTGAAATCCGATCAGGAAAATCATGGCACTGAAAACCATGGAGGGAACGATCAACAATTCTTTCGATTCAACAAACCGGTTGCGTCCGATAATAGCCAGGACTATGCTGACACAGGAAGTGAGCAGGAAAGAGAGGGTCATAAATTTTACCCAGAAAAGCGATTTCCCATTTTTGTTGGAATAACTGTTCAGGATCCGTTCCTCGTGTTGCTGGATCAAAAGAATTCCTTTCAGCAAAGCATAAAATACCTGATAAATAAAAATGATCCGACTTAGCAGAAATATCACCATCCTGATCCAGCTAACACTGAAAGAACTAAACGCTTCAAAATTCCGGTGATACTGAAATTCATCCACATAATAAATTTGTTCCTCCGAATTCATCAATAATCCGGCGATAAACGAGGACAATCCAATTACCAATGCAGGAATAAAATGATAATAATGCTCTTTTTTAAATCGTTGATCTACTGTCAGGAAACGAATATAGAGGTAATAGAGCGGATAGACAGAAAGATTAGTGATCAGGTAAACCGGTTCGATCTTAAAATAAATCAAATGATTAGCCTCATAGAACAACCCATGACTGAGGTAGAGAAAGAAGGCTGAAATCATAAACAATGCCAACAAAAGATTCAGCTTGTTCTCACGGGAAAATGAAAAAATAAAGATCAATGCCCATAATAGGGAAACAAATATTGGTGATAATATCGCGATGGTTTCGATCATTCAGTTAAGCTTTGCCTTTAATTCCCGGATAAAAATAACAAAAGGAATCATAAAACAATATATTGAACGCAATTATCTGCTAACCAATACTATTTTCAAGGTCCGTTGGCGTTTACAGCACCTGATTCCCCTTCAACAACTTCCTATGAGAAGGTGATTTTTTAGCAAAGAGTAATTATCAAAAACCCAAATCATAAAAAAAATAAACCGTGCGAAAACCAGATTAGGTTTCTGCACGGCTTTTATTTTGTAGAAAAAATACAATTACCTAACTTCCGAACCGTTTTTGATTACCGACGAAGGTGTTACAAAAACCAGTGAACCATCCGCATTTTCAGCCATCAGGATCATCCCCTGGGACTCAATCCCCTTCAGGTTCTTCGGAGCAAGATTTACTAGAATAGATACCTGCTGACCAATAATCTGTTGCGGTTCATAGTACTCGGCAATCCCTGAGACTACCTTTCTTTTGTCAATACCAGTGTCAATGGTCAGTTTTAACAGCTTCTTAGTTTTGGCCACTTTCTCTGCTGCAATGATCGTTCCTACACGGATATCCATTTTGGCAAAATCGTCATATTCGATATTCTCCTTAGCCGGGGCTACAATAGCTTGTGCCATTTCATTGGCTTTCTTGGTAGCCAGCAATTTATCGACCTGAAACTGGATTGCCTCATCTTCAATCTTCTCGAATAACAATTCGGGAGTGTTTATTTTATGCCCTGAAGCAATAAGATCCGTACGGCCCAGCTCACTCCAATCCAACTTGCCAAGATTCAGAAATCCACGAAGCTTGTTCATTGAGAAAGGAAGAAATGGCTCAAAGACAATCGTCAGATTGGCCGCGATCTGCAAACAGGTATTCATGATCGTTTTCACCCTCTCCGGATCAGTCTTGACGACCTTCCATGGCTCCATATCGGCCAGATATTTATTGCCCAAACGAGCCATATCCATCGCTATTTTCAGTGCTTCCCTGAAACGGTAGCTATCAAGTGATTTCTCCACTTCTGCTTTCAATCCGACCATAGCAGCCAACGATTCCCGGTCGTAATCCTGCAATTCGCCGGCAGCCGGAACAAAACCATCGTAATATTTATGGGTCAGCACCAATGCCCGGTTGACGAAATTACCGAGGATAGCCACCAGTTCATTGTTGTTGCGCGCCTGAAAATCTTTCCAGGTAAAATCATTATCCTTGGTTTCTGGGGCGTTGGCCGTCAAAGTATATTTCAGTACATCTTCCTTGCCGGGGAAATCGTCCAGATATTCGTGCAACCAAACCGCCCAGTTACGTGATGTCGAAATCTTATCCCCTTCAAGATTCAGGAACTCATTGGCCGGTACATTATCCGGTAAAATATAGGAGCCCTCGGCCTTCAGCATCGCCGGGAAGATGATGCAGTGGAAAACAATATTGTCTTTTCCGATGAAGTGAACCATCTTTGTTTCAGGATCCTTCCAGAATTTCTTCCACTCGGACGACCATTCCTTGGTTGCTGAGATATACCCGATAGGAGCATCGAACCAAACGTAAAGCACCTTGCCTTCAGCCCCTTCCACCGGAACGGGAACGCCCCATTCGAGGTCTCGGGTCACGGCTCGGGGATTCAATCCTCCATCGATCCACGACTTACACTGCCCGTAAACATTGGGTTTCCACTCTTTATGACCCTCCAGGATCCACTCGCGCAGCCAGGGTTCATATTTGTCCAGCGGCAGGTACCAATGCCTTGTCTCTTTCATCACCGGAGCATTGCCGCTGAGCATCGATTTAGGATTGATCAGATCAAGAGCGTTCAGCGAGGTACCACAGCTTTCGCACTGGTCGCCGTAAGCCTTTTCAAACCCGCATTTGGGACAGGTGCCGGTGATATAACGGTCGGCCAGAAATTGATTCGCTTCCTGATCGAAGAACTGCTCCGAAGTTTGCTCAATAAATTCCCCCTTATCATAAAGAGTCTTAAAGAATTCAGAGGCCGTTTCATGATGAACCTTCGAACTGGTCCGTGAATAAACATCGAACGAGATGCCAAAACGCTCAAACGAATCCTTGATCATCGTATGATATTTATCCACCACCGCCTGGGGTGTTGTTCCTTCATTTTTGGCCTTCAGGGTGATCGGAACACCATGTTCGTCGGAACCACCGATAAAGGCAACCTCCTCACCCTTAAGTCGAAGATAACGGGCATAAATATCAGCCGGGACATAGACACCGGCCAGATGGCCGATGTGTACCGGACCATTGGCATACGGCAAAGCCGAAGTGATCAAAGTTCTTGTATAATTGCTCATCAGTAAAACTTATCTTGTTGAAAGTTCTTTTATATTGAGGCACAAAGATAAATAATAATGAGGATTGAAAAGGCCTTTTATCCAAGGCAAATTTCAATAGGCCCAGTTGATAATGCAACAGGAGGTGGTAATATTCAGGATTACTTCCATTCAACTGGCCGGTGAAGATATTATCGGCCCGACCAGAGGATGCGGACCGGAGCAACCGGAATTATTCACAAATAAAGGGGACTGACACCTTTCAAAAGTTCTTCTGTATGAATAATTTTATAAATTTATACCCGATTAAATCACAAACCAATGAAAAAAATAATTTTTACCTTCGTTCTACTGGCCATTGTAATGTCCGGTTTTTCACAAAAAAAGAAATCCCTTTTCAACGGGAAAGATTTAAAAGGCTGGACTGTTTTTGTCGGTGATAATTCAATAAAACCGGCTGACTTCTTCTATGTGAAAGACGGATATATTGAAACCCCCGGAGTTCCGAATGGTTATCTGCGGACAAAGCAGGAATTCGCCGATTACGAGCTTCATGTTGAATGGTGTTACCCTGAGAAACCAATAAACAGCGGGATCTTCGTTCACACCAATGGTCCGGATATGCTCTGGCCGGCTCACTTCCAATGCCAGTTGATGCACGAAAAAGCCGGAGATTTTATTGTTCAGAATGTTGGTTTGCAGGCTAAGGTGAGAGATTCACTCTATGTTTCAACCGAAAAGGTGAAACCTATCGCGGCCAAACTGGAGAAACCGAGCGAGAATAAACCGGGAGAGTGGAACAGTTGCGATATCGTCTGTAAAGGGAACACGGTATCGATCAAAATTAACGGGGTATTGCAGAATTACGCGACCGACTGCTCGCTCACCAAAGGAGGAATTGGACTTCAGGCTGAAGGGACTCCGATTCGTTTTCGGAATATATGGATCCGTAAAATCAAATAAGGTTAAGAATCATAGCTGAGCTGAACCTGAAAAGAGTCCTGTTTGGAAATCAAGGTTTTGCACTGTATCGCCCCGGCCGGCCATTGTCGCTTACCGGGGCGATATTTATATCAGAATATACCGAAATCATCTAACGAGGCGTTCCGGTCCTCCGTACCCAACTGCAATCCTGATCACTGACGCAGCCCGTGAAGGATGGCCTGACAGTTTTCACCCTTGCCAAAACCCGGCCTTCAATTCAAACATATCCTTTAAAACAATATCGGCGCCTGAATCAAGCAGGATTTTATCATCGAGAATGCCGGTATTCACCGCTATGGTAAAGATCCCTGCCCCTTTAGCCGACTCAATCCCTAACGGGGCATTCTCCACCACCACAGCTTCATCTGCTGCCAATCCCGATTTTTTCAGCGCCTGAAGATAGGGCTCGGGATGCGGTTTTCCATGTTTAACATCCAACCCTGAGACAATCTTATCCCTCGAAATATATTCCTTAAATTCGGTGGCCAGCCCTTCAAGCAAACGTTCCTGGGCAGAACCGGTGACCACCCAAATATCGAGTCCTTTTTCCCGTATTGAAGCCATAAACTCACGAATTCCGGGTATAGGCAGGCTCTTGGGAAGTTGTCCGAACAGACCGGTTTTCTTGTCATAGATCATCTGTATCTCCTGATCGGTAGCCGGACGGTTTTTAATCCGCTGATAGATCAGGTTAATGGTAGAGGCGGCCGTCCGTCCCTCATTCATATAGGCCATCTCGGGCGGGAAATCGATCCCGAAAAAATCAAAAGCCTGGCACCACGACCGGACATGATTTCCCATCGAATCATAAATCACGCCATCCATATCGAAGAAGACCGCCTTCAGTTTATTGTGGCTTAAAGCCCTTAATTTAGATGTATTCAATTTCATTTTCACGTTAATACAGAAAAAGAGGCCTGTTTTCACCGGCCTCTTCCCAATTTCTTCCAAAAATACGATTATTTGCTTATATTCCCGATAATCTTTCCAAAAATGGCATCAACCGTAGTATTGCTGTTCTTGATAACTGCTCCGACCAGATACTTGTCCTTCCATCGCAATTGAACCGTTCCGTTGAAGGGATCATTAAGTGTAAAATCGCCTTCCCCCATTTTCTGAGCCTTCTCTTCAGTAAACTCGAAATATTTCGCAACGATGGCTCCCGCGGCTTCCTTACTCTCCTTCTCAATGACGAAGAACGTGGTTTCACCTTCAGGTAAGCTGTATTTGGCACGGGTAGCAGCGCCCAGGAAGCCCAGACCCATAAATTCACCCGGAATATACTGGACCGAATTCTTAACCCTGTTTTCGTCCGGGAAAGCACTAACCACCTTAGGGAAGAGTGGCTTTTCACAAAGGACAGATGCAAACCGTACGGCAATATCCGAAAGCAAGGAAGCCCCTGCATTGGGGACTTGATAGCTATTCATTTTCACATAATACTTTCCGGTCACAAAATTCAGGATCGTATCATCGTAATAGCCCTCCAGTCCGATAGCCTTTGTTTCAGCACCCTCAGGCCTCTCCATACTGTATATCCCATACGCCCGTAATGGGTCGCCCTGATCATAAACCTCTATGGTCAACTCCGATTCCCCTTTTTCCCATCGAGCGACCTGAAGGGCTTGGAAACCATAACTAAAATAAAATTCGGCCGCCCCATCTATGTGTTCAAACAGATTGTCACTGTTAAATGACAAGGTTTTCCCGGTCTTCACCCAACCCGCTACCTCCGGAAACCTGATCTCCTGAGAAAAGGAGATCAGCGGAAACAGGAGTATAATTCCAATCAATAATTTTTTCATAAACAATAATCTGCAAATAAATATTAGACCGTCTTAAACCAGAAAATCTCCCGGTACGGCAGTGATTCGGGCTATATCCGTTATCTTTTCCCTCACGTTAAAACCATTCGGACAAGTGACCGTACAAGTGGGGCAGAGGCCGCAGGGATTGTCGGAAACGTTGAGCTCGGCCAGGGTTGTATAGGCCTTTGCCGGATAGGAATAGCCGTAATTATACATATAGGAACGCATGATGTCGGGGATCGGCAGATTGTTCGGACACTGGCCCAGGCAGGTCTGACATCCTTTGCAGAAAAGGCCCGTTTCGTTCATCGCCAACTCGAGATCAGTTTTCTCTTTCGAATCCAGTTCAATATTCATGGCTACCGTCCAGTTTTCCTTCAGCATATCGTATGACGTAAGTCCGGGAATGCAGGTACAGATCAAATCATCCTTAAGGGCCCATTTCAAGGCCGCCTTATAATTGACCGGTTTTTTCTTTTCCTTATCCATAAAACCACCCGACATCGTCTTCATCGCGATGAGTCCCAGACCAGCCTCTTTAGCCCGTACCATGGCATCATGCAAGGCTTTATCATCCTTCAATGAAAAGTTATAGGAGGTCAGCACAACATCGTAAAACTTATTATCGACTGCCGCGTTGATCACACCAGCCATATTGGTATGGGTCGAAACGCCGACGAAACGCGCTTTGCCACTCTCTTTGATCGCTTTTAATACCGCCAGGTTATCGGGGTTATTGAGCTGCTCGGCGCTATCCATCCCATGCAGGTAAAAGATATCGACATAGTTCGTCTGAAGACGTTTCAGGCTTAATTCAAACATCTCCATGAATTTCACTTTGTTGATCCCGCCGCGGTCGAGATGGATCTTGGTCGCAATAATAACGTCTTTTCGCGGTTTATCTTTGAGGAAGTTGCCAATCATCTCTTCATTCCGGCCTTCCTGATAACCATGAGCGGTGTCAAAATGGCGGATACCCAGGTCATAGGCGGCTTTCAATATGTTTGGATTATCGGCCCGCATGACCCCCATACTGACCACCGGCAGCTCTATCCCGGTTTTCCCAAGCTTGCGGGTAATAATTTTACCCTTGGTTTGTTCGCCCTCCGAAAGGGTAGGAGCAGCGGTGACGGGTGCAGCCGCCAGTCCGACCGTGGCCGTAGCTCCCATCAATAAAAAGTTTCTGCGGTTCAAAGTTGAATTTCCCATGTCTCTGATTTATTAGTTGTCAGGGTTAAAAAAAATCTTGCAAAACAACTTTGCAAGTTAATCATTTTTTCCACAGATATCACGGATTTTAAACCTGTTAACATTACATTAACATGCCACGCTTTTTAACAAAAAAAGAGATCAATAATCTAATTAAGAATCGATCTCTTTTCCCGGCATTCTCATTCTTCTTCCCCCGGAATTTGTTACAGGAAAGAACCTGTTTCAACAACAGAATTTATTAACTTTATTCTGCTTGCTTCATGGCCCGTCTTTGTAAATAAATCAGTCTAAATATCAATCGTTTTTGTTGGGTAATGATTACAAAGCGAGAAAAACGGTCCGGCAAACAACAGGTCCCGGCAGACAGGGAAAATATAAATTATCGGCAGTGAAAGGAGTCATGATCCTGAACCGCCAACCGGGAATGAAAAATAAGTCCCAACAGTGTCGGATTCAACACTGCAATTGAAAATAAAAAATACGCGTATGAACTATAATGTAATTATCGTGGGAGCGGGGCCGGCAGGGATCTTCACGGCCTACGAACTGGTGAAGGACAGGTCGGACCTAAAAATTCTGATCCTTGAAAAAGGTCGCGACATTTACAAACGGCACTGCCCTAAACATACCAACGGGGGAATCTGCATCAATTGCAAGCCTTGTTCCATTACCACCGGCTGGGCAGGAGCAGGCGCTTTCTCCGACGGGAAACTTTCACTTTCGCACGAAGTGGGAGGGACCTTGCCCGATTATATCGGAGTCGAAGCTACTCAGGATATGATCCGCTACACCGATGAAATCTACCTCCATTTCGGGGCTGACCGTAATGTCCACGGGGAGACTGTGACCCCGGCCATGCGCGAGATCCGCCGCAAGTCGATCGAAGCCAACCTTAAGCTGGTCCATTGTCCGGTCCGACATATCGGCACCGAGAAGACACAGCTCCTTTACCGCGACCTCTACGAATATCTCAGATCGGGAGACGTTGAAGTGAGGTTCAATACTCCGGTTACCGAATTTATTATTGAGGAGGGACAGATCAGCGGAGTGAGAACCCACAAGGAAGAACTATTCGCTGATAATGTAGTCGTAACCGTTGGGCGTGAAGGATCGAAATGGTTACTGCAACAGTGTGAAGCACAAAAAATTCCGACTGAAGTGGGAATCGTGGATATCGGGGTCAGGGTGGAGTGCCGCAACGAGATCATGCAGGAGATCAACGACAATTTCTACGAGGCCAAGCTGGTCCATTACACCCGCACCTTCGACGATAAGGTCCGCACCTTCTGCTCCAATCCCGGGGGTTTTGTCTCCTCGGAGTATTACGACGGACATCTGGCTGTTGTCAACGGCCATAGTTATAAAGATCTAAAAAGCGACAATACCAACTTTGCCTTGCTGGTCTCACAAAAGTTTACCGAACCGTTTAATGCGCCCATCGAATATGGCCGCCATATTGCCCGACTGGCTAATATGCTGACCGAAAACAAAATACTGGTTCAGCGCTTTGGCGATCTCATTCGCGGAAGACGCACCACCTCCGGACGTCTCTATCGGAACAACATCCTGCCAACTCTAAAGGATGCCGTTCCGGGCGATTTAAGTCTGGTCCTCCCGCATCGGATACTGATGGACATTATCGAAATGATTAAATCGCTCGACAAGGTCAGCCCCGGATTAGCCAGCGACGAAACATTGCTTTACGGGGTTGAAGTTAAGTTCTATTCCAATATCATCAAGGTGGATCGGTCTTTTCAAAGCCCGTCGGTCAGGAACCTCTATTTTGGAGGCGATGGCGCAGGGATCACCCGGGGATTGATGCAGGCCTCTGCGAACGGAATCCTGATCGCGAAAGAAATTTTGAAGAGATAATCGGCAATAATTTCCTGTTCTGATCACAATAATTCTTCCAATCTTTAATTTAAAGGAGATTTTCAGTTCAAAATCTTCATCTTTAGATTAATTTTGCAGCCTTTCAGACATCCTTGAGATTAATATTTCAATAAACGATGGGTTTAAAAAGATCATACGAAGAGATCAACGAGAAGATAAGGAGCGGCAAAGCCGTCGTCCTTACGGCGGAAGAGGTGTCAGCAATGGCGAAAGAACTTTCTCCTGCCGAGATTTTCAATAAGGTTGATGTGGTTACTACAGCCACTTTTGGAGCGATGTGTTCCTCCGGAGCCATCCTGAATTTTGGTCACTCCAGCCCTCCGATCCGTATGGAACGGATCACCCTGAACGGGGTTCCCGCTTACGGAGGCCTAGCAGCCGTCGATACCTATATCGGTGCTACAGCTGAAAACCCGGACAATCCGAAGTACGGGGGCGCCCATGTCATTCAGGAACTGATCGAAGGGAAAGAGGTCGAACTCGAAGCCTGGGGAAAAGGGACCGATTGCTATCCAAGGAAATATATCAAGACAAAGATTTCTCTGGACAAGATCAACGAGGCAATTTTATTCAACCCCAGAAACGCTTACCAGAACTATAACGTGGCCACCAATTCCACGAACAAGATCAAATATACCTACATGGGGACCCTTCTTCCGGGAATGAAGAATGCCAATTATTCAACCGCGGGCGAATTAAGTCCACTGCTTAATGATCCTGAAATGAGGACCATCGGCATCGGCTCCCGGATATTTTTAGGCGGCGCCACCGGTTATGTGGTTTGGCCAGGTACCCAGTTTAATACCTCCAAAGAAAAAAACGAGTACGGTGTCCCCGTTAGCAATTCAGCGACCCTGGCCGTGATCGGCAACCTGAAAGAGATGAGTTCCAACTTCCTTAGGGCAGCCTATTACGAAAAATACGGCGTCAGCATGTTTGTCGGAATTGGGATTCCGATCCCTGTCCTGGATGAAGATATGGCGCGGTTTGTCTCCATTCGCAACGAACAGATCGAAACGACGATCCTCGATTATGGCCTCCCGGGTTCCCCGGTCCTGGGCCGTACCAATTATGCCCAACTGCGGTCGGGTTCCATCGAGATCGACGGGAAAAAGATCCGTACCGCCCCGGTCGCCAGCCTCCAGAAGGCTCGTGATATTGCTGAAATACTGAAAAATAAAATAAAACAGGGCGAGTTCGAAATAACCAAACCCGTTCAGATGTTTCCCACCGATACCTCGTTGAATAGACTGGTCGATATGGAAGGAGGTGAGCAATGAAAGAAGTGACACGCCGTTATGTATTAAAATTTCCCCCGCAAAGCGCCGACAAAGCTCTAAGTTATAAGCTGATAAAGGATTACGACATTAAAATCAATATTCTGAAAGCTGAAGTAAGACCTGGCAGTACCGGCAGCTTGCTGCTCGAAATGGAAGCGCTCCCTAAAAATATTAAGAAGGGGATCGAGTACCTCGTAGCCAACAACGTTCTTTGCGAACCGCTGGATAAGAAAATCAAATTCGCGGCCGAAAAATGCATCAATTGCGGTAACTGTACAGGCGTCTGTTTCACCGGCGCGCTGACCATGGACCGAAATTGGGAGCTGCATTTTAACCCTGAGCTCTGCGTGGTTTGCGAGCTTTGCGTGCCGGCCTGCCCGATGAACGTTTTCGAAATCAATTTCCACGAAGAGTAGAACTGAGAAAAAATCAGGTTTTAAAGAGGCCCCTATGAGGGAAGGTGAGGATCTGTCGGTGGAAGAAACAATAATGAAAAAGTAAATTCCTTCTGTTAAATTTTTGACCGGAATATTGATCGAAGAAAGAACATACCGACACGAGATGGGAGAGGGGCGGTTCCGCTATTTCCCCGCCGGATACAAGGATACAGACTTGTACATTGGCGTCGATGCCGCTTCGTTCAACAACGACTTATTATCCTTTTCACTGGAAAGGATCAAACATTACCGGAAATTACTCGAAGATTATCTCCTGGTTGATCCCGAATTTGGTAAAACATTAATACCTTATTTCCCAAAAGATTCAGCTCCCGAAATTGCTCACAGAATGGCCGCGGCGGCCCGTAAAGCTGGTGTGGGGCCCATGGCAGCCGTCGCCGGAGCCTTTGCTGAATATGTTGCTGAGGATCTGATCCCCAATTTCCCCATCCGCGAGATGGTTGTTGAAAATGGCGGCGATATTTTTCTTAAATTAGAGCAACCCATTACGCTTTCTGTTTTGGCCGGCAATTCACCCCTTTCGGGAAAGATTGGGATTGAGATTCCCGCTTCGGTCGGCAGAATAGGAGTTTGTACTTCGGCCGGCAAGGTCGGTCCTTCGCTAAGTTTTGGCAAAGCCGATGCCGTGATGGTAGCCTGCTCCGATACCGCGCTGGCTGATGCCTGGGCTACCTCGCTTGCCAACCTGATCAAAACGGGAAACGATATTGATCCGGTGTTAAAGCAGACTGAAAAAATAAGCGATATCCTTTCCGTCGTGATGATTTGTGACGACAAAATAGGTATCCGCGGCGATTATGAAATGAAATTGATCAAATAAATATGGCAGAAAAACAAGATATACGCAAATTGCTGGAGACCCGCATTCTCGTCCTCGACGGGGCCATGGGGACCATGATCCAACGTTATAAACTGACGGAAGAAGATTTCCGGGGCGACCGTTTTCGCGAATGGGCCAAACCCCTGAAAGGCGATAATGATCTTCTTTCGATCACCAAACCTTCGGTCATCCGGGAGATCCATGAAGCCTTCCTCGAAGCGGGCGCCGATATCGTGGAAACCAACACTTTCAATGCCACCGGCATATCTCAGGCCGACTACGGGATGGAAGGCCTGGCGTATGAACTCAATGTTGAAGCTGCCAAAATAGCCCGGCAGGCCGCGGAGAAATTTGCCACCGCCGAAAAGCCACGTTTCGTGGCAGGTTCCATCGGCCCCACCAACAAAACCTGCTCCATGTCGCCCGATGTCAATGACCCGGGCTTCAGGGCTGTCTCCTTTAACGAGATGAAAAACGCTTACCTCGAACAGGTGGAGGGTTTACTCGATGGGGACGTCGACCTGCTTCTGGTCGAAACAATATTTGATACCCTCAATGCGAAAGCCGCTTTAATGGCCATCGAGGAAGCCCTTGAAAAACGGTCGGTGAAGCTGCCGGTTATGGTCTCCGGAACCATCACCGACGCCAGCGGACGGACCCTATCCGGACAAACACTGGAGGCTTTTCTCAACTCCGTCTCCCATGTCGATCTTCTTTCCATCGGATTGAACTGTTCGCTCGGGGCAAAAGATATGCGGCCTTACCTCGATGAACTGAGCCGTAAAGCGCCCTTCTATATCAGCGCCTATCCCAATGCCGGCTTACCCAACCAGTTTGGTGAGTACGATGAGACCCCGGCTGAAATGGGCCTCCAGGTTGCTGAGTTTGTCAGCAATAAATCCGTCAATATCATTGGCGGATGTTGCGGCACCACCCCGGAGCATATCCGCGAGCTGGCCCTTCTGGCGGCCCGGTCGGTTCCCCATGTCAAAAGCCATCCCGAAACCGCGACCCGTCTAAGTGGGCTTGAACCGTTAACCGTCAGTAAAAGCTCCAACTTTGTCAATATCGGCGAACGTTGCAACGTGGCCGGCTCCATCAAATTTGCCCGTCTGATCCGTGAAGAAAAATACGAGGAGGCGCTCTCCATCGCCCGCGAAATGGTCGAAGGGGGAGCCCAGGTGATCGATGTCAACATGGACGATGCTATGCTCGACGCCCAAAAAGAGATGGTCCGCTTCCTGAACCTGATGGCCGCCGAACCCGATATTGCCCGTCTGCCGATGATGATCGACTCCTCAAAATGGGAGGTGATCGAAGCCGGGTTGCAGTGCGTCCAGGGAAAAGCGATCGTCAACTCCATCAGCCTTAAAGAAGGGGAGGAGATCTTCAGGGAACGTGCCCACCGGATAAAAAAATACGGCGCCGCCTTAGTGGTGATGGCTTTCGACGAAGCCGGGCAGGCCTCCACCTACGATCAACGCGTGAGTATCTGCCAAAGAGCTTACCGTATCCTGGTCGATGAAGTCCATTTTTCCCCTGAAGATATCATCTTCGATCCCAACGTCCTGACTGTCGGGACCGGTATCGAAGAACACAACAACTATGCGGTCGATTTTATTGAAGCCACTCGTTGGATCAAGCAAAACCTCCCGTTCGCCAGGGTGAGCGGCGGGATCTCCAACGTCTCCTTCTCCTTCAGGGGTAATAACCTGATCCGCGAAGCGATCCACTCCGTCTTCCTCTTCCATGCCATCAATGCCGGACTCGACATGGGGATCGTCAATCCGGGGATGCTGCAAATCTATGATGAAATACCTGCCGATCTGCTCGAAAGGGTTGAAGATGTGGTCCTAAACCGCCGACCCGATGCTACCGAGCGACTGGTCGAGTTTGCCGAGAAAGTTAAGGACAGCGGTAAAAAAGAAGAGAAAACCGAGGAATGGCAAAACCTTCCCGTCGCGGAACGGATCCAGCATGCCCTGATCAAAGGGCTTACCGAACACATCGAGCAGGATCTTCTCGAACTGTTACCAGCCTACGTCAGCGTGATCCAGATCATCGAAGGACCACTGATGGACGGGATGAACAAGGTCGGCGACCTCTTCGGTTCCGGGAAGATGTTCCTTCCCCAGGTCATCAAATCGGCCCGGGTCATGAAAAAAGCGGTCGCCTGGTTGCAGCCTTATATCGAGAACGAGAAGAAACAAGCCGACCAGGTGCCGGTCGCCCGGAAAAAAATCCTGCTCGCCACCGTGAAAGGCGATGTCCACGATATCGGCAAGAATATCGTTGGCGTGGTCCTGGCCTGCAACAACTACGAGGTGATCGATCTTGGGGTAATGGTTCCCTGCGAAACAATATTAGCCAAAGCCATTGAATACAAGGCCGATATGATTGGTCTCAGCGGCCTTATCACCCCTTCACTCGAAGAGATGGTCCACGTGGCCAAAGAAATGGAACTGAAAGGTTTCAAACTGCCCCTGCTGATTGGTGGCGCCACCACTTCAAAAATACATACCGCGGTTAAAATCGCCCCTGAATACAGCCATCCCGTCGTTTATGTGAAGGATGCTTCACGTGCCGTTCAGGTCGTGGCCAATCTGCTGGCCGGCGATGCAGCTTATATCGAAACGATAAATGCCGAATACGAAGAGATTCGGGCCGTTTACGGGGCCAAAAAGCCAAAAGAGTACCTGACCCTCGAAGAGGCCCGCAAAAACGTTTTTCGACCCGATTTCACGCAGTACACCATCAAACAGCCGAAGTTCACCGGGGTAAAAATTTTGAATGATTACCCGCTCGAAGAGTTACGGCCCTATATCGACTGGACCTTCTTCTTCCTGGCCTGGCAATTCCGGGGTAGATACCCGGCCATCCTCGACGATCCCAATCAGGGCGAACAGGCCCGTCAACTCTTCAAAGAAGCCAATGAGTTCCTGGATGAAATCATTGCCAAAAAGATGATCAGGGCCAATGGAGTGTTCGGAATATGGCCGGCCAATTCCGCGGGCGACGATATTGAACTTTATACCGACGAAAACCGTCAGCGATTACTGGGGAAATTCTGTCACCTGCGCCAGCAACAGAAGAGAGAGGCGGGAGCGCCCAACTATTGTCTGAGCGATTTTGTGGCGCCAAAAGAATCAGGTATCCCCGATTATTGCGGAGCCTTTGCCGTTACCGCCGGTCTTGGCGTGGCCGAACTGGTGAAAAAATACAAGGCTGAAAATAACGACTATAAGGCCATCCTGCTGGAAGCGCTGGCCGACCGTCTGGCCGAAGCTTTCGCCGAAAAACTGCACGAAGAGGTCCGTAAAGAATACTGGGGTTACGCTGAAAGCGAGAACCTGACCAAGGAAGAGCTGATCGCCTCGAAGTACCAGGGAATACGCCCGGCAGCCGGCTATCCCGCCTGTCCCGAACACTCCGAAAAAGAGGAAATATTCAGACTGCTGGATGCCGAAAATAATACGGGTATCTCTTTGACCGAACACTATTCGATGTTCCCGACCGCCGCGGTCTGTGGCCAGTATTTTGCCCACCCTCAGGCCGTCTATTTCGGGGTGGAAAAAATCGCCAGGGATCAGGCTGAAGATTATGCTGAGAGGAAAAACGTCCCGCTCGAATTTGTCGAGAAATTTATTCCGTCAAACCTGAATTACAAATAACACTACTCACCGGTCGGTGCGATCAGCGGATCTCATCGACCGACTTTTTCAAAAAGTCACGCCGGTAATAATCCGAATCCACGATTTCCCCGTCCCATACCACGATATCCAGGTCAATGGTTCGCGGCCCGTATTTCGGGAGCATCCTGTCGCGTTGAAGCAAATCCTCCACCTTTTTTAAATGTTTGACCAACGACTCTTTTTCAACACTGACCCTCACTTTTATTGCTCCGTTCAAAAAATCGGGCTGATCCGGGATCCCGATCGGAGAGGTGCGCACCAGCTCAGAAACCGATACTACCTCATAATCACGACCAATCATCTCAATCGCTAAACCAATATTCTTTTCAGGCTCAATATTTGAACCGATTCCAATAATACATTCATGCAACCGGCTCATCTCCTGGCCTCCATTTCAACTGAAACTGAATCGGCATGCCGTAATGCATAAGGTTTATCAATTTCAACTTTGGCCCGTATCACCTCCGGATCGGCCATCACCAGATTCAAAATTTCAGCAGTCAGTTTCTCCAGCAAATGAAAGTGGCTCTGCTCTGTAAAAGTGATGACCGATTTCTTTATCTTCTTGTAATCGTAAATCGATCCCGGATCATCATTTTTCACCGCTTCCGATACATCCACCTCAATCTCAATATTTATCACCACCTCCTGAGGGGTATCCCGTTCTTCGGGATTAAAGCCGATAATCGTGCTGACTCTTAAGTTTTTTATGCGGATAATAGCCATAGCGATAAATCTGATTAATTAGGTCACAATACCTTACTAAATTAGAATAATTACAACAAATTACCCCCGCTGTCACAAAATATTAACTGCCCGGTAAGGCTCTTATTCCCCAGGATATAATCGATACTCTCCAACACGGTTTCTATCCCGGGAGCCCTTTTCATAGGAGTCTTTTGAACAATGGGTTCCAAATAACGATCATCTTTCCCCTCAGGAGACAGGATAGCCCCAAGCGCCAGGGCATTGACCCGAATATCCGGGGCTAATTCCAGCGCGGCCATCCTGGTGGCTTCCCAAAGCGATTTTTTGGAGAGGGTATACGCAAAATAATCGCTGTCATTCTTTACGATCCGTGTATCGGTAAAATTAATGATCGATCCCTTGCCCGAATATTTTGCAAAATCACGCATTAGCATCACCGGAGCATAAAGATTGGTGAGCCATTGCCTGTTGAAAAGCTCAGAGGTGCTCTCTCTCAAAGAAGAAGGCTCAAACACTGAAGCATTGTTAATCAACAAATCCAGGTGACCAAATGTTGCCATTACCCCAGGGATCAACTGCTCCAATTCAGCTGTATCGATCAGATCGGCAGGGAAGAGGTGAAACCGCTGTTCCGGATAATCCCTCTCCAGTTGATGGACCAATTCGATCGCCCGATCGTGCGAATGGTGGTAATGAAGCGCCAGATCCCAACCCGAACCGGCCATATGAAGCGCCACGGAACGCCCGATCCGCCTGGCACTTCCGGTAATCAGAGCCACTTTATTCATCGTCTTGGTTTTGCAATAAAGTTAATGAAAAAAGGGATGTCCCATAGGAACACCCCCTCCAGACTTATAAAAACCAGACAACATGAACTACTTTTTATCCGCAACCAGCACAAAATCGAGCGTAAAATCATCATAAATCATGCGGTCGCCCAGGTTAGAGAAGAAACTTCCCGACCCGTACTTAATATCGTAAAGCGCACGGTTAATGGTCATAACACCGTTTGCCGTCACTTTCCCCGAAGCCACATTCACTTGTGCATCAAACTCAATGGGTTTGGTTATATCCTTAATGGTCAGCTCACCGTAAAACCTGTATCCGTTGCCCGACTTCTGTTCCACCTTATTAACCACCAGTTTGGATTGATTAAACTTCTCGACCGAGAAAAAATCGTCCGACCATAAATGCCCTACCAATCTTTTATTCGATCCTTCATCGGTAAGGTCGGTACAAACGATCGATTTCATATCGATGACAAACGTGCCCCCCGCTATCTTGTTATCTTTCAGGGTAAGGGTGCCATTATCAAAAGCAATGGTGCCGTCATGTTTGCCTGTCACCTTTTTGGCTTCCCATTTCACCTTGCTTAAAGATTTATTCACTGAATAATCGTCGGCAAAAGCGAAGGAAGAAATCAGGGAGAAGGTTAAAAACGAAAAGAAAAACAGACTGAAAAAACGACCTAAAGCGCTGCGCTTAAGTCGTGCTAACGGAAAAAATATTCTATTCTTCATATATCCTTTATTTTATCATTGTTTTTAAGCTTTCTACGTATTAAACAAAAATCAGTTTCAAATAAATGGGTTATTTAAAATCCCAACATAAGTGCTATATTTATCCTCTTATTAAGTGTTCGAAATGATTTTGCTGTAATATGAAGAACCATAATGAATTAGAAGAAGATATCGACCTTTCAGGCTTCAGGTTTTTTCAATCCCTGACAGAGGAGGAGATGAAAAGTTTGAATTTTGAAAAGACTTGTGCCACCTATAAAAAGGGAAGTATCTTGTATAAAGAGGGCAGCAGGCTTACCGGCTTCTACTGTATTATACAGGGAGTCGTAAAAATTTATAAAACCGGGATCGACGGGAAGGAACAGATCATCCGTTTCGCCAAGAAAGGCGACATCATCGCCTATCGCTCCCTTCTGAGCCAGGAATCGGCCTGTACGACTGCCAAAACCATCGAAGATGCTCAGCTTTGCCATATCCCTTACAAAACATTGCTCAGCCTGATCGAACGAAACTGGAAATTCTCCCTGGCCATGCTGCGCATCGTCTGTGCTGAATTAAAAGATGCCAACGATTTTATTACCGATATCGCCCAAAAAACGGTCCGTGAAAGGCTTGCCGAGGTTCTGCTGCTGCTGAAACAGGATTTCGAACTCGATTCGGACAAAACGTTACAAATCTCGCTTACCCGCGAAGAGTTGGCCAACATGGTGGGTACCGCCACCGAATCGATCATCCGCTTACTCTCCGAATTTAAACAGGACAAGCTGATCGATCTGCAGGGAAGGAAAATCAGGATCATCAATATCCACGGATTGACCAAGGTGGCCAATCTTACCAAGTATTAAAAGTTTGCCATTCCTAATCACCGGCTGATCAGAGTACAGGTCAAAGAACAGGTAAATTCCTGGCTTTAGCCTTATGATCTGTGGCTAAAGCCATGCGCAGTGTTTACCAATCTGTCCGTCAGATGATCCCGATAGCTATGCGGGATGACGGCAAAGAATAATTTAGATACATCACCGGGTATTCATTTCTATTATCGTATCTATTTTCAGTGTCCGTAATACTATCAGAGTATTGCCCCTGAAAAACGGGACAGTATATCGAATAAGTCTGCCTTTTCGCCACTATCCATCTGTTTCACGACTTTCACTATCCATTCCACCCTTCGGTCAACAGTGTCGTTTTTTAAGATAGGGGAGGAGTCCGCACCGGTTCATAGTACTTCCCGCTGAACTGCGATTTCGGGAAGAAGACCTACCATCGCCGGAGTTTCTGTGCATCTTCTGTGCTTATTCTGTGCTTATTCTGTGCTTTTATAGCACACAATAAGCACGGAAGATCCGCACAATAACCCCGCAATGCCCGGAGCAGGCCCGAACTCATTGGGATTATTCAAATAAATGGGGCATTTTCTATTTCTCTAACCAATTGGAGAAACCGCAGGTGTCTAAAAATAAACGATATGTTTTCAGAAGTTTGTAAATTGTAAGTAACGCTGTCGATTAAACCCCTAAATCCCTTGAAGGGGACTTAAAAGCCGCCCCTTTAGGGGAGGTTGGGAGGGGTCAGCGTACAATCTGAAAGTTGAAAATCGAAGCAATTGACTTTTTAGACAGCCGCCCATCGAAAACCAAGGTGATAAAGACCGGAGTGGGAAAATGAAATTTTTAGAAATCCCTTTCTACTTATGACAGGCTTTGGTCTGTTTTTTTGGGTGATATTTAAATATTATGAGAAAAGCTATTTATGAGATTAATAATAAGGTAATTGAGATTCCTCTTTCTGCCAATGACAGAAATGCAAGAAGTCGGGGTGCGACACTATGCTCCCGCCGCGGGTAAAGGTTTACGTCCAGTCGCGCCCCGACTATCAACTATTTTCTCTGTCATTATTGCATCATGCCCCATTTTTTTGGGGTGTCCTCTTCCAATGACAAAGCCCCATTCCACTAAATCGATCCTCATTGCACTACATCATTAATAGAAGTTATATCCTATGTTATGGTGTAGGGAGAAAGCCCGGATATGAGCAACAAACCGATCAGAGGGCTGAAAGCCCGGCATGTGAAAGCACAGGCCGTCAGGCCTGTGGTAACGGTCAAAGATAGACCCTCAAAGGCCTGTAAGGCCGACGTGTATTGAATCGACACAAAACCAATTCATCAAATCCGGTCAACACATGCCGGTCTTACAGACCTCCGGTTTCCTCTATTACTCCTCTTCACAGGGCTCACGCCCTGTGCTGTCACAGACCGACCTTTCAGGTCTGCTATAACAAATAGTTGCTCAGGTAGAGCTCTTCCAAAGTTTGGAACTTTGGAAGAGCTTTTCTAATTCTCTGCGCTAACGATCGGGTAAACAGTCCAGGTAATTAATACGCATTAGCTATTGGAGTGCCAAACAGATATTATCCTTGAGATTCCTCTTTACGCTTCGCTGCCATTCCAATGACAGAATTGCAACTGAGATTATTACACATCATTCTATATCTTCAGAAAATACTCATTTTGGATAGAATATCAGTTTATTGAAGGAATTTATGCAATCAGGTTGAGATTCCTCATTACAATGCGAAGAAAGGAATCTCTGCATGAATAGTATTGTTTAGACGTTGACGAAAAAGATAATGAAAAAGAGAATTATCATTGTAATGTTGTCCCCCCGTGCCGTTAGGCACGAAATATCGGTAGAAGAAATTGTACGAAAATGATTCGCCCGCCCCGTCCGGGGCGGAACAGATGAACGAACCCTATTTTTTTACCGATGTTTTGCCCTTACAGGAGCAATGATCCCAATCTTTTTCAAATTTCTAAAGAGTTTCTGATATATGGTAATCTCCAAGGTGTACTAACTGATCTAAAGGTGGACGATGACGGATTTTCAGGGGGAAGGAAAGTGGTGCAACAGGGAGGAGAGCACATTGAAGTAATGGCTGCGATGCGCCGGTTGAAGATCGGTGTGTTTTCCCCGGGTTACGCTATGCTACACCCGGGGTTATTGAGATTTGGCCCCATCAGGGCCGGAGAGGGATAACAGCAGTAGGTAGGGAATTGCAAATCCCGTCTCTGAAGTCCCCGGAGGGTCTATCCCGGGGAGCATTTTCCCTGTCATTATTGCATCATGCCCCAATTATTTTGGGGTAGCCGTTTGGAATTAAAAAACAGATCTCTTGATTTCCAAAGAATTGAACCAACCGAAACACGACAAACCTCTGCGAGACAACCTTCTTACTGGTTAATGATCCACTGTTCGGGATTCAGTTTGACATTTTCGCGCCAGATCTGAAATTTGAGTACCGTCTTGTTGTCCTCGCCCGAATCGGTAAAAATAGTCCCGATTTCCTGTTTGGTATCCACCTTCTGTCCGGTTTGAACCGAAACATTGACCAGGTTGGAATAGACGGTAAGGTAATTGCCATGCCGCACGATCACGGCCATATTTCCCCCGGGGATAGCCACCACCTTGGAGACCTGGCCCTTGAAGATAACCCTGGCTTTTTCGCCCGCCTGGGTGGTAATATCGATCCCTGAGTTGCGAACCATGACATGTTTCAATACCTGATGGGGATGTTCGCCAAAATGGTCCGTGATGAGGCCTCTCGCGACCGGCCATGGAAACCGACCCTGATTCCTGGAAAAATCATCCGAAAGGGCTTTCTCTTCGACGGTCACCGCCGAGCTGGGTTCCTTTTTAGCCCGGGCAGCCGCTTTCCGGGCCTCTTCGGCTATGATACGCTCAATCTCCTGTTGCAGACGCACTTCAGCTTTACGCTGGGCCTCCAGTTTGTTCCGCAATTCCTTCTCCTTTTTTTGCAGCTCAGCATGGTATTCACTTTGGTCCACTTTCTGTTTTTCATACTTCTGCGTTTGACTCATTTTGACCGACAGGAGTTGTTGCTTCTCATCCTTTCGTTTATTGAAATCGGTGATCATACTGTCGAGCGCAAATTTAACCGCGGTGATCTGTTCGGCTTGTCGCCTCCGGTAATCGGCATATTGCCTGAGGTATACAAATCGTTTGTAGGCCTGGTTAAAATCTTCGGCTGAGAACAGGAATAGCAGTTGATTATTGGAATCCTGGTTCCGGCGGGCATACCGGATCATCGAGGCATATTTCTCTTTGACAGCGGCCAGTTCGACCGTCAGCGAATCGACAGCGCGCTGGCTCTTTAAGATAGAGGAGTCGAGGTAAATGATTTCCGAATTGATATTGTTGATCAGGTTGCTTTGAAGCTTAATGCTTCGTTCAAGGACCGCCAGGCGGTTGAGAGAGGTCCGGGCGTTCTTTCCCGTCTCTTTCAGAAGGTTATTGATATACTCAATCTCCTGTGCCGTTTTCTCCTTCTGCTTGCGCAACTCATTGAGCGATTGTCCCTGAACGGTTTTCAGGAAGAAAATAAGGAGAACCAGCAACGATATTTTAGGTAAAAAACTCATATCAAGATTAAGTATAGTATTTTCAACATGCGGTTAATCCCTTAATCTAACCTGATTTTTTTGTATTTGGCCGGCAAACTGAAACTAAAACTTTCCTCTTCGTCGATAGATATCTTCGACAGGTCAATATTGAGTTCAATTCTTTGCTCGCCGGTTAATAAAAGATTTATATTACCAGGAAACCACTGATTCTGAACTATTTCAAAATCTGAAAACCCGATAGTCAGAGTTCTTCCGAAATCAATATCCGTAAAGACCATTTTTCGGACAAGAAACAGATCGGGATCGATGTAAATATCCTGTTTTATCAGGTGATTGTCCTCCTTTTTATTCCGAATCCGTTCCAGTCGGTCTTCGTTCTTTTCTATTTTTTTAAGCTTGCGGTCTCTCATTGAGGAGATCTTATACATATCTTCCTCGATGCCACAGACGAAATCCCTGAATTCCCGTTCATTTTCCTCCTGCCGAAACGAATAGAGCTGACTGCTCAGAATGGCCTGCATAGTTTTGAAATCGATGTCGGTACCCAATAACTCGCTCACGTAATCATAGCTTCCATCAAAAATTTGCTTATCAAGGTGATAGACCACCTTGAAAGAATCGCTGTTCGCCTCCAGCTTACCAACCGGGATGGAGAGTTTCTGAGCCGAGATCTGAATCACGCTGTCGCGACGAATTTTATACAAACCACGGATAGAACTGCTCTTTCCATCCTTTTCGAAGGTGAGGTTGAAACGGTTGACTGATAAAGTCTTATAGTTTAACTCGCTTTCATTGACCAGTTTAATCACCCGGCCAACGCTCAGTCGTTTAACCTTCTTTTCAACAACAACGATCTTCTCGGCCTGTTTGCAACCGATCAACAAAGAGGTTATCAGAAATAGCAGTAATCCAATCTTCTTCATTCCTATACTTGCCACTTATTGTTCTTCAGATTCGATAAAAATAATCTTTTTGATTTTCTCGGGAAGCGCTTTCGAGCTATTTCCCATTTCCAATGATTTCTTCCATTGTATTACCGCGTTTTCCTTCTGATCTAAATGAAAAAGGATATCCCCATAGTGTTCCACAAGCACGGCGCTCGAACTATCGTCATTGGAAATAGCCGATTCGATATAGAATTTTGCCAACCGGTAATCCTTTTTCTTGAATAAGACCCAGGCATAGGTATCCAGATAAGTTGCGTTATCGGGATTGTTCTGAATGACCGTACTGCTCAGTTTTTCGGCTAATTCAAGCTTAGCATTTTTCAAAGAGAGGTAATAAGCATAGTTGTTCATCGCCATATAATTCTGAGGATCGAGTTCGATGACCTTATCATACATCCTGAAAGCCTCATCCACCTTATTCTGTTTGTAAAAACCTTCGGCCCGGTAGAGGTAGAACTGGGAGAGCAGTTTCGGGTTGTTTTCGGCATAGACCTGACCCGAATCCAAAACGGTATACATCTCCTGATACTTACCCATTTGTAAAAGGCTCACGGCATCCAAAACATAAATCATCGGTTGTTCAGGAAAATATTGTGCGGCTTTTTTGCTGTCGGCGCTCAGGGCAGGCCAATCTAAAAGATCATTATCAATGAAAAGGAGGCGTTCCCAGTAAGCATAGTTATCTTTGTTAATATCCAATGCTAAACGGAGCTGTTCGCGTGCCTCTTTTGATTGCTTTTTCGCCAGGAAATAGTCGGAATAGAGTATCCTGGGACGCTCGTCATCGACATGGTTGTCGATTAAAATATTGATCAATTCGATTTGCTGTTCATCGGTCATTTTCGATTCGCCCGGTTGGGTCAGCAAAACATACATTTGCAGCTTGGTCTCAAAATCGAGAGAGGCATTGGCAAAAGCGATTTTAATATGATCGTAGGCTTTATCCATATCGCCGCCTTCCTTGTAAAAATTGGCAATGGAAAGGTGAACGAAACCTTCATCGGGATCGATCTGAAGTATTTTATTGTAATATTCCAGAGCTTTGTCCCGGTTATTATCGGCAAGGTACATATCGGCCAGCATACCATAATACTTTGAATCGGTAGGGTAGGTCCTGATCAGTTTTTCCAGTTCCTGGTAGGCTAATGCCTTATTCCCCTGCTGAAGATAGAGCTGCTGCTTTCCGATGGATATAGGCTCAAGGACTCCGAATTGCTGTTCCAGTTTGGAATAGAGGGCCAGAGCTTCGTCCGTTTTACCGGCCATGGCCAACATGGAAGCCTGATAAAAAGGATAATCCTGGTTTTGACTGTTCAGTTGAGCAAGCAATTCAAACTGAGCGGCAGCCTTTTCGAACAACTTGTTTTGTTGATAAAGCTTGCCCAGTAAAACGTGATAATATTCATTTCCGGGATTGAGGATAATTGCTTTTTCGAGCAACATCATCGAGCTTTGGTAATCCCCTTTCGTGATATGGATATTGGCAATTTCGAACATGGAGGATGAAGAGGTGGGATCCATTTCCAGACAACGTGAAAAGATCTTAACCGCTTCATCAATATTGCCCAGAGTACGCTGTTTAATTCCTTCAATAAAGAGATATTGAAACTCCTTCTGTTGGTCGCCGTTCAGTTTTGATTCGGCCACTGTTTCAACCTTGACAGCCTGGACTGGTTGTTGTACTGCAACCTGTTTGGCTGTCTTGCAGGAATAAGCTAAGCTCGCGGAAACCAACAGGAACGAAGCTCCGACAACATGCAGTTTACTTGTCATTCTTGTAAATTATTATTCTTTTTATGCCCAGTCGGAAACTTAGTGTTTGCCGGTGTGCCCAAAACCCCCTTCACCCCTGACCGATTCCTCAAGTTCTTCTGCAGCTTCCCAATCGACCTTCTCATAGGAAGCTACAATCATCTGGGCAATGCGTTCGCCGTGATTAATCACAAAGGGCTCGTTCGAGAGATTGATCAGGATAATTTTTATCTCACCCCGGTAATCGGCATCGATGGTTCCGGGTGAGTTCAGGACCGTAATCCCCTTATTGATGGCTAATCCGCTTCTTGGCCTGACCTGCGCCTCGTACCCTTCGGGCAATTCGATAAACAAACCGGTTGGAACCAACTTCCTTTCAAGCGGATTCAGCGTGATTGGCTCATCGAGGTTAGCCCTTAAATCCATTCCTGCCGAATGAAATGTACTATAAAACGGCAATGGATTATTCGATCGGTTTACTATTTTTACTTTCATGCGTGAATAATTTATTTGACTGATCCTTCCAACAGCAATCGGGATGATAGATCCTTTGATCTCATTTTAACCGGAATAAACCAATTATGACGATTTCACTTCCCAATTTTAATCTGCTAAGATAAAAAACTAATTTCAACCTGTTTTATCGGTCTACTCTTTTCCCAGGCTAAAAGCATTTTTCAGATCTGATTTTTCACAAGTCCAAAAATAATAGAGGAAAACAGAGATCAATAATGTTCTGAACGTATAATTCAGGATCTGTGAATGGAATACTATAAGGACTCCGATGACATAAAGGATGACCGCTACCCCGAAATAGAGCCCTATTTTCTTCAGATCGTATTTTACCGGGAAGTATTTCTGACCTACAAAATAGGAGACCAGGGTCATCACCAATGAAGCTACAAAGAAAGCGATGGCCGAAGCCATATATCCGATTAAGGGAACGAAAGCAATGTTCAAGGCCAAAGTTATCACAGCTCCCAGGATCGTAAACTTAGCCCCGAACTGTGTTTGATCGGTCAGCTTATACCAGAGCGATTGGGTATAGAATATCCCGGTGAACAGGTTACCCATCAAAAGCCAGGGTACTACCTTTATCCCTTCGTGATAGCCTGATTTATCAGATCCGATAAAATATTTGATTAAATCAAGATAAAACATGACGCCAAGGAAGATCAACAGGCCCAGTATCACGAAATAATTCATCACCACCGCGTAGGTCTTCTTCGAATCCTCATTCTTATAGTGGGAGAACAGGAACGGTTCGAAGGAAAACCGAAAAGCCTGTATAAACAAGGACATCAGGATGGCTAATTTACTGTTAGCCGAATAAACCCCGAGTTCCGCGATCGGATTTTTAGCATCTCTCATCAATTCGGGCAACAAGATCTTTTCGATATTCATATTCACCATTCCCGCCAGACCAACGATCAGGATCGGCCATCCGTAACGGAGCATCGCCTTCAAAATATCGCGGTTGAAAATCATCTTGCGGAAATTCAGATCAGGAAGGAAAAGCAGCAGGGTCACGACCGAGGCGATCAGATAAGCCAGAAAAGCATAGCCTATTCCGATTTGATCGTTGTACACATATCTCAGAATTGAATCGGGATTTTTCTGTAAAACCATTGGACACAATAGTATCCAAAACAAATTCAGCACGATGTTCAACCCTATATTTATCAGTTTAAAAACAGCAAATCTGATTGGTCGCCTTTCCAGTCGCAGACGGGCAAACGGGATGGTAGTCATGGCATCGATGGCCACCGTTATTCCCATCCAGATAATAAACTCGTGCCGATCGGGATAACCTACCCATCCGGCCATCGATTTTGAGAACGAAACAACCAACAGTATAAACAAGATAGCGGTAGAGGAGAGTGAGATCATTGCCGTGCCAAAGACTTTATTCGGTTCACTGCTTCGCCCGGCAAAACGAAAATAGGAAGTTTCCATTCCATAGGTCAGCAGAACCTGCAAAAAAGCGACATAAGCCAGTACATTACTTAAGATCCCGAATTCCCCCGGGGCAAAGGTCCAACCATACAAAGGAGTCAGGAACCAGTTCAGGAACCTGCCCACGATACTGGGAATCCCGTAAATAGCCGTTTCTCCGGCCAATCGTTTCAGTGCACTCAAAACGTTAAATCTTTTTTTGATTTATATTTTACAAATATAGAGGTTAAGCAACAGAATCGAACGGATTTTAATTACGATAAATGATTCGGCTCCGTTTTAACTGATGTAACCTTCCAAAAAACATACAGAAATCAACAGTTTAAACTGTTTCACGGTTGTCGCCGATTGTTCCACGTGAAGCATTGTTAATAAATCGGCCTGTTTTTTTAATAACGTTTGATTTTTTATCAAATTTGCCTCGTCTTATTTTAATAATTTATGATTTTCAATTTTTCAAAGATGAAATATCTCACAGCCCTGTTAGTGTTCTTTTCATTTTCTTCATTGATCCTGACCAATTGCGGCCAAACGTCGAATAGTACCCGGCGGCCGGTAACCTCTATTCAGCTTCAGCCGAAGAAAAATTTCTATACCTCTGGTGAGAAACTAACGGCCCAATTTCAAACAAAACTGAAAGACGGGTCATTGGATAAAATTGAAATCTTTATCGACGGTAAAAGTGTGTCTCAATCGGATAATTTGGATAATTCCATCTCAATTAATACGGGTGAAATGAGTGTGGGAAATCATACCATTAAGGTCTTGGTCAAGAAAGAGGATGGACGGGAAGGAGAAAATTACCAGAACTTTTTGGTCGTATCCGATAAGGAACCTGAAAAATTTGGTTACAAAATTATATCCTCATACCCACATAATCCAAATTCATTCACCCAAGGATTGGAATTTCATGAGGGGATATTGTACGAAGGAACCGGTCAGGAGGGAAGTTCAGCCATCTATAAAACAGATTATAAATCGGGGAAAATACTGAAGGAATACAGACTCGAAAATCAGTATTTTGGTGAAGGAATAACTATACTGAACGGGAAAATCTACCAGTTAACCTATAAAAATCAAACCGGATTTGTTTACGATTTAGAGAGTTTTGAGCTGTTGAAAACATGGAAATTCAAACCGAAAGAGGGTTGGGGATTAACCAATGACGGAAAATCTCTGATTATGAGTGACGGTACTGAAAATATCTATTTTATTAATCCTGAGACTTTTGAAGAAGAACGCGTCATTCAGGTTTGCGACAATAAGTCACTCATTAAAAACATCAACGAACTGGAATATGTCAACGGGGAAATCTGGGCCAATATATGGACCACCGAAAGGGTAGTAAAAATTGACAGCAAGAGTGGAAAAGTGATCGCTGATATCAGTTTTAAAGGCATATCAATTATTCAGGGACAAGCTACGCAACAGATGGATGTTTTCAATGGAATAGCCTATGATCCTAAAAGTGGAAAGACTTACGTAACCGGAAAACTGTGGCCTAAATTATTTGAGATAGAGCTCGTTAAGCAATAACTAAAAGAGGGTGCCCATATTTCCTTCAATCCGGCTTTTCCCCAAGTGATGGTAGGCTAAATCGGTGACCTCCCTTCCCCGGGGGGTCCGTTTCAGAAATCCTTCTTTAATCAGGAACGGTTCGTAAACTTCTTCAATAGTCCCGCTATCTTCACCTACGGCAGTGGCAATGGTCGATATTCCTACCGGCCCGCCCTTGAATTTATCAATAATCGTCACCAGAATCCTGTTGTCCATCTCATCAAGCCCGTGTTTATCGATATTAAGCGCTTCAAGGGCATATTTAGTAATGGGTAGATCAATGACCCCACTTCCCTTCACCATGGCAAAATCGCGTACCCTACGCAGCAAAGCATTCACAATTCTCGGGGTACCGCGGCTACGACGGGCAATCTCCACGGCGGCTTCATCGTAAATCGGGACATCCAGAATTTTAGCTGAACGCTTCACGATGCCGGTTAATATCTCATTATCGTAATATTCCAAATGACAATTGATGCCAAACCGGGCCCGAAGCGGACTGGTTAACAAACCACTTCTGGTAGTGGCACCAATAAGGGTAAAAGGATTTAATTCAAGCTGAATAGACCTGGCACTGGGCCCCTTATCGATCATGATATCAATTCTGTAATCCTCCATCGCCGAATAAAGATATTCTTCAACAATAGGGCTTAAACGATGAATCTCATCGATAAAAAGCACATCATTTTTCTCCAGATTCGTCAATAATCCGGCCAAATCACCCGGTTTGTCAAGAACAGGCCCTGAGGTGAGCTTTAGATTAACGCCTAATTCATTGGCAATGATATTAGAAAGGGTCGTCTTTCCCAATCCCGGAGGCCCATGCAACAATACATGATCCAGCGATTCGCCCCTCATAACGGCAGCCTTTGTGAAGACCTTCAGATTTTCTACAATCTTTTTCTGACCATTAAAATCATGGAAAGATAACGGACGTAGTCTTTTATCCAACTCTTTATCCGTTTCATTGTATTGATTACCTCTCAGATCAACAAATTCACTCATTTTTCACGTTTGAAGGTTACGACCAGTCTTATCTCCCTGTCAGAGATCTATTAACCTAAATCGTCTAATATTTCATGAAATTTATTGATACTAAACGGCTTTTCCAGTAAATGATCCATTCCTTTACTGAGGCAGGTCTGTAAATCATTATTCAGTGTATTAGCAGTATAAGCTACAATTGGTGTGTAATTTCGGATTGAATCCTCCTTCTCCAGTTTTCTGATTTCATTGGTGGCTTCAAATCCATCCATTACCGGCATCATGATATCCATCAAAATAAGGTCAAACTGTTGTGTTTTATACTTTTCAACCCCTTCCAATCCATTATTGGCAATGGTGACCTGATGACCCAACCCTTTCAGATTAATTGCCATAAGACGCTGATTAAGAATATTATCTTCAACCAGTAAGATGGACATATTTTGTTTTGTTCTTAACACTTTATTCAATTAAAGAAGCCAAATATAAAAATTGTCTGCCAGAAAATGTAATTCAACCGACAATTTTAATTTCAGCATATATTATTATATTCTTTTATAAATTTTAAAAAAACTAATGCTTTTAATGATTTCCTGTTGATTGTGTTGATAAAGTGGGTTTATTTGAGTTTCCTTTTTTATTTAACTGTTTTTTAAATAGCTATTTTAAAATTACTAACATTGTAAATATTTAAAATACAATATTATATAGTTTTACTAACCGATGGTTGATAATATATTTGAATTCATAATTTTTTATTTTGAATTTTAATTTGTGTTGATAATTTATTGATTGATTTCTTTAATTTTTGAGGTATTTTTTAATTGATTCTATCAAAAAAATTTTATACAATGTGAGAACAATATCTTGTTTCATTTTTTATGAATTATTTGAAAATAGATATTAACAACAATTATACATTCTATGAACAATCATTCATTTAAATTTATTTTTCATTGTTAAAGTGAAGTTGCCTGTTATTTTGTAATTTTGTATTTTAAAGTTAATTCAATGGAAGTAAATAAATTAGCAGTAGCATCCGATCATGCGGGTTATGAATTGAAGAATATCATCATTGAACTTCTTCAATCGAAAGGTTATGAAATAAAAGATTTTGGTTGTTATTCGCCTGAAAGTTGCGATTATGCCGATTTCGCCCATCCTTTAGCATATGCAGTTGAAAATGGTGAATATCCTAAAGGTATTGTCTTTTGCGGAAGTGGCAATGGAATTAATATTACAGTTAATAAACATCAGGGAATAAGAAGTGCAATCTGTTGGAATAAGGAAGTGGCTGCTTTAGCCAGAAGTCATAATGATGCAAATGTTTGTTCCATCCCTGCTCGTTTTGTTTCCGTCGAAGATGCAAAGGAAATTATTCTGATTTTCTTAGCCGAACAATTCGAAGGAGGACGTCACTTACGCCGGATTCAAAAAATACCCATCAATAAATAATTCAATTATAGATATTTATCTATTTTCCGAAAAATCTTTAGATTGTAATAAAGCAAAAGGGCCGTTGCTGATCCTAATAGATCAGCTAAAAAATCGAGATAGCTTCCGCTGCGGTTTACAGGCAAAATATCCTGCAAATATTCTATTGCCCCTCCAATAAATGCATTAAGAATAATAATGGTTATTATTGCTTTTAATGTATTTATATTTAGCTTTTTAAATAGTGATGCAAGGAAAATTGAAAAGATGAAATAGATTCCAAAATGGACTATTTTATCGAAATAGGGGATATCTAATAATTTGGTATGGGGAATTTCTTCAGCAGGTATTAAGCTAATATAATTGATTACTAAGAACCAAAAGAGTGTTTTAATGTATTTTTGCATGGTAAATTTCGTTTAATGGCTGGCATTTATCTACATGTTCCATTTTGCAAAAGTAAATGTAATTACTGTGATTTTTATTCCGGTACACAGTTTAGATTCATTGATGATTATGTAAATGCTTTATGCAGGGAGATCAGGGATCGTGCCGGTTATTTAAAGGGAGAAATTATCGAAACCATCTATTTTGGTGGTGGTACTCCTTCTCTTCTCTCTATAAATCAATTGAATACTATATTTGAAGAAATACGTAGATACCACCGTATTGATCAAAATATTGAGATTTCTTTTGAATGCAATCCGGAGAATATAAATTTGAATTATATTGAAGGGTTGAAGTCATTGGGTATAAATCGGATAAGTATTGGTATTCAGAGTTTTGATGATGCTATTCTTAAATTTTTAGGTAGAAATCATTCTGCAGCGAAGGCAAGTTCAGCTGTTGAAATAGTAAAAGCTGCAGGGGTGAAGAATGTTTCCGTTGATTTTATTTATGCGATACCTGGATTATCGGACAATATTTTGTTGGAATCTCTTCAAAAAGCTGTCAATCTTCACGTTAAACATATTTCTATATATAATTTGACTATTTCTGAGAATACTAAATTGTATTGGAAACTGAGAACCAGTCATATTGCTCCGGTGGATGAAGAGGTTGAATTGCGTCAGTTCTATTTAATTAATAATTATTTGGTTAGTAATGGTTTTGCACAGTATGAAATCAGTAATTATTCAGTTGAAGGATTTGAGTCACGGCATAATCTGTCCTATTGGTCAGGCATCCCTTATCTGGGATTAGGTCCTTCCGCTCATAGTTTTGACGGGAATTCCCGGCAATGGAACACCTCAGTATTATCGCGTTACATTAATTCTGTAAATTCCGGTACAGTACATTACGAAATTGAGTATCTTTCGGAAAAAGATCGTTATAATGAATATATATTAACAAATTTAAGAACTTATAAAGGATTAAATATCAGATATTTAAAAGATAAATTTTCTGACCTCACGGTGGATCATTTTATGAATCAGATGGAATTATTGAAGTCAAGAGATTATTTTACTTTGAAAGACGATATTTATTATCCGAATCGCGATAGTTTAATCATGGCTGATTATTTGTCAACATTTTTGATGATCGTATGATAACAGAAATTAATAATAATTCATTTATAGTTACTTCTGATTATGAAGGGATTAATTATTGTTATCTGATTGCTTCCTGGTTTCGCGATTTACTGGACATGGATGTAGATAAATTTTTTTCTTTTCAAACGATATTCCTGGAATCGGTTCATAATGCAATTGCTCATGGTAATAAATATGATCCCGGTTTAGTTGTATTTATTGACATTGTAATTAGCAATCATTCTTTGGTCTTGACTATTGAAGATCAAGGTAATGGGTTTAATTGTAACGATCTGAAAAGTCCGTTGCATCTCGATAATATTAAGAAGGAGTGTGGCCGGGGTCTGTACTTTATTAAGGAATTATCAGATCATTATGAAATTTGCGGGAAGGGGAATATTATTCGTATTACTTTAAATTTTTAGATTGTGAGTATTGGTTTTTATGAGGAGGGAGTTGAACTACCTGATCTTGATTATCAGAATATCAACAGGTGGTTAAAAGGTATCTTAAGAACTTATAAAAAACGTTTGGGTACTATAAATTATATTTTTTGTAATGATGAGTATCTGTTGGATATTAATGTTAAGTTTTTAAATCATAATTACTTAACAGATATTATAACGTTCGATTATGTCGAGGAAAGTATCATTTCAGGGGATCTGTATATAAGTATTGAACGTATTAACGAGAATTCTCAACTGTTTAATTGCAGTGAAAAAGAGGAGTTTTTGAGGGTAATTGTTCACGGATTACTGCATCTTTTGGGTTATCAGGATCATACTGACATCGAAAGAGACGAGATGAGAAAACTTGAAGATAGGATGATTTCAAAATTTTCAAATTACCAATGACCGTTTTAGCATCATATGATATAATTGTTGTAGGAGCAGGACATGCCGGTTGTGAAGCGGCCGCTGCTGCTGCCTCCCTGGGTTCAAAAACTTTGCTCATCACAATGGATCTGGCAAAGATCGCTCAGATGAGTTGTAACCCCGCTGTCGGAGGAATTGCCAAGGGACAGATCGTTCGCGAGATTGATGCACTGGGTGGATTAATGGGAATAATTACCGATAAATCCACGATTCAGTTCAGAATGTTAAACCTCTCGAAGGGGCCGGCGATGTGGAGCCCCCGGGCTCAGTGTGACAAAACTAAATTCTCAGAGAATTGGAAAATTGCCCTGGAGGAGAATAAAAACATCGATTTTTGGCAGGGTTCCGTCATTGAACTACTGTTCGACGGGAATCGTGTCACCGGAGTAAAGACTGAAATCGGCGTTGAATTTTTGGCCAAAGCGGTAGTTCTGACCAACGGGACATTCTTAAACGGGCTATTGCATTTTGGACAGGAAAAAGTTTCTGGCGGACGAATTTCTGAACCTCCATCGCTCGGCATCAGTGACCAGTTGAAAAGTATCGGTTTTTCGGCCGGTCGGATGAAAACCGGGACTCCGGTACGTATAGATAAACGTACGATTGATTTTTCTAAAACTACCGAGCAGAAGGGAGATGATTCGGGATGTAAATTTAGTTTTCTCCCGGGAGTAAAGGTCGAACTGCCTCAATTGAGTTGCCATATTACCAATACCAACCCTGAAGTTCATGCTATTCTGGAGAAAGGTTTTAAGGACTCTCCGCTTTTCGATGGAACGATACAGAGTTTAGGACCACGTTATTGCCCAAGCATTGAAACTAAGTTGATTACTTTTGCAGATAAACAAAGCCATCAGCTCTTTTTGGAACCTGAAGGTGTCGATACGATCGAATATTATCTGAATGGTTTTTCCTCTTCTTTACCCTGGAATATTCAGAATGAAGCATTGCATAAGATTCCCGGATTGGAAAATGCCAGGATTCTTCGACCTGGTTATGCCATTGAGTACGATTTTTTCGATCCGACTCAACTGTATCATACGTTGGAAACCAAATTGATCGGTAACCTCTATTTCGCAGGTCAGATCAACGGAACTACAGGGTATGAAGAGGCCGGAGCACAGGGTTTAATGGCTGGAATCAACGCCTACAATAAGATTTCTGGCCGACCAGAGTTTATTTTATCACGCAACGAAGCTTATATCGGGGTGCTGATTGATGATTTGGTCACCAAAGGAGTGGATGAACCTTACCGGATGTTTACCAGTCGGGCTGAGTATCGCCTTTTATTGAGACAGGATAATGCCGATGTTCGGTTAACTGAAAAGGGCCATTTTTTGGGCTTGGTTACTGAACAGCGCTACAGTAATTATCTGGATAAGATCTCCTTCAGGGATCAGATGATCGAATTTATCAAGAGTTATTCAGTTAAGGCGGCTACTATTAATCCCTATTTGGAGTCGATCGGTTCATCGCCTTTAACCCAGGGAACCAAGTTGGAATCCATCCTCCTGAGACCGCATATCCGGTTAACGGATCTTATCGATAAGTTTAAGTCTCTTCGAATCCTTTCTCATACTGTGCCGAATAGTTTACGGAATGAGGTGATTGAGGCTGCCGAAATACTGATTAAATATTCCGGTTATATCGATCGGGAGATGGTGGTGGTCGATAAACTGAAACGTCTCGAAGAGATTCAGATTTTTGGAAAATTTAACTATCAGGAGATTCATTCCTTATCCACGGAAGCCAGGCAGAAACTCAACCAGATTCAGCCGAAAACCATCGGGCAGGCCAGCCGGATTCCCGGTGTTTCTCCGAGCGATATCAATGTGCTTTTGGTCCTGCTGGGACGGTAACGTTCCACGTGGAACATAAATATCAAATTCAATAATAGTGAGTTATGACAATAGTGACGATAGAAGATGTAAAAAAATCAATCCGTAATATACCCGATTTCCCGAAACCGGGTATTCAGTTTAAAGATGTTTCGACCTCTTTTAAGGATCGTCGTATCTTCAAATATATAGTCTCCGAAATCCGGAATCATTATCTTGATTATGGAATCACCAAAGTAGTTGGAATTGAATCCAGGGGCTTCATTCTTGGAAGCTCGTTAGCCAACGAGTTCCATGCCGGATTTATCCCGATCCGAAAACCGGGGAAACTTCCTTCCGAGACTTTTTCTCAAACCTACGATCTCGAATATGGATCGGATACCCTGGAAATCCATTCCGATGCCTTAAACAGCGACGACGTCGTTTTGATCCACGATGATCTGTTGGCAACCGGCGGAACCGTTAATGCGGCTATCGAACTGGTTAAGAAGTTCGGAGTAAAGAAGATTTACGTTAACTTCTTTGTAGAACTCGATGCTCTGAAGGGAAGAGAGCGTATCGATGCTAACGTACCGGTCTGGTCGCTTGTCCATTTCTAATCCTTCAGATCTGTGGGCAGGGAGATTTTTTTCGATGAGAAACTGATTGATAAGGTCAGGCAGCTTCCGGATCAGCCGGGAGTTTATCAATATTTCAATAAGGAAGGAAAGATAATCTATGTAGGGAAAGCTAAAAACCTGCGCAAACGCGTTTCTTCCTATTTTAATAAACAACAGGAGAACAATAAAACGCGGGTCCTGGTCCGCCAGATTTCTGATATCCGCCACATCGTGGTCGATACCGAAGAGGACGCCCTGTTGTTGGAAAACAATCTCATTAAGAAATACCAGCCCCGATACAATGTCCTGCTGAAGGACGATAAAACATTTCCATGGATCTGTGTGAAAAATGAGCCGTTCCCCCGCGTTTTTTATACCCGCAAATTCATAAGGGATGGCTCTTCCTATTTCGGACCTTACACCTCGATTCCAATGGTCCGAACAATTCTTGAGGTGATCCGACAGATTTTTACCCTTCGCACCTGCAATTACCAGTTGAATCAAACCAATATCCAGAGAGGAAAATTCAAAGTCTGTCTGGAGTTTCATATCGGGAATTGTAAGGGCCCCTGCGAGGGAAACCAGGAAGAAGTCAATTATATGGAGGATATCCGGCAAGTCAAGGAAATCCTGAAAGGAAATCTTTCCGTGGTCGTCGATCACCTGGAGAGTCTGATGAACGGCTACGCGGCAAATTACCAGTTCGAAGAAGCCAACCTGATCAAAAATAAACTGCTGATCCTCGAAAACTACCGAAGCAAATCGGCTATCTTTAGTTCTTCCATAACCAATGTAGATGTTTTTTCGATAGAGGAGGATCCAAATTCCGCTTATATCAATTTCCTGAAAGTAGTTAACGGCGCCATCGTTCAGGCTCATAACCTTGAAATAAGGAAACGGCTCGATGAAACAAAAGCCGAATTGCTTGCTTTAGGATTGGCTGAGATAAGGCAAAAGTTGCACTCCGACTCGCGTGAGATTATCCTGCCGTTTCCGATCGATCTGGAATTGAAAAACGTAAAAATTATTGTCCCTCAGAAAGGGGAGAAGAAGGCCTTACTTGAACTATCGGAACGAAATGCGAAATATTACCGGCTAGATCGTCTGAAGAGTGAGACGGTAAAGACTCCCGAAGCGCGCCAGGAAAGGGTCATGACTCAAATGAAAAATGACCTTCGCCTTTCAGTGAATCCGGTACATATCGAATGTTTCGATAACTCCAATATACAGGGCGATTCACCGGTCGCGGCCTGCGTGGTCTTTAAAAACGGGAAACCGGCCAAGTCGGAATACCGTCATTTTAACGTGAAAACGGTCATTGGCGCCAACGATTTCGCCTCGATGGAAGAGATCATCTACCGTAGGTACAAACGACTGGTGGAGGAGGGGAGTAGCCTGCCACAGTTGATACTGATCGATGGCGGCAAAGGTCAGCTGGGCTCCGCCCTGAATTCATTGGACAAACTGAATCTACGGGGGAAAATCGCGGTGGTGGGAATTGCCAAAAGGTTGGAAGAGATCTATTATCCTGGCGATCCGTACCCTTTATACCTCGATAAAAATTCAGAGACATTACGTATCCTGCAACACTTGCGAAACGAAGCCCACCGGTTTGGAATAACTTTTCACCGGCAAAAAAGAACCGGAAAATCAATGCAGTCGGAGTTGGACAATATCGACGGAATAGGTCCTAAAACCATCGAGTCTCTGTTGAAAAACTTTAATTCTGTCGCCCGGATCAGGAAAGCCTCATTGGAGGATCTGGTTCAGGCTGTGGGGAAGGCCAAAGCAAATATTGTCAGAAACTATTTTGATCAGCATTAAGGATCAAAAGAAATCACGGCAAAACCTCTCCGCAGAATAGTCCACCATTTGTGAAATATGGTTCATTAACGGCTGATCGGCCAAAATACTCCCTATCTGATGATTTTTTCCCGCCAGCAAATGACCTAGCTCTTGCAGATCATCGTTCAATTCCTGATTATCTCCCATCTGAACATTCTGAATAATTCCTTTTTCAACAAATAGCAGTACCGGAATTGTCTGATCGGCTACCGTTACATTTGTTTCAAAACGATATTTCGGCGAATAGCCGTATATCCAGTCATACTTCAGGTATCTTTCTTCAACTAACTTATTGATAGTAATTTCATCCTCTTTGGTTAAAACAACCCGATTCATTTGCCCGTCATCAAATTTTACTGTTGAAGCCAGATGAGCGATCATTTCCAAGGTACTCATATCAGGTAGCAGCTCTTTAATATTCATCACCTTCGACCGGACCGATTTGATGGCTTTATCAATATATTTGATGGAATTGCTCTTTAAGGCCTCCGATAATTCATTTTTATCGGCCTCAAAGAGCAGGGTGCCGTGAGCTAACACCCTGTTTTTATAAACATGCATCGCACTCCCCGATATTTTTAATCCATTAATAAACAGATCGTTTCTGTCGGAGAAATGAACATTTAATCCAAGTAAACGTAACGATTCAAGAACCGGACGGGCAAAACGCTGGTAATTGATCTTTTCCCCGCCTTCCACCGATTGAATCAGACTAAAATTTATGTTCCCCGGGTCATGGTACACGGTGCCTCCACCGGAAATGCGTCGGGCGACCTTTATTTTGTTTTGATTGATATAAACAGAATTGATTTCCGACAACAGGTTTTGATGTTTCCCTACCACTACGGTCGCTTCATTGGTGTACAACATAAAATAATCTTCCGGCGAGTTCTTAAGAAAATGCTCTTCTGTGGCAAGATTATAATAGGGGTTATGTATTTCCGATTGATAAATATTCATCAGATAGTCTATTGATTCATCCAAAGTTAATCAATTTTTGAAATGATTACAATAATATGTTAAGCTAAATTATTGAACATTTTTCTGCGATGGATGTTTTATTTGAAATATTTGATAGTTGAAAGTTTAACTTTTTAAAGAAAAATAAAATGAGCCAGAATTCTGTTAAAATTACATTTGCAGGTAATCCATTAACCCTTTTGGGGAACGAAATCAAAGTGGGAGATAAAGCCCCCGATTTTACCGGAGTAGGGGCCGGACTGAGTACGGTAAAGCTTTCCGATTTCGCTGGTAAAGTGGTGGTTATCGCGGTTTATCCCTCCATCGACACCAGCGTTTGTGCCGCTCAGAACCGTCGTTTTAACGCCGAAGCCAATAATTTAAAGGATGTTGTCGTTCTCTCCGTCTCGTGCGACCTGCCTTTTGCCCAGAGCCGTTTTTGTGCCGCTGAAGGCTTGCAGAACATCAAAACAGTTTCTGATCATCGGGAGATGGAATTCGGTGAAAAATACGGTTTCTGGATCAAAGAACTACGGTTATTGGCCAGAGGTACGGTAATCATTGATAAACAAGGTGTTGTAGAATTTGTGGAATATGTGCCAGAAGTGACTCATGAACCCGATTACAATACGGCATTGAATGTGGTGAAATCCCTTCTTTAGTATTTGTATGTTGAAAGACAGGTAAAGCGGTTGTAATCAATTGCTTTACCTGTCTTTGTTGTTTAAAAACACTTTGTTTGGTTTATTTGAAGGATAATTCTCTGATTGCATTAATTCGGTTATCCCTCTTTAGTCTTCACTGTCATGAAAGTCTGCACTGCTAAAATAACACTGCTTTGTGTCATTAATAGTTAGCTAATATTGATTACCGTCTTTTTCCTGTACATTGGTTATCCTGAAATAGATCCGGAGCATTGAAAATAGAGTACAGGTTTATTTACCCGATAATGACAGCATAGGATTATCATATGTGATTTTTTGATCCGATTCAAAATCGTACAATGTGAGAATCCTTAAGTTGTAATAGGCTAACCAATAGGTTGCCAGCGAATTAATATAGTCCCTCTTGGCACTTTCCCTTTCCGAAAGTGAAATGTTCAGATCGGTGATACTAATTTCACCGTTTTGAAAACGCTTCAAGGCTATCTTATACCCGTTTTCGGCCACCCTATCCGCTTCATTTGCCGTTTTAAGCTGATCTTTCAACAGACCGAACTGTTCCACCTGCATAATCACCCCCCGGTCGAAATCTTCGCGGGCTTTCACTACATCAAATTCAACAAGATCACGCTGCGATTCGGCCATCTTGACCGCGGAGGCCGATCGCCCCCAATCGAGGATGGGAACACTTAGCGATAATTGGAGCATCCGTTGTTTTTGGGGCATGTCGTAAACCCCTGAAAAGGATTCGGAACTGTTCGACAATCCATAACTGCCGGCAAGTGTAGCACTTAATCCGTTTCCTCGTTTGGCTTGGGTCAGATCCCTCTCGGCATTGATCAATCTCCTTTCGAAATTGATTTGTTCCGGTCGATTGGTCTTAGCCTCTGACAGGGCTTTCTGTGAATCAATTTCAAAGAGGGAGATCTGAAGGGGCATTTGTAATTCAATCTGCTGGTTTTGATCTATTCCAACGTACGATTTTAAATCGAAATCGGCGTTTTTCAGGGACATCCCGGCGGAGTTCAGAGCTTTCTGTGCATTGAGAACCGAAAGTTCAATACGGTTGAAGTCATTTTCAGAAATTTGCCCCAGCCGCTTTTTGGTCATTGCAATCCTTAAATTGTCCTGACTGTTTTTTAGCGCGCTTTCTGCCAACTTATAATTGGTTTGTATCTTTAAATAGTTGAAGAATTTATTGGTCGCGTTATAGGAGATCTCTTCTATCGTCTGTACAAAATTCTTCTGCGCTTCGTCATAGATCAGCGGTTCGGTCTTTTTCGACCACTTCATCCAGTTATAGGCGAAGATGGGTTGATTAAACCCGATGGAGATAGGATTACCCGAAAACTTGACCACATCCTTGTTGTAATCCTGAACACGGTTCGCGGAAGTAGAGGCATAAATAGAGGTGCCGGTCAGCGGAATAGATTGGTTCAATGATAAGTTGGTCGATGTCATTAAATTGGACACCTGCTTAAACTCTATGCTCCCGTCGGGTTGGGTTACCGGTACCGTCGATTGGGTATAGTTCGGCAGGGTACCCGAGAGCACCAGGTTCGGCAGAAATGTTTTCGAAAAATTTTTCCACCGCCAGTAACTGTTGACATTTTGGTTCTGGGCATATTTTATCGCTGACGATTGTACAACAGCCAAATCGACAATATTCTTTAAGCTTAGACCTAACCTGACCGTATCCTGTTTTGTTGGCTCTGTACCTGTTGCCGATAGTGTGCAAGAGGCTAATAGAAACAAGGGAATAAATGAGATTTTCAATCGTGAAATCATAATTTAGTTATTAATGGTAACTTCACTTAAATTTCCAAACGCTGAGTACCCCCTCTTCGGGACAATGATCTGGTCATGGTCATTCAGCCCGCATACGATTTCTAAATAATCCGTGTTGACTAAACCCGCCTTGACCTTTTGGCGAATTGCCCGGCCATTTTTATACAGGTAAACCATTTCGATCTTATCCTTGCCAAATTCCGGTATGTTTTTAATCCTTAAGCTGTTGCTCTTTTGCTTCTTGGCCACCAACAGCGAAACATTCTGATTGGGAATCAATCTGGGGTGGACGCTATCGTTCAGGTGGACATTGAATTGAATCTTACCATTCTCTATAACCGGTGAGACAGTGCCTATATATCCGGGAATCTGATCGTTATCTATTAAGGCATAAGCGGTTGCCCCGGTCTTAATATAGTCGGCCATTGTTTCATCAACAGAACCCGATATTTTAAAAGTGGAGAGATTGGACACACTAACCAGTGTCTGGCCCTTATCCACTTTTTCATTGACTTTGCTCCCAATAGCAAGTATGATTCCTGACGATGGAGCTAAAACCTTCATTTGATTCAGAATATCCAATTTGTCCTTTAGCTCCTTTTCCTGAATCTCAATACCCAACAATAGCCCCTGCTCTTCTGTCCTTAACTGTTTGGTCCTGATCGAATTTTTCTCCTTCAACATGACCAACTCCCGCTCGGCTAACGCGATCTCCTGTTTGGTTTTTTCAATTTTTGCCGGTGAAATACCTCCTACTTCCAACAATTGCTCTTCATCGGCCAATTGCGATTTGAGCGAGGTGATGTTTAGCTTTTTCACCTCTTCGCTGTATTGCAGATCGATCTTTGTCGATGTTTCCGAGAGATTATTTTTTTCAATGCTGTTTCGTTTCACTTCCAGTTGATCGGTCAACTTCTCGATTTCATCCCTCACCGGTTGGTCGTCTAACAAAAGGATCAAATCTCCTTTCTCAACCCTGCTTCCAGGCTCTCTGACAATTTGTTTGATAAAGGTGGGATAGGGAGAACGCAGAATGGCTTCGCTCCCCGGCTCCACCGTTCCTGTGGCTTCTATCGGGTCGAATACCGGTCCCCGCTCTACAGTTAAGACCGTGCACTGGTCCAGTTCAATCGTTTGGGAAGAAAACGAACAGGAATTAGTGGCTGTCGCGATAATAATGGCGAACCCGCATGTTAAAGAATTAGTAAATTTAGAACGTGATAAATAACTCATAATATTGGTAGTTGGTAAAAAAACAAAACATATTAATCCTGATGAAGGATTAGTCAATGTCGTAAAGATAAAAAATTCACGGCATCAAAATAAAAGTGATTTTAAATCAAGGGCTAAATTGTGAGGATCAGGAAGGCCGAGATCACGGTCAAGGCTATCACCAGCCAACGGTACGTTTGATCGGGAATGGCCTTAACCACCCGCATCCCCAGCCAGGCGCCAACGGCAATAAACGGGAGCACTAGCAGATCGATCAGTAAAATCGCGGGCGAAATGTTTTGCCAGGCAAAAATTTGCAGCGGGAGCTTGGTCAGGTTGATAATGGCGAAAAACCAGGCGGTCGTCCCGATGAAACTATTCTTGGGCAGGTGCATGGCTAATAAGTAAATCGCCATAACCGGTCCCGCCACATTGCCAATCATCGTGGCAAACCCGCCGGCGATCCCCATTAGGGCGGCAAACCACCATTGTTCCGGCACAACCGTGTTCCTGATCCCTTTGTCTTTCCAAACCATTAGTCCGATGCTGATGAATACGGTGACGGCGATAATCCTTTTAAACTGCTGGTCGTTCACCAGGTTCCCGATCCACAGCGCCAGGATCAATCCGGCAAAGGCCCAGGGCAGCGCCCGAAACAAATATTTCCATTCGGCATCGCGATGATAGACCATCACCCCGAACAGATCGGCCATTATCAGGATCGGAAGCAGCACCCCGGTCGATTGTTTCCCTCCAAAAATCATCGCCAGGACGGGCACCACAACCATCGATACGCCGGGAACCCCGGTCTTCGACATACCGATCAGCACGGCTGACAAGGCAATCAGAAACCAGTCTGTAATGTTTAGTTGATATGCGGATAAGTATTCAAGCATCACGATCAGGGAATCCGACAAAGTAAGGGATAAAATTCATCCCTCCGCTGATCAGGAAATTTTTATATCGACCGGTCTCAACCCGTCGGGTCGGCGAATTCGAAAAGGCGATCCGCCGCTGCTGCAATTCACCCCGATAGCGCCGATCGCGCTGAATTATTCAAAACAGTTCATCTGTTCCATTCCTGATTCTTCTGATAAAAAAGCGGAGAAACGGGGCGTTTCCCTCATTTTTTAAGGCAAAAAAGTTTTTTTCTTGATTTAAATGGATTTACCTATTTTTGCGAAAAATTTCCCGGCGATGCAGGGTGAATGAATTATAATCTTATAAAGTAATCAGATAATGGCAACTACAGCAGATTTACGTAACGGGTTGTGTATCGAGTTCAATGATCAACCCTTCCAGGTCGTCCAGTTTCAGCATGTCAAACCAGGCAAAGGCCCCGCTTTCGTTCGCACGAAATTGAAAAACATGAAAACCGGTCGCGTGATCGAAAACACCTTCTCCTCCGGCGTGAAAATCAACACCATTCGTGTCGAACGCCGTCCTTACCAGTATCTCTACAAAGACGAGTCGGGTTTCAACTTCATGCATTCCGAAACCTTCGAGCAGATCTCCATCGAGGAGAGTCTGGTAGAAAACTCCGACCTGATGAAAGAAGGAATGGTTGTCGAAGTGATGTATCACACCGATACCGAGACTCCGCTGACCGTCGAACTTCCTCCGTTCATCGAACTCGAAGTCACCTATGCCGAGCCGGCCGAAAAAGGCAACACCGCCTCTTCGAACGCGCAGAAAGCAGTGACCGTCGAAACCGGCGCTACCATCTATGTCCCCCTCTTCGTCAACCAGGGCGACGTTATCCGTGTCGACAGCCGCGACCGTTCTTACTCTGAACGTGTGAAGAAGTAATTCTTAACAGAACCATATTACAAAGAGGCCGGTCGATCCGGCCTTTTTGCTTTTCATCCCGGCACGTTTCTGAGCCACCCCGTACATCGCTTTTCCCTGTCCAACACCCTTGCGAAATTTTTCCCGGATAGTCCCCTTCCGGGAATTCAAAAATCGGATCGTTTTCCTTTATAGTCTTTATCTCCGCTTCTTCACCGGGCCAAAACCGGACTTTATAGGTAGTTTGTTCGTACTTTGTTCGTACTTCGTTCGTATAGCGATATAGAAAATACCTATAAAATACCTTGAAGGTAAGGAAAAAATCCGGCCTTGATCCCTTGTTAACCTATCCCAATGACTTGTTTTTTCTTTTGCCGGGACTGTATGGCCAAGGAGATCCGATCGGGAAAGTATTGCAAAAGGCCCAATTTGAGGGGAATATTAAGATCGGAGGGAAAGAACCGCTGCTGCGGAACGATTTGCCGGGGTGTGGATTGCCAATGATTCTTCATGATTTCAGGGGGTTGCATGATTTTGGGGAAAATCCTTCGGGAAACGGAGAAAAATGGTTAACTTATACCGGTAATTTTCAGGCTTTTGCCTTGGAGCGCGGAGGGATTGATTATCAATCCGATCAGGGAGTATGGTACAGGTAAACCGAGTTAAAAATCAAGGAGATGCGACGTCTATACCTGTTATTTTCAGTCATTTCCGTTTGGTGCTTTGCCGTGGGATGCAACGGGCAGGGGCAGGAGTGGGGAGGGAACGATCGTCGGGCTGCCGTGGCCGGTTCGTTCTACCCTTCGGACCGCGCGGAGTTACTGAATGACCTTACCGGTTATTTTGAAAAAGCCCCGGTAACCCGGGCAGAACAACCGCTTGCCCTGGTGGTCCCCCATGCCGGGTATATCTATTCGGGCGGGGTTGCCGCCGCCGCTTACCGGCAGATCGACCGGGAGCGGGTCTTCAAGCATATCTTTATCCTGGGACCAATTCATAAGGTCTATTTTGAGGGGGCTGCCGTCTTCCCGAAAGGGAATTTCATCACCCCGCTGGGTAAGGTGCCGGTCGACCCGCTCGGGGAGAAGCTGAGCGCCGGAAACCGGGTGATCACGGTCGATGAAGGGCCGCACCAGATGGAACACTGCATCGAGGTTCAGCTTCCTTTTCTTCAGTATTGGTTAAGAAAACCTTTCAGCATTGTCCCGATCGTCGTGGGGGGAGAATCGCAGCAGACCTGCCGGCAGTTGGCCGAGGCGCTAACCCCCTATTTTACCGATGAGAACCTGTTCATCATCAGTTCCGACTTCTCGCATTATCCCACCTACGAGATGGCCCGTAAGCTGGATAAGGAGATCGCCGACGCGATCCTTAAGAATGATGGTCGGCAGTTTGTCGGGAAAGTTACCGCCAACGAGCAGGAGAATCAGCCTCAGTTGGCCACTTCGATGTGTGGGTGGATGCCCATGCTTTCCTTGCTTTATATCACTGAAAAGGATAAAGATCTGATGTTTAAGGAGATTCTTTACCGTAACAGCGGTGATATCCCTTCCGGGGATATGAAGCGTGTGGTCGGGTACTGGGCTATTTCGGTCGGGAAAAAACCTCCGGAACAAAAATCTTCCGCGTTGGAGTTGAATAAGGAGGAGAAGGTGGCCTTACTGAAGATCGCGCGGAACGCGGTGACCGAATATGTACGGAAACGGAATATTCCTCCTGTGGAGGAGAAAAGTTTGCCTCCGCATCTGCTGCAGGGATGCTCAGGGGTTTTTGTTACCCTGAAAGAGCATCAGAACCTGAGGGGGTGTATCGGTAATTTTCTTCCGGACAGGTCGCTTTACCAGGTGGTTCAATCGATGGCCATTGCAAGCGCCACGCAGGATTCACGGTATGAACCGGTAACTACCTCTGAATTGGACGCGATTGAGATAGAGATTTCGGTACTGACCCCTTTGAAGCGAATCTACTCGATCGACGAGTTTGAGCTGGGGCGTGACGGCCTTTACATGAAGAAAGGGAGTCACACGGGGACCTTTCTTCCCCAGGTGGCCGGGGAGACGGGTTGGAGCAAGGAGGAGTTTTTTGGCCACTGTGCCCGCGAGAAGGCATTGATCGGGTGGGACGGATGGAAGGATAAGGAGGTAGAGCTTTACAGCTACCAGGCTTTGGTGTTTAATGAGAAGGAGTTTTCATTAAAACGAAAATAGTTAATGGGAGGTCCCTATTATATATTGCCCCTGTCTGTAATACTGCTTGCAGCCTATTTTACAGGAGTTTACCTGGTGCGAATTGGATTTATCGGGAAGGTGATCCATCGTAAGTTCTGGAATATTATCCTGTTGATTACTTTTTTGATGACCGCCGTGTTGGGACTCCTGCTGGCTATCCAGATCAATTACAAGCTGGAGTGGGATCTGTTTTCTACCCTGATGGCATGGCATGTCAATTTCGGGATCGCCATGTCTTTTGTCGGGGTTTTTCACCTCTTCTGGCACCTGACTTATTACCTCGGTATTTTCAAAAGTAAAACTGCCCGGTCCGGTTTGGCGCCGGCAGGGGGTGAGGCTCCCGTTTCGTTGCCCTTCGGGCCAATGAAAAGACATTTGATCGCGCTGGGATTTTACTCCACCGTGGTCCAGGTATTGCTGATCAGGGAGATCGCGATGGTTTTTCAGGGTAATGAACTGATGATGGGCTGGACGCTGGGAATCTGGATGTTCCTGACCGGGATGGGAGCCTGGGCAGGGCGTTCATTCTTTTCCGGAAAGGTCCCGACGCAGATCAACCACCTGATTCAATTTCTTTTAATCGTCCCCCCGATCCTTGTCGTGCTGATGGAAACCGGTAAAAACGTGATGTATGTCCCCGGGGAACTCATCCATCCGTTGTGGTTTTTTATCCTGATCCTTCTCCTGCTTTCCCCGGTCTGTAGTGTTGCCGGTTTTACCTGGTCCCTGCTGGTGAGGGTTCAGGGAGAGGGACAAAAGAGTTTTGTGCGGGCTTATTATCTTGAATCATTGGGTAGTATGATTGGCGGGATCGTGGTCTCTTTCCTTTTTGTCCGATGGTTTAGCATATTGACCTCGATGCTGATCATGGCTTTCTTAATCCTGCTTTATTTAATCGGGCGGAAAGGCCGGAAGCCGGGTAATCTGGTCGCGATCGGTCTGACCGGCGGGATGATCCTGCTGATGTTTATCTGGCCGGTTGATCTGAAGATGAAATCTTTTCTTTTTTATCGCCAGAAGGTCATTGAATCGAAGGAGGGTTATTACGGCAATATCACGGTGACTGAAAACGGAGGGGAGCTTAGTTTTTACGACAATGGCTCCCTGCTATTCTCGACGGGCGATGTCATCCCGACTGAAGAGTATGTCCACTATGCCATGCTTCAGCGGAAAAATCCCCAATCGGTGCTATTGGTTTCCGGTGGTATTTCGGGGATGATCGACGAGATCCTAAAATATGGCGCTGTCGAACGGGTGGATTATACCGAGCTTAATCCCCTTTTAGCGGAGCTGGGCCGAAGGTATGGCCGCTTACCCGACCAACCGAAGGTTAACCTTATTCGGGGCGACGGCCGTAGGTTCCTTCAGCGGAGCACCGGGCATTACGATATGGCCATCTTCGCCGTTCCCGACGCGACCTCACTTCAGCTTAACCGTTTTTATACCGCCGAATTTATGGAAATCCTGAAAAGGCATATCAACAAAGGAGGGGTGGTCCTTTTCGCGGTATCGCCTTCGGGGAATTACCTCAGTCCTGAAAAGATTTCAGGCGAGGCCCTGATAGTTAACACGATAAAGGAATATTTTCGTAATGTGGTATTGGTTCCGGGGGAGAGGGATTATTTCGTGGCTTCCGATAGCCTGGTTTCGGGCCGAATTGGGGAGCTCGCCGGCAGACGGACCATTGAAAATAGCTATGTCAATCAGGATTATATCGATGACCGGTCGAACGAGCAGCGGAGCGGGCAAATCCTGAGCCAGATCGGGGGATTGAGCCAGGTTAATACCGATAACCGGCCACTTCCGGTTTTCTATCACACGCTCCGTTATATCTCCCGTTTTTCGGGACGGCAGGTTTGGTTACTGCTTCTCCCGTTACTTTTGCTCTTGTTGCCGCTCTGGTTTCTGAATCCGGTATCCGGAGCGATGTATGTCACCGGTTTCTCGGCCTCTGCGATCGAGATTTTGCTCATTTTTTGGATCCAGGCTACCTTCGGGTATCTCTACTCGGTAATGGGGCTTATTTTCGCCATTTTTATGGGTGGATTGGCGATGGGGGCCATCGTGGGGCTTAAACTGGAGATTAAGCGGCGCCATTTTTTCGGGGCACAATCGCTGATGGCTCTCTATCTGCTGCTGTTCCCCCTTTTATGGATGGTCGGCAAATCCTCGTTGCCCGGATGGCTGATCTGGTGTTTGATTTTTGCGGCCACCTTTCTTCCTACCTCCGTCACCGGTTTCCAGTATGTGGCATCGACCGTTTCGCTTGGCGGGAAAGGGTCATCGGCGCCCTCGGTCGTTTACGCGGCCGATCTGTGGGGATCGGCTTTAGGGGTGATGGCGGGCACCCTCCTCTTCATTCCGGTGCTGGGAGTCGGGAATACGGCCCTGTTACTGGCGGGCATTAACGTTATCGCGATTATCGTCAATTGGATAAAAGTAAGATAATGGGTTATGAAATCTTTTATTTTGGAGATCAATCTTACGTTTTTTGATGTAAATTTAGGGTAGGGAAGGAGGCGATCAAATGGCCGGAATCACCAGGAGGGATTTTATCCTACGGACAGGCTGTTGTACTGCCGGCATGGTTTGTTTGGGCTCGGCGGTGGCCGATCCGTTTAGGGCGGCAGAGGAACGATCGAGGAAGGAAGCCTATTTCTATACCGTAACCCCCAGGGGTGTAAAATGCGGGATTTGTCCTAATGAATGTACCCTGAGGCCGGGGGAGGAGAGTATTTGTCATAACCGGGTTAATTACAACAATAAGCTTTATTCGATCGCCTACGGGAATCCCTGTGCCGTCCATGTCGACCCGATTGAGAAGAAGCCGTTGTTTCATTTCCTGCCACAGTCGCGCGCCTTTTCCATCGCCACGGCGGGGTGTAATTTTGTCTGCCTGAACTGTCAGAACTGGGAGATCTCGCAGACCAGTCCGACCAGGACGCGGAACTCGGAGCTCTTTCCCAAAGATGTGGTTTCATCCTGTCTGAAGGACGATTGCCAATCGATCGCTTATACCTATTCGGAACCGGTCTCGTTTTACGAATATATGTTCGATACCGCTAAACTGGCTCGTGAGAAGCAGGTTAGGAATGTGATGGTCTCGAATGGGTTTATCAACCAGGAGCCGTTGAAAAAGCTGGTCCCTTATCTTGACGCAGCCAATATCGACCTGAAAGCTTTTGATGATGACCTGCATCTGAAGCTTACGGGAGGGACGTTGCAACCGGTTCTTGATACGTTGCTGACTTTAAAGAAGAATAAGGTGTGGCTTGAGATAACCAACCTGATCGTTCCTTCGTGGACGGATGATCAGGAGATGATCAGGAAGATGTGTCAATGGCTGGTTTCGAATGGGTTTGCAGAGGTTCCCCTCCATTTCAGCAGGTTTTACCCGCAATACAAGTTAACCCAACTCCCGATGACCCCGTTAAGCACGTTGATAAAGGCGAGGGAGATTGCTCAAAAGGAGGGATGTAAGTTTGTCTATATCGGCAATGTTCCCGGCAAAGGTTATGAAAACACCTATTGCCCGTCGTGTAAAAAAATGATAATGGAAAGGAGTGGTTTCGCTATCTTAAGCAATAATCTTGAGAAGGGAAGATGTAAATTTTGTCAGACAGAGGTGAACGGGGTCTGGGAGTAGCGAGTGTTGATGGATCATGTAAAAAGAAACGGGTAAGCTCTTTATCAGATGCTTACCCGTTTTATCATAGATGTATGGAATATCAGATGATCAGCATGGCATCGCCATAGGTTCCGAAGCGATATTTTTCTTTGATGGCCACTTTGTAGGCATTCATCAGTTTATCATATCCGGCAAAAGCGGCGACCATCATCAGGAGGGTCGACAGGGGCAGATGGAGATTGGAGATCATGCTGTCGGCGACGCTGAAATCATAAGGGGGGAAGATAAATTTATTGGTCCAGCCCTCATAAGGTTTAAGCATACCATTGGTTGAGACCGAGCTTTCCAAGGTCCGCATGACGGTGGTTCCAACGGCACAGATCCGGTGTTTCTCTTCTTTGGCTTTATTCACGATCGAGACAGCCTCGTCCTTGATCCAGATCTGTTCGGAATCCATCTTATGTTTGGTCAGATCTTCCACATCGACGCTTCGGAAGTTTCCTAATCCAACGTGCAGGGTGATTTCGGCAAAATCGATCCCTTTGATTTCGAGTCTTTTCAGCAGCTCGCGGCTAAAATGCAGGCCGGCAGTCGGGGCGGCAACAGCACCTTCGTGCTTGGCAAAAACGGTCTGATATCTCTCTGCATCCTCCACCTCCACGGGGCGGTTGATGGTTTTCGGAAGCGGGGTCTCACCTAATGAAAAGAGGGTGTCTTTAAATTCGTCATAATTTCCGTCGAAGAGAAAACGTAAAGTACGGCCGCGAGAGGTGGTGTTGTCGATCACCTCAGCGACGAGACTGTCGTCTTCACCAAAATAGAGCTTATTGCCAATCCTGATCTTACGGGCGGGATCGACCAGAACGTCCCAGAGCCGTTGTTCGCGGTTCAGTTCGCGGAGCAAAAAGACTTCAATCTGGGCTCCGGTTTTTTCCTTGTTCCCGTACAAACGGGCAGGAAAAACTTTAGTGTTGTTGAACACCATGACATCCTTATCATCGAAATATTCGATCACATCTTTGAACATACGATGTTCAATTTTTCCCGAGTCACGGTGTAAAACCAGTAGGCGCGATTCGTCCCTGTTCTTGGCGGGATGGAGTGCGATCAATTCATCCGGAAGATTGTACTTGAATTTTGAAAGCTTCATAGTAGATGGCAATTATGCTGTTTTGTTAATATTCTCGCTGTTTGTCTGTTCTGTAGACATAAAATGATTGGTTACCACATCCATGAACTGGGGGATCTCCCAGCAGTTGTCCATGGAGTAATCGCCAACCCGGGTCCTGATCAGTCCCGTCAGGTAGGCCCCACTGTCGAGGGCAAGACCGATGTCACGGGCCAGAGCCCTGATATAGGTCCCCTTGCTACAGACGATCCTGATCTGAGCCTCGGGATATTGGTACCGTAATAGTTCAATCTCTTTAATAACAAGGGTCTTGGCTTTGAGTTCAATCGGTTTCCCTTTTCTTGCAAACTCATAAGCTCTCTTCCCATCCACCTTAATGGCAGAGTATTCAGGAGGCACCTGTTCGATCGTTCCGACAAACTTTTTCAGGGTCTCTTTAAGATAGGGCTCCGTAATATGACTTGATTCATAGGTTTGATCTTCTTCTGTTTCCAGATCGTAAGAAGGGGTGGTGGCCCCCACTTTAAGAGTGGCGATATATTCCTTCTCTTCGGCTTGAATAAGATCGATATTCTTGGTCGATTTACCGGTACAAATGACCATGATCCCTGTTGCTTTGGGATCGAGGGTGCCGGCATGGCCAACCTTTAATTTTTTGATTTTCATTTTCCTGCAAAGATGGTAGCGCACCTTATTTACTAAATCGAACGACGTCCAATCCAGAGGTTTATTGAAAACTAAAACCTCTCCGCTCTGAAAATCAAAATGTTTTTTGTCAATCTGCATTATTATCTAATAATTACCGCATGGGCATAATCCAAAACCAAAACTAAAACAGGCTGAGTCGTCTCTTGAGATATAAAATCTTCGAAGCCTGTTCCGCACAACTTTCATTTTGATTCAAGCAAGAAACATAAAACCAAGAGGGAGGCGCCTGAATTGAAAGCTGGTATTTAACCATTAATGGCATTGACTGATCTCTTTCTGCTGAAGGAAATATTGGAAAGCCCTTTGCAGGGGGGAATATCCTCTCAGAGATTACGGTTTCAGTCAGAGAACTCTTATACGGATTTGAATGACTATTCTTCTGATTTTGGCTTCTTCATTATCGCGTAGATTTCAAAAAGAAAGCCAAACAAAACAACAAGCGGTGCCAGGGTAATCCTTCTGAAACTGAAGATTTCCATATTGAAGACATTCGGATCATTGCTTTTCCCGCCGATCATGAGCAGAAATCCTGCAATGATGATCAGAAATCCGATGATAAGCAGTTTTAGATTTTCTTTGCCTAATGCAAATTCCTTACCATCAGTGTTTTCAATGTTTTTAGCCATTAATTAATAGATTTTATTTGTAACCTGCAAAGATATATCAATAAAAGAGCTGATCAAACTTCAGACGTAAAAATTTATTTACTGCAAAATAAGTTGAGATTCCGGAGATTAAAATGCCGAAAATAAAGATGCCCAAAGCGAGCAACCCTAAGGTGGCGGGATTTTGAAAATCGATAAAACCCTTCAGCTCTGTCTGATAGGAAAAGAACAATCCAAGCAACAGGAAACAGGCGATGATCGCACCATAAATACCATGAAGGATTCCTTTGGCGATGAACGGACGCCTGATAAAGGAGCGGGTCGCCCCGACCAGTTGCATCGTATTGATAATAAATCGCTTGGAATATATCGATAGACGGATGGTGTTATGGATCAGTGCCGTGAATATCACGAACATCAAACCTCCCAGTATCAGCAGGATCAAGCTGATCTTCTTCATGTTGGAATTAAGCTGCTTAACCAGGTTGCGCTGGTAATAAACCTCCTGAACTTCGGGATTGGCCAAAAACTGTTTCTCGAGAACGGCCATGCTGTCAGGATTAGAGTAGCCGGCATAAACTTTTACGTCGATCGAGGAGAGTAAGGGATTGTAGCCGAGAAAGCCCACAAAATCTTCTCCCAACTCCGTCTTTAGTTCCGTCGCCGCGGTCTCTTTATCCACGAAACGGGTGGACTTGATATAATCGGTGGCTTCCAGTTTTTTCTGGAGTTTAATCACATCGACCTCGCGGGCATCTTCTTTAAGGATCAGGGTTACGCCAATATTTTCCATCACGTAATCGGAGAGCCTCTGGGCATTGATCAGGAGTAAGCCCAAAAGCCCGAAAAGAAACAACACTAACGAAATGCTGATCGTTGTGCTGAAGTAGGAGCTGAACAAACTTCTTTTTTGCGGTTTATTCTTCAGTTTTACCATACAGATTCTTTAGGATGGTTCAAGATTTCTAAATTACATTTTTTTATTGAAAATAGCTTCCCATAACAGGATTCCAATCAAAAGAAGGAAGAGAAGAACGGAACCGGCCATCGCGATCTTGTGGCCAAGGAAATAGGAACGGGGTTCGAAACGGAATTCGATGTCGTGGTTGCCGGCCGGCAGGATCATGGCTCTTAACAAGTAGTTGGCCTGGAAATGGCTGGCTGGTTTATTGTCAATATAGGCGGTCCATCCTTTCGGGTAGTAGATTTCGGAGAAAACGGCGATCTGGTCGTTCTTCCCGCTGAATTGATACACCAGCTTGTTGGGCGAATAGCTCTTCAGTAGGATCTGGGCGGTGGAATCGGCTGTGAAGCTTTTCCCGTCGAGATCGGCGGCAACTTTCTTATCAGCCACGATTTCAACCCTGGGATTTATCGCTCCGATGGCTTCAATCTCTCTGTCCGCATTTTCGGCCAACCGGTATTTGCTTACCAGCCAGGCGCTGCCCAGGGCTTCTTTATTGAGGAGTGGCGCGGAGTTGGGATCGATGATCACGTATTTGGTATTGAGCATGTTTAATGCGTTCATACCCATGAAAACCGAGTCAACCCCTGCCATTGATTTTACTTTATTCAGCCTTCCGGCGATTTGCTGCATCTCATTCCCGATATGAAAATCAATCAATTCCTGATAGCGGCGCATTTTCGCCCCGTGATATCCGCCAATCGATTTATGAAAATAAGAGGTGTTCGATTCATTAAAAACATCGACGGTAAGGTTGAGGACCCTGTAATCGGGATCTTTATCTTTCTTGATCTCCAGATCGGCAGCGGTGGCTTTATAGGGAACTTTGGCATCCTGTGCAGAGACAAAATTATCATTGTTCAGGTAACGTTTATCGACCGCCCATAAGTCAAACAAGATCAGGGCGCCAAGGATGAACAGCAGATGATTCGTTTTTAGTTTCCTGACAGAATAGGCCCAAAGCAAAATGGCGCTCAGGAGAATCAAGATCAGCGAACGTAACGCGTCGCTGCGGAGCAGGGCTTTACGGTCGGTAGCCAGGCTCTCGTGTAGCCAGTCGGGCAGACGGGAATCGCCCGGGGAGACAAAGGTGCCTGAGAGGCCGGGAAGCAGGATGAAAATCAATGACAGCCCGGCGGTGATCCCCACGCTCCAGGTGAGGGCTTTTTCCCATTTCCCGGTTTCTGTTTTTCCATCGAGGACCTCCTGAAGAGCGACCAGCGCCATAAGGGGAATGGTGAAGCTGGCGATCACCAGGATCATAGAAACGGTCCTGAATTTATTGTAACCCGGGAAATAGTCGAGGAAGAAATCGGTGAGCGGCATGAAGTTCCTGCCCCAGGCCAGCATGACCGAGAGCAGCGTGGCCGCGATGATCCAGACCCTGAACGATCCGTTAATCAGGAAGAGCCCCAGAACAAAAAGGAAGACCACGATGGCCCCCGCGTAGACCGGACCCGACGTTCCGGGCTGTGTGCCCCAGTATCCCGGCAGTTGTTTAACCAACGTAGTGGCATTGGGAACTTTATTGCTCTTTAACACCTCTGCCGTCTCGGAATTCTCTGAAAAGCCAACGCTGGACGATCCTCCCTTGATATTCGGGATCAATAGAGTCAGTGTTTCATCCACGCCATAGCTCCAGCCGGTGGCATAATCCTTATCGAGGCCGGAGGTCTGATTGGCCTCATTATGGGTGAGGTCCGATTTTCCGCGGATCGAATATTTGCCATACTCATAAGTCGTCCATAGCCGTTCGGCATTAGCGGCAACGGCCAGGATGGCGAACGCGGCGATAATGGCCGATCGTCTCAGAAATTCAGCGACCTGTTTATCCTTAAAAGCAAACCACAGTTCCACGATTCCGAAGACCAATACGGTGAGGAGGGTATAATAGGTGATCTGCAAATGGTTCGAATAGATCTGCAATGCCAGGAAGAGGGCAAAGATGACGCTCCCTTTCCAGAGATCCTTTTTCAGGGCATGATAGATGCCGGCAATCAGCGGGGCCATATAGCCAATGGCGATGGCCTTGGTATTATGGCCGGCCGAGATAATTATAAAGTTGTAGGACGAGAAGCCGAACGCCAGGGCCCCCACGATGCTCAGCCAGGGATTGAGGCCAAACAGGAGCAGCGCGATATAAAAACCCATCAGGTAAAGGAAGACAAAGCTTACCGGTCGCCAGTCGAACAGGTTGGTCATCTGATATATCGGGGAGACCAGCGAGAACGTCGGGACCCCGATCAGATAGGCCGGCATCCCGCCAAACATGGAATTGGTCCAAAGCGCCACATCTTCATTTGCCTTATTGTAATCATTGATCTCTTTCGACATCCCGATATAGGTGTTGGTGTCGTGCTGGTTCAGTTGTTTCCCGTCCAAAACCGGTGAGAAATAGATGATTGGCAAGAGAAGGAATAACAGAATCGCGACAATATGCGGCAGTACCTTTCCCATCGAAATCTTGTTCATGGCGTTGATTTAAGAATATTTGGGGCAAAAGTACATATTTTTTAAAAGTAGAATCCCTCTTCCTCGCTAACAAACAATAAATTGCAGTTGATTTTTCAGGGATTAACCCCGTGAATCGTAACCCAGTCTGTTAAAATGAATAGTTTGCGGATGCCTGTGTGATAAGGCTTTTTTCCTACATTTGCCAATAATTCTAAACGATAAAGAATTGGGAGTCATTGTCAATCAATCGGTCAAGGGCACGATCTATGTTTACATAGGGGTGGCGCTCGGGTTTCTCACCACGGCGATCCTGCTCCCGCGGATTTACACGACCGAGCAGGTGGGATTGCTGAAGGTGCTGGTCGCCTATTCCACGCTGGTGGCCCAGTTCGGGACCCTGGGAATTACCGGGGCCATGGTTCGTTTCTTTCCTTTTTTCAGAAGCGAGGAGAAGAAACACAATGGTTTTCTGGCCCTGGTGCTGACGGTCGGGATGATCGGTTTCCTGCTCGCTACCGGGTTACTGATGGCCTTAAAACCGATTCTGTACAATCTGAATATTGATAAGTCGGCAATTTTTATTGAATACTTCAATTACCTGATTGTTCTGATCTTCTTCCAGATCTTCTTCTCGATCCTCGATGTCTATTATACCTCCTTATTGAACAGCGTTCACGGGACCTGGCTCCGCGAGGTCTTTCAACGGATCCTGATCATCGTCCTTATCGGGCTGTTCTTTCTCGACCTTCTCTCGTTCCGTCAGTTTGTCATATTCTATGTTGTGGCCATGTCGGTCCCGACGGTTTATATGGTCATTACCTTGATAATCAGGAAGCAGTTTTCACTGAAACCCAACTTCTCTTTTCCCGATCCGTCGTTGAGGAGAGCCATGATCTCCGTCTCGCTCTTCAGCATCATGAATGGTTTGACCATGGTGATGATCCAGAATGTCGATCAGATCATGATCAGTAATATGGTTGGGATTGAAGCGACCGGTATTTACGCGATCTGTTTCTTCTTTGGCGTGGTGGTCAGTCTGCCGGCCCGGTCGATCTATAAAATTGCCAATGTGGTGGCCGCGGAAGCCTGGAAGCACAACGATATGAAGACCATCAGGGATATCTATTCGAAAAGTTGCCTGACCCTCTTCATCATCGGTCTGCTGCTGTTCCTTGGATTATGGGTCAATATCGATAATGTTTTTCATATCCTGGGTCAGGATTATGCCCCCGGGAAGTGGGTCATCCTGTTTATCGGGTTGGGTAGCCTGGCCGATATGCTCACCGGCGCTAACGGATCTATTTTCGGGACTTCCCGTTATTACCGCGTTCAAACGGCGTTTCTGGTTTTACTGGTCGTTCTTCTGATCGTGACCAATCTGATCCTTATTCCCCGTTACGGGATGACCGGGGCCGCGATGGGCAGCGCCTTCTCACTGGCTTTTCTCAACCTGTTACGTTACCTGTTCCTGTTGTTTAAGTTTGGATTGCAACCTTACAATTCCCGTTTTATATCGGTTGCCCTGATTGGAGCGGCGGCTTATTTCGTGGCTGTTGCCATCCCCGAGTTACCCAATTTCATTGCCGACATTCTCGTACGCAGTACCGCGTTGGTCCTTCTGTTTTGCGCCCCGGTTTATATCTTTAGGATTTCTGTGGACATCAATGTCAAGGTCGAAGAGACGATAAAGAAGCTAAAATCGCTATTCTCAAAATGAAAAATAAAGGGAAGAATAGTCCGCTTAAGCTGTTAATGCTGACCGACGGGAATACCGATCAGGCCAGCGCGAGAATCCGGGCTGTTGAATATATTCCCCTGCTGACCGAGGCGGGTTATTTAGTCTGTCTGATCCCGCGGGTCCCGGTTCGTCGATCCGGGTTTCTGATGAAAAACATCTGTTTCCCTGTTGTCAAAAGGCTGTTGTCGGTAAAACGGCTGCTTTATATCTGTTTCGGTCGTTGGGATGTGGTTTATATCCAACGACTATGTCTGAGTGAGTCTGCCGTGAAAAGGCTGGCAAAAAAAAGCCGGGTAATCTTTGACTTCGACGATGCGATCTATCTGGGCAGGGCCAACAAATCAGCCGAAAAAAGGGTAGCCAATATGGTTAAACACGCCCATCAGGTCGTGGTCAGTACCCCCTGGTTAGAGGGTTTCTGCCATCGGTTTAATCATCGCACGACGGTCATCCCTACCCCTGTCGATGTCAGCCGGTTTGAACCCAAAACACAGGAGATCAGCGGTCAGGTCACCATTGGTTGGGTCGGATCCCACTGGACCTCCAAATATCTGAAGATAGTGGAACCGGCCCTTCAGCAGCTTAGCCGGGAGAGAGACTTCCGTTTCTTAACCATCGGGGCGGAATCGGGTTACACCGTTCAGGGGGTCAATCACACCGACGTCAGATGGGAGAAGGGTATCGAGCCAAAGCTATTGCCCGCGATCGATATCGGCATTATGCCGCTGCCCGATGAGGATTATGCGAAAGCCAAAGGGGGTTATAAGCTTTATTTATACATGGCTGCCGCGATCCCCTGCGTCGCGAGTCCGGTCGGGATTAACAGCCTGATTGTTGAAGAGGGTACGAACGGTTTCCTGGCCGGATCGGCCGATGATTGGGTAAGGGTATTGTCGCTGCTGATCGATGATTCAGAATTACGAAACCGGTTAGGGCTGAATGGCCGGAAGCAAGCGGTTGAATTGTACGACAGGCCGGTTTGTTTCAGTCAACTAATCAAAACATTCAATAAAGATATTCTCAATGAGTGATTTTCTTCAGATAATTGCCAATCACCGGGAACAATACGGCAACGTTGTTATAGATCTGGGTTGCGGGCCCAATAAAAAGCCGGGAATCATCGGCATCGATCTCCTTCCGCTTCAGGGGGTCGATTATGTGGCCAATCTCGAAGAGGGATTGGGCTTCATCCCCGACAATACGGTCGATCGGTTCACCACGTCACATTTTCTTGAGCATATCGGAAATTTTGAAGGGATGATGGCCGAGATCCATCGCACCCTGAAGCCGGGAGGGAAAATCAATGTCGTGGTCCCTCATTTCTCCAACCCCTATTACTACTCCGATTATACCCACCGCCGGTTTTTCGGTCTCTATACCTTCGATTACTTCACGGACGGGGATAATGGTTTCCGGCGTAAAGTGCCGGTCTATACCAATGCTTTCCGGTTTAAGGTCGTTTCACGGAAGCTGGTCTTCAAATCGCCCTCCTTCTTTTTGATCAACCTGGTGAAAAAGCAGGTGTGGACCCGTTTTTTCAACCTGGGTAATTACCTGCAGGCCCTTTATGAAGATTCGTTTACCGGTGTTCTTCCCTGTACCGAGCTGGTCTTCGAACTGGAAGCCGTGAAGTGATGGATCGGGATATCCCGGGCGGACTATCTATCGTCCGTTTAAGATAGTCCCATCGGGGAGGTACCATCGCTTTTCCCCTTCAATTCCCTTTCCGGCAAAGGAAATTTTAGAGTATGTTCAATAAAGTGTGTCAGAGTTAAGAATAATAAAAAAATAACTTTGG
>CAZWBR010000008.1:0-99476 GCA_964632305.1 uncultured Prolixibacteraceae bacterium
TAGAAAGAATCGGGTACTTTTAAACCTGCTACCCGCGGTGGCGGGTTTAGTTCAATATGGGGTATAAAAAATAACCGGTTCAGCAGGTTATTCAATGCCCCGATAGTTATCGCCGGTAGCCCGCTTCAATTTTAGAGTAGCTTTATAGAAAATCGTCCGCTACCGATCCCGAGGCATCGGGATCGTGTACCCTTACTGACCATACCGCCAGCCATTGGCAAACCTTGTTAAAAAAACTCAAATTCAACATTTTCAGATAATAATTTATCTGAGATAGCAAACCACCCTCACCCTCGGTTGCCCTCATCCTGACAAGTTTGGGATCGGCAATAAGGAAAAGTTGTAAAGCATTTGCATTGCATTTTTGCGACCAATAATTTCATTTACCGAAATTGCCCCGCTGGGGGCAAGATATCGGTAGAAAAGTTAATCATTAGAGGGCCGAAGGTCCGACATGTGAAAGCACAGGCCGCAAAGCCTGTGGAAACAAACAGTTGCGCCGCCCTCATCCCTCTGTTTGTTCGCCTTGATTTTTCGGACTACCCCAAACCCGAAAAGGGGACCAAAAAACTACAGCAATTGATTTACACCAACATACAGCACTAAAAATAAACTATCATGAAAAAGTCATTTATCTTTCTGTCAGCATTGCTGACTTTGTTTGCCTGCTCTAAGGATGATTCCACCGGGGGCGATGATTCGGACGATCAGGTAAAGTACTCCACCTCCACCCCGGAGCATTTTTCTTATCAGGTAGGCTATGAAGATGCCGAAAGCGCCAATTTCGTTGAAACCAACAATTACGGCTCCATCGCCTTTACTGAAACGTTGAAGTATAACTGGGCGTTTATTCCGGAGGTAGTGAAAATACCTGACAACCGTCGGCTGCTGTACTCCTACGACACCGAGGAGTATTACAAAGTGTTCGACACCAAGCATTATTACACCGTCACCCACAGCTATTACGCCTATTATTCCGCCATCGTCGAATGGGATGACTATGCTGAGTATAAAGAATACAACGGCATCACGGAAGGGAGGAGCGTCCAGAAAAATATTAAGTGTACAGTAAAATATGTGGGTTGCACCACGGGTACCCCCTTCCAATATGTTCCTGTTGCCACCCCGCCCGAGGTGACCACCTACCCGGTCTGCGAGGGTGAATGGATCCTCATCACTTCCGGGTCTGGTTCGGGGGGCTCCTCGTCGGGCGGTTCGTCGGGCGGCAGCATCTCGACCCGTGATTACAGCTATCATTGCTCTACCACATGTTATAATGAAAACCTTGGGGTTGATGACCTGTACATCTATAAGAAAGGAAGTGATTATAGGGCATCATGGGTCTACGACAGTAAGGGATTGGATAAAGCTGCTACAGAGAAAATCTATTTTGACCCGACCACTATCGGTGGTACGACTTTTTCGTACAACATCATTCCCTTCGGCATTTGCTTTTACTTCAACTTCAATAAGTAGACACTTTTTAGTTTTCATTGAATAAGCCATGGCCTGTTGTTGCACCCGGGAACAGAAAATGCCTCCCCTTCCCGGGCTGCCTCTTCTTATCGGTTCGCCGCTATTTATCAATTATAAAAAGCTGCAACTGTTTTCGGAAAATATTGGAAAAAATCAGCAGGTCAGGGCGCCCAATCCTCTGATTTTTGATTTTGTTTACATATATTTGTTGATCTCAGTAATCTATTTAAAATAACTTATGAAGAATTTAATTTATTTAATGTTTGCACTTGTATTTTTTTACAGTTGCGAGACAGCAAATCCTGTGCTGACGATCGAAGGCGGACAGGTTCAGGGTGTAAAAGCCGACATTGAAGGCGTGTTTGTTTATCGTGGCATTCCGTATGCGGCACCTCCGATTAAAGAGCTCCGCTGGAAGGCTCCCCAGCCGGTTGTTGCATGGCAGGGCATTAAAATTGCCGATAAATTCGGACACCCCGGTTATCAGGCCGTTCACTATCCCGGCGGTTATACCACCGAGTGGGGTTATGGCGACGAGTCACCTTACAGCGAGGACTGTCTCTACCTGAATGTATGGACAAAAGCTCCGGGTGCTGCTGACAAGAAGCTTCCTGTCGCGCTGTGGATCCATGGCGGCGGTTACAGAGAAGGTTGGGGTTCTGAACCTGAGTTTGATGCTCAGGAGTGGGCCAACAAAGACGTCGTACTGGTTTCAATCAACTACCGTCTTGGTGTCTTCGGATTTCTGACACATCCCGAACTATCACAGGAAAGTCCTAATCACGTTTCAGGGAACTATGGTATTTTGGACCAGATCGAATCGCTTAAATGGATTAAGAAAAATATTGCCCAGTTTGGCGGTGATCCTGATAACATTACCATCTTTGGACAGAGTGCAGGCGCCGGTAGCGTAAAAACGCTCTGCGAATCTCCGCTTGCCAAGGATTTGTTTAAAAAAGCGATCATCATGAGTGGCGGTGGTTTGACAACTACCCCGGTTGCGCCTCCAACAAATGCACCGGCTGTTACCCCTACTGCAGCTGCTCCGGCAGCACAGGCTACACCGGCCGTTACGCCTCCCACAGCTGCTCCCAATGCAGCTCCGAGCGGCCGTCCGGCTGGTATGTTTGCATTTGGCCCTATGACTCTTGAACAGTCAGAGCTTCAGACCAAGGAAATCATGGACTGGGCCGGGCTTACAACTCTTGAAAAGATGCGTGCCGCTTCAACCGAAACCATTTATACTGTTGGCAGTCTGTACACCGCTGTTACCGGAAACCGTACCCGCATGACTGCTGCACCTATCGTTGACGGTTATGTGTCACTTCAGAGCTTCGATGCTGCTGCAGTTGACAATAAACTGGCACAGGTTCCTTATATGATTGGCTATACCCTGAACGATATGGGTAATATGTCTCCCGGTATCGCCGAATTCTGTCTGAACCGTGAGAATTTAGGCAGTAAAGCGTATGCTTATCAGTTCGCCCGTCCTCTTCCTACCGATGGCAGAGAAAACGTACTCAAGGGAGCCTTCCACTCTTCAGACCTGTGGTACGTATTCAAGTCTCTCCAACATTGCTGGAGACCTTGGGCCGCCGGCGACTGGGATCTTTCAGAAGTAATGCTGACTGCCTGGACAAACTTTGCCAAGTATGGCGATCCTAACGGTACCAATGGTGGCCAGTGGGCTCCATACACGAAGGAAAATCCTAAGTTCATGGTTTTCAAACTCGATGAGAGCGATAAAGAAAACTCAGAAATGGGAGAACCATTAAAACCGTAATATTTCTTATTTAATGAGAAAATAATATCAGCCCGGTTGGAGAAATCCAACCGGGCTTTTTTCATGCCCCATAGCAGATCAATCGTCAATTTATCCTTCCCACTATGCCGTCTCTTCCATCTGTCAGGTTTTTTTCGTAGCTTTAGTTTTTGGCCTGTTTATTGTACAACAAGGTCAGGAGATTCCCGACGGCAGACTGTTTTAGACCGCAATCGGGGGAAACCTTTTATTCATTATCGTAATTAAACAGATCATGAGAAGTTATACCTTAATCACCCGATGGACCTTCATCATTGCCGCGATCATTCTCGCGCTGCCCGTCAAAGCTCAAAAGACAGAAACAGAACCCGGCTCGCGCCTGCAAAAGATCACCCTCTTTCCCAACTTGGCCTCAATCACCCGCGAGACCACGCTCTCGTTGAAAAAAGGTGAAAACACCGTCCGGCTCTCCCATCTGACCCCCAACCTGTTCGATGCCTCCGTGCAGATCAACCTGGAGGGCCAACCCGATATCCGGATCGAGGAGGTGAAGGTCGAGGAGACCTTTTTGAAAAAAACCGAGCAGCCCGGGCTGATGAAGCTTCAGACAGAACTCGACAACCTGAACCTGCAGATCCGCGAGGCCATGAACCAGGTCGCTGCTATCCAAAGTTCCGGCGATTACCTCAAAAGAGTCGATCCGTTCCCCCAAACCCAGAAGATTACCCCTGCCGATATGGAAGCCCACACCCGCTTCCTCGAAAAATCGCTCGCCACTAATTTTGAGCGTATCGCGGCTATTGAAATAAAACTAAAAAAGATGAACGAGGAGAAGGTGGCCCTTGAAAACGAACTAAACAACCTCGCTCCCGATAAAAGCCGCAGCAAAATTATCCTGATCCGTCTCTGGTCGCCCGGCGAGAAGAACGGCATCCGGCTTGGCTTCACCTATCTGACCCCCGACGCCGGCTGGGCCCCTCAATATGAGGCGCGTGCCGATTTCAACGCCGCCAAAATCAGTTTCACCTATTTTGCCTCCGTCCATCAGTCCACCGGAGAAGACTGGCTCGGGACCGACCTCGAGATCTCAACCTCCCGACCCTTCATCTACGGCAACCCACCGGAGCTCACCCCCTGGTTCCTCGACATCTATACCCCAAGACCCGTCCGGGCCAAATCGGCCATGGCCCTTAGCGGAAAACCCGATCAACTGTTGATGATGGAAGCCGAAGAGCCTCAGGAAATCTATGTCCGCGGGACCGCAATCCGCGAAGAGACCACCTCCTTCAGCTTTGTCATCCCCCGCAAAGTGGATATCGCCTCCGACGGCGAGCCCCACCGGATCGAGATCGCAGCTTCCGAGAGTAAGGCCGAATACAGCTTCTTCACCATCCCTAAACTGGCTCAAAACGTCTTCCTTAAAACGACCATGAAAAACCCCTTTACCTTCCCGATCCAACCCGGCATGATGAGCGTTTTTCTCAACCAGCAATTGGTGGGCAACACCTCCGTCAACAATACCATTATCCCCGACGACAGCCTCGACCTCTCCCTTGGCGTTGACCAGGGCATTAAGATCGAACGAAAACTACAAAAGAAATTCACCGATTATGCCGGCGTCCTTTCGAAGGAGACCACCGTCAACTACGAATACCTGATCGAGATTACCAACGGGAAAAGCAAAAAGGTAACCCTGGAACTAAACGATCAGTTCCCGATCTCAAGAAACGAAAAGATAAAAGTCGAACCTGCTTCTCCTAAAAGAGGGGATGCCACGGTCGACGAAGAGGGAAAAATCTCCTGGAATATCACCTTATCGCCCGGCGAGAAGAAAAGTGTCCCGATCAAATTCAGTGTAACTTATCCAAAAGAGATGACCATCAACGGACTTTAATAAGCGACTATGGATTATGATACCTGGTCGGAAAAAACAGACAGCCAGTTACAAGAGCAGGACCATTCCGGTATTCGGGATTGCCCTGCTCCTTCCTCTGTTGGCGCTGATCGAACCGGCAACCTCCACTTCACCAATCCTTCCGGCAAATCAGGATCCTGAATACTGCACTTCGGAACACGACCTGCTAAATTACCGTCAGTTCCACCCCCGTGGAAACTATTTCACGCTTCTCCTCCCAACCGGCTGGTCAGTCACCGAGAATGACCTGACGGAAACCGAAGAATATTATACCTTGCAGGCCTATGCTCCTGGCGATAAGACCCAGCGTTTCACCCTATTCGAGATCACCTGGTTTGCCGACCTTCACAAAACACCAGAAAAATACCTGTTCGATCTGCTGAACGCCCCCACCCTGCCGGGCGACAAGAGAAGTACGCCCCAGTCGATCACCATCGCCGGAAGGAAAGCCTTAATCTTACGGATCGAAACCAAACGAATCCCCACGGCCACCGAGGAATTGATACCTGTCAGAAACCGGAAAGACTACTTCATCGTGCCAGCCACCGAAGGCTTCTTCGTGCTGCTCTCCGATGTCCCCGCTGACCATTCGAACAATTATGATCAGATGCTTCAAAAAATAGTGGACTCCTTCAATCCAAATCCCCTTCAAACAACCTTATCCCCAACCACCCCGGAGATCACGCCTATTGAATACGAGCTTTTTAACTCTTTTTTCAGCACCGCGGCATCCGGGGACAACAGTCTGCCCTCGTTTATTCCCGGGGCACTCCTTTCAGGTAAAATACTGGGAAGCACTTCTCCCGCCAGCGGCCTGACCCGCATCGAGCTGACCAACCTTCAGAAAACCTTCGGCCGGCAATTCCTACCGCTTTATCGCTCCTACCTCGAAAATAACCGCGCTGAATACCGGATCAAAGACCGGATCATGGTGACGGGACTCTCCATATTCTCTAAAAAACAGCATGACCGCATCAAGGCCGGACAGTTTTTGGGATCACTTACCGGGCTCAACGGCGAATATATCTCCCTATCCAGACCCGGATTTAACGAGACTCACGACCAGGCCCTGTTCCATCTCTCGTGGAGTGGCTCCCTAATGGCCAACTGCTTCGTGCTGATGGAAAAATCAGGAGCGGATTGGCAGATTGTGGCCACCGCCCTCGACGACCGGATGATGTACAAACATTAAAAGAATCCGGAAAGACGCCGTACTGATCCCGAAAACACCACTCTTTTTCAGAAAATTAGAACAAATAACACAAACTTTCCAAAAATTTTACAATTCCTTAACCCTGAAAATTTGCCCGGCAAGCCTTTCCCCGTTACTTTTGTATTACATTTTTTTCATTAGTTAAGGTTTAGTTAGGTTAGTTAGTTTGGTTAGTTTTAGTAAAAGGACATATCCTCCCCGGATGGTCCTTTTCGTTTTTTATACCCCATCGAACACAAGGTGTCAATTGCTTTTTTCCCAATATAAAACATTGATAAATAGGAAATAAAATGCGGAGCAACTCTATATAAAACACACGACTGAAACCGCGCAAGCACAAATCGACAACGCCCAATAAAAGAATACCCCTGTCGTGAGCTCACAACAGGGGTATAGATATTTTCAATTAATAACTTTTCTTTTCAACCTTCTAATGCGCGACAACCACCTTTACATCGCCATTCAGACTGACCGGTCCGCCGGGTTTCGATCCCAGCAAGGCATAGTACCCAATGAAGAAATAAGAGATCAGCGGGACGAGCATGGCCAGTGCCATACTGGAGGTCCTATCCGAGATCAGACCCATTACCGGGGTCCAGACTGCTCCTCCAATGATCGACATAATGATAAATGATCCTCCCAACTTGGTATGCACTCCCAATCCCTTCACCCCAAGAGCAAAAATGGTAGGAAACATCAGCGACATAAAGAAACTGGTGGAAATCAGCGACCATGCCCCCAATCCGCTGGGAACAAAGATCGAGAAGCTGACCAGGACAATATTGATCAGACTATATAAGGCCATCAAACGATTAGCCGGGATAAATTTCATCAAATAAGTGGAGGCAAAACGGCCCACTCCAAACATGAAAAGCGAGACAAAGAGGTAAAAACCTGCCTCTTTCTCCGACTTCAGCATATAATCCTTGATATAGGGGATCATAAAACTCCAGGTGCCCACCTGTGCCCCGACATAGAAAAACTGCGCGATAACTCCTTTCAGAAAATGAGGGTATTTCAACAGCTCAGAGGTTTTCCCATGCTGATGGACTTCATCCTCACCCGACTTATTCGCAAAGGTGGGGAATTTAGCTCTCCAGATCAACAAAAAGCAGAGCAGGATAATAACCCCGATAATGAGATAAGTTGGCCCCACCCGGCTGATTTCACTCTGAAGATACGACTGATAGGTCCCGGCACTCTGCATCGCCGCGATCTGTTCTTCGGAATGTTCGGTCCCGGAAAAGATAAACACCGTCCCGACGATAACCCCGGTCATCGCACCAAGCGGGTTAAACGACTGGGCCAGATTCAAACGCTGCTCGGAGGTCTCCGATGGACCCAGCACCGCGATAAAAGAGTTGGCGCCTGTCTCCAGAAAAGCCAGACCCGAGGCGATCACGAACAGGGCGAACAGGAAGAACCCGTAAACCCCGATCACCGAAGCGGGATAGAACAGAAAACAACCGACACTGAAGAGAATCAATCCGGTAAGCAACCCCGCTTTATACCCGAAACGGTCCATCACTTTCGCGGCAGGAAAGGCCAACAGAAAATAACCAAGATAAAACGCCGACTGCACCAGACCAGCCTCCAGCCGGTTCAGCTCGAAGGCTTTCATAAACTGGGGAATCAGCACATCGTTCAGGTTGTTAGGCAACGCCCAGAGATAAAAAAGGGCGGTCACTAACACGAAGGTAAGGGTATAGCCAGGGGTGATTAAAGCTTTTTTCTCGCTCATGATTTTTTCTTGTCCTAATAAGTTTAGTTATTCAATCTTTATTATTTAAACAGTCACTGCCTACAAATTTAGCATTTGTATTCATCTATTCTAATGGAATTCTACACCTTAATATCCTGCAAAGCTTTGCGGGAGCCTAAAAATGTTGTATAACATCTTTATTCCAAAACCATAGTCTGCATCACGAAACCCCACCAAAGACACCTGTAAAATTCACCTATAGCACCTGTCTATAACGCTTAATGCTTGTATCCTGAAAAAACAGGAATAAAAAAACCCGATCGGGGGGATCGGGTTGAAATTGTTTGTTAGCGGGGACCACCAGGACCATTCCGTCTCATCTCCTGCTGCCTGGCCTCATATTTACTGAACTGCTCTTCAGTCATCACAGTTTTCAGTTCGGCATTTTGCTGTTCGCGGATTTCCATCATTTTTTCACGCATGCCTTCGCCCATCTGACCACCCTGACGCATCTCACTCATTTTCTGAGAATACTTTAACATGATGGCTTCCACTTTTTTAGTGGTTGCATCATCCAAACCGGCAGCTTCTTTGATCATTTCGGTCTGACGTTTAACCATCTCTTCCGGATTGAAATTTCCGCCGCCACCGAATCCCTGACCTTGACCACCCTGTTGAGGTTGGGCGCAAGCGGTAAGTGAAAACATCAAACCTGCCACAATCAACATTAAAAATCTTGTCTTCATGTCTTTTTGAAATTTATTGTTTTAAAAATCCGATCTTCCCTCAGGAGATAACCCTTGGGACGATCTGTAAAAATTAAAGGTATGCCAATTGGACTATTATAACCTGTTAAGGTTTAAGAGAAAAAGAAAAAAAATTTACTCTCGCCACACGATCTTTCATTATACCCCATTTTTTATCGTAAACTGTTGCTATTTTTGAACAGAACAAGTGATTTTTCCATATGACCCTTGACAATTATCCCTCCCGATTACTCGAAAACGCGGTGACCGAGTTTTCAAAACTTCCCGGTATTGGTAAAAAAACAGCCTTACGTTTGGTGCTTCACCTGCTCAAAAGAGATGCCGAAGAGGTCAGACGATTCAGCGAGTCGGTGATCCGATTGCGTGAGGAGGTGAAACACTGCCGTGTATGCCGTAACATTTCCGACAGCGATCTCTGCAACATCTGCGGCAATCCCTCGCGCGACACTCATCAGGTCTGTGTGGTCGAAAATATCCGCGACGTGATGTCGATCGAGAATACCCAGCAATACAAAGGGGTTTACCATGTACTGGGTGGCATCATCTCCCCAATGGATGGCATCGGCCCTTCCGACCTGGAGATCGATTCACTGGTCAGACGGGTCGAAAGCGGAGAGATCACGGAGGTGATCTTCGCCCTCAGCACCACGATGGAAGGCGACAGCACCAACTTCTATCTCTACAAAAGGCTCAAACCCTTTGCCATCGCCATCACCACCCTGGCCCGCGGGGTCTCTATCGGCGACGAACTCGAATATACCGACGAAATCACGCTCGGACGCTCCCTGATTAACCGAACCCCCTTCGAACAGTCTATCAAGTAAACGAATTTCTGTTTTTTAACAACCCGACATTGATATTACTAATAACAGGAATGGTCATGCAATAAGTCAGAGTGCAACTCCGAGTCGCACCCCGACTATCAAATTTACCCTCTGTCCTTATCGCATCCTGCCCCATTTTTGGAGCAACCTCTTCCAATGGCAGAAACACACTTCTCTTAATCGAAACTCACTTCATCTTAGATGCTGTTTCATATAAGGAAAGTCTCAATTATAAGCAATAAACGAATAAAAGGGCCGAAGGTCCGACATGTGAAAGCACAGGCCGCAAGGCCTGTGGATAGAGTCAATGATAGTAACTCAAAGGACTGTAAGGCCGAAATGTATTAAACTAACATAAAATCAATTCATCAAAACATTTAATTCGGTCAACACATGCCGGTCTTTCAGACCTCCAATATCCTCAATCACTCCTCTACACAGGGCTCACGCCCTGTGCTGTCACATCAAGACCTTTCAGGTCTTTTGTTGCAAATACTTGCTCAGCCAGAGCCCTTCCAAAGCACAAAACTTTGGAAGAGCGTTTCAGAATCTCTGCGCTAACGATCGGGTAACCCGACCGAATTTGTGATTCGCAATCGCATCCAAATCAATTCTCTCAGACCGGAGAATTAAAAACCCTAAGCTTGTACAATCCTAAATAGCATTTGTCCATGAGATTTCTCATCCCGCTCTATTACCAATGACAGAAATAGGACTGCAGTAAGTCGGAGTACTACTCCGAGTCGCGCCCCGACACTCAAATTTACCCTTTCTCCTTATCGCATCCTTTCCCTTTTCCCTGGGGTGACCTCCCGGGAGGAAAAATCAAGAATCCTCACGATTTTTTCCTACCCGAAAGGAAGCCATTCTTCATTTCTTCTCTTAAGACGATTTTGCGCCTAAAATACCAGGCAATTTGTAAATATAATACTTTTTCATTGACATACCCCCTATTATAATACCCTACACTTGACATTATCAACTTTCTATATTTCTCTTCAGAAATAAGGGGTATATCATCTTTTTTACCATCACAAACCAATATATCCCCACACCAAAAAAGGCCATGTTTCAATTTATAAGCATTTCAAATTACATTTACCCCCTTTTTAAGTACATCTGATATCATTTTTTATATTTTTGGCCAATTATTTTTTAAATTAAAAAAAATAAAAAATCACTAAAGAAAATGATCGACAAAGGGGTAACTACATTTATGATCTTAGCCACCAGCCTGGTGATGCTGATGACACCGGGACTGGCCTTTTTCTATGGCGGATTGGGGAACAAGAAAAACATCCTCAACATCATGATGCAAAGCTTCGTCTCGCTTGGGCTCACCTCGGTCCTTTGGTTCAGCTTTGGCTATTCGCTCTGCTTCAGCGGATCGTTGGCCGAGGGCACCGATCTGTTCGGGATCATCGGCAATCTCGATAAAGCGTTCCTGAACGGAATAACCCCCAAAACGATGATGGCCGGAAAGGATTTCCCCGAATACGTTTTCTTTGCTTATCAGATGATGTTTGCCATCATCACCCCGGCATTGATCACAGGGGCTTTTATCAATAGGGTCACCTTCAAGTCCTATGTCTTTTTCCTGATTCTATGGCAGATCTTCGTCTATTATCCCTTTGTCCATATGGTTTGGGGTGGTGGTATCCTTCAGCAATGGGGCGTCCTCGACTTTGCCGGGGGAATCGTCGTTCATGCCACGGCAGGCTTTGCCGCACTGGTAGCCACCATCTTCGTTGGGAAACGTAAAGGATCGGAACACCAGCCCAATAATATTCCATTAGTGGCCATCGGAACAACCCTACTGTGGTTTGGCTGGTACGGCTTCAATGCCGGCAGCGAGCTGGACATGAACGAGATTACCATTGCAGCCTTTATCAACACCGACACCTCCGCCTCTTTCGCGGCGATAACCTGGCTAATGATCGAATGGAACCGGGGAAAGAAAAAACCCACCTTCATCGGTCTGATGACCGGGGCGGTAGCCGGATTGGCCACCATCACCCCCGCATCCGGCTATGTCACCGTGGGAGCTTCAGCGATGATCGGCATCATGGCCGGAATCGTCTGTTACCTGGCTGTCGAATTCAAAAACTATATGAAATGGGACGATGCCCTCGATGTGTGGGGCGTCCATGGCGTGGGCGGCATCTTTGGCACCCTGCTGCTGGGACTATTCGCCACCACGGCAATCAATCCCGGCACCCCGAACGGACTGCTCTACGGCGGCGGCTTTGGCTTACTGGGCAAAGAGGTGGCCGCTCTGTTGATGGCAATTATATGGGCCAGCGCCTTCACCTGGGGGATGCTCCACCTGATCGACCGCTTCGTACCGGTGAAGGTCTCCGACTCCGTCCAAAAAATGGGCCTCGACTATCATATGCACGGCGAAGTGGCCCGGGCCATCTAATCCTTCGGGGCATACCCTTCCGAATAAGGGGTGAATGAGCGCGACTGGCAAATATCCCTGCCTTTAGCGCTCTTTCCCTTTTTCATAAACCAAGCTCCCCCCATGGTGCCAACATCCATCCAATCACGAAACCTGTTCAAAAGACAGATTAAGGTGTTAACCTCTCAACCCGGAATCTACAACCCACACAACCTCTTTTTTTGTAATTTTGTCCAACGAAAGATTAGACAGATAAATGATGGGACTTAAAAAGGAGATTTTTCATCGTACCGAGTTATTGTTCGGGGAAGAGGTGATGGCACAATTGGCCAACATGAAGGTGATCCTGTTCGGAATTGGCGGGGTTGGCAGTTGGTGTGCCGAGAGCCTGATACGTACCGGGATCCATCATCTGACCATTGTCGATTCCGACCGGATCAGCGCCACCAATATCAACCGGCAACTGCACGCGACCATCCTCACGGTAGGGGAAGTCAAGACCGAAGTGCTGAAAAAACGACTGCTCGAGATCAATCCGGCAGCCGAAATCACCGCCCTTCAAAAGATCTACAATCAGGACAATCACGAATCGTTCCGGCTCGAAGAATACGATTATATCATCGATGCGATCGACAGTCTCAGCAGCAAGGTCCATCTGATCCGGCAGGCGACCAGGACGAACGCCGTTTTCTTCTCCTCGATGGGAGCGTCGCTGAAGCTCGATCCTACCCGCATCAAGGTGGCCGAGTTCTGGAAGGTGCAGGGATGCCCGCTGGCCGCTAAAATAAGGGGAATGATCCGCAAGGGCGAACTGCCGGCCAAAAAGTTTATGTGCATCTACAGCGAAGAGTTGCTGAAAAACCGAGGGGGGAAGAGTGCAGAACCCTCAACCGAAGCCTCCAATGCCCCATCGGAAAACCTTCCCGGCGATCCCGATCTGGCCCATCACGACTGGTCCACCAAAAAAGCGGTGATCAACGGCACCGCCGCCCATATTACCGCCATCTATGGTTTTACCCTCGCGGGATTGGTGATCCAGGATATTTACAACAAAGTTCATTTGGATTGATCCTTTTATCCCAAAAAATCCGCGGATCTGATTTCGGTGCGCCCGACTTGACCTGCTGATGATAGTCAAAGATAAACCTGCTCTACAGCTATTGACCGGCTCTGCAAATTAGCATAATTTATCCACAGAAAAATTATCGCTTCAATAGCATAAAAAAAATTGAAAATTCCGTTAAATTCACTAACTTTATGTATCACTCAAAAAATCCGTTATCATGAGTACAGGAAAAGTATTGTTAGGAGTTTTGGCCGGTGTTGCTGCCGGTGCCTTACTGGGGATACTTTTCGCCCCGGAAAAAGGTTGTGTCACCCGTCAGAAAATCCTGAGAAAGGGTGAAGACTATGTCGACGACATCAAGGAGAAATTCAATGAGTTCGTCGACACGGTTGCCGAAAAATTCGAAAAGAAAGAAGAAGCAAAATCGGCACCTGAATGAAATTAACTTCCGTGGAAGGGCCCGCGACTCAATAATCTTTTTGAGCGCCGGCACCCGCGGATGAACACGTGTACTTTTGTTTAATTAAAAGTATTGTACGCAAATTAAAAATCTGAACAAATCAAAAGAGGAAATGGAAGACAAAGCAACCCTTATAAATCAACTGATCGACCAGGCAGAATCGTACGGTAAGACCAGCATTGAGCTGCTCAAACTAAAAGCCGTAGACAAGGTAGCCGACGCCACCTCCTCCCTGGTATCGTGGACCATAGTCATTGTATCGGTTGCTTTGTTCTTCATGACCCTCAATATTGGCCTCGCCCTGCTGATCGGTGATTTACTCGGCAAGTCGTGGCTGGGATTCTTTGTGGTGGCCGCTTTTTACGCCCTCATCGCCCTGCTCTTCCTGATCTTCAGAAAACGGTGGATCAAGAAACCCGTCAGCGATTCGGTCATCAATCAAATGCTTAACTAAACCGATTATGGGGAAAAAATACACTACAGAGTCGCTGAAAGAGGAGATCAAACTTCTGGAGGTCAGACATGCCGAGGAGGGACGCCTGCTCAAACAACAACTCATCACCACTTACGATAGTCTGAACCCGGTAACCTTTATCAAGGACACGCTCAACCAGATATCCACCACTCCCGACTTGAGAAACAGTCTGATCGACACTCTTGTAGGAATAGCCACAGGTTTCATCACCAAGAAAATGATCGTGGGCCAATCGCAGAACAGGATGCTCCGCTACGTGGCACTCCTGGTTCAATATGGCATCACCACCGTCGTTGCCCGGAATTTCGAATCGATAAAAAACTCCGTGATCCTTTTCCTCCAACAGTATTTCGGAAGGAAAAGAGAAACGCCGAAGCCCGCTTCCGGGCAGTGATCGCCGGAGTCAGCCCCTGTTCGGTAAATTTTAAAATGCTAATCTTTCAAACAACGTGAATTAATCTGCCTTTTTAATTCCCGAACGCCCCAATTATCATTTACAGCTTGTTTCTCATAGAATCCTCTTGTCAGGGCATCTAAAACCCTCAACAATTCAGTAGATGAGTCCAGGTTAATTTTCCAGTCAGTGACTGGATAATCTGATATTTCAGATAAAACCACCTCATTAAGAAGCTGTTACGATTAACCTGAGTTCGATTTTAGATATGCAATAATGCTTTGTAAATAAGGTAATAAGGTTATTTTGTGTGAATCCGGAACTTCTACCAAGGCTAAAATAGTTTTGATAAGGTTTTAAAAATAAGGTTTTAAAACCTAACCTTCGTGGAAATCTTACACACAAGCCTATCTAACCTTATTACCTTCTTATATTTCAGATGTTTAATATTCAATTAAACATCAAACCCGGGTTAATACCAAACCCTTTTCCAAATCTATGTTTTAACTCTTTTAACAGATTTGTTATTAAAGAGGTACCGGTTACTATCCAACCTCGTTCACGGGGGCCTTGGGCCGGACTTCCTATGGTTCTTACGATCATTTTCCGTACCTATTGTGTGCTCTAATAGCACAGAAGATGCACAGAAGATGCACAGAAGATGCACAGAAAGTCCGGCGATGATCGAGGGAAGGTAAGAAATTTGAAATTTTTGCCTACTCCCCGGATGGTTATTCCACCGGTGGTAGGGTTTTCCCGGCGGCAATCAGAACTTCGTTCACCGAACCGTGCAGCAGCAACAGGCGTTTGGCTTTTACCTCATCGTAACCCAGCTCGGCCATGATCATGCGGGTCCCCCTGAGGATTAGTTTCTGATTGGTCAGCTGCATATTGACCATCCGGTTGCCCTTCACCCGTCCAAGCTTGATCATCAGGGAGGTGGTGATCATATTCAGGATCAGCTTTTGCGAGGTGCCCGATTTCATGCGGGTACTGCCGGTCACAAACTCGGGACCGACGATAGCCTCAATGGCGATATCGACATTTTGAGCGAGAGGAGTGCCTGGATTATTGGTGATGCAGGCGGTGAGGATCCCGTTTTCGCGGGCCTTCCGAACTGCGCCCACCACGTAAGGGGTCCGGCCCGAGGCCGCGATGCCCACCACCGTATCCAGGTTATTGATCTGATATTTCTGCAGCTCGGTCCATCCCATCGCTTCGTCGTCTTCGGCGGCTTCGACCGCTTTACGGATGGCCCGGTCGCCGCCGGCGATAAGGCCGATGACCAGGTCGTAGCCCACCCCGAAGGTAGGGGGGATCTCGGAAGCGTCGAGGATGCCGAGCCGTCCGCTGGTGCCGGCCCCCAGATAGAAGAGCCGGCCGCCTTTCTTCATCCGTTCCAGAGCCTGTCCGACCAGTTGTTCGATCTGAGGGAGGGTCCGGTAAACGGCAGGAAGGACTTTCTGATCTTCTTCATGGATACCCAGCAACAGCTCCTTCACCGATTTCTTTTCCAGATCGTCGTACAGCGAATCCTGTTCAGTGATGCTTACCTGCTTCATATGTAAATATTATTTTCGAATATACATTTGCTTTCCTTATTAAGTCATCTTTCCGTCAGAGGTTGTCAATGATCGTCAATAATTGTCATTGGTCGTCATTGGTTGTCAATGTTTGTCATTGGTTGTCATTGATTGTTTCAGCCACTTAATGACTATAAATGACAATAAATGACCACTTAATGACTATAAATGACCACTTAATGACTATCAATGACCATCAATGACTTATTTAGTTCTGTTCAGTCAATCTGCCGGATACACATTTATTATTTTATAAGCCTATATGAATATCATTAAATAATTGGATCCTGACTGTGATAACTGACCAGCCCCTCGATGGGAGCTTGCAGGATAATGGCTTCGCCCAGGCCATGACCGCTCAGCACCTGCTGAAGGATCGTGCTGAAATGCCAGGCCACCGAACCGGTGAATGCGATCGGCTGTTCGCGGCAATCGGGGAGCCTAAGCACATTTCGTTCGACGAAAGCGGCGAGATTGCGGGTGACAAAATCGCGGCAATACTCCTCCCCGATATTCTCGGAGAGGAAGGGGGTGAAACCGGCCAGATAATAGTTGGGACGCGGCTGACGGTAGACCCGGTCGAGAACCTCCTCCATCGTCAGGGCAAACCGTTCGGAGAACCTTTTTCGCAGCCGATCGGGCATGATCCCTTTTAGGTAATCGCCGACCAGATGCTTGCCCATTACCGCCCCGCTGCCCTCATCGCCGAGGATAAAGCCCAGCGGCGGGATATTGGAGACCACTTTTTCTCCGTCGTACAGGCAGGCGTTGGAGCCGGTGCCCAGTATACAGGCTATACCCTGGTGGTGGCCCAGCAAGGCCCGGCAAGCGCCCAGCAGGTCGCTCCCGATCTCAATCTCAGCATCGGGGTATAAGCGGGAAAGGGCTTCGCGTACAATATCCCCCTTAGCGGCAGAGGTCACCCCCGCGCCGTAAAACCAGATCCGGGTGACCCGACTCCCCGTTTCCGGGAAGAGCGAGGATTGCAGATCCAGGTAGATATCGTCGCTGGTTCGGAAATAGGGATTGATGCCCGAGGTTTGGATATCGCGGGTCTCCCCGTTACCGGAAACCAGTTTCCAGGCGGTTTTGGTCGAACCGCTGTCCGCAATAAGCTTCATTTTATTGATTTATCATTACTGAACAAAAAAACGAAATTTTTATAACAAATGGAGTAAATCCGGGGCCGAAGTTCAGCCTCTTCAGGGCTGCAGAATCAGGTTATTCTTCATACCGTGGGTTAACACCGTTCGGCTGAGCTCACGCCGAAGCCCACGGTTATTGAAATTACGAAAAAATATGTGTCAAAGGGAAAAAGCAGCTCATTTGACAATGATTGATCATAAGTTTTTGCCGGTAAATTTTACACCGAACAAGTTAAATCCGAATCGCAGATTCCCACATAGGAACTACCGGTTACAGATAACGGGAACGACGATACAATTTCCACCGTTTTATCTGCAAAAGCACAACCTAACAACAGGTTACCGACAAAGAGGGTTAGGAATTGGGCATCGCTCAGAGTTCAAATTATTACCTTTCGCTTTTATTCGTTTTCGAAAATAGATAATGAATCAGACATTTTTCTTTCTACCGCATTTCTTCCCACTGTGTAGCAGTAAAGACTGGATGGAGTAAAATCGTATTGAATATCCTGCTCGTTTTTTATTTCGTCTACATTTATTGAGGTTATAAGAGTACGATTAATGCCATTTTTCAAACAGAAGGATTTGAGATTACTGAGCAATCTAACATCCTTTGAGAATCTGTTACTCCATTTTATTTCAACGGCCCACGATGGTTTCTGTTTATTGTTCAAACCAACAATATCAACTTCTCCATTGCTCCATCTGGCATAATAGGGTAAAAACTCAGAGTTATGACTCCACTGTGAAAATATTGCAGTTTCCACCATATTCCCAATAAAATCATCAGTTGCTGATATTGGAGAAAAAAGGGCACTTCGTAATGAAGGATTGGTCAGATATATTTTAAAGAAATTTGCTCTTTTGAATTTTTTGGCATTAATATCAATTCGATGAATAACTCTGATTAAAAATGCTGCTTCTAAATATTCAATATACCTTTTGATTGTGTTTTTAGACACACCGGATGTCACTGATAATTCATCAAAAGTAAACTCATTTCCCGAGTTATAGGCAATTGTTGTAAACAACGAATTCAGTTCCTGAACATCCTGGATTCCATATAAACTGGGCAAATCCCGAAGCAAGACTTTATCAATGATGTCGTTGCGAATATACCTACCGGGATTTGATTGAATCTGTGACGAAAGAGACACCTCAGGATACCCCCCAAAATTGATATAATCAATGAAGTGCCTGTTCAATTCTTCAATATCTACTGTTTTGTAATAACTCTTCTGATGACCATTCCATTCTTTATTGGCGGAGATAATCAGATGGTCAAGTCCCTTAAGATTAATGTACTCATGAAAGGTCAGAGGAGGTAAAATAAAATCCGTGAATCGCCCCGCACCGGATTCATTACTTTTTAATTTTAATGCCGCAGCAGCAGAGCCAGACGCAATGAATTTCACATAGTGATAAGAGTCGACCAGGGTTTTCAGATGAACCTCCCAGTCTTTTAAATATTGTATTTCATCAAAAATCACATAATAATCTTTTGAACTTTCATCCCCATTGGCTTTCCTACATAATTCAAATAGTTTCTCTAAACTGATTCCATTATAGACTGGATTTTCAATCGACAAATAGCAAATCTTTTTAGGATTGTAACCGGCATCTATTAGTTCCTGGACAAGGTGAAAAAGTATAACTGTCTTGCCAACTCTTCTTGGCCCCATCAGCACAACTGCCCTTTTTATTGGATTGTCAATAACCAATGGTTTAAAAACATTAAAGTACAATCTTCTTTTCATAGACGAATAATATTCATCTATGCAACCACTTCTCCACCAAGGATTTTCAAATTGTATCTTTTGAACAATCTGATCTTCTGAAAATGTATTTAGCTTTGACATTGCTTGATAAATAAGATTACTGGATTGACTTTATTTAATGCAAATATAAGAATTAAAATCAACACTCTAATCTTATTACCATTTAAAATAAAGGAGGAATACGTGAATTTGCATAATAGCGATTATTCCAGTTCTGCTTTTAATTCTATTTAAACCTTTGTTTATGCTCCTGATCTGGTGACATAAACACGGATTAACAAATCTATGATTATCGAACACAGCAAACGGCTTTAGCCAAAAATCATTGAATTTCACATTTTCTTTAGCCCGTTTATTGAATTAGTTTTAAAGGCAACATCGAAGAGGGTGATTTCCAATTTTACATTTATAGTACAATAATTTATTTTTGACAGGAATTTTCACGCCTTCGACGCACCACCCCGAAAGAAGAGCAACGGGGTCAAGGGATGTGAAAAGAGGCAAAAGCCTTAAAATCATTCGAAATATTCGGATAGTTTCAGAAAAAATGCCATTTTTAATCTTTATCCTGAAATTCAAACGACAATGACAACCATAGTTAAGCAAATCACCTGTTTTATTCCCTTCAGCACGGACGAAGAGAGCCGGTTCACCATCGAGGAATTAAAATCATCGCCACTGGTGGGCCAGATCGTGGTGGTGTGTAATCCTGAGAATGAGTGCACGATGAAAGGGATGGCCACGCTGGTGGTCGGCTCCTTCACCTCGGGAGAGGCGATAAAACAAATGGCTGCCATCGCCAATACCCCCTACTCGCTGATCTATACGCGGACAAGTCCCCTGAAGCTGGGTCAACTGGCCCTGGAGAGATTTGTGCGTGTGGCCGAAGATACCCAAAGCGGTTTGATCTATTCGAACTACCTGGCCATTAAGAACGGCAAGATCGAGCCGACGCCGGTGACCGATTACCAGGAAGGAAGCTTGCGCGATGATTTCAATTTCGGATCGCTGCTCTTTTTCCAAACCGATATCCTGAAAAAATGTGCTGCACAAATTGCCGGTAATTATCAATTTGCAGGACTTTACGCGTTAAGGCTGGCAGTATCGGAACAATCCCATCTTTTCCGCATCCCGGAGTATCTCTACACAGAAATAGAGTCGGATCTACGGCGATCGGGGGAGAAACAGTTCGATTATGTCGATCCGAAGAACCGGGCGGTACAGGTTGAGATGGAGCTGGCCTGCACGCGGCACCTGAAAAATATTGAGGCCTACCTACCACCCGAATTCGCCACAGTCAGGTTCGACGAGCAGGAGTTTACCAATGAAGCCTCGGTCATAATACCGGTGAAGAACCGGGTGAAGACGATCGAAGATGCGATCCGATCGGTGTTATCGCAAAAAACGAGCTTCAAGTTCAACCTGATCATCGTGGATAACTACTCCACCGACGGCACCACAGAGGTGATTGAAAGCTACGCGGCAGCCGACAGTCGTCTGCTGCATATTATTCCCGGGAGGAAAGATCTGGGTATCGGGGGATGCTGGAACGAGGCGGTCAACCATAAAAAGTGCGGCAAGTTTGCAGTACAGCTTGACAGCGACGATCTTTACCTCGACGAGACGACCCTGCAACAGGTCGTGGATGCTTTCTACGAACAGAACTGTGCGATGGTGGTGGGCAGTTACCGAATGGTCAACTTTGCCTTGGAGGAAATTCCGCCCGGCCTCATCGACCATAAGGAATGGACCCCTGAGAACGGGCGCAACAATGCCCTGCGCATCAACGGACTGGGAGCCCCGAGAGCTTTCTACACCCCCATACTCCGGCAGATCCATGTTCCCAATGTCAGCTACGGTGAAGATTACGCGCTGGGGCTGGCCATTTCGCGGCGCTACCGGATCGGTCGGATCTATCAGCCGATCTACCTCTGCCGCCGGTGGGAGGAGAACACCGACGCCTCACTTAACATCGAAACGATGAACGGGCACAATCTGTACAAAGACCACATCCGGACCATTGAACTGATGGCCAGAAAGAAGGAGATCAAAGCAATACGAACCGCGTAAAGGGCGACAACCCCTACGACAATTGATACATCTGATGCTGAAGAAAATAATCGCACAAACGGGCAAGAGCGGACGGCAGCTTTTGCTTGATTTTCAGACCTTACAACTCGATATCTGGCCCATGGCGGCCAGTAACTATGACGGACTGCAAAAGACCGAAGAGAAGATTTTTCTCTTCAACGGTTTCCGAATAAAGGTACAATACAACCCTGAAAGGATCCGTTCCTCGTCGGCCAGGGTGGACCGGAGATCCATTGAGCAGCGGGCCTGTTTTCTCTGCGATGAGAATCGCCCCGAAGAGCAGAAATCGGTCGAGTGGGAAGGGCGATACAAGATCCTGCTCAACCCCTATCCTATTTTCCGTCATCATTTTACCATCACCAGCATCGGGCACACCGATCAGCGTTTCTACGGCGGGATGGTGGATATGCTGATGATTGCCGCCGATCTGGAGGGTTTCACCCTCTTCTACAACGGACCTGAATGCGGGGCCTCGGCGCCCGACCACCTTCATTTCCAGGCGGGAGAGAACAGCTTCATGCCCGTTGAAGCTGAGTTCAGGAAGATGAAGACAAACACTTCGAACCTGTTGATCGCGGGGGAAAAGACCAGTGTCTGGGCTTTCGACCATTATTTGCGGAGGATGGTATCGGTCGAGACGTCGAACCTGATCGAAGGGATTAAGGCCGTCGAGTTTATCTTCAACAAGCTGGAGGAATATCAGCCCGACAAGGAGGAACCCATGCTCAACGCGCTCTGCAATTTCCACAAAGGGAACTGGACCATCCATCTCTTCCCCAGAAAATTACACCGGCCATGGCAATACCAGGCCGAAGGGAAAGAGCAATTGCTGATCAGTCCGGCATCGGTCGATTTTGGCGGCGTCTTTATCACCCCGAGGAAGGAGGATTTTGACAAAATCACCCGCGAGGATATTGCAGATATTTTTGCCCAGTTAACGATTGACCAGCCGCTTTTTGAACAACTGAAAAGCGCCGTACAAACAGAATTAACGTTTTAGGACATGAATCAACCCACGCTGACGATCGGGATCATGAATGAGCCGGTGATCCGGTTCGCGCTGAACGGGCGCTTCAGGATGGAGAGCACCGGCGAAGAATTTTCGGGGCAACAGCGGATCAGCTACGACGGGAGGAGGATCCTTCTCAACGGTACACCCATGGAGTCTTCGGAAATTATCTTTCATCCGGTCCGTTATCATGAATCCTCATTTGATTTATCCGGAGTAACCATCGGGAAAAAATTCCATTGGGAGCGGAAAGAGGAGCAGCGTTTTAAAGGATCCCTGAAGTTTATCACGGAGAATGGGCAGTTGACTGCCATCAATATCCTTCCGCTCGAAGATTACCTGATCAGCGTGATCTCCTCAGAGATGAGCGCCACCAGCAGTCTCGAACTACTGAAAGCCCACGCGGTGATCTCGCGGTCGTGGTTACTGGCCCAGGTGGTCAAAGGAGAAGAACTGAAGAAGAAAAAAGACGATTATCGTCCCATCGTGGAGACGGATGAGGAATATATCCGCTGGTACGACCGGGAGGATCACCTCAACTTTGATGTCTGCGCCGACGATCATTGCCAGCGCTACCAGGGCATCACCCGTCAGTCGAGCGAGTTGGTGACTAAGGCGATTGAGGAAACCTTCGGGTTGGTCTTAATGCACGAGGGTCAGATCTGCGATGCCCGTTTCTCGAAAAGCTGCGGGGGCATTACCGAGACCTTCGAAAATACCTGGGAACCGGTGGCTCATCCTTACCTGCAGTCCATTGTTGATGATACGGTGATGCCGGAAGGGTTAAAACCCGACCTCACCGATGAAACTGCCGCCGAACGGTGGATACGAAATGCCCCGCCGGCTTTCTGCAACACCACCGACAGAAAGGTACTCTCCCAGGTCTTGAACGATTACGATCGGGAGACCCCTGATTTTTACCGCTGGACAGTGGGATACAGCCAGGAAGAACTCTCGGAGCTGATTGCCCGGAAAAGCGGACGTGATTTTGGGAAGATTATTGACCTTGTTCCTGTGCAGCGGGGCAAATCTGGCAGGGTGATCAAACTGAAGATCATCGGGACAAAAAAGACGCTGATCATTGGCAAAGAACTGGAGATCAGGAAAACATTGTCGGAGACGCACCTGTACAGCTCCGCGTTTGTCGTTGACCGGCAAGAGCTTGTTGACGGGATACCCGGGAAGTTTATCCTGACCGGGGCGGGCTGGGGACACGGCGTGGGACTCTGCCAGATCGGCGCCGCGATGATGGGCGAGAAAGGGTACCGCTTCGACGAGATATTGGGGCATTACTTTCGGGAAGCAAAGCTGAACGTTTTATATAAAAAATAATCTTTTCCTGAAAAATCATGCTGCTCTTTCTAACACAGAGGGGCACAGAGAGAAAAAGGAGGTTCACGGAGAAAAAACAAATGAAGCTAACACCAATGAAACCAACTAAACGAAATCCCTGGTTATGGATCCCCACCCTCTATTTTGCAGAGGGGATTCCCTACGTGGTGGCCATGACCGTCGCCGTGATCATGTTCAAGCGATTGGGGATCTCCAATACCGATATTGCCTTATACACCAGTTGGCTTTACCTGCCCTGGGTGATCAAACCGCTCTGGAGCCCTATCGTTGATCTGCTCAAGACCAAACGGTGGTGGATTATTGTCATGCAGTTGCTGATCGGGGCAGGATTTGGAGGCGTGGCGTTGGCCCTACCCCTTCCCGGCTTCTTCAAAATAACCCTGATCTTTTTATGGTTGCTGGCCTTCAGTTCAGCCACCCACGATATTGCCGCCGACGGTTTTTACATGTTAGGACTTGAAGAACACCATCAGGCCTATTTCGTCGGGATCCGCAGCACCTTCTACCGGATCGCGATGATTACCGGGCAGGGGTTATTGATCATCCTGGCCGGCTTCTTTGAAACCTCCACCGGGCTCCCGCCCATCGAAATCAATCTCTCGGCAGATCCGGGCTATTCGGCTGAAATAAATCTCCCGGAGGCCTCCATAAGTCAGTCGGCCAAAACTGGGAAAAATTACTTTGTCACCTTCCCGCAACAGGCACAACTCTCAACCCAGGATATCCCGTCCGAAAAAATGGATTCGATCCGCAGGTTGGTGGTCCGTCATAACCAGGAGAACGGGTTTGTTGCCGGTCAGCCGGCTGCGGGGAAGAGCGGGGACAGACAAAAGGAAGGGTCGCTTTGGTCGCGGGCTATCGCAATTCCGTTGGGAGATTTTCTGAAAGAACATTTTAGTCCGAGGGCCACGACTGCGGAGAGCGGCAGCCTGACCGGTCACATAACGGTGGTAGCGGTCAGGTTGAACGGTCAGCCGGAAGAGGGGAAAGAGATGGTGCTGAACCTGAAATTCCGCAAGGGAGATAGCAGTATCAAACTATTGGAAGGAGAGCGGTTAAGTTTCAACTCCAACAATTATCAGCAACCGGCTTACCTGCTTTTCCAGTGTGATCCAAAGCTGAACCGTCCGGCTTCGGCCGTTTATCAGGGGACCTCCGGCAATATCCCTTTAGCCTGGAGCATCACCTTCGTGATCCTTGCCGCCTTGTTTGTCATTTTCTTTTTTTACCACCGGTTTATATTACCTTACCCAACCTCTGACCAACAATCATCGGTTGGGGGACAGAACCTGTTCAAAGAGTTTTTCAACACCTTTGGGACCTTCTTCCAACGAAGAGATATCGCTGTGGTGATCGCTTTCCTGATGTTGTACCGGTTCGGAGAAGCGCAGCTTGTGAAGATGGCGTCGCCCTTCATGCTCGATTCGCGACAATTGGGAGGACTGGGACTCACCACGGGCGATGTGGGACTGCTTTACGGGACTTTCGGGATTCTGGCCCTGACGGCAGGTGGAATCCTGGGTGGCATCGCAGCCTCGAGCAAGGGATTGAAATACTGGTTATGGTGGATGGTACTGGCGATCAACATCCCCCATCTGGCTTATGTCTATATGGCCTATGCCCAACCGGAAAGTCAACTGATTATCGGACTCTGCGCCGCTATCGAACAGTTCAGCTATGGTTTCGGATTCACAGCCTATATGCTTTATATGATTTACATCTCGGAAGGGAAGAACAAGACAGCCCACTTTGCCATTGCCACCGGCTTTATGGCGCTGGGCATGATGCTGCCGGGCATGTTCTCGGGCTGGCTGCAGGAAATCATAGGCTACCGGCATTTCTTTGTCTGGGTGATGCTTTGCATGATACCCGGGGTGATCCCGGTCTTCTTCCTGAAGATCAATCCGGAGTTTGGGATAAAGAAGAAGGCGTAGGAAAAGACCACTGTAAGGGTTATTTACAGATTGTAGCTTAAGTAATTAAATGACGATATGAGACTGGGTTTAGTGAAGACATATTTGATCCTGTTTATCCTGACTGAGGCTATTGGTTGGACTCAGGCCCAGCCGGATCTGTCGGCTTCGTCAAGGACCGCGAGTCCGGGGCAAGAAGAATTATCCAGACGGCAGGCTATTGAAGCATCCTTGGTTTTACTGGAAAACCGCCAAAATAGGCTTCCGCTTGACCGGCTCGATACGCTGAAAATAGCGGCCCTTTCGGTTGGGGAATCCCCGTTACCCGCATTTCAGCGAATGCTTTCCCGGTACACGAAGGTCGATCCGTTTCACCTCCCCGACAGTTCTGATCCGGAGAAAATCATTTCTTTAAAAAAAGAGCTTTCGTCCTATAACCTGATCATTGCAGGAATCACCGAGCCATCGGATATTGAGCCTTTATACGATTACCTGACCCGTGAAAAGAAATCGGTGCTGGTTCTGTTCGCGGAAGCCAGTCTGCTGACAAAAATTAATCTTGCCGAAAAACCCGAAGCGCTACTGCTGGCCCTACAGGATGGACTATTGAACCAGGAGCTGTCGGCCCAGCTGATTTTCGGGGGAATCGGGACCACTGGACGGCTGAGCGGGAACATTGGGGAGTTTTACCCTGCGGGCAGCGGGATAAGCATAGAAAAACCTATCCGTTTGAAATATACGATCCCCGAAGAGCTGGGTCTTGACGGGACAAGACTGAGCAACGGGATTGATTCGATCGTTAATAACGCTTTGGCAAAGGAGGCTTTCCCGGGATGTAATGTTTTGGTGGCTAAAGAGGGGAAGGTGATCTTCAGCAAGGTTTATGGGTATCACACCTACGATAAAATTGACCCGGTCAGGGAGGACGATTTGTATGACCTGGCCTCAGTGACCAAGATCAGCGGAGGCCTTCCGGGGATCATGAAATTGTACGATAATGGGCTGATCGATCCTGACGAGAAAGTTTCCGTCTATTTCCCGGAATGGCGAAACAGACTGTTCCACCGATCCGACAAGGAGGAGATCACCTTGCGGGAATTGCTTTCGCACCAATCGGGGCTCACCCCATCCATCCCCTTTTGGAAAAAGACGATGAAAGAGGGAAGTTTATCCCCGAAATATTATTCCATCACGAAAGACAATCGCTACTTGCTTTATGTGGCGCCGGACATCTGGCTGAAGAGCAATTTTATTGACTATATCAATAAAGAGATCAGGAAATCGCCGCTCACCACGCGGGGTAAATATGTTTACAGTGATCTGCCGCTGCTCATCGCTTCGCAGATCGTGACCCGGATCACCGGGATCCCGTTCCAGGAATATGTCGATCAGGAGTTCTACCAACCGCTGGGCGCTACCACGGTGACCTACCTCCCGTTGAATAAATTCCCGCGCGAGCGGATTATTCCCACCGAGAACGATCAGCTCTACCGGAAAATACAGCTTCAGGGCAGTGTACATGACGAATCGTCGGCCACGATGGGAGGATTATCGGGCAATGCCGGTCTCTTTGCCTCGGCCAACGATCTGGCCAAGCTGATGCAGCTCTACCTGCAGGAGGGGAGTTACGGCGGAAAGCAATATCTTAAAAAAGAAACCGTTACCGAATTCACAAAGGTCCAGTTCCCGCAAAACGGCAACCGTCGTGGAATGGGATTCGACAAGCCGTTACTGAACAACCGGGAAGTAACTCCGGAAGAGTCTTATCCCACGAAAAATGCCAGTCCCGAAAGTTTTGGACATTCGGGATATACCGGTACCTTTGTATGGATAGATCCCAAGTGCCAACTGGTCTATATTTTTCTCTCCAACAGGGTCTTCCCCACCCGGGAGAATAACCGGATCAGCGAAATGAACGTGAGGACCGATATTTTAAAGATACTTTATGAAAACTTTTATCAGGAACAGGCTGAGGAGTCTCCTCGTTAAAACATTTAGCCTCCTGATCCTTTTAGCAGGAGGAGCCTGTACCGAGAGCAGGAACCTCACCCGTGTGACCCGACTGATCGGGGAGATACGCACAGGTTTTACACCCGATCACCGGACCGCCCTCTTCGAGGCGAAGGTCCGCAGCCAGGCCGGTACGCTGGTGCTGAGCGGCGAAACGACCGAGCCGCTGGCCAAACAGGCTTTGCTTGACTCGCTGAACAAGGCTTCGATTCGTTATCACGATTCGCTGAAGCTCCTTCCCGATGGCACTCTGGGCGATACCCTTTGGGGGTTAGCGACCCTTTCGGTCGTTCCCGTACGCGCCAATCCTGCCCATGCCTCCGAGATGGTGACCCAGGCTTTAATGGGAACCCCGATGAGGATACTCCAGGTCTCGGATAACTGGTACAGGATTCAGACACCCGATCGTTACATCGGTTGGATGGAGGAGAACGGACTGGTGTGTATGACCTCTCAAAAGATGGACCAATGGAAGAAAGTTGAACGGGTGATCTATAACCGGATCAACGGTGTGGCGTCCGATGCCCCTTCAGCGGAAGCCAATGTCATGACCGACCTGGTACTGGGCGATATTCTTCAATCGGAGGGTGAGCAGAACGGTTTTATCCGCATCAGGCTCCCCGATGGGCGGATCGGGTATGTCAGCCGGGAAGAATGCCTCAGCTGGGGTGAATGGACAGAGCGCCAGCCCGACATCGCCGCGATGCTCTCGATAACCAAGAAGCTGATGGGACTCCCCTATCTCTGGGGCGGGACCTCCACCAAAGGCGCCGATTGCTCAGGGCTGACCAAGACGGTCTGGTTCTCACAGGGAGTGATCCTCGCCCGCGATGCCTCACAACAGGCGCGCTACGGTGAACCCGTCGGGATAAATGACCGGAAGAACCTGCAGCCCGGCGATCTGCTCTTCTTCGGAAGAGGAATAGATCGCGTCAACCATGTGGCGCTCTATCTGGGCGAGGACCTCTATATACACGCTTCAGGCATGGTGAAGATCAGCAGTCTGAACCCCGAAGCAGCGAATTATCTGCCGGGTACCCTGGAACGATGGGTATCGGCCCGACGCATCCTCCACGCCCTTGACCGGGAAGGAATCACCCGGGTTGCCAACCACCCTTGGTACAACTGAACAAACTGTCGAACAATTGATTGAAAAAGAAAATGAGCTTAAACAGAAGAGATTTTATCCGTTTGGGAGGATTGACCGCAATAGCCGGAACATGCGGTATCGAACAAATTTTTGCCCTCGCGAACCCGCCAATCAAAAACAGGAACAGCAAGGGATTGAAGTTCAGTTTTATCCCCTACGATCTGAAGTTAAGGCACACTTTCACGCTGGCCACCTCGTCGCGCAATAACACCCCGGCCATGCTCACCTGCCTGGAGATCGACGGGATCAAAGGATATGGTGAAGCCTCGATGCCCCCCTACCTGGGTGAGAGCGTCGAATCGGCCACCAGATTCTTTTCCGCTCTCGACCTCTCACAGTTCAACGATCCGTTTCAGATGGATAAGATACTGGCTTATGTCGATCAGGTGATGCCGGGCAACTGCGCGGCAAAGGCCGCCATAGATATTGCCCTTCACGACCTGACCGGGAAGATCATGAAGCAGCCCTGGTACAAGATCTGGGGATTCGATGCGGATAAGAGCCCCAACACCTCCTTTACCATCGGGATCGATACCCCAGAAGTGGTCAGGGAAAAGACGAAAGAAGCCTCACCCTACAAAATACTAAAGGTTAAACTGGGATTCGAGGGCGATAAACAAATGATTGAAACCATCCGTTCGGTCACCAATGTCCCGATCTGTGTCGATGTCAACCAGGGGTGGACCGACAAGAATAAGGCGCTGGAGATGATCTGGTGGCTGAAGGAGCGGGGGATCGTCTTCGTCGAACAGCCGATGCCCAAAACGGCGATCGACGAGATGGCCTGGCTCACCGAACAAAGCCCCCTCCCCACCATCGGCGATGAATCGGTGCAACGCCTCGCCGATGTGGAAAAAGCGAGAGGGATCTATTCCGGCATCAATATCAAGCTGATGAAGTGTACCGGAATGCGGGAAGCCCATCAGATGGCCATCCTGGCCCACTCGTTAGGAATGATAGTCATGATTGGCTGCATGACCGAGACCTCGTGTGCCGTCTCCGCCGCAGCCCAACTCTCGCCGGCTACTACCTGGGCTGACCTGGACGGGAACCTGCTGATCAGCAATGATCCTTACGAGGGAGTCAAAGTTATCAATGGCAAGATCACCCTGAACGATCGTCCGGGGATCGGATTAAAAACGGTTCAGGAGACCGGATTATAGCAGACTGAGATCCGGGGTATCCCGGAAAGGAGATTATATAAAAAAAGAAAAGGACAATCCGGGGAGGATATGTCCTTTTACTAAAACTAACCAAACTAACTAACCTAACTAAACCTAAACTTATGAAAAAAATGTACCACAAAGGTAAAGGCATTTGGATACCCCACCAAATTTTGGATGTTAACAAATCGTAAATAAAGGTTAAAATAATATTACCGTGCTTTATTTCTGATCATTAAGCATTGAAAATTGAATAAAATCTAACCTAAAGGAAGAATAAATATCTATATAAGTCAGGCAATGCTAATATTACCACCACATCTTTTCTCATAAACGCCTATTAAATAAGATTATTATAGCAATACCGGATCAAATTGTAATAATGATAGAATAATTTCAAATCACTACTGTGCAAAGAAATCCCGACTATTGTTTTCAGTTTGGGAGTTTCCACTTCATCACCAATGACAGTAGTGCAGTAAGTCGGAGTGCGACTCCAAGTCGCGCCCCGACTATCAAATATGCTCTCTGTCATTAACGCATCATGCCCCATTGCCTTTGGATAGGCTCTCAAAACAACAACCAGTCAGTTATATTAAGAATGGATAGTTGACGGGGGCCAAACCAAAACAACTACTGAATTTCAATCAGAATAGTTTGCTGTTTTTCTTAAGTACAGGAGAACATAAAGCTAATTAACTGCATTTTTCAATTCAGGAACAATTCAAATTTAGTAAATTATGTATCCAAACACAACCTGTTTTGTTTGATTAAAACTGCCGGTTCCCCATTCTCCCGGGGGAATAGCCAGATTGAGACTTACTATTCGAATCTGTTGTTAAATTATTTCATTTTTACATTCATTCTTCTTAATTTTAATGCTTTAACTAACTGCATAATGAATATGAACACAATCTCGCGGAGAAAATTCTTGCAAGACTCTACCCTGGTGGGCAGCGCCTTGTGGTTGCTACCGGGACTTGATTCTTGCACCTTGCGAAAGGAGGAAGGATCAGCGAACTACTTTCTGAAGGAATTCGGGATTGACGAGGGAATCTGCCGGCAACTGCTGGCCAAGGCTCTCTCGAAGGGCGGCGACTTTGCCGACCTCTATTTTGAGTACACGGTTTCTAACTATCTGGGCCTCGAAGATGGCAAGGTTAACCAGTCGTACGGCGATATCTCGCTGGGGGTGGGCATCCGTACCGTGAAAGGTGACCAGATCGGTTATGGCTTCACACAGGACCTGACTCCTGAGTCAATGTTATCGGCGGCCGCCACTGCAGCCACCATCAGCGATAGACAAGCCTTGAAGGTGAAAGGAGACTTTGGTAAAGCCGCCCTCGGTAACTATTACCCGGTATCGCCCGATTTTAACGGGATACCGGCACAGGCTAAGCTGCCGTTGCTCCAGGCGATCAACGAGAAGAGTTTCTCCCAGTCGAAAGAGATTGTCAAGGTGAATGCCGGCTTCCGTAATGGCGTCAAACGAATCATGATCGTCACCAGCGACGGGATCATCGCGGAAGACCTTATCCCTTCAGGCTATCTCTCCTCCTCGGTGGTGGCCGAACGGAACGGAAAACGGGAACAGGCGTCCTGGAACCTGGGCGGACAACGCGATTTCCAGTATTATACCGATGAGGTAGTCAATACGATTGTTAACAAGAGCGTCAGTAACGCGCTTAAACTTTTCGACGCCATCCAACCGCCGGCCGGAGAGATCCCGGTCGTCCTGGGACCGGGCGTGACCGGAGTTCTGTTGCACGAGGCCATCGGCCACGGCATGGAAGCCGATTTCAACCGTAAAAAAGTCTCAACCTACAGCACCATGCTGGGCAAGAAGGTGGCCGAACCTTTCGTGACGATCATCGACGACGGCACCAACATGAATCTGGCCGGCAGTTTAAATGTCGATGACGAAGGGACGCCCGGGCAGAAGACGGTCCTGGTAGAAAACGGCATCCTGACCAGTTACCTGCACGATAAGATATCGGCCAAACATTATGGAGTGGCGCCTACCGGTAACGGGCGCAGACAGGATTTTCAAAACCAGCCGATGCCCCGGATGCGCAATACCTATATGATGGGTGGCGAGGCCAGCGTCGAAGATGTGCTCCGTCAGGCCGGCAACGGGATCTACGTGGAAGATGTCAGTAACGGACAGGTCAAGATCGGCGAGGGCGATTTCGCTTTCTACGTCTCACAGGGGCGCATGATCGAAAACGGGAAGCTGACCTCCCCCATCAAAGATGTCAATATCATGGGCAACGGGCCAAAGATGCTGGCCAATATCACGATGGCGGCCAATGATCTGGAATTTTATTACGGCGGCGCAGGTCAATGCGGCAAGAACGGGCAAGGAGTCCCGGTCTCGTTCGGGTTGCCCACCTGCCTGGTTAAATCGTTAACCGTTGGGGGTACCCAACAGAAAGGAGGCCGGTCATGAGTCAGGCAACAGATCAACAACAGGATTTCCGCGAACTGGCTGGCTGGGTGATCGACCAGGCCAAAAAAGCAGGGGCCGACGACTGTAGGGTCAATCTGTGGAAACGGCGTTTTGTCGATATCACCTACCGCGAACATAAACCGGAGGTGATCAAAGAGGCCATTACGCAAGGGCTCTCCCTCGAGGTCTATGTCAATAACCGCTTTGCCGGACGATCGACCCCCGATTTCCGCAAATCGACGATGGGCAGTTTTATCACCGAGGTAATCGACAACGCCCGGATCATGGAAGAGGATCCCTACCGCACCCTGCCCGACCCGAAATATTATGCCGGAAGGAGCACCGCCGATCTTCAGTTGGCCGATCCTTCACAATCACAGTTAACCTCCGAAGATCGCCACAATATGGTAAGAACCATCGAAGAAGCCTGTATAAATAAGGGCGGCAGCAAGGTGATCTCGGTCGAGGCGGGCGAGAACGATGAGAGCTATGAAGAGCTGACCATGAGCAGCAACGGATTTGAAGGGTTGAGTCAGGGAACCAGTACCTGGCTCGGAGCTTCAATGACAGCTCAGGATGAGGGCGATCGCCGTCCTTCGGGCTATTACCAGGTCGGGTGCCGCTACCGCGAAGACCTGCCATCATTGCAGGAGATCGGGACCAAGGCGGCCCAAAACACCCTTGAACTGATGGGTGGAAAGAAGATCCCGACCGAGACGTTACCGGTGATCCTCGTGAACCGTGGCGCTTCGCGGGTGGTATCGGGACTGCTCAACGCACTGAGCGCCGGCAATATCCAGCAAAAACGCTCGTTCCTGGCCGACAAGAAAGGAGCGATCATCGGCAGCCGACTCCTGACGATCCAGGACGACCCGTTTATTCCCCGCGCTTTGGGCTCGAAATATTTCGACGGGGACGGGTTTCCCGCCCGCCGGCGCAACCTCTTCGATCAGGGGAAGGTGAACGAATTTCTGGTTGACTGGTACTACAGCCGCAAACTGGGATGGGAACCCACCTCGGGCTCTATCTCCAACCTGGTCATCCCTCCGGGGTCCCGCGACCTGGAGACCATCATCAAAGATCTGGGGCGATGTATCGTCGTTACCGATTTTATCGGTGGTAACTCGAACAACACCACCGGCGATTTCTCCGTGGGGATCATTGGTAAGCTCTATGATAAAGGGGAACTGGTTCGTAACGTGGCCGAGTTGAATATTGCCGACAACCACCTGAAGTTCTGGAACAGGCTGATCGAAGTGGGCAATGATCCATGGATTTACAGCCAGGCCCGATTCCCGAGCCTGGTCTTCGATAAGGTCGTGGTAGCCGGGATATAATTCCAAAAACCAGACTAAATATTAAACAGGATAGGGTTAGGAGAATTCCTGACCCTACCCTGTTTTATCCCCCGGAGGATCGCTGACAGATCACTTCAATCACCAATATATCCGGATGGTAACGTTGGCCTGAGCATGAAACGGATTAGCCGGATCGTAACGAACAGGAACCAACTGGCTCCCGGCGGAGAGCGCCATCGCCCGTCTCTTGTGCTTGGCTGCGGTAATGAAAAACGGGATGCTGACCACATCTGCGATCACCCCTCCCAGGACAATGAAACCTGCGATATCGGTCTTTGTAGCGTATTCTGAATCCCAGGACGAGTCAAAGGCAACCGCTCCTCCGATCATCATGGCTGTTCCGGCTCCCAGAAAGACCCAGGCCGCCGTCCGGTTCTTTTGGCTCAACTGCATGAAATACTCCTTACTGCCAACCCGATAGACCGAATCGGACAGTAAAAGAAAACCGGAAGCAGAGGCAGGAAGGAAGTTCGGGGAAGGACTGCGGGTAAAGGTCGTCAACCGATCCTTTCCGGCCATGCTCAACAGATCGGCGCTGCTTTCCTGTGCCCATGCCAGCGGATTTGGAATAACGGCCCCACCCCACAATAAAAGCGTAAATATTAGCCTCATTATCTTTTTCATGACTATTATTTTCAAAGGTTTAAATACAAGCCATGAACCATATAACTAAATTTACGCCTATTTGGACAAAAAACCAATTCCAACAGATCCACCCCCCGGCAGATCAATCGAAAATCTAACCCGGGTCTTCAACTCCATTCTGTCCTAAAACTTTATGATTCGCGGATTAAATTCACCCAATCGGCACCATCCGCGGGAGACGACCCCTTATTCCCGCTCCTAAACAGACCAAAAAAATCGATAGACTATACCCGATAAGGTATAAAATTCAAATAAATATAGTTTTTATACCCTATCGGGTATAAAATAAAAATGGCGCTGATGCTGAACGGGAAGAAGAAAAAAATCAAAAAATGGCCATTATGATCTGTAACAAAAAACCCGGAAGGATTTCCGGGTTTCAAAAAGTACAGCTTCTGTAAAAAGCCAACCGATAGATACAATCAATAAGAAAAATTAACTACCTAAAAAATCTATTCGTATATATTAATGGAGCATTAGCGGCGGATCAAATTTTACCGCTAAAGAATCCCACCGGATCAGCTTAAAATTCTGAGGTGCAGCCTTACCGTTTTCCTTATTGAAACCGTCCTGAACAACCAGTAATCCATTGGGGAAGAGACTTCCCAACGACTCACTACAGACCTCTAACCCATCTGTCTCCTCGACTCCATCGGTTGTGCCATCGACGATCCGAAAGCTTCCCCGATAGTGATGAGGCGATTTGCGATCGAAAACGGCATAACTGTGGTTTCCCTGCGAGGAGGCAACCAAATAACCTTCGCCATTTGGCAGGCTAAATATTGCCAATCCCTCGATATCAAAACGGATACTCCGGTTTGAGGCTTCATCGCTTAACGGAAGAAGCACGCCGGCAGTGCTACCGGATGGCTCTGCACTTAATTTCCATATCCCGGCCTTTTCTTCCCCAATGTAGAGCATCGCCATCTGATCATCGGCAACCATCCCTTCCGTTTGAGAAGCAAATTTCATAGACCGGACAAGCTGACCGCTGATCTTATCACTATCCGATTTCAATTCCCATTGCTCAACCTCGCCCTCTTTGCTGTTAACCATGACATAATACTTTCCGGAAGAGGGACTCTGATACATACAGAGTCCGTAAACCTCGCCTTTCATTTTTGACCGGAAGGGTTCGCGATGAACAACTTCAAGGGAGCCATCCCTGGCAATCCGGTATAATTCGACAGATTGGCTGGAGCGATTGCTTGCTGCCAACACATCAACAGTATCCGACAAGAGCGGGAATCCATAACGGAGATCGGTATTATTAACCAGTCCCACCGGATAGTAGAACAGTTGGGCTCCCTGCAAATTATAAACCGCCAATCCTCCTTTTTTATCTGTTCCAATGATACGCGATGAATCAGGATCAGTCGGATGGATCCAGATAGCCGGGTCATCGGCCGAATCTTCATCCGCATCCTGAGGAACAGGAGCCGTTTCAGCATTGGCAGTAACCGTTCTGGTAATTTGCAACGCCATTTTGGACGATCCCTCATCCCTTCGGCCGCACGAAGCCAACATCGACAAGGTCAACAGGCATGCTCCGATCAGGAAGTATTTTCGTTTCCTGTGATTTACTGCTTCATCCTGATTCTGCGCCTTCATCATGATAATAAACTGACTATTTGTTTTCAAATTTATGCAGATATTTATCCATATCCTCCTTAGTGTATTTCTCTTTTGCATCTTCAGGAATAGTGGTCCGTTGCTTGATCAGTGACACCCCTTCCGATTCAACAAACCGGTTAACCCCGTCTTTGCCCTTAATCAGCCTGAATTCGTCATACAGACTGCCGGCCACCGTAAACGACTGGAAAGTAAGCATATCACCGTCTACCGTAATATTCTGATAAAGCTGAGTTTGGGAGGCTACGCGATCGCTCCAGAAACTGGTATTCAAACCATACATTTTAGGGCCGGTCACAGAAACAATATACATAGGATTATTCTTCGCATCGGTCCCAACATGTGGCAGGTTAAATCCGCGGCAATAGGTATGATCGTGTCCCTGCAACACCAGATCGACCCCGTATTTTTCCAGTATTGGTTTTATTTCATTACGATAACTCTCATTTTCGCGGCCCTGCGAACAGGAATAAACCGGATAATGGGTGAACACCACGGTCCACTTGCATTTATTGTTCATCAACACCTTCCCGAGCCAATCAAGAATCAGCCGGCCATCCTCGTCGCTCTCCCCCATAGCCGGTGAATCGACCGAGATAAACCGTACGCCCTGATAATCGAAATAATAAACCCGGTTGCGGAATTCCTCCGAAGGACCATTGGTCGGAAAATTAAAGATTTGTTTCCAGTGTTTCGAAAAGGTGCGTGGCTGGTTCTCCGGCTTATCATATTCGTGATTTCCCGGCGTAGCCACGCTGGGTTTCATACCGAACATCCATCCACCGGCATAAAAGAATTCACGCCAGTATTCCTCCTGACTGCGACTAACCAGATCACCGGCAAAAAGCATGAAATCGGCATTGGGAAAATGAGAATAAGCTTGCCGTAATGTCCGCGAACAATAGGATTTGATATCATTTTGTACATCACCGAAATAGAGAAAGGAAAAGGGAGACTGCACACTTAATGAGGTTTTAAACTGAAACCATTCGCTCCAGTTTTTCCCGTCACCAACCCGATAGGCATATTTTGTATCGGGTTTCAGGTTACTAAAAACCACCTGATGTCCCATCGACGAAGTGTTCCCCTCCTCCCATGGAGAACAGGTCCCGGCTACCCGGATCACCTTTTCTTCAAGATCCGGCGCTTCGCTGGTAACCGTAATCTCTCCCAAAGTGATGGTATCCGAACCAATCGTTCGCCAGGAAACGGCACGCATTGTGGCCGGATCGCCCGGCAGGGTAAGCATAATACGATCGGGATTAACGGTTGGCTCGTAAATGACATATTCATTGCTTTGAGCAATCAATTGCAGGACACTGATTGCAAATACAAAGAATAACAAACATGACTTTTTCATATGATATTATATAAATTTCAAACCATCACCGGCAAATAACCCGGTGATGGTTTGTGATGTTAATGACTATCAGAAAATATTGACCTTAAGCCCTAACTGGAAACGTTGGCCATTCTCCAACGAAGAGTAGGTGTACTCCGGCTTCCATTGGTAAGTACGCTGAACCTCATTCAGCAGGTTATTGGCCGAAGCAAAGAGCACCAGCTTCCGGGTAAGATAAACATCCAGATTGGCATCGAGATAGGAGACCTTGTCGTAATAGATGTTTTGTTGTTCGGTGGCTCCGTTGCTGGTCAGGAAGTCAGAAGTATAATTATAGGATAACCGGGCATTGAAATGCTTGTTCTCGTACGAAAGAGAGGCATTCACAATATCGTCGGCCGTTCCCGAAAGTTGATATTCACTATCGTTATTATCCAGCCAGTTATGGGTCAGATTTGCATAGATGCTGAAATTACGCAGGATTCCGGGCAGGAAATCAAGTTTCTTCTGAAAGGCGATCTCTATTCCGGTCAGATTAGCGTTACCGCCATTAGCCGGGGTAAAACTTTCGAATTCCTTCCCTTTAGCTTTGTTGTAACGTTTGATGTAATCGGCTTTTTGTGCGGCTGTATTATCGGTCCGGGCATTGATCTCTTCCGGGGTAGGCAGATAGGGGGCTACATCCTCCCATGCCAGCTTCTCAATCCGGGTCGTTTCAAAATCCTTGATATGCTTGAAGAAAATCCCCGCCGAGATCAATCCGGTCGATCCGATATAATACTCTCCAAGCAGATCAAAATTATGGGATAAGGTTGGCTTGATATCCGGGTTACCGAAAAAGATCTCCAGGTCATTGATATCGCACTTGGTATAAGGTACGATATCACGGTAATTCGGGCGGCTAATGGTTTTTGAGTAAGCCAAACGATAGATATTTTTTGGTGTAGCCGAATATTTCAGGTGGGCGCTGGGCAGGAAGGTGGTATATTCCTTTGCCGCATTCACCTCATCAAACGTTTCGGCCCTTTCGAAATATTCAAAGCCATGATAATTGACCTTCGTATTTTCAGCCCTGACACCGGTTAGCAGACTCAGTTTGTCGCCAAACTTCTGGGTGGTCATCACATAACCGGCATAGATATCCTCCGAAGCGGTAAAGCCATCGGCGATTTCACTATTGTAAAGGGTCACGATTTTCCACTGATCGGTGGGACCGTCAAAACTGGTATTCTGGCTACCCACCCAGTCAGCAGTAACCGACTGGCCAACAGAATAGTCAGAGCTATTAAACTTATCGCTGACATTCTCCATATTTTGAGCAAACTCGTTCCACATCCAGGCCCAATTGGAAGTGCCGGGCGAGGTAGGATCATCATTGGGTTTCCATTTCACGCGCCCAAGCACCTTACGGCTTTTTTCCATGGTCCTTGCTTTTGCCCCAAACTTGACTTTATTCTCAAACTTACCCTGGCTTAGTGGTAGTTCAAAATTGACCGAATAGAGGAACTGTTCCACATTGGAGCGACGGTTTCGCCCTTTAAAACCATCGAGCTCCCAGGTGTCGACCCGATTTTGATCGATGTCGGCCGATGTTCTCCCGGCAATCTGAGCTTCAACATCATCAATCCCGAATCCGCTGTCGCCTTTAATGTTGCGCGGATCAGAGTAATCCATTCGGACGGTTTTCTCGTTATAGCTCTGCAACTCGAAGTCTCTGGAATCGGGTTCATCCTCGATGGATTTAATATAGGCGAAATCCCAATCCATTTTCACGCTGCCAAAAACATGATCGCCCTCAAAAGCCCAGTTATAGATCTTTTTATGGACCAGATCGCCCCCTTTGTCGTTCGCTCCGGCCAAAACGTGACGTTCCAGTTCAGGATGGAAAACCGGATGCAGCGGATCATAATCGACGTACATATTCCCGGAATTGTCATCTACCCCGTCATTATCTTCATCGAGCACAATATAGGGTTTACCGGTCAGGTCATTGACGCCGTCGCCGTTGGCATCAATATCGGAGTCGATCTCTTCTTCGAAGGCCTCCGGATCGTCGAACACCTGCTCAAAGCTTTTAATATCGGAATAGTTCGAAGCCATATTCCAGTTTCCCTTAAAGTCCCCGCCGATATCATCGATACGCAGGGTATAGGTTTTACGCCAATCCTTATAATCATTGAATATTCCGGTAAAACCAATCGTGTGTTTTTCGTTAAATTTGAAATCAAGTCCCAGAGTATAGCTTTGTCTTAGCCGCTCCATCAGGGTCTGTTCGATATTAAGGTATTCGGGCACGAAGTATTCTTCATTACCCACAGTGGTCATCTCCCAAGAGGAGTTGTGCCGGTTGGATCCCAGTTTCTGATCATAAATTGAAGCTGAACCGATCAACCCCAGCTTATTATTAAAATACCGGTCCCCAAAGATGATACTACCATTGTATTGCGGATCATTCGTAAGAACATTATAACCAGCAGCAGTAGAAACAGATAGTCTTCTTTTATAAGGAGCCTTTCGGGTCACCAGGTTAACAGCGCCGCCGATAGCGTCGCCATCCATATCGGGGGTGATAGCCTTACTCACTTCGATGGCCTGTACCATATCGGCCGGAATAGCATCGACCCCCACCGAACGATTATCTCCCGTTCCGGGGACCACTGATCCGTTGATGGAGATCGTGCTCTTTGAGGGATCGGTGCCGCGTACACTAATCAACTTAGCCTCTCCCTGATCATATTGCACATGAATACCAGGAATACGTTTCAACGCATCGCCAATATTCGGATCGGGGAAACTACTCACCTGATCGGATGAGATGACATTCATAATGCTTGGGGCGGTTAATTGCTGGTTCAGCGCTTTTAACACCCCCCCCGGCATGGCCTTTGACCACCACTTCGCCAATAATTTCGTTTTCCGAAAGCTGAATGTCCAGTTTAATTACCGATTTTTCCTTGATGGTCACTTTCTTTTCAACCGTTTTGTACCCGACATAAGAGACCGACAGAATAAAGTCGCCGGGATCCAAACCCAAAATCCGATAATTACCATTATTGTCGGTCACCACCCCTTTCTGCAACGACCTGATAAACACGGAGGCCCCGGGTAATGCCAGATTCTGGCCATCGATAACCCGACCAGAGATAATCCCCTTGTTCCCTGCACTTTCTACATCTTCGGCCCGAAGATGTCCCGAAACAAGCAGAGCGATAAACATAAAAAACAAGAATACTGATTTCATAGATTGATAGATTTCATTACTGTCCCATTAAAATCTAAAAAAGTTCTTTGTAAAGCTTGAATTTTAGTTAGTTATAGCAGTTTTTCGATTAAACGGATTTCAATTTGCATTTTGCAATCTTAAAGATATTTGCAAATGCATAAGGATAAATACGTTTTTGCTCAATTAGTATCCTTTCTGGATAGGAATAAGTTTAACTATATCGTTCGCAAGTACAATGGAGACAAATACGTGAAGCATTTCACTTGTTGGAACCAACTGCTTTCTCTGATGTTCGGACAACTGTCAAATCGTGAAAGTCTTAGAGATTTGATTGTCGCACTTGATGCTCATCACTCCAAATCTTATCATTTGGGCTTGGGCAAGAATATTTCAAAATCATCCTTGGCCAGAGCCAATCAAGACAGGGACTATCACATCTTTGAAGAGTATGCTTACTATTTGGTAAACGAAGCCAGGCAGAAGCGGGTTGCTGATATCTTCAAGCTTGAAGGCAATGTCTATGCTTTTGATTCAACGACGATTGACTTGTGCCTTTCCGTATTCTGGTGGGCGAAGTTCCGTAAGAAAAAAGGAGGAATCAAAGTACATACATTATATGATGTGGAGACACAGATACCAGCATTTTTCCATATCACGGAAGCTTCTGTTCACGACTCTACAGCAATGAAAGAAATACCTTATGAATCAGGCTCATATTACATATTTGACCGTGCTTATAATCACTTCAAGATGTTGCATAAGATTCATCAAATAGGAGCTTTCTTTGTTCTAAGGGCCAAAAAGAACCTTCAATACAAGATTATCAAATGGAAACGAAGATTGCCCAAAAACGTACTTTCAGATGTAATGATTGAATTAACAGGATTTTATCCCAAACAATACTATCCAGAACAACTTAGATTGGTCAGATATTGGGATGAGGAACAAAAGCGTGAGCTTGTATTCTTAACCAATGCGAGGCACATTTCTGCACTTCAAGTTGCTGAACTTTACAAGAACCGCTGGCAAGTCGAGCTTTTCTTCAAGTGGTTAAAGCAACATCTAAGAATCAAGAAATTCTGGGGAACTACTGAAAATGCGGTTCGGATTCAAATCTACGCCGCCATGTGCACTTACTGCTTGGTGGCAATTGTCCAAAAAGACATGCAACTTGATAGAAGTACATATGAGGTCTTGCAGATACTGAGCATATCTTTAACAGATAAGACTCACCTTCGAGACTTATTTGACAGAACTAAATTTCAAAATGACAATGAACGTTTTAGGCTTAATGAGCCAAATTTGTTTAATTTTTAATAACGTCCCAATTTTAATGGGACACTAGTGAAATACTAATTCAATTTAAAAATGAATAATATTTTAATAGTTCGCATTCTCTAAATTAGATAACCCTTAAGTATTTCCCATGCAGATTCAGAAGAAAATTCTTTACTCCTTTCATACGCACATTTTTTCATCTTATTTAAGAGATCTCTATCATAATATAGTTTTTCAACCAAACAAAAGAAATCATTACTATTTTCTAAATCAAAGAGAAATCCAGTCTTCCCATTTTCAACAAATTCCGATATGTATCTCCAATTTGATGTAATTACAGGTATCCCTGAAATATAAGCATCCAAAATAGTGCCTGGGAAACCCTCACCAGGATATCGAGTAGGTAAAACTAACAAATCATACTCGTTTAATCTAGGGTATATTTGATCTTTATCAAGTATACCTTTATAGGATATAAAACTAAAATTACGAATCTCTTTATAAAAATAGGTCTCGTCCTCCTTGTGAATAGGTCCATAAAAGTCAATAATAATTCTGTGATCGCCTTCAAACGAATTTTTTATATAATTAGACAATTCAAAAACTTTATCAATCCCTTTTAATTTGAAAATACGAGCCATAAAAACTATTTTGAATTTATCTCTTTTTGACTCAAAATTAGGGACAAAAGAATGCAATCTAAAATTAGGGAAATAACAAACATTTTTAAATTTATATTTTAATTTTAGACTATCACATAATTGATTTGATTGGGGAAATATTCCTTGAATTCTAGACAATAAAAAAATATGTAATTTCTTATCTGTCAAATATTCATCTAACCATCCTCCAACAACAATATAAAGGATTCTTACCTTCCTAAATTTGCAGAGAAAATAAATCACTGGAAATAAAAATCGCAAATTATTATGAGCGGGAATATAGATAATAATACTGCAGTGCAAAATTTTCCAAACCATTCGGAAAGGAGACCAAATATCATACCTAAAATCCTGAGTGTCGAAATAATCCAAACTCCCGATTTCTCCCGTCTTCGTTTTTAACAATTCATAGACATTCCGAGTTTTCATCGTTTGCCCATCGAAAGTATGGGATAGAAAACCTAAATGACCTAACAATAATACTTTTTCCATAGGATAAAAATGCTAAATGAATTTGATTATTGATAAATTATTTCAACACAAGAAATGAAATCCATTTACAGCTATTATTAAACAAATACCCAATTAATTTTTTCACTGTAACAACTGACAAAATGATTATACTTTAAAATAGGACCTAATCACTATGCATGAGAATTTCACTAAAGAATAGAAGTTAAATTTTAGGCCCTACGATTTTTCGCCACTTCGTATTTACTTAAAACAAAAATTTCACCTTCCATTGTTATGTATTACGATCTGCATTTTCAAATCTCCATTTAATTTGAATTGATCGATATAAAACAACAGAAATCCATATTAATACTAATGGCACAATCACACTAAACATGCGGGGTTCAGTACTTCCTAGAATACTCCCCCCCATATATAAAAGTTCAAAAACGATTAAAAATTGAACGGGATAATCAATTCTATTCCAATTCATGACTGTTAATAATAGGCTAAACGTCATCAAGAATAACAATGTACCATTCAATGGGATTCGTAACAAATTTATTGGACGTTGTAATGCGTAAGATCTAGGCATATTAAAAAAGAAACGCCCAACATTACTTAAACAATTTATAGCAAATTTATTCGGATTAATAATAATATTACGAATAGCCATCTTCTTATAAAGATCATCACGTTCTATCCCCTTATACTTGAATAACTCTATATGATCTTCTCTATGATTAGCCTTTATCGAATCTTCCCTTCCCGGAATGGCAAATGGTTCATACCTACATGAATCAATCTCAAAATTTGTATACCTATGCCAATCACCATATTCTCTTGAGGGAAGAGAACTCATCCAATACAAATTATTTCCACCTGATGAGCCCCAATAAAAAATCTTACCCGTTAAATTATAGGTATAAAATAAATAAGGTAATGTGGTAACAAAAGCAATTACCATAATAATAGCTCCTTTTTGAAAATTATATGAATTGCGGTTAACTAAATAAAGCACAATTACACCTATTAGCATAAATAATAGAACATAACCAAAAAGAATTTTTGTTAATGCTATATAACCAATAGACATGCCAGTTAGTAAAACATATAGTCCAATTCTCCTAAATTTTTCCACATAATAAACCTTAATTAAAAGGTATGCAATTACGGTCACCAAAAATGAGGTTATTGTTTCCGTGTATATTAGAAATACTTGTTCATAACAATGGTAATAACATGCCCAAAATAGCGATGCACATAAAGCTATCTCATTGCTAACAATCTGTCTTAAAGATTTAAAAAGCAGAACAACAGATAAATAATAAAGCACGGCATTAAATAAAGTAATAGCAATTAATGGTAATCCAAATGCAAGAAAAAGAGCCAACAATAATGGATATCCAGGTCCATAAGTCAAGTCTACATCAGGAGGTGGAGGGGAATAAAATCCATGTAAAATATTATTAGCATACAATAAATAATAGGGCTCATCCCCAAAATTTCCGTTAGTTGGAAAGTACAATACCAAGCCAATATACACAATTAAGAACGGAAAGAATAATAAATACGGATTCTTAAATTGAAGTTTTTCTTTCATATTTATACTTCTTATCAGATAAGTTTAATGCACTTATTCCTATTTTTTGGAAGAGAATAACATCTCAAGATTTAAATTTTGCTTTCTAATCGATGTAATTAGGTGAAAAAGTTCTTCAAAATAACGTTTATTCTGAAGCGAAATAAATCCAAGGCTTAAAAACTGAATTGCCGTAACAAAAGTGATCCCCCCAACTAGAAATGTTTGAGGATTTTTTTGAAATTGGATAGTAAGACTATAGGAAAATGGGTATTCTATATTTGGACTCTCTATTAATATTGTTTTCAGCGCAATAAGGGTGTCATATAAAAGCCATAGCAATTCATATAATGATAAACCAAGCAAGATTGTCCCAATACTCATAAAAAAGAAATAGGGGCGGAAAATAAATGCTGACATCAGACCAGAAAAAAAACCTCTGAAAATTTTTATACTTGAACTCCTTGATTGTACATATCTATTTTGTTCAGTCCAGTCCAAATGACCAGGTATCTCAATAATCCTGGCTCGTAAAAGAATCGCCTTATAAATAATTTCCGGATTAACCTCGTAATCAACTGTTTTCAAATTAACTGATCGGATAAATTTGCTTCTGTAAGCCCTTACCATTCCAGTAAATGTATTAATTTTCTCATGCGAAGCAATACGCAATAATTTATTTACACATTTACTCATCAATATTCTAAAAAACGGGACAGAAGTTACCTCTCCTCCCTCCATGTAAGGGGAGGCAATTACAACATCAGCCATCGTTGTAATAAGAGTATCAACTAACTTTTCAATATGATCAACAGAATAACTTAAGTCTATATCAAGAACAACTATTATGTCTCCTTTAGCATTTAAAAAACCAGTTTGTAATGCTCTACCTAAATTCAGATTTACAGGATGATGAAAAACCCGAATCCGTTCGTCCCGTTTGGCAATTTTATCTGCGATAATTCCAGTATTATCCGTACTTCCATCATTAATCATTAATATTTCCCATTGATATTTCTCATTTTTACTATTTAAATACGTTGTGATAGCAGCTAAATTTATTTCCAGGATAGCTTCTTCATTATAGCAAGGCAAAACAAGAGAAATGAAAGGTTTAGAATTCTTATTATTATCTTGGATTTTCATATTTCAAATTAGTCATTAGGATAAATATTCAGTTAAAGAACAAAATTTTCAGTCAACAAAAATTTTTGATCCATTCAGTATTAATCCAATTTTAAATCATTTTTGATTTTATCTGCTTATCGGAAACTAACCATCTACAATATTTTGACATGTTGACAATTTCATATTCCCCAGAAATAATAGTGACTACTTGTTTAAATATATTCTTTTTCTTCTGACTATTAACATTCATTCCAGGGAAAAAAGCAAGCTGAGTTATTTGGTCGCCACCTATCAGATCTAGTGGATGAAGTAAAAAGCTAATAGGGGTATTAGTCATTTTACAAAGCCTTATCGCAATTAATAAATAAACAGACATGAGTTTCTCTGAGATATTACCAATGAAGAGCAAATAACTCAAGTGAAATGGGATTTTTAAGATCGGCATGGTTGTAACCGGTATTTCAACTAGACTTTTACCTTCACCCAAATCCCATTTGTACGGCTTTACACTTCGGAATCCTTCAGTGAATTTACCGAAAAGTTCCTTCCTCGACTTGCGTTCTTCTTTTGTTAAATGAGATTTATTAAAATAATACATTCTAGCCAAGGGCCCAAGATATGTTGGCAAAGAAGATGCATCAAAATGATACCCTCTTTTATAGAGAACATTCAATAGATCTTTGCTCCAGCTAAAACCAGGACCTCTAAATCCAATAATTCTTTGCCCTGTCACTTTTTCAATCGCCGTCTCCGCTTTTTGAATCTCTCGTTCAATCTCCTCATAATTATATGACTGAAGCCATGATTCATGATGATAGGAATGGTTCCCAATTTCATGTCCATGATCCGTAATCATTTTCAAATACTTACAATTATCCTCATCCTCGGTATCTTTCCCAACAATGAAGAAAGTAATTTTTAGCCCCAATTCATCCAATAAATCAAGGATATGAGGAACAAAAATATTGAAATAAGATGGATATTTATCCCATCCATCATCTCCATGGATTTTCATATACGACCATTGATTATCGAGATCCAATGAAATACAGGCTAATGGCTTATTTTGCTTTTCAGATTTCATCAAGAATTACTTTTAATTTACTTTCAGCTATCTGAATGGTATCATTGACATTCAATGTTCCATTGACAATCTGAGCTGAGTTAATAATATAGAATTTATCTAGTGAAGTATTTATTCTTGGTAGGTTTTCCGAATAGCCCAATGTCGGCAGGGCAAAAACTATTCTGGCTTTTGATACTCCAAAATAAAGAATATCTTCTTCTGAAACCTCCGGATACATTTTCCTCAATGCTCCCAAAAAAATCTCACTTATTGTCTGATCATCAAAATCAAACATCTCATCATCTGGAGCAACATATTTAGGAAGATAAACAAGAGTATTCCCTCTTAGTTCCAGATTTTTATCAATTAATGCTGTCATCTCAATAATACCTGTAAAAGGAGTACTGTAATCAGTAATGTTCGTAACATAAAAGGGAGAAATAGCTCGTCGAAGTAGGACAGAAGGACAGATCACCCCAAGATATTTTATATTAAGATGCTTATTTTTTTCATCATTCGGTAGATCCGTAAGCTTTACCGACTGTGCAGAAGAAAGAGTTGAAATAACATAGTCAAATTGATATCGTTTATCAGAATTCACAGATAATCGGGATGAACCATCTTCTTGCTTTACAACCGACCTAATTGGTTCATTCAACTTAATTTCAACCCCCAATTTCTGAAGATGCTGAGCGAATGATTTATTTATTACATCATAACCTCCCCGTACATAGCCAAACATCTCCTTTTTTAATCCACTTTTTCTTGCAGCATACATTCGTTGGATGGTTGACCAAATAAAAGCAGCAGAAGTATTTTTATAGTTCTCACCAAGTTTAGCCTTTAATAGGGGAAGCCAAATCTTATTAAAAACGTTTTTCCCGGACCATGAGATTAACCAATGAGAAACAGTTATCTTCTCCAAGCGTTTCCAGTTTCTAATTCGTGAAGCAGCAAATATTGTAAGCCCCAGCCTCAATTTATCAATTAAATTTATTGGAGGGAATGTAAGAAACTCGAACAAATTAGACATCGAATAAAGTTTCCCTTGGGAATAAAATCCTGATTTCGTTTCAACCCATTGAAGCTCATTCTCAAGGCCAATCTCGTTTATTATATTTCGAGTATTTAGATCCGACATCAGAATGACATGGTAAAAGCAATCCCAAGTCAAACCATCTATTTCCCAGGAGCTTGTAAGCCCGCCAGGTCTATTACCAGATTCAAAAATGGTGACTTTGTATCCCTTCTGGGAGAGCCTTAGAGCCAAGGTCATACCCATAATCCCACCACCAATTATCCCCCAGGATTTTTTGTCAGTCATAGCTATTCAAAATTTTAATTACTATATGGTCTATTGAGCCATGCTTGCAAGTTCAGCAAGTCTTGATTTAAATCCATTATATGATGGTAAATAATCGATTTTTTGTGGATCAGCTATTACACATCCTGTTGAACAGGTTTTAGCCAGCTGCTGAACATCTGCAAATCTCACTTTATTGAATTCATCAAAAGCATAATTTGTATTATAGAAGTCAATCAATTGTGACAATTCAAAGGCAACGCCCTTTTCCATAACATGAAAACTATCACAGACAAACGTGATAAACTCTTCATTTGGGTCATCCTGTCCACGTCCAATTCCAGCATAAGAAATTAAGGACTTTTTAAAATAATCAGCACGATAAATGTTGCATGCATCAAAAATACCTTTTAGAGCTTTTCCTCGAGATAGAATCTTATCAAAATTCTCTAAATAATCTCTATGAGAATTACACATAAAAACATAATCAGCACCACAAAGTGCTTCTTCAATATCATGTGTAAAAAAACCCTCCTGCCTGTATTTTAACAAATTTTGATCATCACTTTTCACATAGGGATCATGCATTATATAGGAAATCCCATTATCTCGAAGATAATTTGCAAGTAAAAGTGTTGGTGAATTTCTGGTATCTTCCGAATTAAACCTATAGGAAACTCCAAGTAATGCAATTTTCTTATCCTTGAAATTTCCGAAAGATTTCTCTGCCTTTCTAAAATTAAAGGATGGTGACTCTTCATTAATAATCCTAGAGTTCAATATTAAACTTTTAGAAGTATTAGTACCTGTTTCTATATTTCTCCACCACAGTAATATTCCATCCTTAGGTAAGCAGTGGCCCCCTACTCCTAGCATTGGGATAAGTATTGCACCACTTGGAACCATATTTGGATCAGATGTTGCATTATCGGATTGTAAAAGTTTTTGATTCACTTGTTCTCTTACCTTGTAAAAATCGATGTTTCTTTCATCACAATACCTCACGATTTCAGTTGAAAAGGCAATTCTAACGTCACGATATGCATTCTCCAGAGTCTTTACAATCTCTGCCGTCAGACTGTTGGTCTGAAAAATATTACCATTTATTACAATGTGTTTATACAATTTAGATATCAATTTGGGTGTTTCCGGATGGAGTCCACCGGCAAGTTTGTCAGAATCTTTGATCCTTTCAACCAAACGACCAGGCATTACCCTATTGGGACTATTCCCTAACAAAATATCTCTCCCCTCTTCAAGACCATATTTCCGAAAATGTTCCCGAATAAGAGTATCCATTGTTGTCGGGGCAAGGGTTGATTCGAAAATAATCAAAGGGATTTTTGAAGCGGGTTTGCTTTTCAGCGCCACCCCAAGAGCATCAAGAGCTCCGAATAGTGGATCATAATCAGGTTCAAATCCCTTTTTATCAGTTTGAACTGAAACAAGAATAACATCTGCATCTGAAAGAACAGAGAAATCAGAACTTGCCGACAAAATCCCGGCCTGCACAGCCTCTCTGGTTATATCATTAAGTTCCGGTTCTATTCCTCCAATTACAGATTTCCCATTATTAATTGCATCAATTTTCCATCCCGAATTTTTTGATTTTCGCTGAACAACAACCACTTTAGCCGGTTGGTCAGTTCCAATAGTAACCTTTGAATGAGCCAGCATACCCGCCATTGGCATCCCAACAATACCGGGTCCGACAACTCCTATTTTCTCAATTCTCCAGGTTTCTGATTCGATTGGTGCTCTTTGATTTTTCATGTCTATTTGTCAATAAATTGATTATACCATAATTCTAAAGAGAGAAGTCCCCATAACCCACGACTGAAAGGTTGCTCTGAATTAATAAGTTTCTCTACATAATCAGTATTTATTATATTCCTATCTCTGGATTTCTTTGATAAGAGAATATCCATGATGAAAGGTTTTGCTTTATTTTTTGACCAAATATGCAAAGGAACCGGGAAACCCATCTTATCTTTTCTTTTAAGGATCTTCTCAGGCATAATATCCCGAATAGTCCTTTTCAAAATATATTTCATTTCCCCACCTTTAAATTTCATGCCCGCAGGCATAATTGAGATAAGATCAACAATCCTTCGATCCAACAAGGGGACTCTTGACTCGATTGAAACAGACATGCTTACACGATCCTCGACTTGAAGTAGTCCAGGAAGGCTCCCGAACAAATCGAAGTGAGTCATTTTATTAAAATAGCTCTTCGTATCACTATGGTTGAACGCATCTGAGAACTTGTTAAATATAATATCCTCGTCTCTCTCACGGAAAAAGTCAGGATGAAGAAACCGACTGGTAGCCCCCATTCGGTTAATCAAATTAAAGTACCGCCGATCCATCGGCTCAAATGCCCCGTCATTCCAAAAATTTTTCATCATCGGTAAATATTGCCGAAGTGTAGGGAGATTTGGAAGAATGGATTTTAATGAAACAATATGCTCACCTTCTTCGTTCGATTCAAAAATAGCCCCCTTTATGGCTTGCTCAAGATAAGCTACTAAATATCTTGCATAACCACCAAAAATCTCATCCCCCCCCTGTCCCCCTAAAATTACTTTTACATGCTGTGATGCAAATTTTGATACAACATATTGAGGGAAAAGTCCCGGTCCAGCGACTGGCTCATCAAGATGATAAATCAACTTTGGTAGTAGGTCAATAAATTCCTGTTCCGACGGAAATATTTCAAACAGCTCTGCATGTGCAGCTTGAGCTGCAATCCGTGCAAATTCTAATTCATTAAAATCTGGACCTTCTTCAAATGCACCACTGAATGATTTAATTGGGTTATTTAGAAATTTGGAAGCAATAATTGTCACTAAGGAAGAATCAAGTCCACCACTCAGATATGTCCCTAACGGAACGTCACTTCTAAGCTGCTGACATATTGTCTCCTCCAATATCTTCCGGAGTTCCGTAATAAAATACTCTTCTGTATGATACTTGTCAAGCTTGAAATCAGGCTCCCAATATATGAAATCATTAACCTTATAGTTTAACAAATTCATTGTCAGGTAATGACCGGGATTTATTTTGAATATATTTCTGAACATTGTTGCTTCGCCCATAACAAATTGAAAAGTGAGATATTCATATAATATCCTTGGATCAACTTCAGCAGATATTTCTGGGTGTGCTAACAATGCCTTAATTTCGCTTCCAAAAACAACTTTTTTTTCATCGTGGTACCAATAGAGTGGCTTAATCCCGAAATGATCTCTTGCGATATATAATTGGTTTTTATTCCTGTCGAGAATGATAAAGGCAAACATTCCATTCAAAAGGTTCACAAATTCATTACCGAACTCAGAATAAAGATGTAAAATTACTTCAGTATCAGATGTCGTACTAAAGCTGTGCCCTATACGAATTAATTCATTTCTTAGTTCAATGTAATTATAAATCTCACCATTGAATACAATAGTGTTATTATCAAATGTCATTGGTTGCTGACCTGTAGAAAGATCTATGATCGACAATCTTTTATGAAAAAAACCGATTGGACCTTCGATCATTAATCCATCTTCGTCGGGACCACGATGATGAATCGTTGAAGCCATCTTATGAAGGATAAAATGATTTATCCCCGTTTTATCCTTATTTATAATACCAACAAAGCCGCACATAATATGTATACATTTAAAATTAATGATACAGTATTTCACGTATAGCTTTACATATATAAATTAATTCCTCCATTGTTAGCTCAGGGAAAATTGGAAGAGAGACCGTACCCTTCCAAATTTTTTCAGAATTTGGGAAATCTTCCGGGACAAGATTATACTTATCTCTATAATATGTCATTCTATGAAGTGGCTTGTAATGAACAGATGTTCCAATCCCTCTTTTAGCCATTTGAATAATAAATTCATCACGTGAAAGATTTGCCTCAGGACGAAGTACTATTGGAAATAGATGCCAAGAATGATTTTCAAATGAACCTTTACAAACAGGAAGATCAATCATTTCTAAGTCTGCAAGATTCCCCAAATAAAACTCAGCACATCTTTGACGCTGATTTCTGAAAACATCAGCTTTTTCCAACTGAGCTAAACCAATTGCTGCGTTGATATCAGGCATATTGTATTTATACCCAGGAGCAACAACATCATATTCCCAAGACGATCTTACCGAAGTAAAACGATCCCAAATATCGCGATTTATACCATGTAACCGCATGATCAAGGCTCTTTGATATATTTGCTTATCGTTTGTGACTAACATTCCACCTTCACCAGTAGTAATCGTTTTATTAGCATAGAAACTAAAACAAGCAGCATCTCCAAAAACTCCTATAAAATGATCCTCAAATTTTGTAGGAAAAGCATGGGCAGCATCCTCAATCACTGATATCCCTTTTCTTTTACAGATATCAATAATACCTTGCTTTTCAGGAGTATGCATGATAGCCGATTGACCAGCATAGTGAACTAATATTAAGGCTTTTACATTTGGATGTTTCTCTAAGGTAGAAACCAGGATTTCAGGGGAAAGAAGCCCTGTATCATATTCAACATCCGTAAATACAGGATCCGCATCTACATACCTTAATATTTCAGCCGTTGCAGTAAATGTATAAGATGGAACAAGCACCTGATCTCCTTTCCCAATGCCAATTGCTTCTATAGCTAAGTGTAATGCCGAAGTACAAGAATTTACTGCACAGGCATATTTAACCCCTAAATACTTGCCAAATTCTTGTTCAAACTTCATTGCTTTTGAAGCAGTAGTTAACCAGCCACTCTTTAAAACCTCTTTGATATATTTCATTTCATTGCCGGAAATTGAGACTTTAGCATATGGTATATCCATTTTTTTCATATCTATTTAATTATAAGCCTTATCAGTGTTTTAAATATTATTTTCAAATCAACAGATATGGAGTGATTTTTCACATATTCTTCATATAATTCTATTTTTCTTGGTAGAATTTCATTTTGGTATAGTTCATAAGGATGCATAGACTTCGATAAAATCTCTTCTTCATTGCGAAACTCAATGGAAGCACAATCCGTAATCCCTGGCTTAATGCTGTGTATAATGGCCCATCTTTCCGGATAAACTTTTACCCAACTTAGAACCTCAGGTCGAGGGCCGACAATGGACATTTCTCCTTTCAAAACATTCATTAATTGCGGTAATTCATCCAGCTTCGATTTTCGAAGAAATCTCCCGAAACGTGTAATTCGGCTAAGATCTCCAGCGTCAAATGTTCCGTTTTTTGTTGATGGACAAGTAGTCATCGTTCTAAATTTATATAACCTAAAGAGTTTACCAAATTGTCCAACTCTATATTGAATGAAGAACGGATTTTCAAAATCAAGAAGGAAAATTATCACCATAATAACTCCGAATACCGGAATCAGAATTAGCAAAAAGGATAGTGAAAAAAATATGTCAAGTAATCTCTTCACTGAAAAAAGCAATAGAATTGTGATCTTAAATAAAACTATTTATTAAACATATTGCGAATACATTCTTCGATCCTGATAAAATCAGCTTGCGAAAGATTTGTTCCACTTGGCAAACAAAGTCCATTCTCAAATAATTTCTCAGAACACATTCCTCCATAATATGGGCAGTCTTTAAAAACTGGTTGAAGATGCATAGGTTTCCACAATGGTCGACTCTCAATGAATTCCAAATCCAGTGCATGGCGAATATCTTCTCTTGTAATCCCCTCGGTAAGCTCTGGATCAACATTTATAGTCGTCAGCCATCGGTTCGAAAAAAAACGGGAATCAGGTTCCTCTTGAAATGTAACACCGTTAATATTTGAAAATAATCTTCTGTAAAATTGATGATTCAACCTTCTTTGTTTTACCCTCAAATCAATTACTTCCATTTGTCCTCGGCCTATTCCTGCTAAAATATTACTCATCCTATAATTATACCCAATAGTAACATGCTGATAGTGTGGAGCATCTTCCCGTGCTTGTGTTGATAAAAAACGAGAACGCACGATTAAATCTTTGTTGTTAGAGATCAAAGCACCTCCTCCGGAAGTAGTAATTATTTTATTCCCATTAAAGGAAAGCACTCCTAAGAGACCAAATGTTCCCAATGCTCTTCCGTTATACCTTGATCCCATAGCTTCAGCAGCATCTTCAATAACGGGAATCTCATATTTTTCTCCAATAGACAAAATCTCTTCTAATCGTGCTGGCATACCATAAAGATGTACTGCAATTATCGCTTTGGGTTTTTTCCCTTTTGAAATCCGATTGACAATTGCCTCTTCAAGTATTGCTGGATTAATATTCCATGTACCAACTTCACTGTCAACTAAAATAGGCATAGCACCTTGATAAACAATAGGATTAACTGAAGCTGAAAAAGTAAATGTCGAAACAATAACTTCATCACCTGGTTTTACACCAAGAACGATCAATGCTAGATGTATAGCCGCAGTGCCCGAACTCAAAACAGCAACATATTCAGCCCCGGTATATTTGCATAACAATTTTTCAAACTCTGTAATATTATTCCCCTGAGGGGCAACCCAATTCGCGTCAAATGCTTCTTGTATATATTTTTGCTCCGAACCACCCATATGCGGAGATGAGAGCCAAATTTTTTGTTTCATAGCAAGATTATTTTAACTCAAAACAATATTCACTTCAGGTCAGGTTTTTCAAATTTCACAGTTTTACTACCTAAACATTGTGCAATTTATGTCCAATAATTAAGCATACAATTGAAAAATAAATATTCAGCATTTCAGAAAATAATCAACCTAACCCCCCAATGCACAAAACAATTTTTATCAAGATGTAAGATTTTTAATCTTTGTCGCTGGATTTCCAAAATAAACTGACTCATCTTCTGTATCTCGAACAACCACACTATTTGCAGCAATTGTTGTCCTGTTCCCAATCTTTTTTTGCTGAAGCACAACAGAAGAGATTCCGAAAAAATTAGTATTCCCAATTATAACTTCTCCTGAAATTTTCACTGAAGGATTAAATACATTGTAACTACCTATTACGGAATCATGACCGATTAACAAATCATTATTTATAAGGTTAAAATCCCCCAAATGAACGTTACAACTAATACGGGATCGATATCCTATTACATTCCCCTTCCCTAAAGAAATACTGTCCTGGTCAAAGAAAAGAACATCAGGAGAGATTAGATTAGGAAAATGAATATTGCAATTATCTATTCTTGCTAGAATTTGTTCTACAATTTTTGGACTACCAATCGCCATTACTATAGATAATGGTTCATTCCAATCATTTAATTCCTTTATCCCTCCCAAAATCCTGCCATAGCTGTTAGAAGAATCTCTAATTTTCCCATCGTCAAAAAAACCAATCATCCTCCACTGATTTTCGATTAGATTTATTGATTTTATTAAGCAAGCTATCTCTCTACCAAAACCTCCGGCTCCATATATCGCAATATCTTCCATATCAATTTGATCCTTCAAATTTCTCCATGGGAATTTCACGGAACTGATTTATATCTTCTCTCTTAAGAACTTTAATTATCGTAAACCAAATGATCATTAGATCAGTTTTAAAGCTTAAATGATCAACATACCAAACATCCAACATAAATTTTTCTTCCCAGCTAATCGAATTCCGACCATTAATTTGTGCCCATCCGGAAATACCTGGCCTCACTTCATGTCTTCGCTTTTGAAAATCATTATATAAAGGGAGATAATCAACCAATAATGGTCTGGGGCCAATAAGACTCATCTCGCCTTTAATGACATTTAGCAATTGTGGAATTTCGTCAAGCGAAGTTGAACGAATAAACTGCCCAATTGCTGTTAATCGCTCCTTATCTGGTAAAAGATTCCCATTCAAATCACGTTTGTTGTTCATTGTCTTAAACTTAACTAAATAGAATATATTCTCTTTCAGCCCGGGTCGAGCCTGAAAAAACAATGGATTTTCTCCTGTCCAAAAAAAAATGACAACATATATTAGAATAGCAAGTGGCGATAAAACAATTAACCCAAACACCGCAACGATTGTGTCCAAAACCCTTTTGAAAAAATCCCGATACATTTCAGCCTGTTCTCATTTGATTCCTATATACGAATTGAATGCTAATTCCAAAGCCCTTAAAAGCTGATTTGCCAGGGTTTTCCGATCAAATTTAGCTTCAGCCAATCGACGGGAATTTTTCCCCATATCAGGCAATTGATTTCTATTTCGATACAATTTAATTAAAGCATCGGCAAACATATCAGGATTGTCAGGCGCAATAACCAAACCACAATCATACTCTGTAATCAGATCAGCCACCCACCCTGGATAATTATTTAAGACGGGCAAGCCGACCGATATATAATCAAAGAACTTATTAGGTGATGTTCCATAGTAAAAAGCCCGAACATTCGCGAAGAGCATTAGTCCTATATCAGAAGCCTGAAGCATTTTAACCAGATCCTTTTTAGGGATTGGTTCAAGAAAGATACAATTTAATAATCTTTCATTTAGCTTACGGGCGACCAGTTTTTCTTTCATAATCCCATCACCGATGAAAACTAACTTTATCCTTTCGGAATATTCAGTTTTCAACAACTTGGCTGCAGTATCCAATGCAATATCTAACCCATTGGCAAAACCATGTGCCCCAGTAAAAAGAGCGACAAAATCATCTTCTTTAATCCCTGAAAACACTGATTTTGATGCTTTATTTGGTTTAAAGATATCCAAATCACACCCATTTGGAATCAGATATACGGGTTTATCCCTTTTTAACCTCCGTTTTATTCCTTCAACAATTCCTGGCGACAATCCTATACAAGCATCTGCCATATTGTATGAGAAGTACTCCAACACAGACAACATCCATAATACAAATCGATTTTTTATTACTCCCATCTCTCGTGGAGCTTCCGGCCAAAGATCTCGTACTTCAAACACAAAAGGCTTCTTCTTCCCGAAAAGCTTTATGACTATCCCTGGAATGCTTGCAGTTAACGGCGTAGATGTAGCAAACAATATATCATAATCTTCCTTGAATGCCAATTTAATGCTTCTAAAAGAATAATTAAGAAATACCTTTGTACGCTCAATGAAATTTAGCTTATTGGAATAGCTTAGATTAAATTCAATCAAATCAATTCCATCAACAGTTCCTCTTCTTAATCCATTTTTATATGGATTAGTCAATACAGAATACTTCTCCTCAGTAACTATATATACCATAGTAACTTTATGCCCATTTTCTATGAAATATTTGGCCATTTCATAGGACCGAGTTCCACCAGTACCATTTAAGGTCTTAAAATATTGATGGAAATAAAGTATTCTCATATTAAATTATAAGAATGATCTATTTGTAATGTAATACCAGCTATGTATTTAATAATAAACAAATGCTATATTTAATACTTATTTTTTTATTCGAAGCGAAAAGCCTTAAAAAAATATATCTGCATAATCACCTTTAACAAATTCCATTGAAGTTTAACCCGAATATTTTCTTTCCAATTCCTACGTTCTTTCTAAAATAAATTCTCTGACCTAATCGCAACCTTTTCTTAACTCATGGTATTCTGATATCATCAATCACTTAAAAACATTTGTTATGACAATTATATAAACACATTAGAAAATATCGCAAAACCAAAGGATTAATATCTCTTATAGATTTGCCTTCATTTATTTCAAGTACAAAATGGAACAAAATAAGAGGTTTATTAACTAAATGAAATAGACTCTGAAAAATATGAAATGGTTCATTTGGAAAATCTTTTGTTTGCCATCTTATTGCCCAAATATCCGTAACTAATACCAACCACTAATCATCATACTTTTAGCATATATCTTTCAAGATCCTCCGAGTAATTCTTGAAATCAAAATTGTTCATTGCAGATTCCCGGGCATTCTGTTTTAGTTGACGAAACGCATCCCTATTTAAAGTCCTAACATATTGAATCTTACGCACTAATGCATCAACAGATATTTCATCAACAACAAAACCATTATAACCATCCTTTAGATATAATTCCAGGTCACTAGTAAAATTTGCAATAACAGGTAATCCGGCATTCAAACTTTCCACGAATTTTGTTGGAAAACCGGCATGGGCATAACGCATATTAGGTCGTAACAATACCGAAAAATCAGCTTGCTGCAAATACAAATAGACTTTCTCCTGAGGAATCCTACCATAACAGACAATAGCGTCAGAAAGAGTTTTGGAAACTATTTTGAGCAATTGTTGTTGAGTAGGCCCCAAAAGATGAAATCTAATGAATAATCCTTTCGAACTCAATTGCTCAACAGCCTCAATTATTGTCAGCAAAAGATCCTTTTTCTCCGGAGTCCCTGCATATATTAAGTTCAAATATTTAGGATCAAATTGGGGATTTACTTCTGTAGAGATATCCTTATAATTGGGATTTATTAGAACTGGAATGCGAATTGTTTTCATTCCTCTATTATTAAAATATCTTTGCAAATAGGAACTAATTACAATTGCACCATCACATCTGGGGATTAACTGAGTTAAACAAAAATGAACATCCCATGCAATAGGGCCATATCTTCCGAATGGTAAATTTGAATATTCATACCATTCAACAACATCAACAACCAATTTGATCTTTTTCAATTTACAGTAATAAAACAGCGGAAGCAGAATCCGTGTCGACGTCCCATAATATATTATTACATCTTTCCCTTCATTCTTTACTCTTATTTTATTAATCAACTGGATAAAATAAAATGAACGAAAAAGGTAACAAAATAGTTTTCCTATCCAGCTTTTACCCCTCTTAACATTCATAATAACTAGCTCATCTTCATAAATTATGGGAAAATCACTATAGCCGATAATGGTGGCTGTAATATGCCCATTCATCCTTAATGCCCTGCAATTATTAATTATGCGAACAGATGACGCAACTTTTCTGCTAAAATCAGACTCTCCAATATAAAATATATTAATCATGATTGATTTATATAATCAATATCCAAAAACTTCGAACACGTGCAATTTAGAACGTCAGCTTACTCATCAAAAGAAAAGTTCGGGGACATTAAAAATGGAAAACAAAAACTCGTCTTTTCAATCCAATTATTTTATTTTTCGTTGCAATTACCATCATTTATAGAATACACCAGAAGCCCTCAAATGTCTTCTTTTTAAAAATGTTTCATACTAAGATATCTTTCTTGGCTAAACTGTGCATTTTCTCTGAAGCGTTTTGTTTCTGGCCACTATTTGCTATTGGCATTTCATTACTACTCATTCCTTCCAGCCCGGATTCTTTGGAATACCATGTGCCTTTTAATCGATACGGAACCGTATTTCCCAGTTTTTTTTAACCAATCCTGGAGATTCCCAAATTTGAATTATCTAGTACAGCTTTTAAATCTTCTGCAAATTGACTTGCTACATTTTCAAACAATATAGATTTCTGAAACTCTCTAATATTAGGAATAAATTTTTCTACCCCAATACTTCGTGCTAATTTAATCGTGTTTGTTAATGATTCGAGGTTGTCTGGATCATAGAGAAAACCAATATTATATTTACTAACATAATAACTATATGGCAAATAGTTTGGAGCAATAATTGGCCGATTCAAGATCAAGGCTTCCATCATGGTTCCGTTTGTAATAGTTGACAGTTGCTTTTTATCACCAAGAAGTAAAAAATGAGATGTTTCTATAAAAGCAGAAAATTCCTCCGTCGATAGAAAATGATTACTCCGAATTATATTTCCGGAATGATTATCAATCAATTTATGGATTTCATTTTCATATTTGCTGTTTGTACTTCTTCCTGAAATAAAAAATAATACATCTAAATCACCAATAGATTTTACCGCTTCTATACTAAACTCAAGCCTTTTATCTCTTCTTATAAGACCAATTGTTAACAAACTGAACTTTGATGAAAGTTTTTCGACATTTAAATTCGGAAGAGAAAACAACGTTCTTTCCTGCCTAACGATCAATCGATTTGAAGTTATACCCAAATTAATAAATTCTTCCTTGATAAATGTATTTGATACAAAAAATTTAATATTTCTCTTTCTTCTAAAAACAAAGTTTAGAATTATCGATTTAAACCCTAAGATAGGATTTCTTAAGAAATGTGTCCAAAAATTCGTCAGATGATAACTCCGTAATCCCCAAAAAAAAACATTGGTATTAGGCTTGAAATGAAAAACAAATTCAAATGAAAGTTCCAGAGAGAATGATCCAGCATAGACGTTGGAACTCAATCCGTCTATTTGCTTTAAAAAATTCCTTGCATATCTATACTGCTGATATTCGAAAACAATTCGTTGGACAAATGAATGAACTTTACTCTTTCTTTTTATTGTGAAACTATTATTTGGTCGAATTCTGCTATTTTTAATATCAATCACAGGAAATTTATGACCTTTACAATATTTTGCTTCATCAACATAATTAGCTATCGCAATGGAATAACCAGAATATTCCAACATATTCGCAATATTTATTAAATCGATATAATGATGAAATGACCAATAATGGTTTTCGAACAATATGAAATCATATCTTTGTTTCATACGAGTATTCTATTCCTGATTATTGTAAAGCAATCAATTTCGGTATCTCTTCTAAAGACTATTTAATTTACGTGACACTTCCTTTAGGAATTGGAAACCGAGGAAAACAAGCAACAAAAAATAAGATCATATAATAAAAATGTCGGTTGGTAACATCCTGAGAAAAAGCTGACAAAATGAAAATAAAAAAGAAGAAAAAATGGACTAATCGGTTGTCTATACCGTTAAAACGCAACCATCTGGATAAACCCTTGTAAAAAAACACATAATATAACAAGCCGGCAGGAATACCCCAGATTAAAAAAACAAAGGAAATTCCATTGGGAGTAACCTTCCTGTTTTCGTAGCTAACATCCTTATCTTTTGCGACTTCACTCAAAAAAACACCAGTCATTGGACTTTCCTTCAAAATTTCAAAATGATATACCGCAGCACCGAAACGAGACGTTCTATTATACTGGGCTTCATCAACCTGTTCAGTAATTTTACTACTCATAAAATCCATCTTCCATACATAAGAATAAGCAATCAAAACGACAATGAGCACAATCGGAATATATAGAATTGCCCATTCAACCTTTTTATTTAATATAAAAATCGAAATGAAAATCAAGAATAACACAATATACCCTGTCGTGGAAAAAGTGGTTAATAAAGCAGTTATAAGTACAATATTCTTTCTTGAAAAAACCGGATCTCTATTAATGTAAATATTGATTAGTATAGCCAGATTAAGGAATACGGCAAACATTCCCGGTTCCCAGAATGCTCCACAATTCCTGGGTGTAAGAGTTAAATCCTGACCATGCTGATGATGGTATGTAAAAAATATCAATGTCTTACTCAAATAACCATCTGGAATATTACCTGATCCAATCGGTCGGATTAAAGAACCAATACTGCCTTTAATAGCCTCCTGAACCCCGAAGAAAAACTGTGTTGGATATAGCAACAATGATACAATTGATAGAAAGTACATGAAACCAACAAACGTGATATTAATACGGTATTTAACAATTTCCAAAACCATATAACAAATTAAAAATTTCACCGTCATACCGATGAAATTGGTCACTGAAATGTAGATATTAGGAAAAAGAACGGACTGCAATAAAAAAGCAATCAACAATGGAGAAACAATAACAAAAAACAAATTACTGAATTTCCGATTCCTCTTAAAGAAGTAAAAAGAAACAATAGCAAGAAACCCGACATGGATAAAGAATGAAGCCCTGAAAATAAACTCAAAACCCGTCAGTGCAACAATACTCCCAATAAAGAAATAATCTATTTTAATATCTTCATTCATCTATTTATTCCAAATTCCCACGGCCCTTTTCTGGATAAGGCGTTTAAATTGAATAGGCTCCCATATTGCATTAATAAATGACCACAATATCATAACCACCACTACACCATGTAATCCCCACCATCTTCCCAAAATAATAGCAAATGGGATATGAAGTAATGATTGAAAAAAAGTTACCAGGAACTGCAATGATATTTTACCAACTCCGTTCATAAAGTTTCGATATAAAATACTCCTGGAATAAAAAATAAAATAGAAAAACAGCAAAAACAACAATAAAAAGTCTGGTTTTATGGTGTTCTGCAACCAAAACCTATAAACCATTGGCGAAATAACAATCATAATCAATCCAGCAGCAATCAAGAAGAGGAGTAACTGATTTAATCTCCTAACAATATTGTGTATCCATGCTGCATCCTCCTTTACAAAAGCTTCTGTTGCTGCTGACCATAAAGGGTTAACAAATGTAGAAAATATCATTATTAATACGTAGATGTATTTATAGGCAATATTGAATTCAGTCACTTTTTCTAATCCACATATATGAGCAATAATAATATTGTTACTTTGATACAATACCAATGCCGTAATCTGGATCAAAAAAAAACGTACTCCCAGAGAAAAAATGGATTGCACATGGCTCTTTGAAAAATAGCCCAGAGATGGAATTATAATCCGGTATCGGGTTAGAAATAAATAAACAAATGCGATTACCAAAGGAAAAATTTGCGAAACAGATAACGCAACTCCAATATAAAGTAATGAAGACGAGGTCGTCTTTGTGATCAGAAATACAACTCCCAAAGAAAGACTATGACCTAAAAGACCTATAAGAGCTGGGATGGCTGGTTCCTGATCTGCCGTTAGTAACGTACTTATTATATTTACAACAAAACGAATACAAAAGGTCCCAGTAACGATAATAGCAAGAACTTCTAAATCAGAAGATAATTCCAATGGAGCATTTAACACAATAGCCCAATTGATAAAATTGGAAATCCCAAGAAAAACGATAAAAATGAAAGCACTAATCAAAACCAAAATGAAAAATGCTGTACTCACATATTTTTTAACATCTTCATCATTTTGCCTGGCTTTTGCTTCCGCATATTTATTTCGTAATCCATGCCCCAGACCGATATCAAAAAAAGCAAACCAGGCAATAAGAGTTGTGAGTGTTATCCAGACTCCATATTCCTTTGTTCCCAAATAATTCAATGTAACAGGCACCAACATTAAGCTAACCAGAACATTTAATGCCTGAGACACAAATAAAAAGACAATGTTTTTTTTATATTTTACACTTCGAACGCTACCTTGAAAAATCTCCTTGATTTTGTTACAGAACATTTTTGATGCTTCTCTATTTAATCTTTCAACCAATATCCTATAATCGTCCATCTACAAAATCCTTATTGAAAAAACCTTTAACGTCATAGATAATACCGGAATCATTTACCAATCTCTTTAGATTAATATCTTTGAATTGCTTGTGAGAAACAGCTAATACAACTGCATCATATTGATTCCCATTCATCGCAGGAAGTATTTCCAATCCATATTCATGTTTTATATCGTCAGCACTAGCCAAAGGATCATAAATATCCACCTGCAATCCAAATCCCCGAAGTTCATGAATAATATTAATCACTTTTGTATTCCGTATATCCGGACAATTTTCTTTAAAGGTTATTCCCAACACCAGGACTTTTGCCCCTTTGACCCGAATATCCTTCTGAATCATCAGTTTTATCACCTCGGTAACTACATACTTACCCATTCCATCGTTCAGCCTTCTCCCCGCCAGTATTATTTCAGGATGATAGCCATATTCCTGCGCTTTCTGAGCCAAATAATAGGGATCAACCCCAATGCAATGCCCGCCAACCAAGCCGGGCTTAAAAGGAAGGAAATTCCATTTTGTAGCAGCCGCTTCAAGCACATCGTGTGTATCAATCCCCATCTGATTGAATATCTTCGCCAACTCATTCACAAAGGCTATATTAATATCACGCTGACTGTTTTCAATTACCTTTGCGGCTTCCGCTACTCTAATTGAATTTGCCTTAAAGGTCCCGGCCTTAATAACCGATCGATAGACAGAATCAATAATCTCTGAAACTTCCGGGGTCGAACCGGAGGTGACTTTTTTTATATTTTCAACGGTATGCTCTTTATCCCCAGGATTAATGCGCTCAGGACTATACCCTGCAAAAAAATCAACATTTATCCTTAAGCCTGAAACCTTTTCCACTATCGGAATACAATCCTCTTCTGTCGCGCCGGGATAAACGGTCGACTCATAAACCACTATATCACCTTTTGATATTACCCTCCCTACAGTCTCTGATGCCTTTATAAGCGGAGTCAGATCGGGACGATTATTATTATCTACAGGAGTAGGAACAGTTACAATATAAAAATTGCATTTCCTGACATCTTCAATATCGCTCGAGCAAAATAGCCCACAATTAAAACCATTTTTCACAGGATTTGAGGCGACCAAGACCTCTTTGAGGACTATTTCATCAACCTCCAAAGTACGATCAATCCCGGTGTTAAGTTCATCTACACGAAAACGATTAATGTCAAATCCAACAACCGGGTATTTTTCTGCAAAAAGTCGGGCAAGCGGTAGTCCCACATATCCCAGTCCAATGACAGCTATCGTGATTTTAGAATCGATATTCGCAATCGTATCCATATTTATTATTGAATTTAGGGGAAATTTGCATAGCAATAACCTAATTCGTTGAGAAGAACTAATCCTTTACACAACGTACGGAATAAGCATCTTCCTTAAAACTAAAATTCCGACATATTTTTGTGTGGTTATAAGATAACAATCTAAACCATGCACTCGCAACATCCCTTTCTGTAGAGGACCAAAAATAACCATACCAATCTCCAACAAGAAAAGAACCGGAATTAGAACGAAATCCACCTGGCAGAGCCGAAAATCCGAAATCATCGGTACCATTTCCATCTTCAGACCAACCTTTTATTGCTTTTAGTCTTTTTCCCTCATTTGAACCGCGAAAATCAGTCCTATCTGCATCAACTTGACTCATCCCTAAAACAATCTCAATCTCTTTCCATTCGTTATCGGAAGGAATATGCCATCCCGCCGGAACTGCCTCTAAAGCCGCCTCCCAAGTATATAAGCGTCCAAACTTCGCATAGTTATCTTCCCTATCACCATATATCCAGCACCCTGTTGTTGTTTTGTACGCCAGGTTCTCAGCCATCCATTCCTGGTTGCCTATTTTTATCGTCTTATAGCTCTTCCCGTCCCGGGAATCCGTAAAAGAGGAGTAATTAAATTCTGTTGGCACGTCATTATCTTTCGTACAACCATAAAGAAATACAAGAAAAATACAGACCAACAACGACTTATTCAGCAATTGAACTCTTTTCATGATATTAAGATTTAGTTGGACAATACACTATATCAATAAAGACACACGACTACCCAATTGACAATCAGAGCTATTTACAATTCTCCAGATACCATCTGCACGTGGCCTCTATGCCCTGTCTGACAGAATATTTAGGGGAATAACCAAGTATTATCCCTGATTTTTTTATCGAAGCCAAAGAATGGGGAATATCGCCTGGCCTTGCCGCACCAAAAATTGAATCTACATCGGTAATCAAACTATCGTAAGGGGTCAAAATTTCCTTAATCATCTCTTTCAACTCACTAATGCTGATTCTCTCCCCATTTGCCACATTGAATATTTCGGAAAGAAGGCCATCGGAAGAAGTATTCTTATCCCTTTGGTAATAGCTATCCAGATTTTCCCGGATAACCTCTGTTGGCGTAACTGCGGCAAGCTCATTGGCCTGAATGACATTTTTTATATAGGTAAAATCCCGGGAATAAGTCCCATCCCCGTTTACAACAGGCGATTGGTGCTTCAGAAATGATGAAAAGAACCTGGGAATAACCGCAGCATAAGCTCCCGACGGATCTTGTCTTGGTCCAAAAACATTAAAATAGCGTAATCCAACGGTTTCAATCCCATAGAGAGCTGAAAAGTTATGGGCAAAAAGTTCATCTGCATATTTGGTGAGGGCATAGGGTGAGAGCTGTTTCCCAATTCGATGTTCAACCTTGGGCAATTCCTCGGAATCCCCGTACACCGACGAGGAAGATGCATAGATAAACCGCTTTACTCCCGCTTCTTTTGAAGCCTGTAGCATTTTTACAAACCCCCCGATATTCACATCTGTCGAAGTTGCCGGATCATTTATCGAACGTGGCACACTTCCCAAAGCCGCCTGGTGAAAAACATAGTTACACCCTTCGACCGCCTTTTTACAATCTTCATAATTCCGAATATCCCCCTCAATTAAGGTAAAATTCGGATGCCTTGACGCTTCCTGTAAATTGGCTCTCTTTCCCGTCGAGAAATTATCAAGACAGACTACTTCATTTCCCGAATCCAACAACGCGTCGCACAGATTTGATCCAATAAACCCGGCGCCTCCGGTTACTAATAGCTTGTATCCTTTCAACATTGCGGGGAATAATACCGATAATTAATTGCAAAGTATCAAATCAAAAATTCCTTCCAAACCTGAAATCTCTGAACCCATTTAAATTAAACTTATTCAGACAAATAGCAGATTCAAAAATTATTTTTCATAATAAAACATATCGGGATTTTGAAAATTCAGTCTTTTTCCCCATATTTGCCCGTCGTAATTAATTCTTATGGCTTGGAGGAGTGAGACTCAATTTAAAGTGAAAATTGCTTTATGTTTATCTGCCTCAAAGGAACTGGACTGCTGTTATTGGTTTTAAACAATGCTCCGCTTCCTCAGTCACATCTCCCATCCCCTCTAACGGTTTTGAAAGGTCGCTGCAGTATTTCGTTTAAGAAATCTCAATTCAAGATATGTTGCTTTTTTTTAAATGTCAAGTAGTCATCTAATAATTATCATTTTAATTTTTAATGTAATTGAAAATTTGCAATCAATCTGCACTATCAATAATTTTACACTATCCATAATTAACAGATAAGCTTTTATGTAGCCTATTCGTACAGGTTGTTACCTACAATTCTCTGATCGATAAAACATTTGAATCCCATTACCTCTTTAGAGGAGGATCTTTACAGGAGATAAAAAAAACCGCCGGTATCCCGGCGGCTTTCTTTTATCTCCTGTATTATAATCGATTGTACTCCTACAAGGTAATCGGTAACCCCCGGTAAAAATCCAATATTTTGGTGCGGAAAATAAACTCGTATTTGGACTGTAACAGCTCGGATGAGGCTTTGGCCAGATTGTTCTTGGCGGTATTGTAATCAACCGCATTGACGATCCCTACATTGTATTTTTCTTCCGAATAACGGAAGGCCTCTTTCATGGACGTAACCGCCTTATCGCTCGACAAATATTTGTTCAGGGCAGCCAAAGCATTGGTCTGTGCCGTTTCAATATCCTTGCGCAAAAGCTTTTTACTGCTCTCCAGCTGCAATTCGGTATTCAGAACCTGGATCCTTGCATTATCCCGGTTCAGCTTGTTCTGAAAACGGGTAAATAACGGAATGCTCATCTGAACCCCAAGTCCCTTTCTCTCGTTATTTTTCAATTGATCGGAAAAACTGATATCATTCCCCAACCGATCCTGGTATTTGTTATTATAAAGGTTATAATAATTCGCAAAAAACGATAGGGTCGGGTATAAAGCCCCCTGAGCGGCCTTTAACTGGAAGCGACTGCTTTCCAGACGATATTCCGCCCCTTTGATCTCCGGTCTCATGGATATCGCTGTCTGATAAACCTCGTTCGCCGAAGCCAATGAACTCTGAGCGGCAATCTCCGGTAGTTGGGGGATCTCAACGTCGAAATTCTCGTGTGAATCCAGTTCGAGCAACTGAGCCAATCTTAGCTTGGCCAAAGCCAACTGATTCTGAGTATTCACAATATTCAGCTCTTCCTGGGCAGCCTGAGCCTCTATTTCGAGCAAGGCCCCGCGGGCCAACCGTCCGGCCTCAACTTTCTCCTGCGTTTGTTTGATCTGCTGCTTCGTAACCGCCAACTGGTCCTGAGCCACTTTAACCAATTCCTTGGCAAAAAGAATTTCCAAAAAGGAGGAGGCAATATTCATGGAAATATCATCTTTCGCCTTTTCGAGATCTTCCATACTGGCCTTTAAGTCAAATTCGGTCTTGCGAAGGTTATTCGTGATCTGGAACCCCTCAAACAGAGGAATACCGGTATTCAACCCAAAATCGGTCTGTGCCGAGTTGATATTCTGATAGGTATTATCGTACGACAACGAACGCCCGAAATTCATGTTTTGGGAAACCTGCCCGCTAAGATTCGGCAAACGTGACATTTGAGCCTGTTTTACCAAATTCCCCCGGTATTGAGTATCAAGCACGCCCTGCCTGATCTGAATGTTGTTGTCGATCGCGTAATTGATACACCTTTCGAGCGACCAGTTATCCTGTGCCTTTAAGGTGGTAAAAAGGGCAATAAAAAGAATATAGGCGAGTGTAAAAATCGTGCGTATCATTGCTTTTCTTTTTTAATTGACAGAGGATGTGCTAAGTTATGTATTTCCCTGATCATTTTTTTATTACCGGAATGCTTTTCGCATGAACTTCAAAGATATATTTCAAATTCAGCTCCATGCATTCCACATCTGTATAATGTTATATTAATTACAATTAATTAACAGCAGGCTCTTCCTTCTTTTTCTTGGGATCGATCACCGCCCCTTTCAGACGATCGGTTTTGCTAATACCCGAAACAACTTCGATATTTATCCCATCGGAAAGACCGGTCTTGATAATTCTTTTCTCAAATTTCTGCGGCGCCGTCTCAACTTCTACAAAAGCTGAATCATTCTCAAATTTCAATAATCCTTCAGGTATGGCCAGAACGCTGTCGCGACGGGCCAGAACGATATTGGCGTTGGCGCTGTATCCCGACCGGATGAACTGGTCCTGCTGCAACAACACATCCGCCTTGACTTCAAACTGTATTGCCCCGTTCTCGGTCTTCCCTTTTGGAGCAATATACTTCAGCACAGCATTAAATTTTTCATTGTCGATCGCCCCGATGGTCAGCTCGATATTCATTCCCTCTTTGATTTTTCCCACTTCAGTCTCATCGACTTTCCCTAAGAAAATCATGTCGTTCATATCGGCCACAATCGCGATGGTGGTTCCTGCATTGAAGTTATTGGCCTGTATGACAGAGAATCCTTCTTTAACCGGGACATCCAATACCATCCCGTCAATGGTAGAACGGATCAGCGTGTTGGTCGTCTTGGCCGAACTCTTGGTCACCCCCTTTCGGATCAATTCCAGATTGTTCTCGGCGGCCTCCATCTCCTCACGGGCTGAATTAAAGCTCAGGTTGGCTTTTTGATACTCCTCTTTCGAAATAACTTCCCGCTCAAACAGGGCTGTTTGCCGATCAAAATCGACCTTGGCATCCTCCAGGTTCAGTTTAGCCCGGTTAACCCGCGACTCCGCATTGTTCAGGGTAACCATATCCGGGATGATATTAACCTTAGCCAGCACATCCCCCTTCCGGACCATTGTTCCGGCCTCGAAATAGAGCTCCTCGATGATCCCGGAGACCTGCGGCTTAACCTCGATCTCTTTTCTCGGCTCTACCGATCCGGTAGCAACCGTCTTTTTCACGATGGTGATGATCTCGGGACTCTTAACCTCGAAAAGATCAGGCTTGGCCTGCGATTTCTTGTACAAGAAGACCAGCGTTCCGACAAAAACTACCCCCAGTAGTGAAAGTCCGAAGATTTTGAACAGTTTATTCATGGCAATTTCTGATTTATTTGTTGTCGTATTAATTATCAATCCTTTATTCTTCTCTTAACGCTTCAATGGGTTTGATTAGCAAAGCCCTCCTGGCCGGAATTAATCCGGCAAACAATCCGGCAATCACCAATATCGTTAAGGCAATTAATGCCACTACAATATTGACCTCAGGATTAAGGAAGAAGACTTCATCCCCGTTCTTAGGCTGGCTTTCCAGTACTTTATTGACAATTTCGAGTAATCCCACTCCCAGCGAAAGTCCAATGTACCCTGCAATGGTAGTCAAAGCCACGCTTTCCAACATGATCTGGGAGATAATCGTCCGGGGGGTGGCGCCCAAAGCCCTTAACACCCCGATCTCTTTCGTCCGCTCCTTCACGATAACCAGCATAATATTGCTTACTCCGATCACCCCGGCCATTAAAGTGCCAATCCCAACGATCCAGGTCAGGATATTGATCCCCAAAAAGAGCCCGTTCATCTGCGCAACCTGCTTGGATATGTTAACACTGCTGATGGCCTGCACATCGGTCGGGGCAATGGAGTGCCTCTGTTTGATGATACTCATGACCTTTTCCTCCACTTCGCTCACCGATACCCCTTTTTTGGCCGTTATCGCCAGAAAGTGAACATCAGTTCCCATATTATAGGTCTGCTGCATCGTGGTAAAAGGCAGGAAAACCGATTCTTCAGTCCGTCCGTTTATATTCACGTTCGCTTCGGGCCTGATTACCCCGACTACCTGATAATAGACCCCCGCGATTTTCAGGTACTCGCCGAGCGGATCCTCATCCGTCTCAAACATCGTTTCATACACCTTCTCCCCAACCACACAAACCTTGCGCTTCTCACGCATATCCATCTCATTGATCCATCGCCCTTTCAGAATGGTATATGGATCAATCTTGATATACTCAGGATAATCGCCTTTGATATTGAAAGAGCCTATTCGGGTCCCGCGAATGGTGTTTGGCCCGCTGTTATTATTCGAACCGAAATTCTTCGGGGTAATGTATTCGATGCCGGGCACCGTCTTTTTGATATAATTCAGATCTTCCGAATCCATATTCCAGTAACGGCCCCGTTTAAACCCTTTATAAGGTTCCCCGGTACGATCGGTCCATAAAAAGGTCGAATTGGTCGCGAATTTGCCCACTCCGTCGAATATTCCGTTCTTCAAACCATTGCTGGCCCCGGCCATCACAATCAGCATGAAGATGCCCCAGAAGACCCCAAAGGCCGTGAGCAGGCTTCGAACTTTGTTCTTCGCTAAAGCATGCCATATCTCATTCCATCTGTCAAGATCAAACATATTGACTGATTTAATTTTATTCCTGAATTATTCGTCGCGCAAGGCTTCAACCGGTTTTACGTTGGCCGCCTTTTTAGCCGGAATATATCCTGCCAAAGCGCCCGACAGCACCAGTATTGCAGTAGCCGATACCGCCGTCATAAAATCGACCGTGGGATTGCGGAAGAATATACCTTCACCACCCCCCGAAGCAACCATCTGTTCCAGTCCAACGTTGATCAGCTCCATCAGTCCCACGCCCAGCACCAATCCCAGGTAGCCGGCAATGGTAGTGATCAGGACCGATTCCATCAGTACCAACCCGATCACCGAGGCGGGAGTCGCCCCCAAGGCCTTACGAACCCCAATCTCGCGGGTCCTCTCTTTCACCAGGATCAGCATGATATTGCTCACCCCGACAATCCCGGCAATCAGTGTCCCGATGCCGATGATCCAGATAAACAGGTTGATCGCCTGGAATATCTTCATCGTCCTGATATAATCGGAAAGCTGGTTATACGAACCCATTGCCCTTTTATCCGTCGAATCGAACTGGTGGCGTTTGGCCATAGCTTGTCGGACCCCTTCGGTAATGGCTTCAGCCTCTTCGGCGGTTTTAACCATCCTGGTGGTTACCGTAAACTCATGCACCCGGTTCCCGCCGCTGAAGATGCGTTGCGCGGTGGTGAAAGGCATATAAGCCTGACGGTTGTCTTCCGACTTCGGATCATGGGAAATCCCTATCACATTGAACAGGACCCCTCCGATCTTAATATATTTCCCTATCGGGTCCTCCTCCTTGAAGAGCGCCTTGCGGATATCGTCCCCGATGACCACCACCTTACGGAATTCCCTCATGTCGAGATCATTGATAAAACGCCCCTCCTTGATCTTGATCTTCTCCATCTCCATCAGGGAGGGATGACAGGTACTGGTCGAATACGACCCGTATTCTTTCCCGTAGGAATAGGTAATATTGCCCGGAAGGTAATAGCGCGACGAAACCATATCGATATCTTCGGCTTTTTCCGAAAGAAAATCGTAGTCTTCATTGTTAAATTTCACGTCGCGCCCCTCCTTCAAACCCTGATAAGGGATCGACGTTTTCCCGGTCCATAGCCACATCACATTAACGGCATTGTCGGCATACTCCTCTTTCACGCCGTTCTGCAACCCGTTTCCGGAGCCGAGCAGCACCATCAGCATGAAGATCCCCCAGGCAACCGAAAAACCGGTCAGAAAAGTCCTGAGTTTATTCTTCTTTATGGTACTAAATATCTCCTGCCAAATATCAACATCGAACATAGCGGGCGGTATTATTCTGTTTTTAATCGTTCACGATACGTTTTCAATTCTCCGTTCTTGATCACCTCCTCGATGACCCCATCCTTCAACCGGACGATCTTTTTGGTCATCGCCGCGATATCGTGCTCGTGGGTCACGATCAGAACGGTGATCCCCTGTTCGTTGACATCTTTAAGGATCTCCATCACCTCATACGAGGTGACCGTATCCAATGCACCCGTCGGTTCATCGGCCAGGATAATCTTCGGGTTCGAGATCAGCGCACGCGCAATGGCGACCCGCTGTTTCTGCCCTCCCGAAAGTTCACTGGGCAGATGGTTGGCCCACTCTTTCAGCCCAAACCGGTCGAGATATTCCAGGGCGATCTGGTTCCGCTTCCTCCTGCTCACCTTTTGATAATAGAGCGGCAAGGCCACATTCTCCATCGCATTCTTAAACGAAATCAGGTTGAACGATTGAAAGATAAACCCGATCATATCGTTACGGGTGAGGGCGGCTTTGGTCTCGTTCATCCCTTTAATCATCTTCCCGTTAAGGTAATAACTCCCATGGTCATAATCATCCAGGATCCCCAGGATATTCAGCAAGGTCGATTTTCCTGAACCGGAAGAACCCATGATGGAGACAAACTCGCCGGCCTCAATCTCCAGGTTGAGCCCTTTCAGCACATGGAGACTGTTGGTCCCTGTCATATACGACTTATGAAGATCGCTGATCTGTATCATTTCAATTTAGTTTATCAATTTTTCCGTTTCACTGTCGAACATCAAAATCATAAGACGCTCAAATCTGCAATTCGTTACACGTGTTTCATCATTCGGATAAACTTAACATCCGACTAAACAGGTTCTTGTTTAACAATGATTATGCCATATTAACTATTTTTTTGATTTTATGCGAATTATATTTCTATCTCATTCCCGCAACCGCGGGAAAAGTGTACGATTTTAAAACACAACCGTCCGATAACGGACATTTTTACATGAAAACAGAACAAAAATCATCTTTCGGGAAAATAGGTTTAGGTTCCCCCTCTCAGCCATCGGATTAGAGGTTGCATAAAAAGACGGGCCAATCCTTCAGGTCCATGAAATATGAAAAACAGCCTCGAATCTTCGGAATTACCCCCAAGGGCAAACCACATCACCGGTTTTCACCATTAACCACTTCATCACCGGTAATGGACCGGACCAACTTCGGGGTCTCCATGTTTTTTGTTCGTCTCTTCTACGTACTTTCTTCGTTCATTATACGAAGAAAGTACGAACAAACTACGAACAAAGTCCGGAGATGGTATAGCCTTAACCGGCACCGATCCCTAACCGGGAAAATCGATAAAAATGACCGGGCAAGTCAACTAACCATGCTCAAAGTTTAGGGAAAACAGACCTTTTCTGCTGAAGACAGGGATCAGCGGCACATGAATTTGGTAAAAAACAGAAGAGGAAGCTGTCGAAAAAGTCAATTGCTCCGATTTATAACTTTCAGATTGAAAGCAGACCCCTCCCAACCTCCCCTTTCCGATAACGATCGGAAGGGGCGGCTTTAAAGTCCCCTTCCGATGACTCCCGATTGCTATTATCGGTACGGGAAAGGGATTTAGGGGTTTTACCGACAGTGTTATTTACAATTTACAAACCCCTGAAAACTTTTCATATATTTTTAGGCCCCCCGCTTTTCAGCCTTTCAGCGGGTTCCAGCCCTGCGCCTGGAGCGGGATGAGCTGGCCGCTGCCGGCAGTAACCAGATTGGCGCCCTCCTCTTTCGGGGTCATATGGCCCAGAATGGTAATGTCGGGATGGTTTTTAATTTTTTCATGGTCCGCGACGGGGATGGTAAAGAGCAGCTCATAGTCTTCGCCGCCATTGAGCGCGGCTACCAACGGGTTAATATTCAGTTCTTCGGCCATTTTTTTGGTCTGATCGTCGTAGGGGATGCGCTCTTCGAAGAGTTTGCAGCCCACGTTCGACTCGTGGCAGAGGTGAAGGATCTCGGAGGAGAGGCCGTCGGAGACGTCGATCATCGAGGTGGGTTTGATGCCCAGATCGCTGAATATTTTCCGCATATCGAAGCGGGCTTCGGGTTTGAGCTGACGGCCCAGAATGTAATCGTAACCTTCGAACTGGGGTTTCGTCTTCGGGTTGACCTTGAAGACCTCGTTTTCGCGTTCGAGCAGTTGCAGCCCGAGGTAGGCGCCGCCCAGGTCGCCGGTGACGCAGAGCAGATCGGTCGGTTGGGCGCCGCCGCGGTAAGACAGCTCGTTTTCGTCGGCTTCGCCGATGGCCGTGATCGAGATGGTCATCCCCGTAAGGGAGCTGGTGGTGTCGCCGCCGATGAGGTCGACCCCGTAGCGGTTACAGGCCAGGTAGATCCCTTCGTAGAGTTCGTCGATAGCCTGGACCGAGAATTTCGAGGAGATGGCCAGGGAGACGGTGATTTGGCGCGGGATGGCATTCATCGCGCAGATATCGCTGACATTGACCGCCACCGCCTTATATCCCAGGTGTTTCAACGGGACATACATCAGGTTGAAATGGACCCCCTCGGTAAGAAGGTCGGTCGAGACGACCACTTTTTTATTTTTAAAATCGAGTACGGCGCAATCGTCGCCCACCCCTTTCAGGGTACTCTCATTCTTTAAAACGATGTTTTCGGTTAAACGGCGGATCAGGCCAAACTCTCCCAGTTCGGCCAATTCGGTCTTGATATGTTGATGTGCTGTCATTGAAGGCTTAATATTAATTTCAAATTTAAGAGAGGTCAAAAATAGTGTTCATTTTATATCTTTGCAATAATTTGTATCCAGTCTATTTAAACATTCGTAAAGAAACTAAAGAGAGTTCGTTTTGTTATAGGATTGGATTTTGAATTTAAGAGTATGGAAGATCAAAATAAATTATTGGATGTTGTCACCCAGAGGGATTACCGGTATGGTTTTGTCACGGACATCGAGACAGAGACGATCGGGAAAGGTTTGAACGAGGAGGTGATCCGCATTATTTCGGCCAAGAAAGAGGAGCCGGAATTCATGCTGGAGTTTCGTTTGAAGGCTTACCGTAAATGGCTGACCATGAAGATGCCCGAATGGGCTTATCTAAAGATACCGGCGATCGATTACCAGGATATTATCTATTACGCGGCGCCGAAGCAACAGGCCAAATATGAGAGCCTCGACCAGGTGGACCCTGAGTTGCTCTCGACTTTCGATAAACTTGGTATTCCCCTTGAAGAGCAGAAGATGCTGGCCGGGGTAGCCGTCGACGCGGTGATGGACAGCGTCTCCGTAAAGACCACCTTCAAGGAGACCCTGGCAGAACGTGGAATTATCTTCTGTTCGTTCAGCGATGCGGTAAAACATCATCCCGATCTGGTAGAAAAATATTTGGGGATGGCGGTCCCATCGAACGACAACTATTTCGCGGCATTGAATTCCGCGGTCTTCTCCGACGGATCGTTTGTCTATATCCCGAAAGGGGTGCGATGTCCGATGGAGCTTTCGACCTATTTCCGCATCAACGCGGCCAATACCGGTCAGTTCGAAAGAACCCTCATCATTGCCGACGACGACAGTTATGTCTCATACCTGGAAGGGTGTACCGCCCCGATGAGGGATGAGAACCAGCTTCATGCGGCCATCGTTGAGATTATTGCTTTCGACCGGGCCGAGGTGAAATACTCGACGGTTCAGAACTGGTATCCCGGCGATAAAAACGGTAAGGGCGGAATCTATAATTTTGTGACCAAACGGGGGATCTGCAAAGGCCACTCATCGAAGATTTTATGGAACCAGGTAGAAACCGGATCGGCCATCACCTGGAAATATCCGAGCTGTGTGTTGATGGGTGATAACTCGGTGGCCGAATTCAATTCGGTGGCCCTGACCAATAACTATCAGCAGGCCGACACGGGCACCAAGATGATCCATCTGGGGAAAAACACGAAAAGTACCATCGTGTCGAAAGGTATTTCGGCCGGTCATAGCTCCAACTCTTACCGGGGATTGGTGAGGGTGGCGGCCAAGGCCGAGAACGCCCGCAATTTTTCGCAGTGCGATTCGCTGTTGCTGGGCAACAGTTGCGGGGCACACACCTTCCCTTACATCGAGGTGGGCAACCAATCGGCAATAGTGGAACATGAAGCAACGACCTCCAAGATTGGGGAAGACCAGATATTTTATTGTAACCAGCGCGGGATCTCCTCGCAGGATGCCATTGGCATGATTGTCAATGGTTATGCCCGGGAGGTGATTAATAAACTGCCGATGGAATTTGCCGTGGAAGCACAGAAACTCCTACAGATCAGCCTCGAAGGCAGTGTTGGTTAAATTCTAATTTCATCAAACAACAATGGAAATGTTAGTAGTTAAAGATTTATACGCTAAAGTAGAAGGAAAAGATATTCTTCAGGGAATCAACCTCCGGATCAATGCCGGCGAAGTTCACGCCATCATGGGGCCCAATGGTTCGGGCAAAAGCACGTTGGCCAATGTGTTGGCCGGTAACGAAAGTTTCGAGGTGACCAAAGGCGACGTGACCTTCTTCGGAAAGAACCTTTTGGAGATGCCGGCGGATGTACGGGCCAAGGAAGGGCTCTTCCTCAGCTTCCAATACCCGGTGGAGATTCCGGGGGTCAGCATGGTTAATTTCCTGAAGACCGCGGTAAACGAACACCGAAAATATCATAACCTGAAAGAACTTTCGGCAGGCGATTTTCTGAAGCTGATGCGCGAGAAGAAACAGATGGTCCAGATCGATTCGCAACTGACCAACCGGTCGGTCAACGAAGGCTTCTCCGGCGGGGAAAAGAAGAAGAACGAGATCTTCCAGATGGCCATGTTGGAACCGAAGCTGGCTATCCTCGACGAGACCGACAGCGGCCTCGACATCGACGCACTCCGCATCGTGGCCAACGGGGTGAATATGTTGAAATCGCCCAATAACGCCACCATCGTGGTGACCCACTACCAGCGTCTGCTCGATTATATCGTGCCCGATTTTGTTCACGTGCTCTACAAGGGACGGATCGTTAAATCGGCCGGGAAGGAGCTGGCCCTTGAGCTGGAAGAGAAGGGTTACGACTGGATCAAAAAAGAAATCGGAGAATAAGTTATGTCAGAAACAGTAACCACTCCCTCAACCCTTCAGCGCATCGCCGGACTGTTCGACAGTAACCGGTTTTTGCTCGACGACGGGGTCGCCCCGGCGGTGACCGGAGCCCGTCAAGCGGCGCTGGACTCTTTTCTGCGGATGGGTATTCCCGACTTCAGAAAAGAGAATTACAAATATACCGACCTTACGCAGCTCTTTACCAATGAAAACTACCGAAGGAATTTCTTTTCGGAGGTGGTCGACATCAATATTGATGATATTTTCAGTTGCGACGTTCCCGAGTTCGACACTCACCTGCTCTTCCTGGTCAATGGCTGGTATTACGACCGAAACCCGGTGGCAAAAGATTTCCCGAAAGGGATGATTGTCAAGAGTCTTAAGCAGGCCGCCAACGAGCACCCGGAGCTTTTCGAAAAATATTACGGCAAGATTACCGATTCGTCAAAGGATCCGATCGTGGCACTGAACACCGCCTTTGCCCAGGATGGATTGTTTATCTATATTCCCGACAACACCCTCGTGGATAAGCCGATACAGATCATCAACCTGCTTCGCAGCAGCGACGATCTCTATGTTACCCAACGTAATTTGATTATCGCGGGGAACAACAGTCATGTCAAGTTGGTTTTCTGCGATCATAGCTTGTCGCCCCGCAACTTTATCTTCAATAATCTCACGGAGATTCAGATGGGGGAGGATGCTGTTATTGATGTTTACAATGTTCAGAACCAGCATAACGGCACGGCTAACCTGACCGGAACTTTCATCCGTCAGGAAAGAAACTCCAACCTGGTGACCAATTCCGTAACGTTGCACGGTGGGCTTGTACGAAATAATCTCAACATTATTTTAAACGGTGAACATTCGGAGGCGATCGTCTGTGGTCTGGCCCTCACCGACCGGAACCAGCACGTCGATAATTTCACCTATATCGAACATGCCCAGCCCAACTGTCACAGTAACCAGATGTACAAGAACGTCCTGGACGACAGCTCAACAGGGGCCTTTACCGGACGGATCCATGTGATGCCCGGAGCGGTTAAGACCGAGGCTTACCAGCGTAACAACAGTGTTCTACTGACCAAGGCGGCCAAAATGAATACCAAGCCTCAGCTGGTCATTGACAACGACGATGTGAAATGTTCGCACGGGGCCACGGTGGGCCAGATCAACGAGGAAGCCCTGTTCTATCTTCAGACCAGGGGGATCAATGTGCGGGAAGCCCGTTTGATGCTGATGTATGCCTTCGCCCATGAAGTTTTAGCCCAGATAAGGATTGAACCTTTGCGCCAAAGCATCGATTATTTGGTCAACAAAAGGTTAAGAGGAGAAGTTTCCCGTTGCAACGACTGCAAACTGGAATGTATCCGTTAATATTTCCCCGAAGGGGAAGAAAAAGAAATAGATGAGTCTTAACGTCACAGAAATACGAAAAGATTTTCCGATCCTGGATCAAAAAGTCAACGGGAAACCGCTGATCTATTTTGACAATGCCGCTACCGCCCAGCGACCGGTTCAGGTGATTGAAAAGGTGAAGGAGCTATCGACCCAATATAATGGCAATATCCATCGGGGGGCTCATTACCTGGCCAACCGGACTACCGATGCTTTCGAGCAGGGTCGCGAGGTAGTGCGTGATTTTATTCATGCGAAGGAGTCGGGCGAGATCATCTTCACCCATGGGACCACCGAATCGATTAACCTGGTGGCCTTTTCTTTTGGTGAGAGATTTGTCGGGCAGGGCGACGAAGTGATTGTTACCGAGATGGAGCATCACGCCAATATCGTTCCCTGGCAGATGATGTGCGAACGAAAAGGGGCTATTCTCAAAGTTCTGCCTTTCTCGGACAACGGAGAGCTTCAAACGGAGCTGCTTGATCAGCTCATCAGCGACAGGACCCGGATCATTGCAGTCGCTCATGTATCGAATACCTTAGGGACGGTGAACCCGATCAAGGCCATTATCGACAAGGCCCATCGCCGCGATATCCCGGTGCTGATCGACGGGGCCCAGGGAATACCGCATATTCGTATTGACGTTCAGGATCTGGATTGCGATTTTTATGCCTTTTCAGGCCATAAAATCTACGGTCCTACCGGAATTGGCGTTCTTTACGGGAAAAGGGAATGGCTGGAGGTGATGCCCCCTTACGTGGGTGGCGGGGAGATGATCGACCGGGTGACCTTTGCCAAGACCACCTACAACGAACTTCCCTATAAATTTGAGGCCGGCACGCCGCATTACGTGGGGGCCATCGGGATGGCTGAAGCGATCCGTTATGTCAATTCCATCGGACTGGAAACGATCGCCAATCAGGAGCACCAACTGTTGGATTATGCCATGGAAAAACTTCTGCAGATCGAAGGGCTTCGTATTTTTGGACAGGCAGCCGAAAAATCAGGCGTGATCTGTTTTCAGATCGATCAGATCCATTCGTTCGACCTGGGCACCCTGCTCGACCAGTTGGGGATCGCCATCCGGACCGGCCGTTTGTGTGCCGACCCGGTGATGGATCATTTCCGGGTAGAAAACATGGCCAGGGCCTCCTTTGCGTTTTACAACACGAAGGAGGAGATCGACAATTTTTGCAAAGCCCTGTTACGGATCAGGTCGATGTTTTAAATATATATTTGCAGAAATCTTTATTAACTATGACAATAGAAGAGGTTCAACAGGAGATTATTGAGGATTTTTCGGTTTATGAAGATTGGATGGACAAATACGCTTATCTGATTGAGCTGGGAAACGAATTGGAGGATATTGATCCCAAATATAAAATTGATCAGAATCTGATCAGGGGTTGCCAGTCGCGGGTTTGGTTTCACCAGGAGTTTCAGGACGGGAAGATCGTTTTCGAGGCAGAGAGCGACGCGCTGATCGTGAAAGGGTTGGTGGCCTTACTTCTGAAAGTTTTCTCCTGCAGAACACCTAAGGAGATACTGGAATCGGAACCTCATTTTATCGACGATATCGGACTGCGTCAACACCTTAGCCCTACCCGCTCGAACGGTTTACTGGCGATGGTGAAACAGATTAAACTTTACGCTTTGGCGTACGAAAAAATATCAGAGCAAAAACATTAATTATGGATCCACGCTTAGATTTAATCATACTTAATCTCAAAGAGGTTTACGACCCTGAAATTCCGGTCAATATTTACGATTTAGGGCTGGTGTACAGTGTTGATATCGAGGAGAACGTCTGCAAAGTTCTGATGACCCTTACAGCCCCCAACTGTCCCGCAGCCGACATGATCCTGGCCGATGTGGAATACATGGCCAAGAAAGTAGAGGGGATCGAGAAATGCATCGTGGAAATCACTTTCGATCCGCCGTGGGACAAATCGATGATGTCGGAAGAAGCAAGGCTGGAGTTAGGTTTCCTGTAAGATAAATTTCACCCCGATCATCCTGATATTTTGAACGAAGAAAAAGCAACATACAGTCGACTGATCAGGGCAAAGGCGCTTGAACTGGGCTTTACGGCCTGCGGAATCGCCCAGGTACGTTCCCTGGAGGAACAACGTCAACCCTTGCAGCAATGGCTGGATGCAGGTTTTCACGGGACGATGGCTTATATGGCCAATCATTTTGAAAAACGACTCGATCCGGCCCAACTGGTCGAAGGCGCCAAATCGGTCATCTCGGTTTTGCTTAACTACTTCCCCTCACAGAAGCCAACCGACCCCCAAGCCCCTATCCTCTCTAAATATGCCTACGGGAAAGATTATCATTTTGTTGTCAAGAAGAAACTGAACGACCTGCTGGCTTATATCCAACAGGAAATCGGACCTTGTACAGGGAGGGCCTTCACCGATTCAGCGCCGGTTCTGGAAAGGGCCTGGGCCCGAGAAGCCGGATTAGGCTGGATAGGAAAGAACTCGCTGCTGATCAGCCCCAAACACGGCTCCTTCCTCTTTATCGGGGAACTCATTACAGATCTCGAGCTGGATTACGATAACCCTTTTACAGCCAACCGTTGCGGGAGTTGTACCCGTTGCCTGGATGCCTGTCCCACCGGCGCCATCATTGCTCCCGCCACTATCGATGCCCGAAGATGCATCTCCTACCTGACCATCGAAACCAAGGATGAAGTCCCTGAAAACTTACGGGTAAAGCTGTCAAACAGAATAATAGGTTGCGACTTCTGCCAGGATGTTTGTCCCTGGAACCGGAGCGCCACACCTGCTTCCGAGCCGGAGTTCTTCCCCCCTGACCGGTTAATGGCCATGACCCGGAAGGATTGGGAAGAGCTCAGCAGAGCAACCTATAATCAGTTGTTTAGAGGCAGTGCGGTCGAGCGGGCCGGCTATAAAAAAATTGTCCGCAATATCAGTTGGCTGAGTCCTAACGACGCTCAATCTGAAACTGATCCCGAAACAAGCCCGGGAAAGTAAAACGAAGCAATACAATCTGATCCGGCTATTTAATCATTTATCAGCATCTGTTTCACCGTTAAAAGTTCTATCTTTGACTCTGTTACAGGTCAAAGACCCGGGAACGAGACCCAGCCCCGGAGGCAAGAATTCCGGATCGGAAATTGAAGTACCGGGAGATCAAAAGCGTCGCTTTTCGCCGGAAAGTATTCCATCAACCCATTTGGGGAAAATTTTAAAAATCATCCTCAGCAAACACGATTAGAACCGGATAAATGCTAAATTAAGCGTTCGGTTTCCGGTATATCACTTTTAAAAATAAACAGATCATGAAAATGACCGAACAAATATGGCATTCACCAGAAGGGACCGATTTATACCATATTACCTGGCATCCTGAAAAGCGACCTAAAGCGGTGATCGCTTTTGTTCACGGGCACGGGGATCATTGCCGCCGTTACGATGAATGGTTTTCCGGTTTTGTTATGGCGGGAATGGCAGTCGTTTCCTTTGATTACCGGGGACACGGACGCTCCTCGGGGAAACGCGGTACGATCGATAGTTTTAGCGACCTGACCAGGGACCTTTCATTTCTCGTGGATCAGGCAAGAGCATCCTTCCCTGAACTCCCGCTGATATTGTATGGTCACAGTATGGGGGCTACCATCGTTTTGAATCATCTTCAGGCGGGAAAAGATCTGCCCGGTCTGGCTATTGTCACCTCACCCTGGCTAAAGTTGCGTAACCCTCCGGGAAAGATCTATCGTCTCCTTATCCGGCTGGCCAATATTATCGCTCCACGGTTCACGATGAAAACCGGTCTTCATTCCTCTGATTTCTCTTCGGTTGATGGTTTTTCGGAGAAAAGAGAGAAGGATACGTATGTCCACAACCGCATTTCGGCCAGGTTATTCATGGAGGTCCAGCGCATGGCCGGTCAGATAGAATCTTCCGGGAAGAAAATCACGGTACCCACGTTGCTGATGCACGGGAACGGGGACCGGGTTACCGATGGTGAAGCCGACAGAGCTGTCGCGGAAAAATCACCTGAAACGATTACCTTCCGCGAATGGAACAAGACAGGACATCAACTGCACAACTCCGAAAACAGTCAGGAGATCAGAGATTATATTATTGAATGGATAAATCAACAATTATGATACAGTTTAGAACCGAAATAGCTTTACCTGAGATCAGCAAAAAACTGAACTACCGTTCTCCTTCGATGATGCTCGGCTCCTGCTTTGCCGAAAACATCGGCAGCCGTCTGAAGGAGCTTTGTTTCCCGATCCGGATCAATCCGTTCGGAATACTCTATAACCCGGCCTCGATTGCCAATAGCCTAAGATACCTGCTTGAGGAGCGGCAGTTCGGCGAGGAAGAGCTCTTCTTTGCCAATAATCTTTGGAATAGCTTTAGTCACCACAGCAGTTACTCCTCCGCATACAAACCGGCCATGCTGAAGCATATTAATGATGAAAATCAATCGGCATCCCAAATTTTAAGGAGTTGTTCTCATCTATTCATCACTTTTGGCACTTCATGGGTATTTGCCAACAAGGATGACGGGAAAATTGTCAGTAATTGCCACAAGCTTCCGGCTAAAAAATTCGATCGGTTCAGACTATCTGTTCCACAGATGGCTGAAATGTGGAAACAATTAATTAACGACCTGTTTATAGTCAATCCAGATATTCACATTGTCTTAACAATCAGTCCGATCCGTCACCTAAAAGACGGGGCATTCGAAAACCAGGTCAGCAAATCGGGACTTTTCCTGCTGATCGCTGAACTGATGGATCATTTTGGGAAGGAGAAAATCACTTACTTTCCATCTTACGAGCTAATAATGGACGAGTTAAGAGACTACCGCTTCTACGCTGCCGATATGACCCATCTGAGCGAGACCGGCATTGCTTTTATTCAGGAGAAGTTCGAATCGGCTTTTCTTGATCAGGAAAGCAAAAAAATAGGTGCTCTGATAGAGAGATTAGTGCGGGGTATCCAACATAAACCTTTCCAACCGGGTGAAAAAAACTACCGAGAATTTATCTATAAACTTGAGGAAGAGGCGATCCGGTTAACATCTGCTTATCCATTTGTTAACATCAATACAATCATGGAGGTAATACAGGCAAAAAGATGAGATTATATTTTTACTTCATAAATTGATTTCCTATTTTTAAGGATTGGGACATCCCTTCCATGAGATGCAACTAACCGACAAAAAAATATTTAAAAAAGTTCATATGAGCTACCTGAATTTTGATAAAGACCAACTCGTGAATCTCGAGTATTCCCTCAACAGGGAATTTCTTCGCACCAACCGGGCCGGAGCCTATTCCTCTTCGACGCTATCCGGCTGCAATACCCGCAAGTATCACGGAATGCTGATTGTTCAACTGGACGAACTCGATGGCGGCAAGCATGTTTTATTATCGTCGATGCAGGAAACGGTTGTTCAGCATGATGCACAGTTCAATCTGGGAATCAATAAATATCCGGGCGATTATTATGAACCCAAAGGGCATAAATACATACGCAATTTTGAGGTCGAAATCATCCCTAAAATCACCTATCGTGTCGGAGGCGTTATACTGACCAAGACAAGAATGCTGGTTGAAAACGAGAACCTCATCATCGTTAAATATACCCTCGAGGATGCCCATAGCCCGACCACCTTACGGTTTAAGCCTTTTTTAGCCTTCCGCAGCGTCCATTCTCTAAGCAAAGCCAATCTGTATGCCAACACGAAATATCATCCCGTTAAAAACGGGATTAAAATGAGGCTGTACGATGGCTATCCCGAATTGCACATGCAGTTCTCAAAGCCAGTCGATTTTGTGCCGGTTCCCGATTGGTACCGGAATATTGAATATAAGAAAGAACAGGAACGTGGTTTCGAGTTCAGGGAAGATCAGTATGTTCCCGGCTATTTTGAATTGCCGATCAAGAAAGGTGAATCAGTCTATTTCGTCGCTTCTATCACGGAACAGACCCCTGCCAACTTTAAGAAGAGATATGAATCGGAAAAATTGAAACGTATCCCCCGCGATTCCTTTAACAACTGCCTGGTCAATGCCGTTCAACAATTTATTTGGGACCGGAAAGACGGGAAAGATCTGATTGCCGGATTCCCTTGGTACGAATCCATACCAAGACAGACCATGTTGGCTTTACCGGGGCTTTTACAGACCCAGGCCGATCTGAAAACCTGTGAGACTATTCTTCAGACCAATCTGAAACGACTCGATCGGGGTTTAATGCCCAAGTACGTCGGCCACGACAGTTTGTATGATGCCGCCGATGCCCCTTTACTCGCATTTGTTGTGGTTCAGGAGTTCCTCCGTTATAAAACGGGAAAAGAGCTCTGGAAAACCTACGGTCCGGCATTAAAAAGCATCCTTGAAAATTTCCGTAAAGGAACCTATTTCAATATCCATATGGATGAATGTGGATTGATTGAGACTAAATTTGAAGGCGTAGCCCTCACCTGGATGGATGCCTATATCGACGGCAAACCGGTTACACCGCGCGGAGGGATGACCGTGGAGATTAATGCTACCTGGTATTACGCCGTCTGCCTGGCTCTCGATCTGGCCCGTGAAGCCGCGGATAAGAAATTTGTAGCCGAATGGAAAGATCTGCCAGACATTATCGGGAAATCATTTCTTGAAAAGTTCTGGAGCGACGAGAAAGGATACCTGGCTGACTTTATTGATGGTGATTATACTGACTGGTCGATCCGGCCCAATATGGTTCCGGCGGCTTCACTACCCTATTCCCCGCTGTCGCGCGAACAGAAGAAGATGGTGATCAGTAAAGTTCGGGATACCTTACTTACTCCCCGTGGGTTACGTTCATTGGCACCGGAAGATCCGGCCTATAAAGGGGAAAGCGGCGAAACAGCCTATGCCCAATCGCTGACCGCCCATCAAGGGAGCGTTTATCCGTTCTTTATCTTCGCTTTTGTGAGCGCTTATCTTGATGTTCACAAAGCAGGAGGACTCTCCTTCGTTAAGAACATCATTGCTCAATTTGAGGAGGAGATGTCCAAAAACTGCATCGGGACCTTATCTGAGCTTTATGACGGGAATCCGCCATTTTCAGCTCATGGAGCGATCTCACAAGCATGGAATGTCAGCGGGATATTGAAGGCTATTGCACTGATCGAAAAATTCGAAGAAGAAAACAACCATAAATCTAACCTCTAAATATCGTATTATGAAAGTTTTAATGTTTGGATGGGAGTTTCCCCCACATATCAGCGGGGGACTCGGAACGGCAAGCTTTGGGCTGACCAAGGGTTTGGCCCAGTTCGACGATGTAGAGGTGCTTTTTGTGGTCCCCAAAGCCTATGGCGATGAAGATAAAAGTGCAGTAGATAAAATCATCGGCGCCAATGATATTACCATTACTCGCCGGACCATCAATATATCTGATTCGGAAAGCCATTTCGATTTCATGGAGGTTGAATCAAATCTTTTGCCCTATTCCACCCCTGAAGAGTTCTGGAAACTGACTCAACAGAGGGTCTCCTCACAGACCCGGTTTATTCAGACCGATAAAGAGGGGAAGATTCCTTTTACGGGAAAGTATGGGGATAATCTGCTGGAAGAGATCTCCAATTACGCGTTAGTGGCTGAATATATCGGGAGAGAATATGATTTCGATCTGATCCATGCCCACGACTGGCTGGCCTATCCTGCCGGAATCGCCGCAAAACGGGTAAGCGGAAAACCGCTGGTCATTCATGTTCATGCCACCGACTTTGACCGGAGTGGTGGAAGTGTCAATCCTAAAGTCTATGCCATTGAGCGGGAAGGGATGGAGGTAGCCGACCAGATTATCACCGTGAGCAACCTAACCCGGAATATCGTCATTGAGAAATACGGGATCAATCCCGACAAGATTACAACCGTCTATAATGCGGTTGAACCGGTAAAGGAAGTCGAAAGAGACGGGATTAAGAAGGGGATCAATGAAAAAATTGTCACTTTCCTCGGCAGGATTACCATGCAAAAGGGGCCTGAGTATTTTATTGAAGCAGCCTACCAGGTATTAAAGCGGACCGAGAATGTCCGATTCGTGATGGCTGGAAGCGGTGATATGATGGAAAAAATGATCCGACGTGCAGCCTATTTGGGGATCTCCAATAAGTTTCATTTTACCGGCTTCCTTCGGGGTGACGATGTGTTTGATATGCTACGCATGAGCGACGTTTTTGTTATGCCCTCGGTTTCTGAACCATTCGGTATTGTGCCCCTCGAAGCCATGCAAACCAATGTCCCGGTTATTATCTCAAAACAGTCAGGGGTGGCCGAAATCCTGACCCATGCTATAAAAGTTGATTTTTGGGATATCAACGCCATGGCCGACGCTATCTACGGGATCATCAAATACCCGGCCCTACCGGAAATGTTCAAAAAACACGGACGGGTCGAAGTAGATAACCTTCAATGGAAACAATCGGCTGAAGAGGTTCGGAAAGTTTACAAATTAGCCTTAAAATAATCACTACGAAAAAATATCAGACTATGAAATCAGTATGTCTTAACTTTCAGGTGCATCAACCCTTCCGCTATCGCAAATACCGCTTTTTCGATATCGGCAACGATGCCTACTACTATGATGATTTTGCCAATGAAACTATTGTCCGGAAAGTGGCCGACAACTGCTATCTTCCCGCCAATAAGATCATTCTGGACCAGATAAAAAAGCAAAAGGGAAAGTTCAAAGTCTCTTTTTCAATTTCAGGCATCGCCCTTGACCAGTTTAGGCTATATGCCCCAGAAGTGATCGATTCATTTAAACAGCTCGCGGCCACCGGATGTGTTGAGTTTGTATCTGAAACATATTCCAACTCTTTGGTTTCACTGGCTGATGAACAGCTCTTTAAAGAACAGGTTGAAGCCCACGACCAAATGATCGAGGAACTTTTCGGGCAACGGCCTAAAGTTTTTCGCAATACCGAACTGATCTATTCCGATGAATTGGGCGACCTGATTTACCGAATGGGTTTCGAAACTATACTAACCGAAGGGGCCAAACATATTTTGGGATGGAAGAGCCCTAATTACGTCTATTGCAATGCACTTAATCCACGCCAGAAAGTCCTGATGCGCAATTACCGTTTCAGCGACGACCTATCGTTCCGTTTCTCGAATAAGGCATGGAATGAGTATCCGCTTACCGCCGAAAAATATGTAAGCTGGATGAATAATTCGCCTGAACCGGAAGACGTTATTAATATCTTCGTCAATTATGAAACATTTGGTGAACTGCAACCCAAAAGTTCGGGGATCTTCGAATTCTTTAACGCCCTGCCCGGCGCTGTCCTGAAATCAGGCAAGCTTGGCTTCGTAACCCCTTCGGAAGCGGTAAAAAAATATCAGCCGGTTTCATCGGTTCATGTGCTTCACCCCATCTCCTGGGCCGACGAAGAACGCGACCTTTCGGCCTGGTTGGGGAATGAACTTCAAAAAGAGGCCTTCAACAATTTATATGCCCTTAAGGATCAGATCAAAAAATGTCAGGATAAAGCGTTACTGAAGGACTGGTGCTATCTCCAGGCGAACAACCACCTTTATTACATGTGTACCAAGTTCTTTTCCGATGGCGAAGTCCACAAATTTTTTAATCCGTACAGCAATCCTTATGAAGCCTTCATCAATTTCATGAATGTCTTGAGCGATTTTACGATCCGGCTTGATGCAGCAGTTCCAAAAAATGAAATCGATGAAGAAATCTCAACGCTGAAAGATATTATCAACGCTAAAAGCAAAAAACTGGAAGCTACTGAACGCGAACTGAGAAAACTAAAAAAAACAATTACCTCTTTAAAAGAGGCTGATATTAAAGAGGAGATAAAAAACGAACCGGTAAAGAAAAAAGCAGGAAAAAAAGCAGACACCGCCCACTCTTAACGTTGCGGATCCCCCCGGAATATTAAATTCATTTAATATTCCGCGGTAAAAGGCCCCTCAAATGATAAATTATACTAATTACAATTTTAATTCAGTATTTTTGTCTTATATCAAACACCGGAAGTGGTAAGGACTATATGAATATGATATCCGGCAAATAATTGAAAGTCAATGGAAACAACAGGTCTTAAATATTTGAAACATCCTCAAAACAGCGACCCGATCTGGCAAAAGATTATCGTCGAATCAAACGTTCCGGAGGAATTATCCCCTTTACGGATGATCTCAAGAAATCTTTGGTGGGCCTGGAATGTCGAAGCCAAGGAGCTATTTGAACAGATCGATCCGGAGCTATGGGAGGAGTGTCAGCACAATCCAATCATCTTGCTGGAACAGACCAGCCTCGAACGGTTCGATGAGCTTAAATCCGACGAAACATTTATCCTTAAAATGAAATCGGCGGAAGCTGGTTTGCGGAAATATCTGACGGAAAGGGAAAACCCACTCGGCCCCAAGATTGCCTATTTCAGCATGGAATTTGGATTACATTCCAGCCTGAAAATCTACTCGGGTGGTCTGGGCGTCCTTGCCGGGGACTTCCTGAAAGAGGCCAGCGATTCCAAAGTCGATATGACGGGGATCGGACTGCTTTACCGCTACGGCTATTTCAAACAGGTGATCTCCAATAACGGGGAACAGTTGGCTCAATACGACCCGGAACATTTCTCCAAGCTCCCGATCCAACCGGTAATGGACGAAAACGGGGAATGGATTACCGTCTCTGTTGAGATGCCCGGACGTACGGTCTTTGTTCATGTCTGGTCGGTCAATGTGGGCAGTGTCAAGCTATACCTGCTCGACACCGATTTCGATGCCAACCAGGAATACGATCGTTTTATCACCCATCACCTCTACGGAGGAGATAACGAAAACCGACTCAAACAGGAGATGGTTTTGGGACTCGGCGGGATCAGGGCACTGGAGAAAATTGGCGTTCAGGCAGATATATACCACTGCAACGAAGGTCATGCCGCCTTTATCGGTCTCGAAAGAATGGTTAACTATAAACAAAAAACCAATCTCTCCTTTGAAGAGGCCAAGGAGATGGTACGCGCCTCCAACCTTTTCACCACCCATACCCCGGTTCCTGCTGGCCATGACTCTTTCCCCGATGAACTTTTCCGCCTGTACATGGAAAAAATGTGCAATAAGCTTGAAATCTCAATGGAAGAGCTATTCCTATTGGGAAAAGCTCAGGCCGCCGAAGAAAAGTTCAATATGAGCTATCTGGCCGCCAACCTGTCGCAGGAAATCAACGGGGTCAGCAAGCTTCATGGCGATGTAAGCAAAGAATTACTCTCTGAACTGTATAAAGGATTCCTTCCCGAAGAATTGGAGAATATCGGTTATGTCACCAACGGGGTTCACTACCCAACCTGGGTGGCCACCGAATGGAAGAATGTACACGAAAAATTTCTTAACCCTGAAGAGCTGGCCGAAGATATCCACGAATATGATGAAGACAGCGAAGTCAGGGCCTGGAGAAATATTTACAAGGTACAGGATAAGCTGATCTGGGAAACAAAATCCAGTCTTCGCGAACATCTGATTAACTTTATCAAACAACGGTTTGCAGATACCCAGATCCAGAGGAATGAAAATCCAAAATATATCGCGGAAGCAACCTCAAAGCTGAATCCGAAAGCTTTAACCATTGGCTTTGCCCGCCGTTTTGCCACCTATAAACGGGCCCATCTGCTGTTCCGCGATCTCGACCGACTGAACCGAATCGTCAATAATCCCGACCGTCCGGTCCAGTTCCTCTTTGCAGGGAAAGCACACCCCGCCGATAAGGCAGGTCAGGACCTGATCAAATTTATCATCGATATCTCCAAAAGGCCCGAATTCATCGGTAAGATCATGTTCATTCACAATTACGACATGAATATCGGGAAAATCATGGTTCAGGGTTGCGATGTCTGGATGAATACCCCTACACGTCCGTTGGAGGCATCCGGAACATCCGGCGAAAAAGGGATCATGAACGGAACGCTCCACTTCTCGGTCCTTGACGGATGGTGGGTCGAAGGCTACAAACAGGATGCCGGATGGGCTTTGCCGCTGGAACAATCGTTTGATATCCAGGAATTGCAGGATGAGCTCGATGCGGAAGCTATCTACAGCATCCTCGAAAATGAGATCATCCCGGCTTATTATTACCGTAACGATAAAAATATCCCGGTCCTTTGGGTCGACTTTATTAAGAATACTTTCGCGGAGGTTGTGCCTCAATTCACCACCAAACGAATGATGAAAGACTATTTCCAGCGTTTTTACATCCCTCAGTCCGGGAGAACTGAACGACTGAAAACCAACAACTATCAGCTTGCAAAGGAAATAGCCACCTGGAAAAACAAAGTTATGCAGGTATGGGATTCAATTGAAGTGGTCAAAGTACAATTGTCCGATAAATTTACCAATACCTACCGGATGGGACAGTCGTATCCTTCACGTCTGGTACTCGATATCAAAGGATTGGCTCCTGAGGAAATTGGTGTGGAGGTTATTGTTGGGACAGCCGACGATTATCCTCAGTTTGTGGAAAGCCACCAGCTAATCCCGGAAAAAGTAGAAAACGGGCTTACTCATTACATGCTCGATCTGAAACTGACCAAGCCGGGTAGTTATAATTTCGGTCTGCGGATCTATCCCAAACACCCCGAATTACCCAACCGGCAAGATTTCAAATACCTTAAATGGGTTTAAGGAGCAGCTCCTTTTATTGTTTTACCAATGCCATTTGGAGATCCAATCTAAATGGCATTGGTTCTTTTAGTACCCTAAAGCCGATTGTATAGAATCTTATTAAGAAGCTCTTCTTTATGCTTGGGCGAAACTTTCAGCATCTCACCGGTCTTTAGCTCAACCATCCCGCCATTCGACTTTAGATACCTCACTACATTGACAATATTGACCAGATGGCTCCGGTGTATCCTCACAAAACCAAGCGGAACCAGTAAATTTTCAAACTCCAGTAAAGTACGGCTGACAACCTTCTCTTCTCCATTACGGAAAATAATCCTGGTATAATTTCTCTGACCCTCACACCGTACAATATCCTCCACCCTGATAATCGCGAACCCATTCTGCTCCGGCAAAGCAATCGTCTTCGGACCTTCTTCAACTGGCGTTAGAAAACTATCTTTCAGTGTTTTCACCGCCACTTTACTCTCGATTTTCTGAATTTGGGGTATACGCGAAATAGCCTTCGTCAATTCATCCACATTTAACGGTTTCACGATATAGTCGAAGGCTGAATATTTGAAAGCCTTGATCGCATATTCACTGTAAGCAGTAATAAAAATGATCTTGAAGTCAACCTTCCGGACCTTGTCCAAAAGATCGAAACCTGTTCCATCGGGAAGGCTGATATCCAGCAACACCAATTCAGGATTGGTCTGCTCTATGACTTTTATCCCTTCCTCTACCGATCCGGCCTCTCCGATTAGCTCGATATTTTCAAGAAACTTTTCGAGCATCTCCCTCAAAATCATCCTTGAAACATAGTCATCATCAATAATTACAGTCTTTAGCATAGCATCCGGTTTCAATCTATCCTGTTATTCCTTGTTAATCACGTCATTCAACAGTACGGTGAAATAAAACATTTCAGGCACCGTTATGTACCTATTAACAATCTTGTATGAAAAATGATTTGTTAGTTCAAACTTTTTTTCAAAATCAGCCAAAGATACAAAATTTCAAATGACCATAAATATCTATATTAAAGATCACAGTGAGCCTCAACCTGATTGAGGCCTCTGTTTGTCAACCACTTTGCAGATAATACCGCCCCAATGCTCGATAATCTCCGATAAAATTGCCATATTTGCGAAAAAAGCAGATGGCGACCATTTTAAATATTGACACCTCTACCGAAGTATGTTCTGTTGCCCTTTCTGTTGACGGGAAAACGGTACAGGTTCGCGAAGACCATTCCGGGAAAAACCATGCCCTGCAATTAACCTCTTTTATTGAGGAGGTTCTCTCTTCACAGGATATCACGATCAAAGAGCTCCGGGCGGTGGCCGTATCAGGCGGACCCGGATCATATACCGGTTTGCGGATCGGGGTCTCAACAGCCAAAGGGATCTGTTTTGCCTCGGGGCTTCCCCTTATTGCCATCCCTTCCCTCGAATCAATGGCCGGATACGTCTCTTCCAACTGCCGCGACCTGGAACTGACGGTCGATGAAAACGCCCTCTTCTGCCCGATGATCGATGCCCGCAGAATGGAAGTCTATAGCGCCCTCTACAATATCAACGGAGATCAGATCAGGAGAATTCAGGCCGATGTCATCGAAACCCAATCTTTCAGCGATTATCTCAAAGCCGGGAAGATCGTCTTCTTCGGGAACGGCGCCAATAAGTGCCGTCACACCATCACCCATCCCAATGCCCTGTTCCTCGACGGAATATACACCTCGGCTTGTCATATGTCGGCTTTAGCCGAAAAAGCCTTCAATGCAGGGCATTTTGTCGATGTGGCCTATTATGAGCCTTTCTACCTGAAGGATTTCATCGCGACTGTTCCAACTAAAAACATCTTTCATTCCAGCTCCGACCATTAACAGCGGCCCCCTCCTCTCAACCGTAATCCTCATCCGATGAAAAAAGTACTGATCATCACTTACTATTGGCCCCCGAGCGGAGGAGCAGGGGTACAGCGCTGGCTGAAGTTCTCCAAATATCTCCCTGAATTCGGATGGGAGCCGGTTATCCTTACTGTTGATGAGCAACTCGCTTCCTACGCGCAAATCGATAACTCCCTTCAAAAGGAGGTGAGCCCGGAGCTTCTGGTTATCCGAACGAAGACCTTCGAACCCTATAACCTTTACAAAAAGATAAGTTCGAAAAAGGAAATCCCCTATGGCGGCTTTTCCAACGAGAAGGAGATCTCCTTCACCGAACGGCTCTCCCGCTTCATCCGGGGCAACCTCTTCATCCCCGATCCGCGGCTTGGATGGAAAAAATACGCGGTAAAAAACGCGCTGAAACTAATCGACGAACAAAACATAGAAGTGGTCATTACCACCGGGCCTCCCCACTCCACCCACCTGATCGGCCATGCCCTGAAAAAGAAGAGACCCGTAAAATGGATCGCCGATTTCCGCGATCCCTGGACCGATATTTACTACTACAACAGCCTGTATCACTCGGCACTGGCCAAATGGATCGACCGGAAACTGGAAGAAAAAGTGTTAAGCGCCAGCGATCACATCATCACGGTGAGCCACGCCCTGAAAGATTTGCTGGCGAAAAAAACCCGGCAACCGCTTCACGGGAAGATCAGCGTGATAACCAATGGCTTCGATTCTGCCGATTTTCAGGACATCAACCCCGTTCCGGCGGAGAAATTTACCATCACCTATACCGGGACCATCTCGAAGAGTTACCGGATCGAAGGGTTCATCGGGGCCTTGGCGCTGTTGCCCCAGGAGATCAAAAACAGAATACTGATCCGCTTCGTCGGTAATGTTCCCAACGATATTATTGACCTGTTCCGGCAGAACAATCTGTCCGGCCAACTCGAGCTGATCGGCTATGTCCCTCATCACGAAGCCATCAACTATATGGCCGGGGCCTCGCTGCTGCTGATGGCCATTCCCGATGTCCCCGACAACAAGGTCATCATTACCGGCAAGTTTTTCGAATACCTCGCCGCCAAAAGACCAATCCTTGTCATTGGACCAAAAGGGGGCGATGTTGAACGAATCCTCGAATCGACCAAATCAGGCGCTTTAGCCGGCTACGCCGAGGTCGAAAAAATGAAAGAAATTCTGATCGAATATTACCTGCACTTCTCAGAAAAAGGGTGTAAATTTATAGATGATTCATTAGCGACGGATCTTTTTTCAAGAAAGAATCTGACCGCTGAATTAACTAAAACCCTAAACTCCATCTCACTATGAAAACGATAGTAACGATAATCGGTGCCAGGCCTCAGTTTGTAAAAGCAGCCGTCGTCAGTCGTGCCCTTAAACATGCCGGGCTCCGCGAGATCATCGTTCATACAGGTCAGCATTTCGATAAAAACATGTCGGATCTCTTTTTCGAAGAGATGCAGATCCCGGTACCCGATTATAACTTAAACATCTGCAACCTGAGCCATGGCGCCATGACCGGACGGATGATGGAAGCTATTGAAGCCGTACTGATCCGCGAGAAACCCGATACGGTACTGGTCTACGGAGATACCAACTCAACATTGGCCGGCGCTCTGGCCGCGGCCAAACTCAATATACCCATCGGGCATGTCGAAGCGGGCCTCCGCTCCTTCAATATGAAAATGCCCGAGGAAATCAACCGCATCCTCACCGATCGCATCTCTTCCGTCCTTTTCTGCCCGACGGATACCGCCGTAAAAAACCTTGAGCAGGAAGGTTTTGACCATCTCGGTTGCACCATCATTAAAAACGGCGATGTCATGCAGGACGCGGCCCGTTTCTATTCCGCGGTCTCCGAAGAAAAATCCTCCATCCTGAATACGATAGGGCTTAACTCCCATCCTTTCGCCCTGGTGACCCTTCACCGGCAGGAGAATACCGATGATCTTGAAAAACTCAAAAATATCATCAGCGCCCTCAACGAGATCCATAAAGAATGCCGCATCGTCTTACCGCTGCATCCCCGCACCAGAATCGTGATGCAGAAACACGGGCTCTCCGCTTCTTTCGAAACGATCGACCCTGTTGGGTATCTCGACATGATTAAACTTCTAAAGAACTGCCGGTTAGTATTAACCGACAGCGGCGGCCTGCAAAAAGAGGCCTTCTTTTTCGGGAAACATTGTATTACCCTCCGCGAAGAGACCGAATGGACCGAACTGGTCGAGCATGGCTATAATATACTGGCCGGAAGCAATATCGGAAAGATCATGGCCGGATTCAGGACAATGCGATCCCGAAAATCGGATTTTACAAAAGATCTTTACGGCAATGGCAAGGCTTCAGAAATTATTGCAAATGTTTTGACAAATTTGTAATTTATGATGATTAAACCTTCAATTGTCAAATAACTTTAAGACGAGTAGCATGATCAGTATGGTCGACCTTAAAGGTCAGTACGAAAAAATAAAGTCCGAAGTCGATCGGTCTATCCAGGAAGTGATTGATTCCACTGCCTTTATCAACGGTCAGCCGGTCAATCTGTTTGCCAAAGAACTCTCCGAATATACCGGATCGGACCATGTCATTCCCTGTGCCAACGGTACCGACGCCTTACAGATCTCCTATATGGCCTTAGGGTTGAAACCCGGCGATGAGGTGATTATGCCCCCCTTCAATTATGTTGCCTCCGCCGAGGCGGCCGCTCTCCTGGGGTTAAAACCCGTGTTTGCCGATGTCCGGGCCGACTCATTCAACATAGACGAGGAGCTGATCGAAGCCCGCATCACCCCCAAAACCAAGGCCATCGTGGCCGTTCACCTGTTCGGACAAGCGGCCAATCTGGAGCCCATACTGGCTATTGCCGAAAAACACGGCCTCTTTGTCATCGAAGATAACGCCCAGTCGCTGGGCTGCGAGATAATCCTTCCCGACGGGCAGAAACGAAAAACCGCGACCATCGGCCATATCAACATCAATTCATTCTTTCCGACCAAGAACTTAGGCTGCTTTGGCGATGGGGGCTCCATACACACCAACGACCCGCTGCTGGCCGAAAAAGCGGAAATGATCGCCCGACACGGCCAGAAACAAAAATACTCCTACGATTCCATCGGGTGCAATTCGCGGCTCGACACCCTGCAAGCAGCCATCCTGAGGGTAAAACTGGGCCATATCGATGAATATATCAGGGCGCGCCAAAAAGCTGCGGAGACTTATGACCGCTTACTGGCCGGTCACAACACAATCGTGTTGCCCCAAAGAGTCGCCTGGTCCACCCACACCTTCAACCAGTATATCATCCGGATCCCCAATCGTGACCGGGTTAGTGAAGAACTGAAGAGATCAGGGGTCCCGACAATGGTCTATTACCCCTCCCCGCTTCACCTGCAAAAGGCCTATCAACCTTTTGGCTATCGGGCCGGGGATTTCCCCGTGGCCGAAAAATTATGCCCTGAGGTGTTGGCGCTGCCGATCCATACCGAATTAACGGACGAACAACAGGAACATATCGCGGAACAACTAATCAAAGCCCTGAAAACGCTATGACAAACTACTTTGCCCATCCGACAGCCGTGATCGACGAGAAGTGCGAAATCGGCGAAGCCACCAGGATATGGCATTTCAGCCATATCATGAGCGGCTGTACAATCGGTCCGCGTTGCAATATCGGTCAGAACGTGGTGGTCTCGCCCAAGGTCGTTCTTGGCGAAAATGTCAAGGTGCAGAACAATGTCTCGATCTACACCGGCGTCATTTGCGAGGACGACGTGTTTCTCGGCCCTTCGATGGTCTTCACCAACGTGATCAATCCCCGAAGCGCGATCATCCGCAAGGATGAATACCGGCAAACGCTGGTCCGCAAAGGGGCTTCCATCGGGGCCAACGCCACCATCATCTGCGGGATCGAGATCGGAGCCTACGCGATGATCGGGGCCGGCGCTGTCGTGACCAAAAATGTGAAACCCTTTGCCCTGGTTTACGGAAACCCCTCAGCCCAGCACGGCTGGGTCAGCGAATACGGCCATCGGCTGATATTCGACGAGCGGGGATTTGCCGTTTGCCCCGAAAGCGGCGATATGTATAAATTAGAAAACGGAACAGTCGAAAAAATATTACCATAATGAAAAATTTTGCTCTTATCGGGGCGGCCGGCTACATCGCCCCACGACACATGAAAGCGATTAATGACACCGGGAATAACCTCGTGGCCGCCTACGACCCTTACGATGGCGTTGGCGTGATCGACCGTTTTTTCCCCGACGCTAAATTCTTTGTCGAATTCGAACGCTTCGACCGCTTTATCGAGAAACTGAAGTACGAAGATGGTTTTTCGCTCGATTATATCAGCATCACCACCCCCAACTACCTGCACGACGCCCATATCCGTGCGGCCTTGCGCAGGGGCGCCGACGCGATATGTGAAAAACCGCTGGTGCTCAATCCCTGGAATATCGACGCCCTCGAACGGGTGGCCGAAGATACCGGACATAAAATCTATACCATCCTCCAGCTCAGGCTTCACCCGGTGATCATGGAGCTGAAGGAACGGATCAGTAAAGCCCCTGCCGGGAAGATCTTCGACGTCGATCTGACCTATATCACCTCGCGGGGAAATTGGTACTATACCTCCTGGAAAGGCGATATCTCCAAATCGGGGGGCATTGCCACCAATATCGGGATCCATTTCTTCGACATGCTCACCTGGATCTTCGGCGATGTGAAAGAGAACATCGTCCATGTCCACTCCCACGACCGGGCGGCAGGATTTCTGCAGCTCGAAAAAGCCCGTGTCCGCTGGTTCCTCAGCATCAACAGCGACGTACTGCCCGACGAAATCAAAGCCAAGGGGCAAACCACTTACCGCAGCATCACCATTGAAGGAGAGGAACTCGAATTCAGCGAAGGGTTCACCGACCTCCATACCCGCAGTTACGAAGAGATACTCAGCGGTAACGGCTTCGAAATCGAACAGTCGCGCCGTTCCATCGAGATCGTCCACTCCATCCGTAACCAGGCGCCGCTGGGACTGAAGGGCGACTATCACCCCTTCGCGCAGAAGGAACAAGCGCCACACCCTTTCTTACGTTTGGATTAAAACACTTCAATAGTCGGGCATGAGCAACAAATCGGTACTTTTCGTTTACACCCATTTCTCCACGTTCGTCAGCAAGGATTACGATATTTTATCCACCGCCTACCGGGTGGATAAGTATCATTTTCTGTCGATAAAAAGCCCGTTCCGCCTTGGTCTCCAACTGCTCCGGCAGTTCTTCTACCTGCTGGTGTTCATTCTCAAATACGATGCGGTATTTGTCTGGTTCGCCGATTATCATTCGTTTTTCCCGATAACCATGGCAAGAATCCTCGGCAAGAAGGCTTACCTGGTCAACGGGGGCTACGACCTGACTTATCTGCCCGAATACCGCTACGGATCGTTCAACAACCCGATCCGTTCGTACATGACCAAAAAAAGCCTTAACAGGGCCACCTGCTGTTTCCCCGTGGCTGAAGCGCTGAAGGAAAAACTGCTGGCCATCTGTCCCGGCGCCAATGCCGAGACCCTTCCCACCAGCCAGGATGCCGAACGGTTCAACTACTCGGTCACCAAACGTGAGAAACGGGTGGTCACCCTCTCCACCACTGATAATTTTCAGCGCTTTATGATTAAAGGCCTCGACCGCTTCCGCGAACTGGCCATCCTGATGGAAGATTATCAGTTTATCGTTTACGGAGTCGGCGAAAAGGCGCAGCAGCTATTCGAACCCACTCCCCCCAATCTGATAATGCTCCCCTCTATCTCGCACAAGGAAATCCCGGCCCTGTTTGAGAAGGCCTCCTTCTATGCCCAGTTCTCACGGAGTGAAGGGCTTCCCAACGCCGTCTGCGAAGCGATGCTTTGCGGCTGTATCCCCCTCGGCACCAATGTCGGCGATATCCAGACCGCGATCGGCCCCACCGGCCTGACCCTCGAGACATGGGATCCCAAGGCCGCCGCCCATTATATCCGCAGGAACCACAACAATCCCGACCAGCGGAAAGCGGCCCGCGAAAGGGTCATCACCCTCTACGACCGCTCCATCCGCGAAAAACGGCTGACCTCCCTCCTTTAGGCCATATTCCGCCCCCGAACCTGCCATCGCCCTGTTTTCGATGCTATTTTCGTGCATCTTCAATACTGTTTCTGTGCTGTTTTAGCACAGAATATGCACAGAATATGCACAGAATATGCACAGAAAGTCCGGCGATGGCAGTGCCGTGAAGCAACGCTAAAATGATTGACAAGGGGAAAATAGAAATCTTTGGGAATAAAATTTGGGAGTATTCAAATAAGTGTGTCATTTTCTCTTTCTCTGTTTCCTTCCAAGGAT
>CAZWBR010000009.1:0-92437 GCA_964632305.1 uncultured Prolixibacteraceae bacterium
TGTGGGTTGTACTGGATTCGAACCAGTGACCCCTACCCTGTCAAGGTAATGCTCTAAACCAACTGAGCTAACAACCCATTATTTAAAAACTCCTAGGTAATGCTCTAAACCTCCCGATAGCTATCGGGATGAGCGAACAACCCCTGTTTGTGCCGCAAAAATAGAAAAAATCATGTAGCTTTTAATCATCCCGGAGAAAAAAGCTGAAAAAAATGAAGATAATGGTCTGTGGGGTTGACCCACAGACCATTAAAATGGTTACATCATGAATTTCAACAGGAACAGAATCGCGAGAACGACAGTTACTATCGAAATGTCTTTGAATTTACCGGTCAGAACTTTAAGGATTACATATGAAAGTACGCCAAACAGGATTCCTTCAGCAATCGAATAAGCAAGGGGCATCATCACAATGGTAAGGAATACCGGGATTGATTCGGTGAAATCGTCGAAATCGATGTTTTTCACCGGGGTCATCATCATCGCACCCACCAGGATCAATGCCGGGGCGGTTGCAGCGCCGGGGATCATCAGGAAGATGGGGGAAAGGAATAGTGCGATAAAAAAGAGTCCCGCAGTGGTCAGTGAGGTTAGCCCGGTACGTCCGCCTTCAGCAACGCCGGCTGCGCTTTCCACATAAGTGGTAACGGTTGAAGTACCCAACATAGCGCCTACCGTTGTACCGACAGCGTCGGCCATCAGGGCCTGTTTAACGCGCGGCACCCGTCCTTCGCTGTCGAGCATGTTGGCCTTGGAGGATACCCCGATCAGGGTCCCAACGGTGTCGAACATATCAACAAAGAGGAAGGTGAAAACGACCAGTAACATATCCATGGTCAGGATCTGGGTCCATTCAAATTTCATAAAGATCGGGCTGATGGAAGGCGGAGTCAGATCGAAGCTTTCAGGCAGGTGTGAAACGCCAAAAGGAAAACCAATGACAGTTCCCACTAGGATTCCGATCAGTAAGGCTCCTTTCACCTTTGTTGCCAGTAAAACGCCGGTGATGACAAGGGTAATCAGGGCCACCATTGCACCTCCGTTACCGGTAAAATCGGTCAGATCGCCTAATGTAACGAAGGTTGATTCGTTGCTGACGATGATTCCTGCATTTTTTAATCCGATAAATGCGATGAATAATCCGATCCCCACAGAAATGGCATGTTTCATGTTGTTGGGGATTGAATTGACAATCATTTCCCGGATGTTGAAAGCCGTCAATAGAATGAAGATCAATCCTTCGAGGAAGACGGCAGTCAGGGCAAATTGCCAGGAGTGGCCCATTCCCAATACAACCGTAAAGGCGAAGAAAGCATTGAGGCCCATTCCCGGGGCCAGGGCAAAGGGCAATTTAGCCACCAGAGCCATGACCAGCGTGGCAATCAATGCTGCCAGGGTGGTTGCTGTGAAGACAGCCCCTTTGTCCATGCCTGTTGAGCTAAGGATATCGGGATTGACAGCCAGAATATAAGCCATGGTCATAAAGGTGGTGATCCCGGCCAGTACCTCCGTCTTAACAGTCGTCTTATTCCCTGTTAAGTTAAATAGTTTTTCTAACATAGAAGTTATTTTTTAGTTGATTAAAACGTCCATTTGGCGGCCACGGTCGGATTGGCCATAAACCCTTTGTGTCCGGCAAAATTGGAGCTCAATTCAAGCTCGCTACCCACAGAGAATTGTTTATTTACATTATACCACAGTTGCGGTTCACTCAGGAAGACGAAGTCGGTATTTTTGGTGTCGCCAACCGGACCAACCACATTGTCCTCTCTCCAAAAATCGGCAAAACCGGTAAAGGTTACTTTGTTTTTCAGCATCTGGACCGTCCATACACCGGTGATCTGGAATGAAGCATCATTTTTGCCTCTGATATTCTTGTACATGGCCTGAAGGGTAAAGATTCTGGAGAAATCGGCAGTATTCCAGGTATAATTTCCACCGAATAACCAGGCATCGTTCATTTGATAAGCCCCATTAAAAGGGGTAGCTTTGAATTGACCGAAACCTCCGTTGTATTCCACATGGAATTCAAAAGGGCCTTCCCAGGCTTTCAGGCCACGGGCAATTTCCCAGTAGGCGGCACTAACCCCATCCACTCCTGCAACACCGTAATCCATATCAATGAAGAAAAAGGTGCTACCGTATTTGTCGGTTTTAAACATTTCGACCGTAGAAGTCAAATAGCTGCGGTCTTTTCCTAAGTCATAATGTAACTGTACGTTTTGTGCTTTAACAGCCGTTCCGGCAATAGCTAAAAAAAGAAGTAAAAGAATTTTTCTCATTGTTGATTGATTTAAACTTTAATAATTAACACCGCCAAAAATAATGATTTCTTTTAAAAACGACTATTCCTGTAATGCATAGTTGTTCAGTGAAATATGCATAATATAGGATTCTTCAAATTGTAAAGAGTTCAAAAACAATCAGCTTCCAATGTTCTCATCAATCGCCCTGTTCAGGAAACGGTTAAAAGGGTATATGATTTTAAATGATTGAATGGTGTCATTTAATAAGGTCGGAGAAGCCAGCTCTTTTTCCGTAAGGTTTTTCCCGTAAGCATAGGACCGGTTTCTCAGAAGATCGATGTGAGGCCAATCTTTGGGATAGCCCTTGGGAGCTATTTTTAATTTATCAAGATATCCATTCGTGAAGATCGATTTAAACTCCTCATTTTCGATCAATTCCAGGTATTTTTCCGGGTGATAATAGATCTCTTGCCGAATAGCCTGAAGATGCTCCGGCGGTGGCATGTAAACCCCTCCGGAGAGAAAGAGTTCTCCGGGCTGGATATGAAAATAGTAACCTGCGAATCCGGCTTTTCGCCCGCCCCGTGCCATGTAACTGCCGTAATTGGTCTTGTACGGTCGTTTGTCGTTCGAGAAACGCACATCACGGAAGATGCGGAACATGCACTCTTTCGGATTAAGCGCGGGTATCTCGTCGTCGAACTTCCTGATCTCACTGATCATTTTTGATGTAAAATCAAGAAACGCGGCTTTGGTCTTTTCGTAGCGACTGCGGTTGGCATCGAACCATTCGCGATTGTTGTTCAGATCGAGCTCTTTAAGGAATTCAAGAATTTCAGTCATAATAGGCAGGAATTGAAAGCTTTGTCCCAAAAATAATCAATCATGCGAATAATATCGTCAGGGAAGCTTATTTTTGTAATAATATTCTTTTTTGTTATTCTGCAGAAAAGAAAACAGATTCGGGAAATATTGGTAACAGAAGCAGAGACTGAAATCTTCATCCGGTGTTGAAGACTTTGAGGTCATGCGAGCAATAAAAAGGTAGTACGTGAAAAAAAGTGTAATCATAGTGGCCGGGGGCGCTGGCACCAGAATGGGAGGCGAACTTCCGAAGCAGTTTCTCTCTCTAAAAGGAATGCCGGTGTTAATGCATACCATTAACCGGTTTGCCGAATATGATCCGGGAATGGAAATTATTGTTGTCCTCCCGGAAAGACAGCTCACATTATGGAAAGATTTATGTGAGAAGTATCAATTCCTGATTTCGCATGTTACCGTGAAAGGTGGAGAGACACGTTTTCATTCCGTCAGGAATGGTCTGGATGCAACCAAAGAAAGTACCCTGATCGCTGTTCATGATGGGGTTCGACCGTTGGTTAGTCGGGATACGGTTGAGCGTTGTTTTACCTGTGCAGCCGAAAAAGGTACCGCGATTCCTGTACTTCCGGCCAACGAATCATTACGTGAGGGGATGATGGAACATTCGGTGGCTGTTGACCGAAGTCGTTTTTTCATGGTTCAGACACCTCAGGTCTTTGATGGGAAGCTAATTCGGGAAGCTTATCTTCAGTCGTGGTCGCCGGAATTTACTGATGATGCCTCGGTGGTGGAAAAAAACGGGCATCCGGTACAAATGGTTTTGGGCAACCGCGAAAATATCAAGATCACCCATCCTGAAGATTTGCTGATTGCAGAGCTCTTGCTCGATTCCATCAATCGGAAGTAATCGGGTTGGAAGGTTTATCTTTTCCGAAAAGAAGGTTTGACAGAAGGCATAATCCATAGGACAGAGCGGCTATCAGCATCACTTTATCAGAACCTGCCTCGACCGCAATTAATGTGGCCAACGCAGTGCTTATCACCGACAGGCAGCCGTTAATGCCCCAGGCCCAAGGCAATAGAGCCGGGTTTTCTTTCTTCAGAAACCGTAATCCTAACGGGAACGGCATTCCCATAAAGAAAGCTGCCGGGGCTATAATTATCAAAGAGAAAAGAAGCTTTAGGGGGAACGGCAGGGTAATAGTCGCTTTAAGAAGAAAGGACAACGCCAACAGACAGATCAGGATAAAAACCATGATCAGGCTAACCGCCCCGGAAATAATGCGGTTTGAGATATTCAGCACCGAGGAGCAAAGACTTCCAATTCCTGAAAACAGGAGCATCCCGCAAAGGACCGCCGAGGCGGCATTAACCGTGTTGCCAAAGTAGAGGATAAACTGCTGGATCAACACTATTTCCACAAACATATAGCCGATGCCGATACCCCCAAAATGAAAAACGGTATAGGTCTTTAAGGGGCCTTTCCAACGAACCACCAATAACGGGAGGATGATCAATATTATTGCAGTTACTCCGATTTGAAGAGCGGTAAGCAACAAAACCCAATAGCCGATTTCCAGGAAAGGAACGGCTCCATTCCCGAATTGAGAGCCCAGGTTCCTGGCGTGCTTCAGTTTTAAGAATTGAGAAAAATAGGGGCGTTGATCGGTGGCCGGCCGGATATTAAAATCATAAGTCTGATAAAGAACGTTTCTGTCAGGGCTCAGTAGTTGATCGACGTACCGGAAGAAGTTTTCATCCTGCAACTGATTAAAGGCGGTCCTCTCTTCGGGTCGAATATCAGGCAGGAGGACGGGATCGAAATTCATGTTCTGGCAGAAGAGGCGGATCTGTTCTGTTTCCTTTCCGGTCAGGGGTGATTTTTTCAGGGTCATGGTTATCGTGCCCCATCCACGGATCACTGCGAGAAAAGGGCCAACCGGACCTATCCCTCTTTTTTCGTGTGTCTCAATAATGGTGGCCATCAGTTTCAGCGAACTACGAACCGGGTAATCCATCCAGGTTGTGGCGGCAATCATACCGTCGGGGGTAAGTCGTTCCATCATTTCGCCAAATGATTCCAGCGTAAAGAGATATTGCTCATCCAGGGCATCGATCCCCGAGTTTCCGCCAAAGGTTTCAGAATTCGGGAGAATAATCAAATCGTAATGCGAGCTGTCGGACAATAGAAAACTGCGGGAATATTTTTCAACCAGCTTCACAGACGATTCATCAAATGGTGAATTTTGTTTAACCTTCTCTCGCAGTATACGGTTTGCCATTTTGTTAGGTTCAACCGAAACAATTTGGGGGACTCCGTTTTGCCGTGCCTGACGGACAAATATCCCAGTCCCGGCATTCAATATCAGTATTTTAGAGGGTTGGGCAATCCGGTAGGGCAAAGCGCTGGTTGTAAAATTCAATAGCCCGAGCGAATCGTTGGGGTTTTTCACTATAGGGCCGAACCAGTTCCCGTTATTAAACAGCGCATCCTGCTGAGGGATCGTGCCCCGAAAGGTCAGGCTCAGGCCGGGAGCATACCTGATCGTGTTGGATTCAACCTGCTGAAGCAGACCGTAGGGACTGGGTCTTTCTTTTATCAATTGGGTTTCCGGAAGGTTCAGCGCTCCCGAAAGGTCTTTGTATTCCGACATTTTCAATTTAGCCGGGTAGATGACCATATAACCGGACAATGCAAGGATCAGAAACGCGGGAACCAGATAATGCCGAAATTGGTCTTTTCTGATCAGAAGCATTCCTGCCGTCAAGGGGAGAATGGCGATTAGCGGCAGTAGTTGGGCCGGTAAGAGGAGCCAGAATAGTCCAGGCATGATTAAAGCTCCGATTCCGGAGCCGGCCAGATCGGCAAAATAGAGTGGCCCTATTTTTTCCGTGTGGCGGATATAGATCAGTCCGATCGACAGGGCGCCCAGGAAAAAGGGGATGAAATAGATAAAATAGGTGGCCAGCAACAGATTGATGTGGCTCCGTTCGACGAAGAGCAAATAGGCGTCGAAAGTGATAAACAATTTTGCTGATAAGAGGATGACCCCGTTCAGTGATAAGGCAGTGAGCAGCATCAGGATTGGGACAACCTTTTCAAATCGTTGCAGGAACCACTTCCCCTTCAGCGATAATAGGGTGCCGCTGGCTCCAAATCCCAGCAAAGCCACCGAGATGACCATATAGGCGAAATGGCTCCACTGGATTTGGGAGAGCATCTGCATCAGGGCCAGCTCACAGGAGATAATGGATGCCGAAAGCAGGCTAAGAGCCGGAAATAATCGCCTGTTCATATCGAGGGATGATTTATCGGTCTCTGGTAAAGGGGACGAAACGTACCGGCATCAGGCTTTTGGTGGTGGTTTTACCCCCTTTTTTCTCAACCAGCATCAGGGTCTGGACCATGAATGGCGAACCGACCGGGATCACCATCTTTCCCCCGTCCTTTAACTGGTCGATTAGCGGCGGAGGGATAAACTCGGCGGCTGCCGTGACGATGATCGCATCGAAGGGAGCCTCTTCCTCCAGTCCGTGATAGCCGTCGGCAATGATCACCTCGACATTGTCGTACCCCAGTTTTTTCAGCCGTTCTTTGGCTGCATTACCCAATTCCGGGATTATTTCTATCGTGAATATTTTTTCGACCAGTCCTGACAGCACAGCGGCCTGGTAGCCCGATCCGGTGCCGATCTCCAGCACCCTGAAATCGGGTTTGGGATCGATGATATCGGTCATATAAGCCACGATATAGGGCTGCGAGATGGTTTGCCCGTATCCGATCGGAAGGGGGCCATCGTCGTAAGCCATCTCCTGATAAGCATCGGGAACAAAGAGATGACGCTCCACCTTTTCCATCGCGGTGAGGGTGGGCTGGTGGGTAATGCCCCGCGCCCTGATTTGCCGGCTCACCATCCTGTCGCGCATTTTATTGTAGTCTTGTCCTTGAAGCGCTGTCCCGATTACGACCAGAATTATATACAAGAGTGCTTTCCTGATCATTTTCCTGCTTATATAGATGAAAGTTACGAAAAAAGGGAGGGGATGTCAAGAAGAGACTAAGCGACCTGGCGAGGAGGAGAAGGGGCAAAGGCGAGTAAAGTATCAAATCACAAGTGCCAAGATGTCTTTAGGTGTTAGATTTTAGATGGTTGGCAGATTGGCGTCAAGTATCAAGTCTCAAAGCATCTCTTAATCAGAATCTCAAACCTTAACCTTGAGTCTGTGATTCTCTGTGTAACAGCTCTGTGTTCCTCTGTGGTTAAGAGACGATTGTCCCGATGTCAGAGGTTAGTCTAAAGCCATCAGACATAAGACAATAAAAACAGAGGCAGAAATAAGAAGAGATAATCCCTTCTTATTCCAGAATCCTGATTCGGATCACCCGGATATCTTTTTTGGGACGGAAGTCATTCTTCACTTCCAGAGCGTTAATCTTATCAGCGATCTCCATCCCTCCGGTGATCTCGCCAAAGATGGAATATTCGTGATCGAGGGTGGGGGCGCCGCCAACTGTTTTATACGTCTGACGCTGTTCAGATGTGAATTTGAATCCTTTCTCTTTCTCGATATCGTTCAATTCAGCATCGGTATAGATTCTTCCGGTGACGATATAGAACTGGCTGCCATCCGATCGCTTGTACTTGTTTTGATCATCGGGCAGACGCGGTACGCCCACGATGCCACGACGGTGGAAATAGCTCGGATGGATGTTAGCCGGCAGGGTATAGCCGGGGCCTTTCCACCCGACGATATCGTCGGCTTCGGCGTGACGGGTGTCGGCTGCCCCGCTCTGGACGACGAATCTCGGGATCACCCGGTGCCACATCAGAGAGTCGTAGTAGTGTTCGCGGACCAGTTTCAGGAAGTTATCGCGGTACTCGGGGGTGTCGTTAAAGAGGCGCATCGTGATATTGCCCAGCTCTGTCTCGATCCGTACCCCTTTGATCCGGGCGTTGGCGGCACTGACAGCAGGATCTACCTTGCCTGAGAGCATGGAGAGCGGTTGCAGGGCTGCCCCTTTATTCGTCAGCAACTGAGCGATATAATTTGACGGGATGGCCAGTGTCTCGCGGGTGATCTGTACCGTGCGGACCATGGCCACGCCCAGCACCTCGTTGTTGTTGAGCAGTACCGGCCGCCCTTCGGTACCGTTGCTGATCTGGTTGCTGATGCTGTAAGCCTTGGTTCCCGAAACGGTCAACTCCTGAAGCATTTTTCCTTTGTTCAGCGGGATAATGTTACCCCGTTTCTGGCTGATCAGGTAGGTGACCGCCCCGGCCGGTACGGGACCTGAATAGAGACGGAACGGTTGGCTGGTCATGGTCTTTGTTTTCAGCAGCACCAGGTTGTTGATCCGGTCGACCGCGAGAAAGCCTTCCAGTTCATCCTCACTGCCGCCCCAACTCTTCACGGTAGCCCGGTTGCAGTTGCCAAACTGGGTATTGAGCGCGACGATCAGGTTCTCGCCGACAAAGAATCCGGTTCCTTCCTCCAATCGGCGGTCGTTATCGTAGGTGGTGATGGTGACAATGGACTGTAGAAAATCCTCGTAGTTCCGCTCTTCCTGTTGCTCAGCAGCGGGTTGGGCCGGCTTTCCTTCGCCGGATTTGTTATCCGTCGGTTTGGTGCCGCAGGCTATTGCCAGAAATACGAAAACAGAAAGAATGATATATTTTGCCATAGGGATGATTGATCGTTAGTTAATACTCAAATATAATCAAGAAATTAAAGAGGTGGGCTATAAATAGGATTCACTGGCCTATTATGCGCAAAGATGGAGCAATTTGCCAGAGGGGTTCCTCCTTTTACCAATCCCTAATTCAGTACCTTAACAGTTAGCTTTACATTGGTAAGGGGGCGGTCGTTCTTATCGGTCTTCAGAGCGGCGATTTTATCGATCACCTCGAAGCCGCTGATCACCTCGCCGAAGATGGTGTACTGGCCGTCGAGCTGGGGATAACCGCCCACGGTGGTATAGGCTTTACGCTGCTCGTCGGTGAATTTGAGATGGTTGGGGTGGAGCAGTAGCTCGGCTTCGATCTGTTCCTTGATCGGGTCGGCGATAGCGCGAAACTCCTCGGTCTTCTTCTCTTCACGCAGTTGTTTCAGTTTGGCATTTACCGCGGGGGTCATCAGACGGGCCCTGATCTCCTTCTGGATCGGAAGGTTACGGGCCAGTTCGAGGGTGTCGAGCTCGCCGGGGCGGTAGACACGCCCCTGGATCAGGAAGAACTGCGAGATATCCGACTGTTTGAAAGGATTAATAGCATCGGGCTGGCGGGGGGCACAGAGAGCCCCTTTCTTGTGGATATGATTGGGACGGATCTCGTCGTTGACCGTGAAGGCGGGATCACCGTAGCCGATGCGGGCGCCGGGGGCCGCGTTGCGCGAGTCGCGTGAACCGCCCTGGATCATAAAATCTTTGATGACCCGGTAGAAGAGGGTACCGTCATAAAATCCTTTGGCGGCCTCGGTGACAAACTTATCGCGGTGAAGGGGGGTATCGTTGTAGAGTTTACATTTGATATCTCCCATGGTGGTCGATATCAGGACGATCCGTTCGTTTCCCTGGGCAAAAACCGCAGCGGCGAAAGATAAAAACAGTATAGATAGCCAAAACGTTCTCATAGTGTCAACTCCTTTTCGAACGTAAATTAAATAAAAAAACGGGCCTTCGGCAAGCTCAGGTGCCATTGTTCGATGAATTGTATTCGTTAATCTATAGCTATTCCGCTATAAAAAATCGACAAATAAACACGAATAGTTCACAAATACACACAATTTTTCTTTTCACCCCAAACCCACAACGGGGCTTCTATCCAGTTATATAAAATGGCCTTTCCGAAGGCCCGGTATATTTCGGCAGAATTGTTTGGAATTTATTTTTAATCCCCTTACCTTTAAACATAAATTTCAGCGATTCAAAATACAGGCATGTCTGTGAACAGCAATTGGGATGAGGGACTCACATGCGGGTTTCATCTGGACTTAAACAACCAAAATCCTACAAATGAACAAGAAACATTTATCGACGATCCTGTTTTTCACTGTTCTTATGATCGTTTTTACCCTGCAAGCCAACGCGAAGACCCTGTTGAGGCTCAATCCCCAGAAAGGGGCGACTTACGAGATGACGATGGATATGCAGAACAAGATGGACCAGCAGATGATGGGCCAACAGGTCAAGATCGACCAGCACATCGTGATGGTGACTACCATGCATGTAGCCGACCTGTTGCCTAACGGGAATTTCCTGATCGATTATAGTTATAAGGCCATCAGGATGGATATCAACGCGATGGGCCAGGTCACCTCCTTCGATTCCGATAAGAGCGACAATAACCCGGCATTAAGCCCGCTTAAGGATATCCTGAAAGCGAAACTAAAGATCGAGGTGACCCCCCTGGGCAAGACCGTCAAGGTGGAGGGCTTCGAGCAGTTCGCGCAACTGATGTCCAATCCGCAGTTGGCCCAAACCCTCTCGATGCTGGCCAGCGAAGAGTCGTTCAAGGCAAATTTCAACAATACCTTCAACTATTTCCCCGAAGAGATGGTGGATAAGGGCGATACCTGGAGCATTAAAACGAAGATGCCCACGCTGATGAACAGCGAGATTGCCGTCGATTACAAGGTCCTCGATATCAGCAAAGAGGATATCCGGCTGGCGGTCAATGCCGACATCAATATGGATTCGCCCATCGAACAGCAGGGAATGACTATGAACCTGAAACTGGCCGGTAATCAAACGGGGACGATGGCGCTCGATCCCAGCGACGGGATGATGCGCGGTAGCGACCTGAAAATGAAATTCAATATGGAGATCAAGATGAAAAACCCGCAGAGCGGCGAAGATATGACGATCCCGATGGTGATGGATGCCACGGTGAAGATTAATGTTGACAAAAAATAGATAGATTTCTTTTCAGAACAGAGCTCTCGCCGTTATGGCGGGGGCTTTTTTTGTGAAAAGAGACGGGGAGACTAAGAGACTAAGCGACGAAGTGAAAGCCAGCCGCCAATAAACAACCGCCAATAGCCTGAAGCCAAAAGCCAACCGCCAACGGCCACCAGCCAACCGCAATTTTTCTTAATTTTATCTCAACAATCAATCACCTTGCAGCAATGGCCGATGTGCATGACCGGGCGACCCGGAGCTATAATATGTCGAGAATCAAGGGGCGCAACACCAAACCCGAAATGGTGGTGCGGAAATACCTTTTTGTGAAAGGCTTCTTGAGAATAGGGCTTGGCAATTTCGTTTTTCCTTATAATTTTAATAAATACTTGTATTATCTTCATTCATGGAGTTCAATATTTGGTTAATACAAATATTGAACTCCTTTTTTATTTGATGTTCCCAAAATCTAAGTACTATCCATCCTTTATTCTTATATATTTGGTTATTAGTTGAGTCTCTTCGCATGTTATTCTCTATTTTGGGAATCCAAAAGTCGCGGTTTGATTTGATTTGATTTTTTTTTATTTCCCAATTAAAACCATGCCAAAATTCACCATCTACAAATATCACGATTTTATGTTTTGCTATAACAATATCAGGAGTTCCTGGCATAGATTTGACATTTTTTCTATATCGAATTCCGAGACCCCAAAGGAATCTCCGAAGTTTTTGCTCTGGTTTTGTTTCTGTACTTCTAATTTTACTCATTAATTTCGAGCGTATATTAGTGGTATAGAATCCATTGTCTTCGTTAAATCTTGGGACTTTGATGTTTTCTTGAGTGTATTCTTCCATTAAAAAATGACTTAATTAATCATTACAAATTTCTTTTATTTTAGATTTAAATGCAATAGATTTGTAACCATGTGTAATCTTGTTTAGTTTGGTTATTTATGAAGGAATATTATTCAATATCAGAGGTTGCAGACTTGTTGTCAGTAAGCAAAGAGACCTTAAGACGATGGGATCGAAACGGTAAACTTACTGCAATACGAGAGCCAATGAGTAAATATAGAGTGTATAAGAAAGATCAACTTAAAATATTTGATGAGCTTGACTTTCTTTTTCATGCCAATGATTTCTCAAACCATGTTGAGCCTCAAAAATGTTATTCAACAATTGAATTGTTTGCCGGAGCTGGTGGCCTTGCTGTTGGTTTAGAACAGGCAGGATTAAAATGTTTGGCTTTAAATGAAATTGATCATTGGGCGGCGGAGACACTTAGAAAAAATAGACCTGATTGGAATGTTATCGAGGATGATGTTAAGAATGTTTCTTTTAAAGATTACTTTGGTAAAATCGATGTAGTAACAGGTGGTTTCCCATGTCAAGCGTTTAGTTATGCTGGTAAAAAACTTGGATTAAATGACGCTAGAGGTACATTGTTTTATGAATTTGCCAGGGTCGTTCAAGAAACGATGCCTCCAATATGTATTGGTGAAAATGTAAGAGGACTATTAAAAAATGATGGGGGAAGGACAATACAAGGTATGATTTCAATTCTGGATGAAATAGGTTACACTGTGCTGCCTCCAAAATTGCTAAAGGCTATATTCTACAAAGTTCCTCAAAAACGAGAACGTGTATTGATCGTTGGTATTAGAAAAGACATTGAATATCAGTATTTTGAATTCCCTAAGCCATTTAAGAAAATATATAATTTACGTGATGCATTAAAAAAAGGAGAGTTATTTAGTACTGATGTTCCATGTTCAATTGGCCAAAAATATCCTGAATCAAAGAAGTCTGTATTGGAATTAGTACCTGAAGGGGGATATTGGAGAGACTTACCAATAGAAGTTCAGAAATCATATATGGGTGGCAGTTTTTATTTAGGTGGTGGAAAAACGGGTATGGCCAGGCGCTTATCGTGGGATGAACCTAGTTTGACATTAACGTGCAGTCCGGCTCAAAAGCAAACTGAAAGATGTCATCCGGAAGAAACTAGACCATTTACTGTTAGAGAGTATGCAAGAATTCAGACCTTTCCTGATGATTGGCAGTTTTGTGGTTCAATATCGCAGCAATACAAACAAATAGGAAATGCAGTACCTGTCAATCTCGGTAGAGAAATTGGATATTCTATTGTGAAATTTTTAAATTTATACTATAAGGATCTAAAAGCCGAATAATTGAGATTTTTTAATTTCTATAGTCAATTTTTGTAGCCCCAATTCAAAGCGGTTGTCAATGTTTAGGTTTTCAATGCTTTCATGTAATGATAACACTAAATTACTATAGAAGTTTGGATGCCCGGTAATTCTATGCCAAAAATCCTCGCCCACATATACTGGATGATATTCATTAATTTTTCTATAATGCATACTTAATTCATCAAAATTTCCATATAAAACTCCAACGATAAAATCGGTATTTCTAATTTCTTTAAAAGCATTATTTGTCCTAGCGAGATTTATAGTATCTGAAAATTTCTTCATCAATGGAGCTACATCCTCATAATTAATAGTATTTGGTCCAGCTTTAAGTTGGCACCATTTTTTTCTATTGTCAATTTTATCAATAAACTCAATATCCATTCCTTTGATTAACGAGCCGCTTGCAATTTTCAAATCGATAAACATGGATTGTATTCTTGTCCCAAATGATGTATTAATCGAGGTCCCTAATACTCTTGGGTAAAATAGTGCTTTTGCTACTCCTTCGGGATTATAATTGTTCTCAAGAATTTTCGACAAATATCTGACAACAATTGGATTAATGTTGTAGGATTCTAATTTTGAATGCTTCTTAATTGTTGAATCTAGATGTCTTTCAAAAATATTTGTTTCAAAATAATCTACAATCTCATCGATTAACTGCATCTTTTCCATAATGATTAGTTTTTTCAAATGTAGTAATAATAAATATGGAAAGTAATATGTTTTGAAATTATGATCTTTATGGTTGTAAATATGATTAGAAGTACGTTAAATATATTTGTCTTAGCCCTTGAACAATAAAGATTTTGGTGAGAAGGATTTTACCAATCCCAATAATTGGTCGCTGGAGGTGTTGGAGCTCCCGGGCGGGGAGGAGACCATTGACGATTTTATCGAAAAGCTTAAAGCGGATTGAGGAAATCCGCTTTCCTTACCACAGGGTAGCACAGAGGGGGAGCACAGAGGTTCACAGGGGGAATGAATAGTTGAAATCCTGACCGGGGCAACTATGCCTTTAATCCCTCTCTTCGCCTTGTTTTGTAATTAGTATTTCCGAATATTATACGTAGTTTCTTTATTGATTGAATATATTAACTACGAACAAAGTACGAACAAAGTACGAACAAACCCCGGTTTTGGTCCGGCGAAAGCAGGGCGTTGAAAAGGGGATTATACCGTTGTTCGTTCCATATTCTGATAAACCGGATTTCCCGTAAAATACCGCGAAATATTATTTTAACCACAGGGTGACACAGGGAAGCCACAGAGTTTCACAGAGGAAAAGGATGGATTGGATTGGATCGCACAATTGATAAAAGAATGACCGGGGGACTCGTTTCATTCAACGACAGTCACCCAGTCACTTTTCTTTTGGCGAATCGGTTATTTTTCGCGGATCACCTCCACCTTCATGCGGATATCCTTCAGTGGGCGGTCGCCGGGGGCGGTGGGCCGGGCGGCGATGGAGTCGATCACGCTGAGGCCTTCGATCACCTCGCCGAAGACGGTATAGGCGCCGTCGAGATGGGGCGCCCCGCCGATGGTGGAGTAGACCTTCTTCTGCTCTTCGCTGAGCTTCGGCGGGTTCTGGGCGATCTTATCGGCGGCCTCCATCCTCGTGCGACTGATCAGCAGTTCAAACCCTTCGCGGTTATTGGCCTGACGGAAGGCGTTGAGCGAGTCGGTCTTGCTGCTCATCATCTTGTTGAAGAGCGCTTCGAAAGCTTTCTGCGCCAGTTTATCCTCCATCGCAATCATCTTGGCGGAGTCGAGCACCTCGCCCTGTACGATATAGAACTGGGAGCCCGAGGAGCGGCGCTCGGGATTGGCCTGATCGCCGGTGCGGGCAGCGGCCAGCGCTCCTTTCTTGTGCAGAAATTTGGGATTGATCTCAGCCGGCAGGGTATAACCGGGATCGCCGCCACCCAGCGGCTGCTCGGCAGATGCATTCTTCGAGGCGGGATCGCCTCCCTGGATCATAAAGCCCTTAATGACGCGGTGGAAGAGCAGGTCGTTGTAGAAGCCCTCTTTGGCCAGCTTCAGGAAATTATCGCGGTGCTGTGGTGTCTCGTTGTAGAGCAGTACCTTCATATCGCCAAATTCGGTTTTGATCAGCACGATAGGTCCATCGGCAGCCGGCTTGGGCTGTGTGTTGCTGCAGGAGAAGATGGCCGTCAGGGCCAACAGGCAGAGGGCTATGGAGAAACGGTTCATCGTGTTCTGTGTTTTAAGTTAATGACGGGATAAAGATAAGGAATTATGTTGGATCAGTGGTGGGGGAATGGGTGGATTGACGATTAACGAATAGCGATCGACGATTGACGATTTTTTTATCCGGGCATCGAATACGGAAGAGGCTATTTGAGGATGGAGAAAGGGATGATTGACGATTAACGAATAGCGATCGACGATTGACGATTTTTTTATCCGGGCATCGAATACGGAAGAGGCTATTTGAGGATAGAGAAAGGGAGGATTGACGATTAACGAATAGCGATGGACGATTTTTGAAAGAGAGATGGGAAGACGGAGAGACGAAGAGACTTAGAGACCGGGAGATGGGGATTTATCAGATGGAGCCATAACGGGTTAGGGTGATGAAGAATTAGTAATGAGCTAAGCTTTTCCAAAGTTTTGAACCTTTGGAAAAGCTACTCACTGGTTCTGGATACAGACCTGAAAGGTCGGCATGTAACAGCACAGGGTGCAACCCTGTGAGAAGGAGCGTGTGGAGATATTGGAGGTCTGTAAGACCGAAATGTAATTGACGGGTTGAAAATATAAACAGGTGGAACTGAAATGGAGTTTGATAATTGGATACATGCCGGCCTTTCAGGCCTCCTGAAGTTTGTATTGGCTTTATCCACAGGCCTGTCGGCCTGTGCTGTCACATATCGGGCTTTCAGCCCTGCAATGCTCTCTGGGTCACTATGCAAGAGCTCTAAATATCGGGACTTTAGCCCATGGAAGTTCTATCCATCAATATAAACGAGGTCTTACATATCGGGCCTTCAGCCCTTTAGAATCAATTTTGTTTGATTTATTCCAGACCTGAAAGGTCGGCATGTGACAGCACAGGGCGGAAGCCCTGTGGGTAGGAGTGTGTGCGGATATTGGAGGTCTGTAAGACCGGCATGTATTGAAAGCGGAGTTGATGTTTGTATTTAATGATTCTCATATTCAATTCTTTATATCCTATTTAATTCGGGGAATTCTTTCAAATATTTCCGCAATTTCTTATTTTTGAATAAATACTCTAATCTATGTCTCAATCTTTAGCTAAAGTAAATCTCCATATTGTCTTTTCAACAAAGCATGGACAGAACCTGATCAAAGATGAAATTCGACAAGAACTTCACTCCTATATAATCGGTACGTTAGCAACTTTTCACTCCTATACCTATGAGTTATATGCCAACCCTGACCATATCCATATTCTTACAACACTTTCAAGAACAATAACGATAGCTAACCTGGTGTCGAAGATTAAAACTTCATCCTCCGGTTGGATTAAAGAGAAGGGGATCCGAGATTTTGACTGGCAGGATGGATATGCGGTGTTTTCGGTAAGCGACTCTCTTGTTAATACTGTTCGTCAATATATTTTGAATCAACCTTCTCATCATCATAATGTGACATTTAAGGAAGAGTTGAGGTGGTTCTTCAGAGAGAATGAAATTGATTTTGATGAGCGATATGTGTGGGATTAGGTTGGTTTTCGAATTATGGGCACCGATTTGATACATGCCGGCCTTTCAGGCCTCCGAAGCGTTTGTATCGGGCTTATCCACAGGCCTTGCGGCCTGTGCTGTCACATATCGGGCCTTCAGCCCTGTAGTGCTATGCGGGTCACTATGCAAGTGATTTAAATAATCGGCCTTCGGCTTAGCAAAACTCTCAGCATCTCTATAAATGTGTCTTTTTATGATGGCGGGCTTTCAGTTTTGCATATATTTCTATTGATAATGAATTGCTTATCAGCCCAGACCTGTAAGGTCGGCATGTGACAGCACAGGGTGCAACCCTGTAAGAAGGATCGTGTGGAGATATTGGAGGTCTGTAAGACCGAAATGTATTTAAGGGGTTGAATATAAACAGATGGGACTGAAATTTGATAATTGGATACATACCGGCCTTTCAGGCCTCCGGGAGATTTTGTTGGTCTTTTCACAGGCCTGTCGGCCTGTGCTGTCACATATCGGGCTTTCAGCCCTGCGATGCCGAAACATTATAACACAATCTGATTGATCGGGGCCGTGGCTCCGACCGGGAAGGAGGAGAAAAGGTTGCGAACCGGATTAGCCGGATTAGGCAACTACCGTACTGACGATGGCATCGACCTCGTCGGCGGCAGCGCCCATCACCGCGGCAACTAACGGTGGCATCGCGGCGGTCAGATGATGAGCATTGATCTGTGCGACATAGGTCTTGCCGTCATCCTTCTGATAGACCGAGATGCGGCAGGGCATCATCACCGAGATGATGCGTTCATCGTTCTTTTCGAGCATGGCCCCCGAATACTGCGGTTTGCAGATCTCTATTACCTTGACCGGTTTGACGCTCTTACCGGCTTTGGCCAGCGATTGCTGCAGATCGTGCGTGGCGGGGTTGTTCCACTCCCGGCGGGCGACTTCGGCGATCAGTTTTTCCACGGTAGTGTCGAAATCAAATTGGCTGACTTGTTCGACAATCATTTGAGAGGTATTCATTTTATTAGTATCAAGTATCAAGTATCAAGTATCAAGTATCAAGTATCAAGTATCAAGTATCAAGATGAAGATGACGATCCCTAAATAACGTTGACGTTTTTTGCTGCTTGCTTTTGGCTTTTGGCTGTTAGCGCTTAGCTTTTAGCCGTTAGCTATTGGCTTTTGGCCGTTGGATTTTAGCGGGAAGCTGCCGGTAGCCAACGGCCAATAGTTTATTTCTCAATCCAGTTCTTTGGCAATCGAGATGGCGGCAATGGTGCCGTCGGCCACGGCGGTGGTGATCTGGCGGTATTTCTTGCTGATGATATCGCCCACGGCATAGATGTCGGGCAGGCTGGTGCGCCGGTCTTCGTCGGTCTTGATGTAACCCCACGGGTCGAGCTCCAGACGGTCGTGGAACAGGCTGGTGTTGGGCTTCATGCCGATAAAGATAAAGACGCCGTCGCTGACCAGAGTCTTGCGCTCTTTGGTTTTCAGATCCTCCACCTCGGTGATCACCTTATCGCCTTCGCGTTTAAACGAACGGGGTTCATGTTCGAACAGGACCTTGATCTTCGGGTTGGCAAAGATCTTGTCCTGCGCTACCTTGTTGGCGGTAAAGGAATCGAACTGGTGGACCATCGTAATTTTGGAAGCGAACTTCGAAATAAATTCCGATTCCTCGACGGCTGAGTTGCCTCCGCCGATGACGACAGCTTCCTTATCGACAAAGTATTTGGCGTCGCAGGTGGCGCAGTAGGAGATCCCTTTCCCCTTCAGCTCCTTTTCGCCCGGGGCGCCGGTCAGGTTGGGCGCCGTACCGGTGGCAATAATGATTTTTTTGGCCCGGATGGTTTCGTAATCGTCGATAACCACCTCTTTATGGATCAGATCGACATGGGTCACGTCGACCGCCACTTTATAGGTCGTTCCGCACAGTTTGGTCTGTTCCGACATCTGGTGCGAGAGCATGTAACCGGCCTGCGGTTCGATGAAACCGGGATAGTTGGAGACCTCGTGAGTGGTGGAGACATGGCCTCCGGGAAGACCGATATCGACCAGCACGGTGTTGATCTTGGCCTGGCAGAGGTAAAGCCCGGCAGTCAGTCCCCCGGGGCCGGCGCCAAGAATGATGACGTCGAAATCGGAGACGACCGGTTTGATCAGTTTCGAGATTTCGCTGACCCTATTGGCGGGCAGCATACTGTTTAGCCCGGAGATGATCTCGCTGCGCTTGATGCCTCCGGCCAGACGTTCGGCCACCTCTAGCCCGTTGTCGAAGAAGAGCAGGGTAGGAGAGGATTTGACGCCAAGGCGGTCGGCCAGCTCGCGGTTTTGCTGGCGGAAGATCTTCATAAATTTGATGTCGTGGCCGTAGAGGACGGACAGCGCTTCAAATTTGGGAGCCAATGCCTCGCAGGGAGGGCATTCGGTCGAATAGAAGTCGAGAACGACCTTCCCGCCGTTCAGGACCTCCATTTCAAAATCTGCGGTTGTTATTTCCTTCATCTTAGCGAAATATTGATGGTTTATATGTCATTGGTTATGCAGTTATCTCCGCTTTGAAATAAGCCGCGAAGCCTATCTCGAGCAGTTCTTTTACCGGGCGGCAGTCGGGTGAACAGACGGAGCCGTTTTTATTTTTGGCGACCGATCCGCAGCCACCGCCGCAAGCTAACTGTAATGAGCATTCCTTACACTCGGGAATAGTGGTCACATCGCGCGACTCCCATTCGCCGATCAGCTGATTGTTCTTTTTTATTTCCGGATAGAAGGTTCCCAATTCTTCTCCTTCTTTTCCAACCGTTGCCGTACAGGAATAGATCCGTCCGGTGTAGTCGAAGGCCCATTCCGATTTGCAGGCGGGACAGGCGTCGAACAGCGGATCGGGCAGGCTGCCGTTCTCGGAAAGGTATTTGGCAACCGAGTAGGAGGGTTTATAGAACTGCAGGATATGCGGATGTTTCTCGGTCAACGCAAAGATCGACTCATAAAGGGACAAACGGCTAAAGAGTTTATCGGGCGTCGATTGGCAGTGATGGAGTTCGTAGTTTCTCCCGATCTGGGTTTTAAACAGGGGGTTGGCGGTCCATCCCTTATCGATGGCGAAAGTGGCCAGATCGGGTAGATTGCCGATATTTTCCTTATCGATTACCATGCGCAGGTTGACCGGAAGCTTGTTTTCGAGACAGGCATCCACTCCCCGGACAATTTTATCGAAGGTGGCGCCTCCCCCTTTCAGGAAACGGCGGTGGTCATGGACGGCTGCGGTGCCGTCGAGGGTGACCTGCACCTCGCGGATCCTACCCTTCTTCAGGATATCGATATATTCGGTAAGCGAATAGCCGTTAGTCACCAGACAGATTTCCAGTCGGGCCTCGTTGGCTTTTTCAATAAAATAGCTGACCAGTTCGCGCTGGTGCGGGGTATTCAGCAACGGTTCGCCGCCGAATAAAGTGATGTATTTCTTTCGGTGGGCCATTCCCGTTTCGAGGTAACGGAAGAAGGCATCGATCAGATCGTGACCGGCGCTTTGGTGCGGGTTGGTATATTCGTCCTGGTAACAGTAGGAGCAGGCGAAATTGCAACTGTAGTTCATCACGAAGAAGAGCTGCACCTCTTCCTGGTCGCGCTGGTCGAGAAAGTCGTAGTAGTGATTCCGGTAGTTTTTGCTTTCGTCGGCCGGATTGATCAGGTAGCCGTTTTGGATCAGCGTTTCCGCGATCTCCCTATCGGCCTGATCGGTATTCCGGCTACCGGTCAGCACGGCCGCCTCCCCGGGGGTCAGCAGATCGGCATGGCCACTGAGCAGATTGACCGCGAACCAGGTGTCCGAATCTTTAACTTTTGAAACAATAGTATGTTTTGATCTCTCCATCATCCTTTGTTTTAAAGAATAGCTGCCGTGAAGTCTCCTTCCGGCAGGCTATTCTTTGTCAAAATTAATCAGTCGTGGCAACCCACCACTGTTTTGGAAGTTTTGGCACAGCATTGCGCAATGGCCGCTGCAACTTTTACCTCCTGTTTTTTCACTAAACTCTTCATGAATAATCTGATTAAGTGAATGAAATATATAATTGCTTAATAAAGCCTTGGTTGTGATGCGTTTATTTTCCGCAACTGCATCCCGAAGGACGTTTCCCGGCGATGGTAAAGCTGGAAACGGTTGTTTTCCCTTTCGGATAGGGGGCCGATTCCTCGATGATCTCAATGTTGGTAAATCCTGCCCTGGTCAGGGTCTCCAGATATTCGGCCCGGGTGACGGCGCCGGCCCAGCACTCGGCCACAGCCTGGGGATCGTTGCGGTACTCTTCGGCGATGGGCTCCATCGAATAGATATCGCTGACCACGAAGCGGCCTCCTTTTTTCAGGATCCGGAAGACCTCATTCCAGACGGCCTGTTTGTCGGAGGCATGATTGATCGTACAATTGGAGATGACCAGGTTGGCTGTTCGGTCGGGGAGTTCGATCTTTTCCAGCTCACTCCTGATGAAACGGACATTGGTAATGCCAAACTTCCCGGCGTTGGCGCGGGCTTTTTCCAGCATCCCGTCGGAGATGTCGATCCCGTAGACCAGGCCATCGGGGCCAGTCTCCTCGGCCATACGCAGGACATCGGTGCCGCGTCCGCTGCCCAGATCGACACAGACCTCTCCGGGCATAACTTGTGAATAATTGATTGCCCCACCGCAGGAGAGACAGCAGTCGGATCCTGCCAATTCGCTGTATCTTTGATTGATTGCTGAAAATTCCATCGTTAATTATATTGAACTATAAATATACAGATTTTTGGATATATTTTTATAAAAAAAAGGATTAATTACAGCTGCTGCAAGGACGTTTCACGAAGAAAAAGCCCCAGAAGCTTCCCATCGCGATGGAAGAGAATAATTCTTTACCGACCGGGCAAGGGGTTTGGGTACATCCGTAATAACGGTGAAAGAGGAATCCTGCAAGGCCGCCGATCACGATTCCCAGGAAGGGTTTCCAGAAATATCCGGAACGGATGAATTCGTTGAAATTCTTTGGCTTATTTTCAATACGGCAACTACTTTTATCGGTTGTTTCCATGGTCTGATCTGTTTTGGATCACAAAAATAGAATTATTTTGATTTGAATCGCATTAGTATCACTTAAATCTTTTTAATATCACTAATTTTGCAGGGAAATGATCAGTGAACCGATGCAGCGTATCTTTAAAGACCAGATCGATAATGAGGAGTTGGAGCTCCTGTTTCAGAGCGATGAAAAGTGTCTGGAGTTTTTAGCCAACCTTAAATGGGAGGAGGGGTTCGTGTGCCGGAAATGTGGCCATGAAAACTGGTGTGCCGGGAAAACACCTTATTCCCGACGTTGTACCCGCTGCAAGAGCGAAGAATCGGCAGCGGCAGGGACCATCTTTCACAACTGCAAGTTTCCGATCAGTAAGGCTTTCTATATTGCCTGGCATGTCTGTAAGGGACAGGAGGCAATCTCGACCTATGAGTTTGCGCGGCGACTATCGCTTCGTCAGATGACCTGCTGGAATTTTAAGAATAAGATGCGGATGGCGCTCGGTTCGATGGAGGGGCTGAGCGAAACCGAGAAGGCGGCGATCGAGAAGCTGCTACTGCTTTGATTCCTGTCAGTAATGGAGAAGAGAGTCATCGATGACTTGGCTGGGGCCGAATGGGAAAAGGCGTCCTAGCTGACGCCTTTTCCTGTTTTTCCGTTTGGAATTAGTCAAATGATGAAGCCCCCAACAGCATTATCCCATTGATTATCAAATAAATTGTCATCCCGATGCGAAGCGAGGGATCTCAGAGAATAAATATGAATAGTTTTGAGATAATCCTCCTTATGTTGATCTTCATTTAGAGGGATGGGTTTTCCCTGTCCTAAAAAATTGTACAAACCATTACAAAAGTCAGTTTCTTATCCGGTTTAAATTTCTTATATTTGGTAGGTAAGCCTTTTTAAAAGAGGCACAAACCTGGTTTTCGGGAAGTTTTTTTCAGCAATATATTACCAAACTAAAACCGGAGGAGCGAACATGATTACCAAAGATGAAGTTTGCCACGTCGAATCGATGACTGAAGAAGAGAAGTACCGGCTGCTAGAGACGGTTATTTCCGATTACGACCGGAAGGAGAGCAACCTGATCCAGGTGCTTCATATGGCGCAGGCCATTTTCGGCTATCTGCCCCCCGAGGTGCAGCGTTTTATAGCCGAAAAGATGGATATCCCCAATTCTAAAGTGAACAGTGTGCTGACCTTCTATTCGTTTTTTGCCACGAAGCCCAAGGGAAAATATACCGTTTCCGTCTGTCTGGGGACCGCCTGCTATGTGCGGGGCGGGAAAGATATCCTGAACAAGCTGAAGGAGATCCTGTCGATTGAAGTGGGCGAGACCACCGAGGACCGGATGTTCAGCCTTCAGGTGATGCGCTGTATCGGCGCCTGCGGCCTGGCGCCGGCTATGTCGGTCAACAATAAGGTGTATAAGCAGGTAAACCCCAATAAAGTGCAGGCCATCCTTGGCATGTTGAAATAGGTTTCGCTGCCGTTCCGGTAAAGGCCGGTCAATCATACTAATCTCGTGATTAACCTTTTGACTAAGCGATTATGAAAATAAAGTCACTACAGGATCTGGAATCCATAAAAAGCAGTTTTCGGGAAAAAGAAAAGGAGTATCTCTATATCGCACAGGTTTGTTATGGGGCGGGCTGCATCTCGTCGGACTGCCGCGAAGTGAAGGAGGCTTTTGTAAAGGCCCTTGAGCATGAAAATCTTCTCGGTAAGGTCAAGATTAACCTGACCGGCTGCATGGGCGCCTGTTCGCTCGGCCCGACGCTGATCGTCCATCCCGGCCGGACACTCTATTGCCACCTGAAGCCGGAGGATATGTCGCATATTGTCAAAGAGCATTTCCGGAAAGGGAAGATTGCCGAGCGTTTCTGCTATCAGGACCCGGAAAGCGGAAAGATCATTCCCGATCTGAACGAGGTGCCCTTCTTCAAGCATCAGAAAAAGATTGTGCTGCAGAATTGCGGCGCGATCGATTTTGCATCGTTGGATGAATATATCGCCCGCGACGGTTATTTTGCCCTGAATAAAGTGTTGAAAGGAATGAAGTCGCTGGAGGTTGTGGATGAGATCAAGCGTTCGGGCCTTCGCGGACGGGGGGGCGGTGGATTCCCTACCGGCCTTAAATGGGAGATGGCTCATAAAGCTCTTAATGGGCAGAAATATATCATTTGCAATGCCGACGAGGGTGACCCGGGCGCCTTTATGGACCGTAGCCTGCTGGAAGGCGATCCTCACCTGGTGATTGAAGGGATGGCCATCGGAGGCTATGCCATCGGTGCAACTAAAGGAGTCGTTTATATCCGTGCTGAATACCCTATCGCCATTGAGCGATTGACGATGGCGATTAAAAACGCACGAGAACAAGGATTGCTGGGCACCGATCTGTTTGGCTCCGGTTTTGATTTTGATATAGAAATACGTATCGGCGCCGGAGCATTTGTCTGCGGCGAGGAGACCGCCCTGATGGCCTCGGTTGAGGGACGGCGGGGTGAGCCCACCCAGAAGCCCCCCTTCCCGGTTCAGAGCGGTTTGTATGGCAAGCCGACCGTGATCAATAACGTGGAGACTTTCGGCAATATTGCACCGATCGTTCTGAAGGGAGCCGACTGGTTCGCCTCCATCGGTACCGAGAAGAGTAAAGGAACTAAAGTGTTTGCCCTGGCCGGAGACATCAATATCAAAGGATTGATCGAGGTGCCGATGGGTATCCCGTTAGGGGAGATCATCTATAAGATTGGCGGGGGCATCCCGCGCGGGAAGAGTTTTAAAGTGGCCCAGACCGGCGGCCCTTCAGGCGGGTGTCTGACCCCGATGCACCTGAACACTTCGATCGATTATGATTCGCTGGTCAAACATGGGGCGATCATGGGCTCCGGCGGATTGATCTGTGCCGATGAGGACACTTGTATGGTGGATATGGCCCGCTTCTTTATGGATTTTGTGCAGGAGGAGTCGTGCGGAAAATGTACTCCCTGCCGAATCGGGACGAAACGGATGCTGGAGATCCTTGAACGGATCACTCATGGTGAAGGACGTGAAGGGGATGTGGAAACGCTGATTGAGCTGGGTACAGCGATAAAAGAGTCAGCTATCTGTGGTTTGGGACAGACTGCCCCTAACCCGGTGCTGAGTACGATCAAATATTTCCGGCATGAATATGATGAACATATCCGCAATAAATATTGCCGGTCCGGGGTGTGCAGCGAGCTCTTTATCTCGCCCTGCCAGAATGCCTGTCCGGCAGGGGTCAATGTCCCGGGCTATATCGCTCTGATTGCCGCCGGCCGGGTTCGCGACGCCTATAACCTGATCCGTCAGGAGAATCCGTTCCCGTCGATTTGCGGCCGGGTCTGCACCCATCCCTGCGAGAGCAAATGCCGCCGGGCCCAGATCGATGAACCGATCGCGATAGCCGATCTGAAACGGTATGCTGCCGATTATGTGATGAACTCCGATGAGCCGTTTATGAGCCTGATGTTTCAGCGCAACGGAAAATCGGTAAGTATTATTGGGGCAGGGCCTTCAGGATTGACCTGTGGTTACTACCTGGCCCGCTTGGGTTACGCGGTCGATATTTACGAAGAAAAACCGGTGGCCGGTGGAATACTTGCCTACGGCATTCCCGAATACCGACAACCGAAGGATGTGCTGAAGCGTGAGATCGATGCCATCACCCAGGCCGGGATTAATATCTTCTACAACACGAAGGTGGGAGAACAAATCACTTTCAACGAGCTTAAGGCCAAATACGATGCGGTTTATATTGCTACTGGAACCCAGTTATCTCATAAGATCGGCATCAAAGGTGAAGAGAAAGAGGGAATCTACCACGGACTTGATTTCCTGCGCGATGTCAACCTGCAGAAGAATGTCAAGGTTAGTGGAACCGTTGCCGTAATTGGCGGCGGAAACACTGCGATCGATGCGGCCCGTTCCGCTATCCGCCTGGGAGCGGAGAAAGTTCATATCCTCTATCGCCGGACCAAAGCGGAGATGCCAGCCGACAACCGGGAGATTCAGGATGCCCTCGATGAAGGAGTGATCCTTCATGAGCTGGTGGCCCCGGTACGCTTTATCGGCAACGGCAGGGTGACTAAAATCGAATGTGTCAAAATGCAGCCCGGCGAGTTTGGGAAAGACGGGCGCCGGGTCCCGGTCAGGATTCCTGATTCGGAATTCACCCTGGAGATCGATCTGGCCATCCCGGCCGTCAGCCAATATTCCGATTTGCCCTTTGTTACTAAAGCCGAAGTGGAGATTACCGAATGGGGCACTTTCGTAGTCGATCCGGCCACTCAGATGACCACCCAGCCCGGGGTCTTTGCCGGAGGCGATGTGGCCCGCGGTTCCGATGTGGTGATTACCGCCATTGCCGACGGTAAGAACGCGGCCAAATCAATCGACAAGTTTCTGGGCGGGAAGGGAATCCTGAATACCGGCGAACCGATCGACATTCCACGCATCCATCCCGAAGAGGGCAATACGGTAGAACACGAGCGTTTCACGATGCGTTACCTCGATCTGGAAAAACGAAAGAACAGTTTTGACGAGGTGGCCCAGGGATTCCATAAGTTAAACGCGATAGCAGAGGCGATGCGCTGCCTGCAATGTTCCAGACACTAACCAAAAGAACGAAAACTATGGCAATGATCAATCTTACTATCAACAATAAAGCGATTCAGGTCGAAGAGGGTACCACCATCTTTGAAGCGGCGAAAAAGAATAATATCCTGATCCCTCACTTTTGCTACCTGGAGAACGTTCATCAGATCGGGGCGTGCCGGATCTGTGTCGTGGAGGTGGAAGGGGCTAAGACACTGATGGCCTCCTGCGTTACGGCAGTGGCCGAAGGGATGAAGGTACAGACCAATTCGGAAAAGGTGCGTAAAGTCAGGAAGGTTCTTTATGAGCTGATCCTGTCCGATCATCCGAAAGAGTGTCTGGGTTGCTGGCGCAACCAAAACTGCGAATTGCAGGAGTTGGGAGAACTTATCCAGGTCACCGAATTCCGGTATGAAGGAGTTAAATCGAAAGATGTGATCGATATCTCCAGTCCCTCGATCGTGCGCGACAGTTCGAAATGTATCCTGTGCCGGCGCTGTGTCACCGTCTGTAACGAGATTCAGGGGGTCGGGCTGATGAATCCGCATCACCGCGGTTTTGCCACCTTTATTGGTCCGTCGGAGGATGAACTGCTGGGCGAATCGATCTGTACCAACTGCGGACAGTGCGTGCTGGTCTGTCCGGTGGGGGCATTAAAAGAGAAAGATTCGACGGAACTGGTTTGGGAAGCTTTGTTGGATAAGTCGAAGACGGTGGTGGTTCAGACGGCTCCGGCCGTAAGGGCTGCCCTGGGCGAAAAATTTGGCTATGAACCGGGAACATTGGTCACCGGTAAGATGGCCTCTTCGTTGCGGGAACTGGGCTTCGACTATGTGTTTGATACCAATTTCGCGGCCGACCTGACCATCATGGAGGAGGGGACCGAATTCCTTGAAAGGGTAAAAGCTAAATTTACCTCCCCGACCAATGGCATCGCTTTGCCAATGATTACCAGTTGCAGCCCGGGCTGGATTAAATATGTGGAGCACCATTATCCCGAGCATCTCGATCATCTTTCCAGTTGTAAATCGCCCCATATGATGCTGGGGGCCTTAACCAAGTCCTATTTTGCCGATAAGATGGGGCTCGATCCTAAAGATATCTTCGTGGTGTCGGTGATGCCCTGTACGGCCAAAAAATTCGAGATCACCCGTCCCGAGATGCGGTTCAACGGATTCCGTGATGTGGATGCGGTGATCACTACCCGGGAGCTGGCTCGCATGATTAAAGATGCCGGGATCGACTTCAGGGAACTTCCCGATAGCGGTTTCGATTCGCCGTTGGGTATGTCTTCAGGGGCAGCCGATATTTTCGGGACAACGGGTGGCGTGATGGAAGCCGCTATCCGAACGGTTTATGAGCTGGTGACCGGTCGGGAATTGCCGATGGATGGCCTTCATGTTCAGCCACTGGCCGGATTAAAAAGGGTCAAGACTGCGGATCTGAAGATTGAGAACCCGCGCGAAGAATATGCTTTTTTGGATGGGGTCACCGTAAAGGTGGCGGTCACCAGCGGATTAAAGGGAGCAGCCGAACTGCTGGAGGAGATTAAGGATGGCAAGAGTCCCTACCATTTTATCGAGGTGATGGGCTGTCCGGGCGGATGTATCAGTGGGGGCGGACAGCCCCGTCCGGTCGATGATGCGATCCGGCAGAAACGGCTTGAAGCGATCTATCGGGAAGATGAGGGTAAGAAGCTGCGCAAGTCGCATGAAAATGAAGATATCCTGACTCTTTACCAGGAATTTTTAGGTCACCCGTTGGGTCATCTGTCACATGAATTACTGCACACCCATTATGTGAAAAGGAATAAGAATTAGAAAAAACTGCCGGTGGATGATCCGCCGGCAGTTTAATTAAGATTATTAATTATTTTCCTTTCATTAGCCGTTCAAGCAGATGATCCTTATATTGTTCTGATACTGCCAGTTTGTGGTTGCCGGTTTTGACCAGATTTCCTTCGATATGTTCTATACGGGGAAGATTCACGATGGCTGAACGGTGTATCTTTTGAAACGAGAGCCCCACCAGCCTTTCTTCCCAGCTTTTCAGCGTCCCATGAACCGTCAGTTTCTTATCCGAACAGACAAGCGTAACATAATCGCCGCAGGCTTCAATAAAAAGAATGTCGTCCGGATCGATCTGGTAGATACGACGGTCAGCTTTTACACTGATCTTGCGGGAAATTGGAGGTGTGACTTTTGTATTAAGCCGTTCCCTGGCTTTGTTCACCGCTTTGCAGAACCGTTCGAAGGAGAAAGGCTTAAGCAGAAAATCGACCACCTCCAGATCGAAGCCATCGACGGCATATTCGGGATAGGCTGTCGTGAAGATGACCAAAGGGGGGTGGATTAGCGAACGTAGAAAACTTACCCCTGACATTCCCGGCAGGTTAATATCCAGAAAGATCAAATCGGGAGTGTGGTCCTCCAGCCACTCCTGTGCAGTGAAGGCATCGGGAAATGAACCTCCGGAATTCAGTCCGGGACAATTCCCCACGTAGTGTTCCAAAAGCTCACAGGCCGCTGGTTCGTCTTCTATGATGATGCAGTTGATACTCACGAAAGTCTGTTATTTTAGATCTATTCTCAGCTCAACCCTGAAAATGCCATTCTCCTCCTGAAAGAGCAGGGTATGGCGGTCGGGATACAACAAATTTAATCTTTTTTCCACGTTTTGGAGACCGATTCCCCCATTCTCCTCTCCTAACGAATTTTCCCGCGGCGCAATGGGATTTTCGGTTCTGAATGATAACTCTTTCCCGTCGAAGGTGACGGAAATCGTGATTGTTCCTTGTTTATTCCCGATACCATGCTTGAAACAATTCTCTGCCAGGGGCAACAACAATAGCGGAGCGATCGGCGTCTCCCCGAATTCTCCTTCTTCAGTAAAGATGACTTTCGTTAATTGGGGATTGATCCGCTCTTTTTGTAACCCGATATAGGTACGGATAATTTCAATTTCCTTGGACAGCGGGATCGATTCGCTGGAAGTGTCGTAAAGGATGTAGCGGAGAAAATCGGAAAGCTGTAGAATGACATCTTTGGTCCGGTCGTCATTTTTTGAGGCTAATGAGTAGATGGTATTCAGATTATTAAACAGGAAATGGGGATTGATTTGTGCCTTCAGCGCCGAAAGTTCGTTGCGTGCCTCGTCGCGTTTGGCAATCATCAACCGGGCGTATTGCCAGACCAGGAAGATTAGTGTGGTAAATGTGATGTATCCGGCCATAATCAGGATCAATTCCCAGATCCGGTAATAGGAAATAAAGAATAATTCAGGAATAATCTTGTCGATAAACAGGTTGAAGATGGAATAGTTCAGTATTCCGGCCAGTGAGGCCAGTGCGACGGCAGCAGAAAGATAACGGATAAACTGGCCCTTTGTCAGATAACGGCTGATAAAGATGCTCAAATTCAAATACACTGCGGCAATAATGGTTAGATGAAAGATCAGGATATACATGAAATCTTTGATGAAAAAGAGGGCGAACAGGGAAAAATCAAGATCCTCCTTAGGAAAGATCAACTGGTAAACCACATATCCGATCGAAACGACCAGGAAGGTGGTGACGCCTATCTTAATCCGTCTGCCAATCGGTCTGACCATCCAGATAAAAGGCATTAACAGATATAAGATGAAGACACAGTTGATGATCAGAATGGCCGACCATTCAACTTCCATCCCGTCTATCTCAAACGTTGATTCGACACCATGGTTCAGGATGACATGCCAGCAATTGAAAGAGATGATCCAGAACAATAAATGGATGGCGATCAGCAGTAGCTTATTGTAATTTATGGTTTTCATGGCTTCGTTAGTTTATCCGGTTTAGTTTTAATTTAGCTTGCTGGGTATCCCAGTCGATAAAACGTTTCTCTTCGCCGTAGCGCTCCAGCATTCCGGTCAGTTCAGCCGACGGACCGGTCAGCAATAGTCTGCCGGCCTCTCTGACCCACCGATAGCTCAGCCGCACCCGTTTGTTTTCCAGCATATCCTTTACCGAATCGGAACCTAACCACGATAGAGTAACCTGGTTGTTGTGCCGGTCGACTTTAGCCAGGGTATGAATCTTAAAATAACTGTCATTAACCAACCTTGATTTGTTAAGGTTGTTTTCCAAAGGGAGAAAGTCGGCATAGAGATTTTTGCCAACCGTAAAAAATACCACTTTAAAATTGATCAGGACCGAACAGGTGGTGCCTCCGGATAATTGAGCGTGGTAATAGTTTAAAGGATGAAAGACGCTTGAGTCACGGTTTAAATGGTCTTTCAGTCTCTCCTCCGAGAACTCCCGTCGGATAGTCCAAACGGAGGTCGTGTCCAACTGTTCCCAGACACTGCCCTTGGATTGGGTTGTGTCGGCGGGAGTATTGGTCTGAGCAGTTGTCCATATCCCTTCGATGTCGGGGATTAGGGTAATATTTTTTTCCTGGTAAAAGGGATTCAGCGAACAGATCATGAAAAAATTATCACAAGCTGTAAACAGCAGAATCATTAGGGTGATCAGAAACATTTTTTGGTACTTCATGGAAGTAGTTTTTAATTACTTCAACGAAGATAGGGGCTTACGCTACTAAAAGCCATTTTTTTCGATGGGTCTCCCTTTTTTTTCGATGAACAGGGATCTTTGCAGCCCCTGGTTGATCCCAAGTCATTTTCCGGCAGCTCATCCGACCCCTCGGCTGAGCCCAAATAGTTTTCCGACAGCCCATCTAACCGTCATCTGAGTCCAAATCATTTCCCGGGAGATTATCTGACCCCTCAGCCAGGTTTAAATCAGGTGTCTTATTTCTTTAGCTCCCACTCAAAGCCATCCTTCGTGTCTTTGATGACGAAGCCCAGTTCGGTGAGACTGTTGCGGATTTTATCGGAAGTGGCCCAGTCTTTATTTTTCTTGGCTTCCATACGGAGATTCAGCAGCAGATCGACTACTTCGCCCAGCGTCTCGCTGTTGCCGCTCTCTTGCTGTTCAGCCATCTGCTGTAATCCCAGGATCTCGAAGACAAAGTCGTGGTAAAGCTTCTTCAGCTTTTCCAGATCAGTCGCCGTGATGGTAGCGTTGCCGTCGTTAAGGGTATTGATCATCTTCACCCCGTCGAACAGGTGGGCGATCAGGATCGGGCTGTTCATATCGTCGTTCATCGCCTCAAAGCATCGGGCTTCCAGGGCGTTGATATCCACTGTTGAGGCGTCTGAAGTCTTCAGTTCATCCAGTAAGGCCACCGCTTTCAGCATACGTTCCATCCCTTTTTCGGCGGCTTGCAATGCCTCGTTCGAGAAATCGAGCGGACTGCGGTAGTGAGCCTGAAGGATAAAGAAGCGGATGGTCATCGGCGAATAGGCTTTCTCCAGCAGCGGGTGTGAGCCGGTGAACAGTTCGTCGAGCTTGATAAAATTACCCAGCGATTTGCCCATCTTCTGCCCGTTGATGGTGATCAGATTATTGTGCATCCAGTAGCGAACCGACTCATGTCCGAAACAGGCCATCCCTTGTGCCAATTCAGCCTCGTGGTGGGGGAAGAGTAAATCCATGCCCCCTCCGTGGATATCGAACGATTCGCCCAGGTACTTGGTGCTCATCGCGGTACATTCAACGTGCCAGCCCGGGAACCCCGTTCCCCATGGCGATGGCCAACGCATGATATGCTCGGGGGTGGCATTTTTCCAAAGAGCAAAGTCAAGGCTTGAGCGTTTCTCGCTCTGTCCGTCCAGTTCGCGGGTATTGCTGTATAAATCTTCGATCCTGCGACCGGAAAGCTTCCCGTAATTATTCCTGGCGGCATACTTATCCACATCAAAATAGACCGAACCGTTGCTTTCATAAGCATAACCGGCCTCCAGTATTTTCCTCACCACGTCGATCTGTTCAATAATATGTCCTGAGGCAGTCGGTTCAATACTTGGCGACAGTACATTCAACTGCTCCATGTTACGACGGTAGCTGTTGGTGTAGAGCTGAACAATTTCCATAGGCTCCAACTCCTCTACTTTGGCTTTGCGGCCGATCTTATCCTCACCTTCGTCGGCATCGTTCACCAGGTGGCCCACATCGGTGATGTTGCGGACATAACGGACTTTGTAACCAATATATTTCAGGTAACGGAAAAGCAGATCGAAGGTGATCGCCGGGCGGGAATGTCCCAGATGCGCATCACCGTAAACCGTCGGACCGCAGACGTAAAGGCCGACATGACCGGGATTCAATGGCTCGAACACTTCTTTCTTCCGCGACAGCGTATTGTATATCGTCAACTTTTCCATTGTCATTGTGCTTAACTAATTGAACGGCAAATTTAGAAAAAATATTTCCAGGTAGGGGAAATTTTTCGGGCGATAAGTGATGGGCCGCAAAAACGATAGGTGAAACCGGTTAATTCTTTTCCGGCAGGAAACGCCAGAAGCGTTTGGGCAGCAGTTGCCGGTGTAACTTATAGTTTTTACGTTCTTCGATAGTGATGGAGTGATAATACTTCCGCCAAAGCTGTTGAAACCGTATCTCCTCCGGATCGAGATAAGAATCGTAAAGCTGACCGGTCATCAGGTTCACCGGCAGGTTTTCGAAAGAGATACGCTCGGTCTCCTTTGATCTCAGATCGTAGCGAAACCCGTAATTCCGTTTCAGATCGTAGATGATCCATTCCTGATCGGCGAACCGATCTTTAAAATGCGGAAGGCACAACGGTAAAACATTGTACAGCGGCGAGAAAGAGGCATAATAACCGCCATCGGACGTTTGCTGAAAACGGGTGAACATCTGGATGCGGTGGGCTTCGCGAACCACCTTACGGTGAAGCTTCGTCATCTCAAGCACCTCTGCCAGACTGAAATCGGTCTCGATATTGTGTTGCTTTTCGAGCATCGTGCGAACGTAGTTAAAGATCAGCATCGGTGTGCCGGGCAATTCCGACAGGAAGACCCGGTAGAGGCGGTGGGCATTTTCTTTGGAGGTCTTACCTGCAATCTTATTCCAGACCCGCTCGGCTTTATCCTCTTCAGTCGGAATGAAAACCGTTTCGGCAAAGAGAAAGGGCTGGCTCTCCACCCCGTTGGCGATCGCATCGGGGATGAGCTTCATCCGGTAACTCTCGAAGATGAGTGTCAGTAATCCCTCAAAGGTATTATCGAACTGGAAGAGCGTCATTGCAGGGTGGGGGATAGGGCAACCAATGGCGGGAAGAGCTGAAGCTGCACGGCGTCGGTTGGTTTTTCGCCGGTAAGCAGCAACTGACGGACCCGTTCGGGTTTCAGCTCCTGAACAGTGCGCGAGGGGCCCAGCTCGTTACAGGTAATAAAATATTGGGCCCGCTTCATCACCACCCCGATCTTTTTCAGATGAACGGAGTTGAGGCGTGAGTGTTTGCGGGCTTCCAGTATCAGTTGTGCCGATTTGGGCCCGATGCCCGGCACACGCAGCAGCAGATGAGGCTCCGCCTTGTTGATGTCGACCGGGTAGAGCCATGGATTGCGCAGGGCATAGGCCACCTTCGGATCGAGGGCCAGATCGAGATCGGGCTGATCGTCGCTGACAATCTCATCGACCTTAAAGCCGTAAAAACGCATCAGCCAATCGGCTTCGTAAAGCCGGTGCTCACGTTGCAGCGGGGGAGTCTTCAGAACCGGCAGCCGTTTGTCGTAATCGTTCACCGGTATATAACCTGAATAGTAAACCCGTTTCATGTTACGGCGGACATAGAGCGCGTTGGCCAGCTTCAGCACCGTCCGGTCATTATCGTCGGTGGCCCCCACGATAAGTTGGGTACTCTGCCCGGCAGGAGAGAATTTGTCAACGTGTTGATGTTTACGACGGTCTTCTTTGTATTCCAGAATATTATCGGTGATCATGTGGATCGGCTTCAGGATCGACTCATAACTCTTATCGGGGGCGAGAAATTTAAGATTATTCTCCGAGGGGATCTCCATATTGACGCTCAGGCGATCGGCCCAGCGACCGGCTTCCCTGACCAGCTCGGGGCTTGAGCCGGGAATCACCTTCATATGGATATAGCCATTGTAGCGGTGCTGAAGCCGGAGCGTCTTCACCGCTTTGATCATCTGCTCCATCGTGTATTCGGGATTGCGCAGGATGCCGGAGCTGAGAAACAATCCTTCGATATAATTGCGGCGGTAGAACCCGATGGTCAGCTCGGCAATCTCTTCCGGGGTGAAAGCGGTGCGCGGAACATCGTTGCTTTTGCGGTTGACACAGTAGGCACAATCGTAAATGCAATGGTTGCTCAGCATGATCTTCAGCAAAGAGATACAGCGGCCATCTTCCGTAAAACTGTGGCAAATACCCCAGGCAGAAGCATTGCCGATCCCCTCGCCCGAATTGGAACGCTGGGTCCCGCTTGAAGCGCAGGAGACGTCGTACTTCGCCGACTCGGCCAAAATCTTTAGTTTCTCAAATATCTTTTCCGAAATCATCGTTCGGGGTGCCTTTACGATTGTTTTATTAATTATTCAGGTAATGTTGTTTTGCAACTTATTTACAGTCAGTTACTACGCCGGATGTATAGTCCTGTTTTATAGTTCCTGAATTTACCAAAATTAGCCTTAAAAGAGATAGAAACTCCAAATTTATGCGAAGAAATTTATCAGCGGATATTTCCCCTGACAAATGTGAAAATCTACGCGTTCCAGTTTATTTAATAGATTAATCTCTTGAATTTGACCATTATTTGTGGTAACTTTCTTTAAGTGAAAATTCGTATAGTCATTAATAAGGAAAGGAGGAATTTATGCCTGCAACAAAATTGAAAGCCTTTTTGGACAGCCAGAACATTAAATACACTTCGATCCGTCACCCGGCTGCTTCAACAACTCAACGTATTGCCGCTACCACCCATATCCCGGGTAAAGAGCTGGCCAAAACCGTGATGGTTAAGATTGACGGAAAGATGGCCATGGCTGTACTTCCCTCTTCCCGGCATCTCAACCTCGAAATGCTGCGGGAAGCCGCTAAAGCCGAAAAAATCGAATTAGCCACCGAAATGGCCTTTGTCAACCTGTTCCCCGATTGCGAAGCAGGGGCGATGCCCCCCTTCGGTAATCTCTATGGGATGGATGTCTATGTCTCCCAATGCCTGTCGGAAGATGAAGAGATCTCCTTTAATGCGGGTACCCATACCGAACTGGTCAGAATGTCGTACAAGGATTTTGAAAAACTGGTGAAACCCCAGGTGGTTGATTTCAGCCGTTAGGAAGTTCTGAAAACCCTCTCCTCATCTTTGCAGGGAGGGTTTTTTCCTGACAGTCGTACTAAAGACCGGTTAATCATTGATCATTCAATAAGTCATTGCTTCTCCCTGTCGGACGAAACAGGAAGTGAAAATTCCTTTCTTACCCCTGACCGGGCGCTGCCACCCGACGATGGCGCTTACTCCCGCAGCTCAGCCGTCGATATCTGCTTTATTTTTTCTGTTGGAAACGGTGGTAAACGGAAAATCGTTCGGGAAAACTATCCCGACCAGATTATTATTGCCCTGAAAGTTGCCGGATTAATCATTAACATGAAGGGAAAGAAGAGCATTTGCCGCCTTACCCGCCCGGCCAGTGAAATCACCTTACTCGGTATCTGCAATGCCTTTGAACCCGGAATCTGCATCGCAAATCGCAGTTCACGTAACTGTCACTGCGGGACGGGCGATAGCTGCCCGGCCCACGACTTCCGGGGATCGCTTAACAACAAGATCATCGATCACCTCGGGAGTGTCACCCTTCACGATCATGCCGTTGAACGGAACGCGAAGCCGGACAAAATTGCTGCTCGTTGAAATCGATGATTCTCGCCCGTGATTCCGTCAGCCGATAAATCTGCTTTCTGCTTGTCCACTTCAGGATTGATCCGGTATGAGGGTGCCCGCCCTAAAAATGCCATCGCGGGCCGCCGGTTTTTTAGCCAATCCGTTTCCTTTGTTATATCGATTCAGATAAGCGGGTCGCAGGGCCCTTTTCGGTCAATCCGATGCGATAAGGAGGTGTAACCCTCTCGTCTGCTCCATGGTTTCTCCACTATTTCTATGGTCATTAAATGGTTATTGTACGCTAATTAACCTCAGAATAACCGCACAATAACCACAGAATAACCGCAGAAGATCCGCAGAAGATACGGCGCAGGCAGGTCCGGATCGCCCGATTGAAGGATTTTATGAGCAAATTAAAAAAATCAATCCCGGCAGAAGAACAGAGGTCTCCTGTTTAAAGGATCGGAGGAAGAGATGGCTGAATGCCCGGGCAGATACGGGCCAGCGATGTTCAGCCCAAAAATCGATATTCGGGAGATAAACCACATAGTCATAGATTAACAAAAACGGGAGCTCCCGACTAAACGGAAAGAACCCGGCTCAGGCCGGGCACACGCTCGACATGGCCGGCCTGAACGGGCAACCCTGCACCCTCTGCCCGGTTCGCAACGTGAAATGCATCTCCGGTTTCGATATCCGCGAACGGGTGACGGATATTGCCCGGCTCAAAGAGGTGCCCGGCGAATTCCTGATCGGATAGAAGTTTTTTCGAACAGATGATTTAAGAGGCTGATCTTTTATGGTCGGACTTTTTTTATTCCCGGGGATAATCCTGATTTGGATTGCAAAATAGCTGTTAGCCGGATTGGTAAAGGTTATCGTCTTTCAGCGGAGCATCACCCCGCTGGCCATCCGCCCGGTTTTGGCGCCGTCGCGGCGGGCCGAGAAGAAGAGGTCGGGATGGGAGAAGCTGCAGAGGCCCAGCGTCTCGATCCTGTCGTCGCGCAGTCCGGCTTCGGTAAGTTGGTCACGGTTGGCATTCCAAAGATTCAGCAACCGCTTGTCGGGCTTTCCGTTAGGGGAATAATGGCGGGATTCGAACTGTTGCCACACCTCTTCGCCTACCTCATAAACGCCGGGACTGATCGAAGGGCCGATTCCCGCAAGGAGTTCTTCGGGCTTGCATCTGAACTCTTCCACCATCTTCCTTACCGCGATAGCCGCGATCCGCTGAACGGTTCCCCTCCAGCCGGCATGGATGGACGCGGCAACTTGCCGGTTGGGATCGTAGAGCAGCACCGGGACACAGTCGGCCGTTTTCACGGCGATGCATACTCCCTTTATATCGGTGATCAGCGCATCGGTCTCGTTGAGGAACCGGGCACGTTGCTCCTCGTTCAGGGCCAGGAAACGGTCGTCGATGATTTTCACGGTAGCGGTATGGGTCTGTTTCGGAAAGATCAGTTGCGCGGGTCCGATGCCCAGCTCGCGGCAGAGCAGTTGCCGGTTCTGCAGTACCTGTTCGCGCGCATCGCCCGAGTTGAAACCCAGGTTCAGCGAGGCATAGTTCCCATCACTACATCCGCCCGGGCGGCCGGTGGCGAAATGAAGCAGTTCCTTTCTTTCGGCCAGATTACCAAAATGGAAGAGATTTATTCCCTGATCTTTGCTGTTGAACATTCCTTCAGCTTAAATATTTCCGTTAAATTTAGGGTCAAAATTACGAACCTTATTTTGAATTAAGGCATCCTGACGGTAAAATTGAATTGAGGACTAAAATACCTCAGGTTCAGGCTCAAGAACAAAGGGCTTAAGGTTTTCCGGCTAAAGCCGGAAGCTGAAAGGATGGGATTCATATGAAGGTGAGAAGCGATAAAGAAAACTATGGATATTAAAATTCTTCAGTTGTTGGAGGGGGCCCGGCAGGCCAGTGGATTGACCGTGGTGATCGATGTCTTTCGGGCCTTTTCGACGGCCTGCTACCTCTACGGGGCGGGGGCCGAACGGATCTTCCCGGTAGGGGAGGTCGAACAGGCTTTCCGGCTGAAAGAGCAGTTCCCCGATGCGGTTTTATTGGGTGAACGGCACGAACGGAAGGTGCCGGGCTTCGATTATGGCAACTCGCCCACCCATATCGCCGGTCTCGATCTGAAAGGTCGGACCGTGATCATGACCACCAGCTCGGGGACCCGGGGCATTGCCAGCGCCACCGGCGCCGAAGAGATTATTACCGGCAGTTTTGTCAATGCCGGGGCGATCGTCCGCTATATCCGGCACCGATCACCGGCCACGGTGAGCCTGGTTTGTATGGGGTATGAAGGGCATACCCCCACCCAGGAGGACACATTTCTGGCTGAATATGTAAAGGCTAAGCTAACCGGCGATAAAGTTGATTTTGAAGAGATGAAGGAGATCCTTCGCACCGGCGACGGCGCCCGGTTGATCGATCCGGCCAATCACGAATGGTCGCCCGCCACCGATTTCGACCTCTGCCTCGATCCCGACCGTTTCGACTTTGTGTTGAAAATTGTCCGTGAGGACGGGGTAGACCGCCTGGAGAAGATTCCCTTTTAATAAAGATTCCTTTTTTATTTATCAGAACAAGCCGTGGAGCTGGGCATCGATACGGTCGATCACCTTGCTCAGGTCCTCGGCATTGTCGGCAAAGTTCAGTTCGTCGACATTGATGATCAGTATTTTGCCCAGGTTGTAGCGTGAGGCCCAGGCCTCATAGCGCTGGTTGAGCTGGTTGAGATAATCGATCCGAATGGTGTTCTCGTATTCGCGGCCACGTCGTTGAATTTGTTTGACCAGCGTCGGGACGGAGGCCCTTAAATAGATCACCAGATCAGGAGCCTGGATCAGCTTGCCCATCAGGTTAAAGAGATCGTGATAGTTCTCAAAGTCACGGGTACTCATCAGTCCCATCTCGTGAAGGTTAGGGGCGAATATTTCGGCATCCTCGTAGATGGTACGGTCCTGGATCACGGTCTTGCCCGAATGACGAATATCGAGAATCTGGCTGAATCGTTTGTTCAGGAAATAGATTTGCAGGTTAAACGACCAGCGTTGCATGTCGTGGTAGAAATCGTTGAGATAGGGATTACACTCGACATCTTCGTAATGAGGGTTCCATCCGAAATGTTTGGCTAGCAGGGTCGTCAGGGTCGTTTTCCCGGCGCCGATATTTCCGGCTATCGCGATATGCATATTGGTTTGATCTCTTTTCTGTTCTTTCATGGGATAAATATTTTGGTCGATCCCGATCAAAACCTGGGGCCGGGGAATATTCTTGTCAAGAAACACCTTCCGGTCTTTAGCTTTGTCGCAGATTGATTTAATGGTTAGCGATTAATAAGGACTTAAGTTTTAACCAAGCCGGCGATGGATTGCCAGCAACTCGTCGAGGTACTCGCGGTTGTTGGCCAGACGGGGCACCTTGTTCTGGCCGCCCACTTTACCCCGTTCGCGCATCCATTGCAGGAAGGTGCCGTCGGCCACAGCCATAACGTGCGGTCTTTCCAGCGTGACACTCTTGTAACGTTTGGCTTCGTAATCCGAATTGACCTCCTGGAGCTTCAGATCGAGCGCATCGGTGAATTTTTCCAGACTGTCGGGGGGGGTATCAAATTCGATGAGCCACTGGTGAGCTCCTTTGTGCTGGCTTTCACTCATGAAGATCGGTCCGGCAGTGTATTCGCGGATGATTGCCCCGGTGGCGGCACAGGCTTGGGCCAGTGCTTTCTCGGCATTATCGATGATGATCTCTTCGCCGAAAGCGTTGATGAACGATTTGGTCCGCCCGGTGATCCTGATCTTATAAGGATCACGCGAGGTAAACATCACCGTGTCGCCGATCATGTAGCGCCACAACCCTCCGTTGGTGGAGATGATGATGGCATAATTGACTCCCGTTTCCACTTCCCATAATGGCAGGGCTTTGGGGTTGGGCGAGTCGATCTCGCTCATCGGGATAAACTCGTAGAAGACGCCGTAGTCGAGCATCAGCAGCATGTCGGAGGTCGAAGGATCGTCCTGTATGGCGAAGAACCCTTCCGACGCGTTATAGGTCTCCATGTAGCGCATCTTATCCGAAGGGATAATCTTCCTGTATTGTTCGCGGTAGGGTTCGAAATTGATCCCTCCGTGGATAAAGACCTCGAGGTTGGGCCACACTTCGAGGATATTCGATTTACCGGTATAGTCGAGCACATATCTCAACAGGACGAGGTACCAGGAAGGAACCCCCGCGAAGGAGGTGACGTTGTCCTGGATCGAGGTCTTGGCTATCTCCTCGATCTTCTTCTCGAACTGTTCGATCAGTGCGATCTCGGTGGGAGGGGTGCGGTGAAAATCGGTCCAGAACGGCAGGTTCTCAATCATGATGGCCGAGAGGTCGCCGTAATAGGAGTTGTTGTTCAGGTTACTGACGCGGTGGCTGCCCCCGAGGGTCAGGCTTTTGCCGTAAAGTACGCGGGCGTTGGGATAATTGCGGTGGTAGATGGCCAGCACGTCCTTCCCGCCACGGAAATGGCAATCCTCGAGCGAATCTTTCGAAACGGGGATAAACTTACTCTTGGCGTTGGTAGTTCCCGACGATTTGGCAAACCATTTGATCTCGCCCGGCCAGAGCACATTCTTGGTCCCCTCGATCATCCGGGTGATATAGGGTTCCATCTGCTCGTAGCGGCTGATGGGCACCTGTTCGCTGTATTCTTTCCACCGGTCAATCTTCTCGTAACCATATTTCTTCCCCCATTCGGTCTTCTCGGCCGTATGCAGCAAATCGAATAGCACCTCTTCCTGAATCTCGCGGGCATGCTCGCGGTAGAGTTCAATCTGGTAGATACGTTTGTAATTGACCCAATTGATGATGGAATTAACAATAGCCATTTGCCTGGTAAGATTATATTCGTTATATTGGTTTTTCGTTCCTGAAATTAGCAATTTTTAGCCGGATAGACCTTCATTCTGCAATATTTCAATAATTTTATTCCCTGCAAATTTAATTACTTTATCTAAAAGAAAGCTCCCCTGTGAGAAGTTCGGTCGGGGGGAGATAAAATATAGGTGATCCACTGATCCTTTAAACATTAGTAACAGTTTATGAATGTAACAGATATTATTCTGGTGGTTATTTTGATCGCGGCTGCGGTACGCGGATTTATCAAAGGTTTCTTCGTCGAGTTTGCCTCGGTGGCGGCGCTGGTTTTGGGCATCTGGGGCGCGATCGAATTCTCGGGGATGGTGCGCGAATGGCTGGCCGGCTCGATGAACTGGAAGCCCGAATCGATCCGGCTGGTGGCGTTTATCCTGGTCTTCGTCGTGGTGGTGGTTATCGTCCATCTTCTGGCCGGTCTGGTCGAGAAGTTTGTCAAGGCCATCGCATTGGGGATCTTTAGCCGGCTTGCAGGTGCGATCTTCGGGGCGTTGAAAGCAGCCTTTATCCTCAGTATCCTGATGCTGATCGTTACGCGGATCGAGGATTACCGGATTACCATCGTTCCCGAGAGCGTGAAAAAGGAATCACGCCTTTACCGGCCGATCGAGAAGTTTGCCCCCAACGTGCTGCCGTTTCTGAAATCGGGCAAAAGCGCCCCGGAAAACGGGCAGAAGAAAGAGGTGCTGGTGTAAAACAGTTTAAACGGCGGTTTTATTATTTTTGCAGTCGTTTAATTGCCTGTAATGGAGTGTTTTATTATGCCTAAGCAATAATCAGCTTGTTTCTGAAGCAGATCGCGCCGGATGGCTCTGCCATGGCCGGGAAGGAAGAGGCTGCAGCCGCTTGTGAGTAATTTCCCCCAGCTCTTTATCAATGTGTTCACCTCATCAGCATAGGGCGGGAAGACTGACCAGGGTAAGATGCCGAAAGTAGCATCGCCCACCAGGGCTATTTCGTCATTGACGATGAGGCTGGCCGATCCCGGAGAGTGGCCCGGGGTGGCAATCACTTTCAGGTTATAACCCCGCTCTTTCAGGTCGAGCGCTTCGTCAAAAACCAGATCGGCTTCGAACGGCTCATAACCAAACCGACTTTTCCCGATAGCTTTCCCCAGTTTCAAGATCAGCCTGGTCACCCGGTTCGTTCCTTCGGGCAAGGGGGTAAAGCCTGCCATGGCAAATGCGGCTTCATTTTTATTCAATACGATCGGACAGCCGAACTCTCTTTTCAGGAAAGCGGCATTGCGGCAATGGTCGAAATGGGTATGGGTCAGGATCAGCAGGTCGATACCCCTGTCGTCGGGATCGTTGGCCCGGATATTATTCAGTAACTGCTCACGACGGTTGCTTTTCCCGGTATCGACCAGGATATTCCCTATTGGGGAAACCACCAGATAGGCGTTGCTTCGCCCGCCCAGTACCCTGACGATTTTGGTTCCATCGGCTGTACTCCATCTTTTCATCGGCTTCACTTTTACATGACTGATAAAGAATTAAATTTCAACCCTGTTTGGGAGATAAAGTTAGAAGGATTGCAGAAAAATCTTCTTACAGAACGGGAGATTTTTATTTTTCCCCTTTTCAGGAAACAGGAGAAACGAAAAAGGCCACCGGGTTGCCGGCAGCCTTTTTCAGTATGATGGTGTAATGAAATTACTTCAGTTTGTTGAACAGGTTTTTGTAGCTCACCTGTCCGGCGATGAGGTCGCGCAGTTGGGCAATGTTGACGCGTTCCTGGGCCATCGTGTCGCGGTAGCGGATGGTGACGGTATTGTCCTGAGGGGTCTGATGATCGACCGTGATACAGAACGGGGTTCCGATAGCATCCTGGCGGCGGTAGCGTTTGCCGATAGAATCCTTCTCGTCGTACTGACAGTTGAATTCGAACTTCAGCTCGTCGATGATTTCGCGGGCTTTTTCGGGCAGACCGTCTTTCTTCACCAGCGGCATCACGGCCAGCTTGACCGGGGCCAGTGCAACGGGCAGCTTCAGCACCACGCGGGTATCGGTTTTCCCGTCTGCCCCTTCGACCACCTCTTCGTGGTAAGCAGCCGAAATCACCTGAAGGAACATACGGTCGACACCAATCGATGTTTCCACTACATAAGGAACATACGACTCGTTCAGCTCAGGATCGAAATACTGGATCTTCTTGCCCGAGTAGGCCTGGTGCTGCGAAAGGTCGAAGTCGGTGCGGGAATGGATACCTTCCACCTCTTTAAACCCGAACGGGAACTTATATTCGATATCGACGGCGGCGTTGGCATAGTGGGCCAGCTTTTCATGCACATGGAAACGGTAGTTTTCGTTGCCGAAGCCCAGCGCGCGGTGCCAGTTGAGGCGTGTTTCTTTCCATTTCTCGAACCAATCCAATTCGGAGCCGGGGCGGACGAAGAACTGCATCTCCATCTGTTCGAACTCGCGCATGCGGAAGATGAACTGACGGGCCACGATCTCGTTGCGGAAGGCTTTCCCGATCTGGGCGATCCCGAAAGGAATCTTCATGCGACCGGTCTTCTGAACGTTCAGGTAATTGACGAAGATGCCCTGGGCTGTTTCGGGACGAAGATAAACTTTCAGCGCGCCGTCGGCGGTCGATCCCATCTCCGTGGCGAACATCAGGTTGAACTGGCGCACGTCGGTCCAGTTGCGGGTGCCGGAGATGGGACAGACGATCTCGTAATCCTCGATGATCTGTTTCAGCTCGGCCAGGTCGGTATCATTCATCGCGCGGGCATAGCGGTTGTGGAGGATGGTCCACTTCTGCTGGTGCTCGATCACGCGGGTGTTGGTCTCGCGGAACTTGGCTTCGTCGAACACCTCGCCGAATTTGTTGCGGGCTTTCTCGACCTCCTTGTCCATCTTGCCTTCGATCTTGGCCAGCTCCTCTTCGATCAGCACGTCGGCACGGTAACGTTTCTTCGAATCCTTGTTATCGATCAACGGGTCGTTGAACGCGTCGACGTGGCCGGAAGCTTTCCAGATGGTCGGGTGCATGAAAATGGCGGAATCGATCCCGACGACATTCTCATTGAGCAGGACCATCGAATCCCACCAGTATTTCTTGATATTGTTTTTCAGTTCGACGCCATACTGACCATAGTCGTACACGGCGCCTAAACCGTCGTAAATCTCGCTTGAGGGAAAAACATAGCCATACTCTTTGCAGTGGGCTATCAATTTCTTGAAAACATCTTCCTGAGCCATTTCAATAATTATTTTTTGCGCGTCAAAAATAGTGTATAAATCGTGAAAATCTTAGGATTACCTGAGGAAAATCATGCAATGGGCGCACCGTTACTTGATTTCTTCGAAATCGACATACTCGCCATCGTCCCGTTTGTACTGTTTATCCTTCTTATCGGTGCGTTCGACGGTGATATCGCCGGGGCGTGATCCGGGTCGGGCCTGCATATTCTGTTGTTGCTGCATGTCGCGGACGATCTTTTCGGCTGCCTTTTCCACGATTTTGGGAGCGAGTAACCGCATCACCATTTTAAACCCGTACCAAACCAGCAGGATGATCAGTAAAGTCCTGAAAAAGGAGACGATAGTCAATAGAATAAATGAGAGCATACGCTGTTGTTTCTTATACCGAAAGGCAAAGATAGCAAATATTTCAGGAAATGCTTTCGATTAATACAGCGGACAACGATTGACCCCGCCTGTGGAGACCCTCCGCCCTTTTCCTCCTTTGTGCTTATCCTCCTTCTCGGGGAAGATCAGGTTGATGCCCACCCGCAGGTTCATATTTTTCGCCTTGGCGGGATAAAAGGGTGAGACGATATTGTCGGCGGCAGCATAAATCTGGAACGGGCCTCCGCGGAATCCGAGGCCAAGACCAAGGTTGTCGAAGGTCGATTCCATGATTGAATAGCTGGCCGAGAGGGAGACCCCTTTCCAGATCAGGGCGTTGGCCGAAGCGGTGAACGACGACCGGATCGCGTTGTTGTAGATCCTAAGGCGGGCTAAGCCTGAAACACTGAGGTTGTCGTTGACCATATAATCGCCGCCGATATAGAGCTTGGCAGGGAGCATGGTTGAAAAACTGTTGGAGAGGGTGTCGGGTCGGAAAGCGTCGCGGATCGAATCCTCCAGTTGGTTGATTGACGGGGTGACCGAGGTGATGGTCGGGGGGGTGTTGGCCGGATTGGCGATCTCGATGCCGCGGTATTTAAACTGACCCTGCTCGATGAAGCTGGCGGTATTGCTCGTCCAGTTGATGGTCCCGAAATCGATCAGACTCATGGAATACTCAAAATTATCGTTGACCTTATAGGCAAAGCCCAGATCAACGGCGATGCCGGGATTCCCGAAATTAAGGAAATAGTCGTTGGCCTCGAAGACCTCATCGACCGAACTGAGGTACCCGTTCGATCCGTAGGTATATTCGAGCGGGGCCGACACATCCACCCTCCCGGAAGCGGTGACATCGAGGTACTCGCCGGTTGCAGGGGAGGCGGCCTTGAAATTCAGTCCGTTCGATTTAATGGCTGCCATGCCGAAGAGGACTTTAGCGGTAACCCCCACGGTCAGATCTTCGCTGACGTCGCGGGCAAAAGTGAAGGCCAGTTCACGGTAGTGCTGGGCCCCGATGCCGAAGACCCCTGAGTTATAGGTGGAACCCAGGTAGGGATGGTTGCCGTAATAGATCAGGTTGACCAGGTTCTTCTCGAAATAGAACTCGGCAAACTGGCGGTCGGTCAGCGAGAAAGCGTAGAAGTTTTTCCCCCGCTTCAGACCGGCTTCCAGCACGGTGAGCGCGGCCGATTCGTTGATGAAATTGGATTTGCCGATGGCCGAGAGGTAATTATCGAAGTCCCACACCAGCGAGTCGGCCTGCGGGCCGGTGCCTTTATGGATCAGATCGTTGTAGCTCCAGTTGTTGGTGTTGGCCGAGAGGTCGAGCTTCGAGAAAAGTGGCAGGCTCAGGTACCAGCCGTTTTCGATGCCTGGGCGCGCGGGGTTCAGATCCTTGGTCTGCGGGATCCCTTTCATGAAGTAGAGGGTATTGGGCTGGGCGATGGTTGGCGAGACGTGAAACAGGCTGATGCTTAGGAGTAAGTGTGTTAGTCGGAAGATATTTTTTTTCATAGCTTAATCATCAAGTTTGGTGAGGTCGACCGGGGCATAAAAATAGAGCTGGACTTTGAATTCCGAGTCATTCAGGTTTTTCACGGTGACCGTGCCGCTGTCGGGCTGTTCCAGTTCTGTCCAGATCACAAACGAATCGGCCGCATCCAGATTGTCGAGATCGGTGGGACCCAGCTTGAAAATGTTTTTAGCGGCCAGCGGTTCGGTCACTGCTCCCGTGGCATCGGCCTTGCCCGACTGTATTATGCCGGAATCGAAGGTCTGTCCCAGGATCGTTCCTGAAGGCTGATCGACAAAGGCAAAACGGTAATGAAATTTCATAGGGGTGCCGTTGGTCAGGTTAACCACAAGGTAGGCCGAGTCGACCGCTGTATATCGGTAATTGGTCCCGCCCAGATCATAAACAATCGAGTCCAGTGTCAGCACCGGAGCGGTCACCGGATCATGGTCGGGAAGGGTGATATTCACCAGGTTATCTACGAGATAGGTTCCGTAAGCCAACGGGGCATACAGCGTGGGGGTTAAATCCTTCGGCTCGGTTAGCTTGTCGAAGTCGAAATCTTCCAGATTACAGGACGATAGGGTCGCTGCCAGTACAATGACGAGAATCCCCAATTGCAATAATTTTCTCATACCGGTTATTATTTATCCATATTTCCGAATAAGCGGCAGATGCTCCGCCGCTTATTACTTAACTTCATAGTTGTTCAGGAACCCGTCGGTAGAGCCTGCGATAAGGTTCCGAACCGACACGTTCTTATTGAAAGCTCCAATATTAATGGGTGAATTGCCCTCCAGAGGGAAGTTGCCCGACAGCGAACCATCCCTGTTAAACAGGTAGATCAGGTTCCCTTCCGTCGAGACCACCCCGATCTTATTCTCCCCCGAAATATCCACAACGACAGGACGCTGGTCACTCTTCTGTTCCAGTTTCTGGGTGAAGAGCGAAGTCCCGTCATGATCGTAAAGACAGAGCGTATTGTCGTCGAGGTAAATATAATCGGGTAGCTTGTCTCCGTTGACGTCCTGATAAACGAAGAGGTGCCGGGGCGAGAACTTCCCGGGGGTCAGCTTTTCCGACTTCCCGTCGAAATTGATCTTTCGGATGCTTCCCTCCTGGTCGGTGAGAACCAGTTGTACCCCGTTTCGTCCTGCTTTCTCCAGGATCAGATCGTTGTCCGAGATCAGGAAGTCGGTCGTCAGGTTGACCCGTTCTTTCCCTTGGCGGTCAAGAATATAAATTCTTTCGCGGTTGAAGAATACAATATAATCTTTGTTGCCCGAACGGAAATGATGAACAGGTTGGGTCACCTCTTCCGAGGACTTTTCTGGGGCCCACCCGGCGACGGCACGGCCTTTTTTATCGTAGAGATAAACCCTCCGGTCGTCGCAGGCCACGCAGAACCGGTAGTCGCGCTTGTTGTCGTAATCGAATACCGAAACACTGTTGGTCGCTTTGCCCCTCAGGGCCAGTGGAAAGGTCGGGATGTTATTGCCGCTATGGTCGATCAGATGGATCGCTTCACGAGTGTTGAACAGGTACTGGAGCTTCCCGTCCCTGAAATAGTCGATCTGCTTGACATCGCCCACGATCGGACCCGCGAGTTTAACCCGCCACATGACCATACCTTCTTTGTTGATCAGGCAGATGTTGTTTTCAGCATCCTGCAGAACCAGTTCCCGTTCGTTCTTATTGGCAGGGTTAATGACAAACTGGGGTTGCGTGATGACCCGGCTTCCCAGATAACTCCTCCAGACCGTGGCTTTTTTCTTTTTAACCACCGGGTTATATTTGATCTTGGCCGAGTTGTAGATCATCTTGTTTTCCGAACTGAACTGCCAGCCTATCTCGGTCTTCTCTAACGCGGGAAGCTGGGCCATGAGGGCCCCGAACAATTCAGGATTAAGGATATTGCCGAAGAAGGGGGCTGCCTTCCCGGGGGAGACCCATAAATAGAGGTTGGAGCGCTGCGACAGTTCCGACGAAAACTGGCGGAAATCAGGATCGTTGGCCAGGGTCTCTTTTAAAAGCGCTGATTGAAGGTAGCGACGGACCGATTCGTAGGAGGCCCCCATCACCACACAATTATCGAACACGGTAAACCATGAAGTCTCGACCCCCGAGAACAGGTTGCCGAAAAGCCTTTGCCCAAAATCATTGACCGGCATCCGGCATATGTCATAGGTGTTTTCCTGATCGATGCGGAACGGGCGGATCGCGTCTTTGATCCCGCTTTTGGCCGCGAATGCTTTCGAGGCGTTCACCAGCACCGAAGCCGCATTGTTCCCGCTGTTCACCTTCATCAGGAACAGTCGGTTATCTTTAGCCCGGGCCGTGTCCTGCTCTGTATAGAAGACTCCCGCTTCCCCATCCATAAAATCGACCGCGAATTTCATCAGATCGATGCCCGAAGAGGCATTGGCTTCGTGAAGGCTGGCCAGGTAAGCGTCAAGCGATCCTTGCTTTTCCTGGAAGGATTGGTAATCGTTGAAGAAATTTTGCGGATTGTCAAGATTGATGGCCATAAAAAAGGAGGTGGAGGCCGGAAGGTACGACTCCAGGGTAAAAGTGCGGGGCTCCTGGTAATGAAAGAGATCAAGGTATCCGGCGAACGTCCCGTCGGAAAAGCTGAAACCGTTTAGCAGAATCACGTCCTCTTTCTGGATCAGGTCGATCTCCGACCAGAGACCGTAACCGTTGCCGGCAATAAAGTTGGCTGTCGGGTCGGACAACACCGGGGCTATAAATTTCGGAAAATAATGATGGTTGAAATACAGGTTGACATCAATATTTTGGGCCAGGGTCTTATTCACCTTCCTGAAACTGGCATCATCGATCAGCGAGGGGAGATCCATCTGTTTAATGGCCTTTTCCAATAGCGGAAGCGAGGTACTCATCATACAGATCCCCCTGAAGTAAGTGATAAAAGTCGAAGACCCTCCGCCCGGTCCGTTCAGTGAATACTCGTAGATCGTGGCTTTCCCGCTCTTGCGCTTCACCGGTTTCTCATTCTGCCCGTCGAAATAGTTGTCGAAGAAAGCGGCAATCTCCCGTTTCTCCTTAAAACTGCCGATCTCAAGCAGGTAAAGCCGTTCACCCTTGTCGGGGACCACGGTAAGCCCTTTGGCGGTAAACAATTGGCTGAATTCGGGGTTCCCGTTGATCAGCGAATCGGCAAGGTTGATATGGTTATGAACAGTGGCTATCTGATTGAAAACGGAAAGCTCTTTCCAGATCGGGTTATTCTTTGTCTGATCTGTAAAATCGCTTAAATTCTGGATGCGGATAAAGAACGGGGTGTCGACCGGAACGGCTTTAAGAGCCGGGGTCCCAAAATATTTCGATTCGCTGGTGAAAAAATACCATCCGGCGGCAACACCGGAAACTAATATACAAGTGATGAGAATAAGCAACTTCTTTTTCATTCCGAACTACTTAGGTGGAATTCTTCTTACGTTTAGTAAAAATAATATTTAAGCTTAAAAGGTATCTTAAATTAATGATAATTAATTCAATTGGTCAATCAATTTCGACGAAAAATTATCGCTGCCTGATCTGCGACGATTCGACCATCTTGTAAACCTTGTCCGACCGTCTGATTTTCTGTGGTATAGCCACCGAACAGAAGGAGCCTTTCGGCGCTTCCGCTATCGGGTTCAGCTCAACCCGTACCTCTTCAACGATGGTCTGAACCACGCCCGAGGTGGTGCCGGTGATCAGGATCTCGTCGCCCGGTTTCAGCGGTCCGGTCTCCAGCTTGATCTCGGCGACCCCGATATTCGAGAAATAGTTGGTCACACGTCCCAGGTAAACCTTTCGTTTCGTGGCCAAAGAACCGTAATTACTGCTCCATTCGCCAAGACGCTGCCCCAGGTAATAGCCATCCCAGAAACCACGGTTGAAAACAGTGGCTAACCGCTGATCCCAATTGTCGATCTTTTCCTGCGTGAATTCCCCGTTGAAATAAGCTTCTGCGGCTTCGCGGTAACACGCCACAACAGTCTTGACATATTCAGCACTGCGTGCCCGACCCTCTATTTTCAGCACGGTGACCCCCGAGTCGAGGACCTTGTTTAAAAAGTGGATCGTTTTTAAATCTTTTGGCGACATGATATATTCATTGTCGATCTCCAGCTCTGCCCCCGTCTCCTTGTCGGTCACGATATAGGCCCTCCGGCAGGTCTGCATACAGGATCCCCGGTTAGCCGACGATTTCATCTCGTGGAGCGACAGGTAACATTTTCCCGAGATGGCCATGCACAAAGCCCCGTGAACAAACATCTCCAGCCGGATCCGCTGGCCCGACGGGCCTCTTAAATCGTTTTCCTCAATCTTTTTCGAGATCTCGGTCACCCGCCCCAGGTTCATCTCCCGGGCCAACACCATCACATCGGCAAACTGGGCGTAAAATTTCACCGCCTCATAATTGGTGATGTTGACCTGGACGGAGATATGAACCTCCATCCCCAATGACCTGCATTTCTGGATGGTCGCCATGTCGGAGGCGATGATGGCCGTGATCCCCGCCTCTTTCGCCGCAACGATGATCCGCTCCAGCGTGTCGAACTCTTCGTCAAAAATCTCGGTATTGATGGTCAGATAACTCTTTACCCCGGCTGCACTGCTCCGACGGGCAATCTCCTTCAGATCGTCCAGCGTGAAATTATTGGCCGACCGTGCCCTCATGTTCAGGTGCTCAACCCCGAAATAGACCGACCCGGCCCCTGCCTGTATGGCGGCCATCAACGATTCGTACGAACCGACCGGCGCCATTATCTCAATATCGCGTAATTCCATTTTTTACTCTGTTTTGTTTCACCCGGCACGACCAAACATCCCATTTCCCGCTTTTAACCGGTCGGTGCCTTTGTGCATTATTTTACGGGGCAAAGGTAGGATTATCAATCGCTTTGGCAAAGTTTTGTTTTCCTCACGCAACCTATTCGCGCGAGATCCCCTCAATTTAACGGAATGTTGCAACTCTTACCCTTACCGGGATTTTACCATTCCCGGCCATTTATCCTGATAATCATTCGGCATTCCTTTCGGAAAATACCGAATGATACTGTATATTTGAAAACTCCCTGTAAAGGGAGGGTAACAATTTAACCATCTATGAAAAAGAGATATCTGTTTTTACTGATCGCGGCTGTCGCGCTGATTTCAGCCAAGCCCGATAAAAACTATTACAACGAGAAGTTACGTCCGCAGTTTCACTTTACCCCCGAAAAAAACTGGATGAACGATCCCAGCGGACTGGTTTGGTACGACGGCGAATATCACCTGTTTTACCAGCACAATCCGTTTGGCCTCGACAGGGGCTTTATGCACTGGGGACACGCGGTGAGTAAAGATCTGGTGCGCTGGGAACATCTACCCGTCGCGCTGACCCCCGACGAGGGCTCTGCCGACACCATCCGCTGTACCGCCTTCCCGGGAAGCGCGGTGGTCGATCAGAACAACGTGGCCGGTCTGCAGAAAGGCGATGACAAAACCCTGCTGGCTTTTTATACCAGCCAGGAATGTGGCCAGCGTCTTGCCTACAGCAACGACAAGGGACGAACCTGGACAAAATACGAGAAGAATCCGCTGATCGCGTTCGATAACGACGATGCCCGCGACCCTAAAGTCTTTTTTCACCAACCTTCCGGGAAATGGGTGATGGCGCTTTACCGCTGTCCCGGCAACGATAAGAAAAAACAGGGTATCTCCATCTATACCTCCTCCAATCTTCTCGATTGGGAGTTCCAAAGCCACGTGGAAGGTTATTACGAATCGCCCGACCTCTTCGAGATACCGCTCGATGGTCAAACGGATCAAAAAAAATGGGTCTTGCTGGGCGCCGACGGAGCTTACCAGGTAGGCACTTTCGACGGGAAAACCTTCACCCCCGAAACCAAAAAGAGAAGACTCGACTATGGGCGTAACTTCTATGCTTCCCAGACCTGGTCGAACCAGCCGGAGGGTAAACTGATCCAGGTGGCCTGGATGAAGGGAGGCGAATATCCCGGGATGCCGTTTAACGGTCAGCTCAGTTTCCCTACCGAACTATCGCTGCGTACCACCCACGATGGGCCCGCCCTTTGCCGTAAACCAATCGCCGCGATCGCTTCGCTCTACGATCAGAGCACTAAAAAGGAGGATAAAAACTATCTCCCGGGTCTGAAAACAAATCTGTTAGGTTCTCTCAAAGGCGATGCTTTCCATATCAAGGCGGTTTTCGATCCCAAAACTTCCGATGTCTTCGGGTTTGTGGTACGAAGCGGAAAAACCTCAAGCGGAATGGAGATACGTTACGAGACCGCAAAAAATAATCTCTATGTCAACGGATCAGAGATGATCGTCAGGCCTGTGGATGGAAAGATAGAGATGGAAATCTTAGTCGACCGCTCCTCTATCGAGATCTTCTGCAACGGCGGCGAACAGGTGATCTCCACCTGCTTCACCCCCGAGGCGGGCGACGAGGATCTGGTCCTCCTTACACAGGGCGGCGAGCTGTACGTGAAATCATTAGAGATATATAAACTTCGCTCAGCCTGGGTAGAGAAATAAACTGAACACTCCCCTTCACCGATCGGTATGACCAGTTTCGATTACCATATGCACACCCACCTCTCCGATGGCGCCAACAGCCACGAGGAGATGGTGCTGGCTGCTATTGATAAAGGATTCGGCGAGATCGGCTTCTCCGACCATTTCTGCATCAGGCAGCCCTGCCGTTGGGCCGTGGGCACCGACGGTATCGCCCTGCTGGAGGAAAGGGTCAGGGCCATGCAGGCGAAATACAGCGACCGGATCACTATCCTCTTTGGCCTCGAGGTCGATTATTTTCCCACCCTCGAAGCGGAGATCCGCGAGGCCCTCAGCCCCTTCAGCTTCGATTACGTCACCGGCTCGGTCCATTTCCTCGACGACTGGAACTACGACACCGCCCCCGAAGGGTACGACCGCTATTCGACCGATTATATCTATCAGTGGTACTTCGGCGAATTGCAGAAAGCCGCCCGGTCGGGGCTCTTCAACATCATGGCCCACCCCGACCTGATCAAGAAGTTCCGCATATGGCCCGAGACCACCCCGCTGAACCTTTTCCGCGAAACGGCCAGTGTCTTTGCCCAATCGGGCGTCGCCTTCGAGGTGAACACCAGCGGAAAAGATCGTCCCTGCGGCGAGTTCTTCCCGGGAACGGAATTTCTCGAAGTGCTCCATCACGCCGGGGTGCCCGTCACGCTGGGCTCCGATTCGCACCGCAGCGACCAGATCGGCCGCTATTTCGATGAAGCAAGGGCGCTGCTCGGCCAGGTGGGTTATCGTTCGCTCACCCGGTTCCGTCACCGCCACCCGATCGCCGAACCGCTGACGGTCCCGGCCTGAACCAACTCCCCCCAATATTCATCTGCCTTCTTTCACAGTGCTCTTCATCCGAGTCTCACCCGGTTTTTATCCTTAAGGCTCCTTTTTTTACCTGTTTTGTCCAAAAAAAATATCCGTATCAACTCCTGATCAAAGGCATACCAAGTCAAGGGTTTATTCGTACTTTGTTCGTAGTTTGTTCGTACTTTATAGGTATAATATATAAAGAAACTACGTAGAAAATACACAGAAACTACCTTCAAAGTCCGGCGAGGGTATGGCTTTGATCCGAAGTCGGAGCAGCCGAAAGGAAAATTTAAAAGTTATTAATGGAATCTTTCCGGGAAGCTACCCCTGGAAAATGGGATATGATGCAAAATTGACAGGGGAGATGCTCCCCCGGATAGACCATACAGTGATTTCAGGGATAGGATTTATTATTTCCTGCTTCTAACTGTAATCTTTTCCTTACGGCCCTGAGGGGGCCAAATCTCAATAACCGTGGGTGTAACCCACGGGAATCGGGTGAGCATCGCGTAACCCGGGGCAAACACACTGATCTTCAACCGGCGCATCGCAGTCCTTACTTTAATGTGCCCTCCTCGGCCTGTCCCGAGTAACGGAATGAATTCGGGATTGTGCCACTTTCTTTCCCTCTGAAAAGAAAACCTGTATCCGTTCATCTTTCGATCAGTTAGCACACCCTGGAGAGTACTATGTAACAGAACCTCTTTTGAAATTTGAGAAACATTGGGATCATTGTCCCGGTAAGGGCAATACATCGGTAGAAAATAATGGTTCGTTCATTTGTTCCGCCCCGTCCGGGGCGGGCGAATCATTTGTGTGCCATTTCTTCTACCGATGTTTCGTGTCTAATGGCACGGGGGTACAACCTTCCGGTTATAATTTCCTTCTTCATCCTCTTTATTGCCAATGTCTAAACCTCACTATTCATGTAGAGGTTCCTCGCTGTGCATCGGAATGAGGAACCTCAGGGACAAATACTATTTGGGATTGTGCAGACTAATTTTCCTTTCTGAGAAAATTGAAGGGGATGCGATGGCGAAGCACAAATCCGGAGTGTTTACCCGAACATTAGTGCAAAGAATCTGAAAAGCACTTCCAAAGTTTCAAACTTTGGAAGTGCTGTGCCTGAACAACTATTTGTTACGGCAGAGACCTGAAAGGTCTTACAGTGACAGAACAGGGCATGAGCCCTGTGAAAAGGAGAGATAGGGGAAATCGGAGGTCTGGAAGACCGGCATGTGTCGAACGGATTTGATGATTTGGTTTTGTTTTAATTTAATACATGCCGGCCTTACATGCCTTTGAGGTATAATTGTTGGCCGTTTTCACGGGCCTGACGGCCTGTGCTGTCACCTGTCGGACCTTCGGCCCTTTAATCGGTTTTTTGCCGATAATAGGGACCTTCCCTTATACCATTACGTAGAATATAACTCCCAAAAATGATGAAGTGCAATGAGTGGGACGTTTAAATGGAGTGGGGCACTGTCAGGGGAATGGATTTCCAATCCATTCGTTTTTTCAGATTCAGAAGTCCCCGAACAGGAATGATGATGAGAAAGTAGGACGTTTGAGAGGTGTGCCGGGAGATCGTAAAAAGAAAAATCAGGGGGTAAAGATTATTCAGGGAGCGAATTAAAAGTGAAACCGAAGATGAATTATGAACGTACTGGTTTAAAATGAACGGCAAATAAATATTATCTTTACATTTGCGGTTTTTCTAACTTAAGAACGATTGAATACCCAATATTTGGCCATGGCGAATATTAATTTGCTCGAAACCATAGATTATCCGTCTGATTTGAGAGAGATCAAGGAGAAGGATCTGCCGCAGGTTTGCAATGAGCTGCGGGAGTTTATCATCCGGGAGGTTTCTTCCAATCCGGGACATTTCGGCGCCAGTTTGGGGGTTGTAGAGTTGACGGTCGCCCTTCATTACGTTTACAATACCCCTTATGACAAGCTGGTCTGGGATGTCGGGCATCAGGCTTACGGACACAAGATATTAACGGGACGCCGGAAAGTATTCAATACCAACCGGCTATATAAAGGGATCAGCGGTTTCCCCTCTCCGAGAGAGAGTGAGTACGACGCTTTTGGTGTTGGCCATTCTTCGACGTCGATATCGGCGGCGCTGGGTATCTCGATTGCTTCAGAGTTGAACGGTGAGTCTGACCGTAAGGTCGTGGCTATAATTGGCGATGGCTCCATGACGGGAGGGATGGCTTTTGAAGGATTGAACAATGCCGGTGCAAGCAATGCCGATCTGCTCGTTATCCTGAACGATAATAATATGTCTATCGATCCCAGCGTGGGCAGTTTCAGCCGTTACCTGGTTCAGATGCAGACTTCGAAGGTGTATAACCGGTTGAAATCGAGGATCTGGAAGTTATTAGGGAAGTTGAATAAGGTTGGCCCTAAGGCGCGTACGGTTTTGCAGAAGCATCAACATGCCGTAAAATCAATGGTGCTGAAGGAGAGTAATCTCTTCGAATCGCTGGGTTTCAGATATTTCGGTCCGGTTGACGGTCACGATATCAACGGTTTAATCCGGTTACTGAAAGATCTTCGGGAGATTCCCGGTCCAAAGCTTTTGCATCTTAAAACCGTTAAAGGGAAAGGATTTATGCCGGCCGAAAAGGATGCCACGAAATGGCATGCGGCTCCGGGAAAGTTTGATATAAAGACAGGCGAGATCTTTTCGGAGCCATCCGATAGTCCGGTTCCACCGAAATATCAGATGGTTTTTGGCAAGACGTTGCTTGATCTGGCCGGGAAGAACGAAAAAATTGTGGGGATCACCCCGGCAATGCCCAGTGGTTGTTCGATGAACCTGATGATGGAGAAGATCCCTGAACGGACCTTCGATGTCGGGATTGCCGAACCGCACGCGGTGACCTTTGCCGCCGGTCTCTCGATCAGCGGGATGATTCCTTTCGTGAATATCTATTCCTCCTTTATGCAGCGGTCGTATGACCAGATTATCCACGATGTTGCGCTTCAGAAGCTGAACGTGGTGTTGTGTATGGACCGGGGAGGATTGGTGGGCGCCGATGGTGCGACCCATCACGGGGTCTTCGATCTGGCTTTTCTTCGTAACATCCCGAATTTAACCGTTTCGGCCCCGATGGACGAGATGGAGCTTCGTAATTTAATGTTCACGGCACAGCTCCCCGATAAAGGTCCTTTCACAATCCGCTATCCTCGCGGGAACGGGGCGAACACCGACTGGGAGAATGAATACCGGGAGATCCCGGTAGGGAAAGGGCGCATGATCAGCGATGGTGACGATGTGGCGGTTTTGTCGATCGGCCATCCGGGCAATTTTGTTGTCGCGGCCAGGGAGAGATTATTGAAGGAAGGTGTTTCGGTGGCCCATTACGATATGCGGTTTGTCAGACCGCTCGATCATGAGATTCTCGATGGGGTAGCCGCCCGTTTTGAAAAGATCGTGACCGTGGAAGACGGGGTCGTTGAAGGTGGGTTTGGAAGCGCCGTACTGGAATATTTCTCGAATATGGGTGTGGCGAAAACGATTGTACGACTGGGTGTTCCGGATCGGTTTGTAGAGCATGGGAGCCAGGCTGAGCTTCAGTGCGAATGCGGATTTGATGAAGAGGGAATTTACCGGGCCATCCGTCGTCTTGTTAAGTAGCAGCGGTTGGCCGATTGAAAAATTTTACCGGTCAACAGGGGCGAAGAAGGCCTGTTTTTCGATAAAGGGAGTAAGAAGGTTCAAAAAAAAATCATTTCTTACGTTGTATTATAATTTTTTATACTTTTGCAAAGCTTTAAAAAGGGGAACGTTATGAACTACCTGTCGCAATATACCATTCCGTTTTCCGGTTTAAAAGAGGGAAAGCATCTGTTTGAATTTACAGCAGATGATCGTTTTTTTGCCGGATTTGAACAGGGTGAGATTGAAAGAGGAGATGTTGCGGTTCAGGTAGAACTGGAGAAGCGCTCCACTTATATGGCGTTGATATTTACCATCAAAGGCGAAGTTGAATTGACTTGCGACCGTTGCCTTGAGAAGTATATGCAACCCATTAAGAGCCGTAATCGGCTGATGGTTAAATTCAGTGAAGAGAAGATCGAGGATGATGTGGAGATTATCTACCTTCATCCGAGTGAATATCAGCTTGAAGTAGCCCAGTTGATATACGAGTTCATCGTTTTGAGTTTGCCTATTCGTCATGTTCATCCCGACGACAAAGAAGGGAAGAGCCTCTGCGATGCGGACATGCTTAAGAAATTAGATGAATACAAAACTTCCGGTCGTGAGAAGGACGAGCCGGAAGATCCGAGATGGAATGAATTGAAAAAAATTATTGGTAATTAAAGTAAAGATTATTAAAAATGGCACATCCTAAGCACAAACACTCCAAAACGAGAAGAGATAAGCGCAGAACGCATGACAAGACTACGCCTGCCACGATTGCAGCTTGCTCAAATTGCGGTACAGCTGTGAAATACCATACTGTTTGCCCGGAATGCGGGTATTACAGGGGCAAATTGGCTATCGAAAAAGCTGCCGCTGTTTAGATATTCAAAATCAGGAGATTAGTTCTTCTGGAGAGGAATAAAAGTATTAAAAAAAATCCCATATGGGATTTTTTTTTGCTTAAATTAGTTTGTACTCTCCTTCATATTGGACATTTTTGTACTTTAATCACCGCTTTTTTATCAACGAATTCAAAACAATTGTATCATGTCAAAACCTGTAATCAACGAATTCAAAGCCTTGAATACCATTGCTCAGGATACCCGTATCAAAGGAAATATTGAATCGAATGGCGATATCCGTCTGGATGGGCAACTCGAAGGAGATATTGATTGCAAAGGAAGGGTGGTGATTGGTCCGGAGGCAAAAGTGAAAGGGACCATTCGTTGTAAAAACGGGGAGATCATGGGCCTGATCGAAGGAGAGATCATTGTTGCCGATTTACTCTCGCTCAAGAGTACGGCCAATATATCGGGCGACCTGACGATGGGGAAATTGTCGGTTGAACCCGGTGCACGGTTTGTCGGGAATTGCAGGATGCACGGTGTTGAGGAATTCACTGCTGAAGCCGACGTGCCGGAGAGATAATGCCTGCCCGGATAGTTCTATCCTGATCCTTTAACATAAAGAGGTCAATCCGCCTTTACCATTGCCTGGGATACATTGATGACATAGTCTCCCAGTTTTTCACATTCACTGAAGATATCGTTGTAGAAGATCCCGGTCTGATAATCGTATGCTCCTTTGCCAAGGTTGTCAAGATGTTCGGTCTTCAGCAGGTCGCGTAGTCGGTTGATCTCGCTCTCTTTTTTCATCGCCTCTTTCAGGTCGACCGGCTGGTTGGAGGCCAGGTTCCTGGTCATGATTTCGAGAGACTCCTTAGCCAGCACAAACATCTTGTCCAGATTTTCAGTAATGACAGGGGCGAAGGTGATATCTGTTTCCCTGGCGCGTTCGAGTATCCGGCCGATGGAATGGCAGGAGTCCCCGATACTTTCGATATTGTCGATCTGTTTAAGGAGAGAGGCAATGGTTTTTGCGGAGTGTTCACTGAGGTTGGACTCGCTGACTTTGTTCAGGTAGTGTGCGATGTCGACTTCGACTTTGTCGCACGACTCTTCATTTTTAACCAGTTTCTCGAATATCTTCCTGAACTTCTTTTTATCCGTCTCCTTGTACAGTTTCTCTGTCCGGTAGAACATTTTAGTTGCCCGCTGGCCATAGAGGGCGACTTCTTTCTGGGCCAGGAAGAGCGAAGCTTCGGGGGTGGAGAGCATCCCTGTTGAGATATGTTGAAGGGTGAAAACCTCATCGTCGGGCGCTTTCTCGGGAACCATCCGGGTAGCAATCCTGGCGATATGGCCAACAAACCAGATCAGGATCAGGGTGTTGAGGATATTGAACAGGGAATGGAACAGGGACAGTGCGACGGGGATAGCTTCGAACGATTCGAAAGGATTGCCCCCGCCTGAGGTGGTGACAATATAAGCGATCCCTTTCAGGAAGAACGGGAAGATCAATAATACCCAGAAAACGCCGAAAAGGTTAAAAATGAAATGGGCCCTGGCTGCCCGTTTGGCGTTGGTGTTGGCTACCAACGCGGCAAGATTGGCGGTAATCGTGGTGCCGATGTTTTCGCCCAGGACCATCGCGGCGGCCAGATCGAACTGTATCCATCCGTTATTGCACATGACCAGTGTGAGGGCCATGGTGGCGCTGGATGATTGAATGACAATGGTTAATAAGGTCCCGATGGCAACGAAGAGGATGTATCCAATATATCCCCAGGAAGCCAGATTTTTTATTCCTTCAAAGATAGCCGGGCTCTGAGAGATATCGGGGACCGAATCTTTAAGATATTCGAGACCGAGAAAGAGAAAAGCAAATCCGAGAACACATTCAGCAATGGAACGCCGCCTCCGATCGTTGGTGAAGAGGAAGGGAAGGGCTATGCCGATTAGGGGAAGAGCGATCTTGGCCATGCTGACTTTGAATCCAAGTATGGAGATCAGCCATGCAGTCACCGTGGTGCCGATATTGGCCCCCATGATCACTCCGACGGATTCGACCAACGATAATAAGCTTGCATTGACAAAGCTCACCACCATAACCGTGGTGGCCGAGGAAGATTGGATGATTGTGGTAATCAACATTCCGGTGAGAACCCCTTTGAAACGGTTGGAGGTCATCGATGCGAGGATGCTCCTCATCTTCTGCCCGGCAATTTTCTGCAACGACTCGCTCATCAGTTTCATCCCGTAGAGAAAAACGCCAAGCGAACCGAGTAGTCTTAAAAAGTCGAATAATGTGTAGTTCACGGATCTGGTACTATGATTTCGATGGGTGTAAAATTATCTTTTCCAATTGGAAATCAGGAAAAAAATTGACGGTTCTTTTCCGGTTATTTTTTGTTGTGAGATTCCGAAGTGCTAATATTTCGTGTAAAGTGGTTGTTTTTTAGGTAGTCAGGAATAAAGTTGAGGTTGTATATCTTTAATGTTTGGTAATTTTCTTTCAAAAAAATGCGATTAATACTACTTTCGCAGTTTACAATCTGATTGTTTTATGTGGAAAAGAATAGCCGGGTATATTTTACGTAAGAAGTTTTTATTAGTCTCAGTTCTGGCCGTTATAACGATATTCATGGCCTTGCAGGCTCCTAAGGTGGAGCTTTCTTATGAATATGCGCCACTTCTTCCCAAGAAGGATACAGTTTATAAGGAGAACCAGGCGTTTATCGAGAAATTCGGGGCTTCGGCTGATTTAATGGTTATCGGGATTCAGAATGATAATTTTTACTCGATCGATCATTTCAACAGATGGGTTGCGCTGAGCAAAGAGTTGGAAACGATCGACGGGGTCGAAGGGACTCTTTCTGCATCGGGTGCCTACGATCTGATAAAAAACAGCGAAGCGGGGAAGTTTCAGTTAAAGCCGATTTTCCCCGATACGGTTCAATCGCAGGAACAGCTCGATACGCTTGCCGCCTCTTTAAAGAAGCTTCCATTCTACGACGGACAGTTGTATAATGCGGAGACCAATACCTATCTGATGGCCATCACGGTTAGTAAAGCGAAAATGGCTACCCCCAAACGGGTTGAGATGGTAGAAGATATTGTCGCGGTGTGTGAAAAATATTCAAAGGATACCCAACAGGAGGTTCATTATTCGGGAATCCCGTATATCCGGGTGATCCAGTCTCAAAAGGTTGAGAAAGAGTTTACCTATTTCACTCTTGCGGCGCTTTTTATTGTTATCCTGATCCTCTTTTTAATATTCCGTTCGTTCAGGTTGGTATTCTTCCCGGTGATCGTGGTCATAATCGCGGTGGTCTGGACCGTTGGGTTGATGGCCACCCTTGGGTATAAGATCACCCTGCTGACCGGGATGATTCCCCCTCTGCTGATCGTTATCGGTGTCCCCAACTGTATTTTCCTGGTCAATAAATATCAGAGTGAATTCCGCAAGCACGGGAACAAAGTCAGGGCTTTGCAGCGGACCATTATGAAGATCGGGAATGCCACGTTTCTTTCGAACCTGACTACTGCTTCCGGATTTGCCACTTTCCTGATCACCAGCAGCGATATTCTGCGCCAGTTTGGTTTGATCGCTTCGGTCAATATAATGGCTATTTTCGTTACTTCATTGATTATTATTCCTACCGCGTTCAGTTATCTGGAACCTCCCAGGGAGAAAGATACGCGGCATCTGGAGGATGGATTCGTGAATAAAATAACCGAGAAACTGGTTTATATCACCACCTATCACCGTAAATATATTTATACCGCGTTCTCGCTGTTGTTTGTGGCCAGTATTTTTGGTATTACCATGATGAAGAGCACGGGTTATATGGTGGATGATATCCCCGAGAAAGATCCGATCAATATCGACCTGAAGTTTTTTGAGTCGAACTTCAATGGTCTGATGCCTCTGGAGGTGACGGTCGACACCCGTAAACCTAACGGGATTATGCGTATGTCGAATCTGTCGAAGATTGAAGAACTGAACGGGGAGCTTAAACCGTTTACCGATCTCTCGCCTTCTCTTTCCGTGATCAACCTGTTGAAATTTGCCAAACAATCGTTTTATAACGGGGATGGACAATACTATGCGATGCCTAGTTCGAACGAGCTCTCCTTTATCTTTAAATATATCGATCAGGAGGGGAGTTCGGGTAAAAACTCAATCGGTGAGATCAAATCCTTTATCGATAGTTCCAAACAGGCTACCCGGTTGAGTTTCCGGGTGAAAGATGTTGGGACGGTCAAGATGGAGGAACTCCTGGCCAACATAAAACAAAAGACCGATTCGGTTTTCCCGTCCGATAAATACACCGTTCATATTACCGGGGCCTCAGTGGTCTTCCTGAAAGGTACGGAATATTTGATCATTAATCTTTTCCAGAGTCTCGGTCTGGCCATTGTCCTTATTTCCATTTTCATGGCGTTGATGTTTAACTCCCGCCGTATGGTAGTGCTTTCCCTTATTCCTAATCTTATACCGCTGTTCTTTACTGCCGCGGTAATGGGTTATTTTTCAATCCCGATCAAGGCCTCGACCATCCTGGTCTTTAGTATTGCATTTGGTATTTCTGTCGATAATACGATCCATTTCCTGAGTAAGTACCGCCAGGAGTTGAAGCTTACGGCCTGGAGCATCGGCGATTCGGTCCAGTTGGCGCTTCGCGAAACAGGCATAAGTATGATCTATAATTCAGCGGTGCTTTTCTTCGGGTTCGGGATATTCAGCTTTTCCAGCTTTGGGGGAACGGTGGCTCTGGGCGTATTGGTTTCATTGACCTTGCTCGTGGCCCTGATCTCAAATCTGATCCTGCTCCCGGCCTTGCTGATGTGGTTGCAGCGCAGGGTAACGACCAAATATTTCCAGGAACCGTTAATTGATATCTTTGATGAAGAGACAGATATAGAGTTGGATAACCTGGTGATCGAAACGGTTCCCGTTCGGGAGGTGCCCGCAAAGAAATCCATTGAATCGTAAACCCAATGAACCATGGAAAAGTTAAATCATCTCATCGCGGATTTTGAAGCCAGGCTCAGGAAAGAGATCCAGGTTATTGACGCTACTCCACCGGTCCGTCTGTATGAACCGGTGGGCTATTCCCTTTCTTTGGGCGGGAAAAGACTCCGTCCCGCGTTAATGCTTCATGCCGCCTCCCTCTTTACCGATGATCTGGCAAAGGTGGTGCCGGCAGCTATCGCCATCGAGGTGTTTCATAACTTTACCCTGCTTCACGACGATATTATGGATCGTGCCGATCTTCGGCGCGGTACCCCGACGATTCATAAGAAATATGGCGAGAACACGGCCATCCTTAGTGGCGATGCTATGTCGATAATGGCTTTCCGTTATCTGGCCCAAACCGGTAGTTCAAAATTGCCTCAGTTGCTGGACCTCTTCTCGACCACCGCGCTGGAGGTTTGCGAAGGCCAGCAGTACGACATGGAATTTGAAACACGCGATGATGTAACGATCGACCAGTACATTGAGATGATCCGGCTCAAGACGGCTGTCCTGATCGCGGCTTCGCTAAAGATAGGGGCAATGATATCAGGGGCTCCCGATCGTGAAGCTGATCTTCTTTATGACTACGGGATCAATATCGGGCTTGCCTTTCAATTGCAGGACGACTGGCTCGATGTTTACGGTGATGAGGCTACTTTCGGGAAAAAAATCGGCGGCGATATCCTGGAGAACAAGAAAACATTCCTTCTGCTGAAAGCGCTCGAGTTATCCCAGGGCGAGAACCAATCCCGTCTTCAATACTGGCTTACCGCTTCCGAAACTGATGCCCGGGAGAAGATCACCGGTGTGACCCGGATCTACACCGAGTCGGGCGCTGCTGCCGAGGCTCAATCGATGATGAAGTATTACCACGACAAAGCCATTGCCTGCCTGTCGCAGCTCAATTTACCCAAAGAAGATCAATCGGAACTGGTGGCATTTGCCGGCAAGGTACTTTCGAGGGTCAAATAATTAAGGTTTTGTCTTTTCATCCCGTCGGATAGTTTTACGGCATCTTTTTCGCCGGCAGCTTTGCCAGTGCCGACTCAATCCTGTTCAGTGCCTCTTCCAGTGTTGCTTTCGGACATCCGAAGTTCAGACGGAAAAACCCGTCGCCGCCGGTCCCGAACATGCTTCCCTTGTTCATCACCACGCCGGCCTCTTCAATCAATAGCTTATTGAGCTGATTTTCCGTTAACCCGTATTCCCTGAAGTCGAGCCAGGCCAGGAAGGTTGCTTCCGGAAGCATCATTTTTACTTTCGGTAGTTTTGTCGTTATATAACTGGTAAGAAACCGGCGGTTCTCTTCAAGGTAATCCATCAACTGATTGACCCAGACGGAGCCATGGGTATAAGCGGCCTCCAGGGCTATGTTCCCGAAAATATTCCCGCTTTGAATATGGATGGTATGAAGCCAGTGTTCGTATCTGGCCTTTAGTTTCTTGTTGGGAATGACCACAAAGGCAGAGGAAAGCCCGGCAATATTGAACGTTTTATTGGGAGCCATACAAACGGCACAGTTCATGGCCACCTCTTCCGAAACCATTGGTAATGGCAGGTGTTTATTCTCTGTAAAGATCAGGTCGGAATGGATCTCGTCGGAGATGATGATTGTTCCGTTCTCAAGACAAATGCGCCCCAATTCGGACAACTCGTTCCGGGTCCAGACCATCCCTCCCGGATTATGCGGGTTGCAGAGGATCAGTAACTTAGTTTGAGGGACCAGTTTCTTCTTCAGGTCCTCAAAATCGAAATAGTAACGGCTGTCGCGGAGCGCCAAAGGATTTTCCACCATTTGCCGTCCCGTACCTTTCACGCAGGTGACGAAGGGAAAATAGACCGGGGGTTGTACCACCACTTTATCGCCGGGTTCCGATAAGGCCAGAATAAGGGTGGTGACTGCCGGGACCACGCCCGGACTGGAGGAGAGCATCCCTTTTTCAACGTTCCATTGATGCCTTTGCTGTAACCAAGTGATGATCGAGGTAAAATAACTCTCCGGACGAAACGAATAGGCCAGGATCTCGTGCTCCATTCTCTTTCGGATGGCCTCGACGATAAAATCGGCCACACGGAAATCGGTGTCGGCCACCCAAAGCGGCAAGGCATTGGCATTTCCGAATAAGGCAAGCTGGTCGTACTTAACACAATCGGTTCCGCGCCTTTCGATGATCTCATCAAAATTATACTTCTTCATCGGATCAATTCAAAGGTTATCATCACAAATGTATCATAAAGTCGAATAGGTTATTGATTTAATGTTGTTGAATAGCATGACCAAAATCATTTTAAGTGAAGAATAATGAAGTGGAGATATTGCTAAATTTGATAAAAAAGACATTCCTGTCCGGATAATAGAGTGAGATTCTTTACTTCTAACGAAGTAAGAAGTCTCACACTCAGTTTAATTATCTGAATTTGTCGGACATCAGTGATAACGAGTTTCAGGTTTCAAACTAACACATTCCTTTATATGCCAAAGCAGAGAGTTTTTCATTATGGAAAGGATTATTTAACCCCCGGGTTGGCCTTGATGATTGCCTCAGGGGAAATCGCAGGGATAATTACCCGCGAGGTTGCCGGTTTGGTTGAAAAGTGCCGGGCGAATGTCGATCAGCTTATCGCCGGGCATAAGGTCGTTTATGGGATCAATACCGGCTTTGGACCGCTTTGCACCACAAAAATATCGGATGAAGACACCAGGAAACTTCAGGTTAATATTCTGAAAAGTCACAGTGTCGGGGTGGGTAGCCCCATCGACCCGGAGATCGCCAAGCTGATGATGATCCTGAAAGTTCATGCTCTGGCGAAGGGCTATTCCGGTATCGCGATGGGAACCCTGGAGCGGATTATCTGGCATATCGACAACAATATTATACCGGTGGTCCCGTCGCAAGGCTCGGTTGGCGCTTCCGGCGACCTGGCCCCGCTGGCCCATCTTTTCCTGCCACTGATTGGTGAAGGAAAAGTCTTTGAAGGTAGTGAAATTGTAGATGCCCGGAAGATTATAAATCAATACGGTCTAAAGCCGATCGAACTGGGGGCCAAGGAAGGATTGGCTTTAATTAACGGGACCCAGTTTATTGCAGCTCACGCTGTTAAATTGGTGGAAAGGCTCCAAAACTGTCTGGATAATGCTGATATCATTGCGGCAATGAATCTTGAAGCGATGGTGGGTTCGGTGAAAACCTTCAGGAAAGAGCTTCATGCCTTGCGTCCCTATTCCGGTTCGGTTTATGTGGCCGAGAGGATGAGGCTGATGATCGGCAATTCGGAGATTGTCCAGTCGCACCGCAATTGTTCCCGTGTCCAGGATCCTTATTCCCTGCGCTGTATCCCCCAGGTCCATGGGGCATCGCGTAATGCCTGGCTTCATCTGAAAGAGGTGCTGCTTATCGAGTTGAACTCCGTCACCGATAATCCGATCCTGCTGGAAGATGGGTCGGCGGTCTCGGGTGGTAATTTCCACGGACAGCCCTTGGCTCTTCCGCTGGATTATGTGGCAGTAGCCGCCTCCGAACTGGGGAATATTGCCGACCGGCGGATCTATCTCTCCCTGAAAGATACCATCCCCGGTCTGCCGAAACTGCTAATGAAAGAGACGGGCCTGAACTCCGGTTTTATGATTCCTCAATATACCACGGCAGCCCTGGTCAGCGAGAATAAAAGTCTCTGTTACCCGGCCAGCGCCGACAGTATTCCTACTTCTCTGGGTCAGGAGGATCATGTGAGCATGGGCTCGATCAGTGCCCGTAAGGCCTTGGCTATCGTTGATAATCTGGAGAAAATTCTCGGGATTGAACTCTTTTGTGCCGCGCAGGGATTCGATTTCCGTAAACCGTTGAAATCGGGACCGGTTATCGAGGCGTGTCATCAGCACGTGCGGAAATCCATCCCGTTTGCCAAAACCGATCATATCATGTCGGAGGAGATGAATAAAGCCATCGGTATGGTGAAAAACAAAGAATTGGTTATCCTGGCAGGGAAAATCGCGAAACAGGAACAGATTGACCTAAAAAATGAACATCATGAACTATTCGGACTTTATTGAAAAATATGCTGCTCATCCCGAATACCGGGCTCCAAGGGGTTCAAAACTAAATGCCCGTTCGTGGCAAACCGAAGCCCCATTGCGGATGTTGCTGAATAATCTGGACCGCGAGGTGGCCGAGAATCCCGATGGACTGATCGTCTACGGGGGTACCGGGCAGGCCGCCAGGAACAAAGAGGCCCTGCAGGATATCATCCGATGCCTGCTTGATCTGGATGAAGAACACTCGCTGCTGATCCAGTCGGGTAAGCCGGTCGGGATCGTCCGTTCTCATCCCGAGGCGCCGAGGGTTCTGATCGCCAACAGTAACCTGGTCCCGGCCTGGGCCAACTGGGAACATTTCGAAGAGTTGAAGCGCCGCGGATTGATGATGTACGGGCAGATGACTGCCGGAAGCTGGATCTATATCGGGACCCAGGGAATCCTGCAGGGAACCTATGAAACATTCGTGGAATGCGGCCGGAAATATTTCAACGGAGATCTCAGTCATAAATTACTTGTATCCGGTGGCCTCGGCGGGATGGGTGGCGCCCAACCCCTGGCCGCCACGATGGCCGGAGCCACGTTCCTCGGCGTCGATGTCGATGAGGAACGAATAAAGAAACGGTTGCAGACCAGATATATCGATCATATCTCTTACGATTACGAAGAGGCCAAATGCCTGGTCCTCGAAGCAAAATCCAAAGGGGAGGCGATCTCGGTAGGACTGGTCGCCGATATCGGCGATACACTCGAAAGACTACTGAACGACCGGATCATTCCCGATATCCTTACCGACCAGACTTCAGCTCACGATCCGTTGTTCGGTTATGTTCCCAACGGCTTAACCTTGGATCAGGCAAGGACGCTTCGGGTGGAAGATCCAGAAAAATATAAAGCGATGGCCATGAAAAGTATGGCCCGTCATGTCGGATTTATGCTCGGGATGCAACGGCAGGGCAGTGTGACTTTCGATTACGGCAATAATATTCGGGAGATGGCCCGGAAAGGGGGCGAACCCAATGCCTTCAATTTTAATGGTTTTATCCCGGAATTTATCCGTCCCCTCTTTTGCGAAGGGAAAGGTCCCTTCCGTTGGGCGGCCCTCTCGGGCGATCCCGAAGATATTCTGGTTACCGATCGGGTATTGATGGAAGCTTTTCCCGAAAACGGCCACATGATCAACTGGCTGATGAAAGCCGAAGAAAGGGTGGCTTTCCAGGGACTTCCTTCGAGGATCTGCTGGCTGGGTATGGGCGAAAGGGAACGGGCAGGACTCCTGTTTAATGATCTGGTTCGAAGCGGGAAAGTGAAAGCCCCGATCGTCATCGGGCGCGATCATCTCGATTGTGGCTCCGTGGCTTCTCCCAACCGCGAGACGGAAAAGATGAAGGATGGCAGTGATGCCGTCTCCGACTGGCCATTACTCAACCTGATGGCCAATACCAGTGGCGGGGCCACCTGGGTCTCCTTCCATCATGGCGGAGGCGTTGGAATGGGCTATTCGCAACATGCCGGGATGGTGGTGGTGGCCGATGGAACCGACCGCGCCGGGCGATGCATCTGTCGGGTGCTGTACAACGATCCGGCAATGGGGATTTTCCGCCATCATGACGCGGGCTATGCGGAGGCTACCGAAAATTTGCATAAATTGAACCTTGAATTTCTGTAAGAGATAGAGATGAAAAAACTGACCATCACCGGACCTTTCAGGCAACTGCTCACGATGGATCATCTTCCGTTAAAGGGAAGCCTTGCCGATTCGCAGTTGGAAATCATCGAAGAGGCCGGGATCGTTTCTTCAAATGGGAAGATTGTAGAAATCGGAAAGTTTCAGGAGCTCTGTTCAAAATATAAGAAGGTAAATAGTTCCGGTCCATCCGGGGCAAAGGAGGTAACCCTTCAGGAGACCGGCTTTGATGCGGTGGCTCTGCCGGGAATGGTGGATGCCCATACCCATCTCTGCTGGGCCGGAAGCCGGGCGAACGATTATGCCCTCCGGCTTGAAGGAAAATCCTATCTTGAGATCGCGCAAGGTGGCGGGGGAATATGGGATACCGTTACCCGGACCCGGACCGCTTCTTCCGATGATCTCATCAGTCAGATTAAATCAAGGGCCCTGCGGTTGATTAATCACGGTGTTACTACCGTGGAGGTGAAGAGCGGCTATGGTTTATCTCCCCTGGAGGAGTTGAGATTGTTGCGGGCCATCCATCAGTCGAATAAGGGTTTGCCGATCGATCTGGTGCCTACCTGTCTGGCTGCCCATGTCCGTCCCCGCGATTTTAAAGGTACTTCACCGGAATATCTCTCGTGGATTGCCGAACAGCTTTTCCCGCAACTGTTGAACGAACAACTGACCCGCCGGATCGATATCTTTATCGACGAGGGGGCATTCACCGTGGCGGAGGCCCGCACCTACCTTCAGATCGCGAAAAACCAGGGTTTCGACCTGGTGGTCCACGGCGATCAGTTCACCGGGGGAGGAGCAGCGCTGGCTGTGGAGCTGGGGGCCGGAAGTGTGGATCATCTCGAAGCGGTCTCCGATTCCGCCATAAAACTATTGGCCGGATCCGATGTTATCCCGGTGGCCTTGCCCGGCGCCTCGTTAGGATTGGGTTGCAGCTTTGCCCCGGCACGGAAACTGCTGAACGCCGGTTGCAGCCTGGCTATCGCTTCAGACTGGAATCCAGGCTCTGCCCCGATGGGTGATCTGTTATTGCAGGCCGCACTGCTGGGTAGTTTTGAGAAGCTGACCATGGCCGAGACCTGGGCGGGTATCACCTTCAGGGCCGCACAGGCTTTGGGACTTAATGACCGCGGAATCCTGAAAACAGGGATGCTGGCCGATTTTATCGCCTTCCCGGTGACGGATTACAGAGATATTTTGTATAATCAGGGAATGATAAAGCCGGTGCGCATCTGGAAAAATGGTGTGCCGGTAAAAGGATAAGAATATAACGATATTAAGATATGGAACAGATTATTGAATGCGTCCCCAATTTCTCCGAAGGAAGGGATATGACCATCATTAAACAGATCACCGATGCGGTAGAACGGGTACCCGGGGTTAAACTTTTAAATGTCGATCCGGGTTATGCCACCAATCGAACGGTGGTCACCTTTGCCGGAAATCCCGAAGCAGTGACGGAAGGGGCTTTTCAAGCCATCAAAAAGGCGGCTGAACTGATCGATATGCGTAACCACTATGGTGAGCATCCCCGTTTCGGCGCCACCGATGTTTGTCCGCTGGTGCCCATCTCCGGCATTTCCATGGAGGAAACCGTGGAATATGCCCGCAAGCTGGCGAAGCGGATAGGTGAGGAGTTGGGAATCCATGTCTACTGTTACGAGTTTGCCGCTTTCGAAGAGAAACGTCAAAGTCTGGCCAACTGCCGTTCCGGGGAGTATGAAGGATTGGAAGCTAAAATAAAAATTCCCGAATGGAAACCCGATTTCGGTCCGGAAACCTTTAATGCCAAATCGGGCGCTTCGGCTATCGGGGCCCGTAATTTTCTGATCGCCTATAATATCAATTTAAATACCACTTCAGTCCGAAGGGCCAATGCCATCGCTTTCGATGTCCGGGAGAGCGGCCGCGTGGTGCGGGAAGGTGATCCGCTAACCGGAAAAATTGTCCGGGATGAAAACGGCGAGGCAGTCCGTATCCCGGGATCGCTGAAAAGAGTAAGGGCCATCGGCTGGTACATCAAGGAATACGGGATTGCCCAGATCTCGATGAACCTGACCGATATCACCGTTACCCCGATCCATGTCGCCTTTGACGAGGTCTGCGAGAGGGCCCGCGAACGGGGGTTGAGGGTCACCGGATCGGAACTGATTGGTCTGATCCCGCTTAAAGCGATACTGGAGGCCGGTAAATATTTTCTGCGCAAGCAAAACCGTTCAACGGGAATTCCTGACCATGAAATCATTGATATAGCTGTTAAATCGTTGGGATTATCTGAATTAGCCCCCTTTGATCCGAAGAAGAGGATCATCGAATACCTGCTCGAAGAGCCGCAACCCGATAGGTTGGCCGATCATACTCTGACTGGTTTTGCCGAGGCTACCGCTGCCGATTCGGCCACTCCCGGCGGAGGATCTGTCTCGGCCGTGGTCGGGGCCTTTGGAGCAGCCCTGGGAACCATGGTGGCCAATCTGTCGGCCCATAAACGTGGCTGGGACGATCGTTGGGAGGAATTCTCCTGTTGGGCCGAAAAAGGGAAGTATTTCTACGATGAACTGCTTAAGATGGCCGATGAAGATACCAACGCCTATAACCTGGTGATGGAAGCTTATGGCCTGCCGAAAGAGACGCCGCAACAAAAAGAAGCCCGAAAAGCGGCTATACAGGCTGCCACGATTAAAGCGATCGGGATCCCCTTCCGGGTGATGGAGCTGGCTTATCAGTCGATGGAGGTGATTGGCAAAATGGCCGAAACAGGCAATCCGAATTCGGTCAGCGATGCCGCCGTAGGAGCGCTGTGTGCTTATACCGCGGTAGCCGGAGCCCATCTGAACGTGAAGATCAATGCTTCAGCGATCAGCGACCGGTCGCTGATCGAAGACTATGTGGTGGCTGCCAACGAAATTGAACTGAAGGCCCGTCGGGAGCGTGACCGGATCGTGGAGCTGGTCAACCAAAAACTGGGTTAACCGTTATTGGTCCGAAAGGGAGCTCATTCGTTCATCACATTATTTAACATCCAACATCTTCAGGCAAAAAAATATTTCCGTAAGTTTGTATGCTTTAAGAATTAAGCTGGTATGATTCAGAAAATTAAACGTTTCGTCTCTATTGAAGGGCCTTTCAGGAAATATCTGAAGATCTTTTGGGGTATTTTTGCGGCAGGCATCCTCTTTGTTATCTTGCTTTTTACCCTGATTGCCAATGGCGTCTTAGGGTTTATGCCAACTCTTGAAGAGCTGGAAAACATTGAGACCTCGCTGGCTTCGGAAGTCATCACCGTCGATAACCAGGTGATCCGCAAGTTTTTCTACAAGGAAAACAGGACTTATGTTCCTTTTGAGCAGATCAGCCCCAATGTGGTTAATGCGTTGGTCTCAACGGAGGACGAACGTTTTTACAGCCATTCGGGAATCGACCTGCGGGGATTGGTCCGTGTTTTTACCGGCGTCCTTACCGGTAATGAAAGTTCGGGGGGGGGCAGTACCCTGTCGCAACAGTTGGCCAAGATGCTCTTCCCGCGCGAAGATATCGGCAATAAAGCCAAGCTGGCAATCCGGAAATTCCGCGAATGGGTCATCGCCGTTAAACTGGAGCGTAACTTCACCAAGGAAGAGATCATCGCGATGTATCTCAATAAGTTCGACTTCCTTAACCTGGCGGTTGGGATCAAGTCGGCTTCACAAATCTATTTCGGGGTCAATCCCGATCAGCTTACCGTCGAACAAGCCGCCATGCTGGTGGGGATGGCCAAGAATCCGTCGCTTTATAATCCGGTCCGTCGGCCCGAGCTGACCCGGCAACGCCGCAACGTGGTGCTCTCCCAGATGCGGAAGAACGGTCATCTGACCCGCTCTGAGTTCGATAGCCTGAAAGATCTACCGCTCAGCCTTAACTACCATAAAGAAGATTTTAAGCTGACCACGGGCAGCTATTTTACCGAATATCTCCGGACCATCATGACCGCTCAGAAGCCCGACCGCGAGAGATATGCCGGTTGGCAATCCCAACAGTTTTATGAGGATTCACTGGAGTGGGAGACCAACCCGCTCTATGGCTGGTGCGCGAAGAACCCCAAACCCAACGGCGAACTTTACAATATCTATACGGATGGTTTAAAGATCTACTCGACCCTCGATTCGCGGATGCAGACCTATGCCGAGGAAGCGGTGGCCCGCCATCTGACCCAAAATGTGCAGCCACTCTTTAATCAGCGGATCAAAAGCCAGCGCAACAAACCCTTCTCTAACGATATTTCCACGGAGCAGGCCCAGCAGTTGTTAGACAACCAAATGCGGCAGAGCGACCGTTACCGGGCCCTGAGAGATCAGGGAATGAAACCCGATGAGATTCGTTCTGTTTTCAGTAAACCGGTTGAGATGACCGTCTTTTCATGGCGGGGCGAAATCGATACGACCATGACCCCGCTCGATTCGATCAGGTACAATCTTGGGTTCCTGCGTTCGGCAATGATGACCATGGATGTGAACAGCGGCCAGATACGTGCCTGGGTGGGTGGTCCCAACTACAAGCATTTCATGTACGACATGGTCAAGAACGGGAAACGACAGGTCGGTTCAACCGTGAAACCGTTTCTCTATACCCTGGCCATGCAAAACGGCTATTCACCCTGTACCATGGTCCCCAATACCGAACATACGTTTATCCTTCCTGACGGGACGACCTGGACGGCGAAAAACTCCGGGGAGACCAAATATGACGGGCGAATGGTGACCCTGAAATGGGGCCTGGCCAACTCCGTTAACCAGATCTCCGCCTGGATCATGAAACAGTTCAATCCCCAGTCGATGGCCAATATGATGCGGAAGCTTGGAATTATCAGCCCCATCGATGCCGTGCCCTCAATGTTTCTCGGCACCTCCGACGTGACCATCTACGAGATGGTCGGGGCTTACGGGACCTTTGCCAATCACGGGGTCTATACCAAACCGGTTTGTGTGACCCGTATCGAAGACCGCAATGGCAATATACTCTCCCGCTTCTCGCCCGATCAACATGATGCGATCGATCCTAAAACGGCGTTCTTGATGATCAACCTGATGAAAGGGGTGATTGATGAAGGGACCGGGAACCGCCTGCGCCGTAATATCGATTACGGGAATATCAGGGCCGAGATGGCCGGAAAAACAGGAACCACCCAGAACCAGTCCGACGGTTGGTTTATGGGCATCACCCCTAACCTGGTGACCGGGGTCTGGACCGGCGGCGAGTACCGCAGCATCCACTTCGAAGGATTGTCGGCCGGGCAGGGAGCCAGTATGGCGCTGCCAATCTACGGTTACTTCATGAACCGCGTCTATGCCGATCCCTCGTTGGGGATTACCCAAAACTCGCGATTCGAAGCTCCCGACGGTTTTAATGTCAATCTCGATTGCAGTCAGGTGATGAAGGAAGATCACGACGACGATATCTCCGAAGGCGACTTCTTCTGATCCGATAGTGTTATATCCGGTTATTCTCTCACGGGCCAACCTTTGGACCGGGCGGGAATAACCGGTTTTCTTTTCCCTGATTATTCTCTTTTCAATCCGTTAGGAAGAAGGTTCGATTTACGGTTTTTCTTCTCCCGAATCAGGAAATCCCCCTTCTCTTTATCGTATAAGGATTATACCATCGCCTGATCTTCTGCGGATCTTCTGCGGTTATTCTGTGCTTATTGTGCGGTTATTGTGCGGTTAATTACCATATAATAACCGAAAAAGATCCGTAGAACATATGCAGAAGATCCGGCGATGGCCCCTATTCAGCTTCGCGGATCACTGGCCGGAAAAACTTCAGTCCAAAGACTGGTTTCTGTTCACGGATGAAAAAAGCGGGAAGCATTTCTGTCACCGGAAAAGCGGTTGCATGGCGGGATTAATGCCGGTGCCTCAAAATATCAATCGGAATAGTTGTCTGCTTTCCCGATCGGGATTGCGTTAGGTCAAAAGTTGTCATTCACGGTCTTTCATTGATTGCTTCTAATTGTCCATGAATGATCGCTATATGGCACATTCGATTTTTAAACACAACAAATAACGGGGACCCGGTTATACGTTCCGAACTTAAGTGAAAAATCCGCGTTAAGGTGCTTCTATCTCCAATACCAATGACAGAATTACCATCGACCAAATCCCCCCTGCCCACCTTTAGGAGAGCGGGACTTAACCCTTCTAAAAAATCGTTGAATAAATTCTCAAAACCTAAATGGTTTTTACAACATCCGATTAGAGAACTATTTCCCCCTTTGTAAAGGGGGATCAAGGGGGATTTAGGCTGTGTGTATATTGTTATTCAGGCTATTACGAGTCATTGATTCACATTAATACTATTGTAAGTTTTGCACCCTGTCATACTTACATCATACCCCAACTATTTTGGGGTAGTTTCCCGGAACGGCAGGTGAAGGTTGATCGGTTCTATTTCACTTCGATGATCCTGCTTGTTTCAACCCATTCGCCCTGATCGGTGAAGCCGGTCGCGGTAAGGCGGAAACCCGATTTCACGCGGCCCAGCGAAAATTTGACGGTTGCCTCGCCCTTCTCGTCGGTAAAGATGTTGGGAACCCACAGCGGGGTCGTGATCAGTTTAAACTTTTCATTCCCGATAGGGGTTGGGACGAAATCCCTGACTGTTTTATTTTCATAGGGGGCGAACCGGTCGGCCCGGTTCTCCGATGAGTCCTCTCCCCGCCTAAGGGTGATCTCAATAACTCCGGACGGGTTTGATGAAGTGAAACGGGCGATCTCGAACGGATCGACCCATACTTTTACATCGGCGACATCTTTGGGGGGTATAGTGTTGAGTATTGAAGCATCGGCACCTTTCTTTTGGCCATCGATAACGATGAGAGCCCCTTCCCGGTTAGGGATTGAATTGGCCCCGCGGAAGATAATCTTCCCATCGGTCAGTTCAAAAGGGCGGATAGAATTAATCACATCCATCATGCTGGTGGCTTCCGTTAAGTAATTGCTCATTGGGCTGGTTGAATTCCGGGATGCTGCTTTGCTCCGGTTGGCCGGATTGGCTTTTTCGAAATCGGGATTAGCTTCCAGGTAGGCTGTCAATCCTGCAAGAAAATCCCAATCGGATATCCGGGGATTATTTTTCAGGTAGATCTCAATCTCTTCCCTGAAGTTTTTATTCAGAACGACATTGAAACTGCCCTTCCCGTCGCAATCGGAGGCTGAGGCGTTGAGAAGCTTCTTGTCCAGCCGGGCCGGGATATTGATCTCGAAATCTCCTTTTTCGTTGCTGCGTCCGTTGTATTGCTGAAGCGAGGAGGTCGAGATGAAGACCATGGCGTTGGGGATGGGTTTCCCGTCGTTTCCCAGAACGGTCCCTGAAACCCGGGTGGTATTCTGATAAATCGGGGCGGGTTTTGCCGGATCGATCGAGGTTATTTTACTCCAGTCGATCCCTTTTATCCTGTTGGCGATCAAAAGATAGTCCATCTTTTTTTTGCCCTCCTCAGTGAAGGAGATATCGTGGGGGAGAGGTTTTTCAAGCCCCTGGTTGATCCTTTGGATGGCGGTACAGCAGGAAGGCATCAGGGTGGTCGTGTCGGTCAGGCTCAGATTTAACTCCGATCGGACAGGGTTACCGTTGTTGCCGCTTATCCTGATCCTAACCGTTCCTTCGCTTTCCGTTCGGTAGGAGGGCTGGTCTGTTTGCAGGGTGATCCTGGGATATTCCCCTTTCGCGGTATAGACAATCCGTTGGCCCAGTAGCTTTCCTTCCCTGTCGAATATGGCCAGTTCGGCGATATCGTGGTGGAAGTTTTCAAGCGGGATATTTATTAAACCTGCCTGGTTGAGTACGAATTCGTTGGCCCAGACTATTTCTCCTGCAGAAACAGCCACGATCGTGTATTTCGTATTGCTGTTGTCGGGCGCCGGGGCTATCATGACTCCCAGGTTGCTCCCGTTGTTTTTCTTTACCGAGAGGGCTATGGCTTCATGGTCAGGGAGGGGCAGCATAGTTTTCTGCCCCTTGCCTGATTCGCTGCTGATTTGCAGGGTTAAGGGTTTGGGGTTATTGTTCAGCAAATGAAAGGCTCCCAGTCCGGGTTGAAGGGTTTGTATGTTTGTGATAACGGTGCCGTCGTCGTCCAGGATATCGGCCGCGACAGAGATCGGGTTCCCAAGCTGATCGGTAGCCTCGAATATCACGAGCTGGGGGATTCCGGCCACCAGCTTTCCCCCTTCAGGGTAAAAAGAGAGGTTAATTTTTTCGGAGAGGAGCGGGACTTTTTCCGATAGTTTGATCCCCGCGTTATCCGGTTGAAGATCGACGGTGAGGATAGCCGGTTCATCGGTGTCGGGCGATGGGGTGATTAAGGTTATTTCGCCCCTCCCGTTCTGGTCGGTCTTTCCTTTTCCTGAGACCAATTCTTTTGATCCCGCGGTCAGGGAGTATTCGAATTTTTTACCTGAGGCGGGTTTCCCGGAGAGATCGGTCAGTTTCAGCAATGCTATTTCCCTGCTGGCCGCGGGGAGTACCTTTTTGGTGAAACTGATATTTCCAATGAGATTGATATTCTCGGGACGGCAGACTACGATATTCCCGCTAAAGATATTGGCAGGGGGTTCAGAGGCCATTTCCGGGGTATAGGCCAACAGTCGGTAATGGCCGTTCGCCAGATCGGGGGGGAGCTGCAAATATCCGCTGGCCCTTCCGTTTTCAAGCGGAAAGGCTCTTTCGGTCACGGTGTTGCCCCCTTCGTCGGCAAGCAGCAGGTTGATTGAGAGGCTGTTCAGGGAGAGATGTTTGGTGAGCTGGTTGATGACATAGCATTTAAACCAGATGTTTTCGCCCGGACGATAGAGGGTCTTGTCGGTTTGAACCTCAACGGTCTGTATGGCGTTCTGGGTACGGTAGAAGAAGAGTTGCGATTTCAGGCGGGTGATCAGATCGTCATCCTGGGCAAAGCTTTTCAGCGGGATTGTCCCGGTAAGGGTCAGGAGAAATAGAATGATTAAAAATTTTGGTTTCATAGTGCAGCGCATTAGTTTCAATCAATCTGTCAGTTCCGGTGTTTCTGAGGAGGGATTGGCATTGCGGATCGCATTGCTCAGGTCCTCGTCCGGTCTGATAATATTATAGTTTCCCCAGAAATCCGGGTCGTAGGGGCCAATAAAGTCGGAGAAGATATCGTCGGCCCTGAACATGCCGTCGGGGCCAAAGCGGGCCTTACGAGGGTAGGTATATTGTTGAGTGACTAAGATATCGGTGGTGCTGCGATACTCGGTCTTAAAGATTCTTTTTTGACGGATCTGGAAGACGACATCGCTTCGGGCGGAAAAGAACTGCCATTTCCCGTTGTAGTAACGGTAGTTGACTGAATAATCAGCCTGTTCGGGACGGGTCTCATAACCGTGGGGTTCCTGTCTGATAAAGGTCTCACCGTTTAATTTCAGGCTTTTCTTATCAAATCCGAAATCGGCGCTGACTAAGGCGTACGACTCGGAGTCGATCAGAAATTTACCGTGAAAACAGGGAAAATCGACATCCTCTTTGCGGTTAAAGCGGATGACCCAGGTGACCCGATTGTCCAGTATGACGGGCTGATCGAACTTGTACTCGTACAGGTGCTCGAACTCGGGGGAGAGGAAAGATTCCATTGTTTTGACGACATCGAGTTTGTTGATGTACCAAGGGCCGCCCTGCATTTTAAGGTTGATGTTGTGCGATGATTTGTTCAGATTTTGTTTTCGTCCTTTCAGGAAACGGACACGGTCGTCGGCATCGCTCTGGTAGGAGGCTTTCAGTATCTCCATCACGGCTTCCCATACATCGAGGTACCGGTTGTCCTGGGTGACGGTCTCCCGATAGAAGGTGATCATCAGTTGAGGGTCCGCTTCGTAGTTCTCAGCAATATTTCTTCTGAAATTCCTTAGTATTTCCTGTGGGACGACCGGCCTGACCTCGATCTCCCTGAGGCGGATGGAAACCGGTTCGAGTTTTATAGCCACAGTCGTGAGGGTGTCGGACGGAGTGAACCGGTTCTCGAGGTAACCCAGGCACCTGACCTGGATCGTTTTCTCTTTTAGCCGGGAAGGGATGATCAGGTCGAAGCGCCCGTCCTGATTGGTCATGGTGCCGATACTCTCTCCGGCGATGGAGACGGAGGCATAGGGGATAGGAGTTCGTTCCCTGGCATCGGTCACAATGCCGGTCAGTTTCAGTGGCGTCTTTTCGTTTCGGGTGATGATGATCTGGTTATCGACGATCTCGATAAGATAATCAGGAGGGGGGAGGATTTCTTTCAGAAGATCGCCTAACGGGATACTCTCATGATGGATCGATTGCCGGTCCTGGGGCAGGATATCCGGATTATAGGAGAAAAAGAGGTTGTTTTCGTCGACCACTCTTTCAAGAATCTCTTCGGCAGTGGCATCACTGACCTGGAGGGTAATTCTTCGCTCAAGTAACGTCATGACGTCCTGAGCCGACAACTGCCATCGAAACAGACAAATAAAAACAAGTATAATGCCTCCTCGTATAAGCAACATAGCTTAAAAGATATTTTTCTGTCGTTCGTGATGCAGGAGGTCAGGCTACTGTAACGGGGAGCGTCATCTCTTTCGTGCGAAGACGATATGGTGGTCGGACCTGGTTACAGAAAGGTTATGAGTTCGTGCGATCACATCGACGATATAGTCAATTTGTAAATTTTCAAAGTTCGCGGTATAAGGGATCGTGGAGATATCGGATTCGGTCACTGATATCTCTACGTGATAGATATTTTCGAGTTGCCCGAATGCTTCCGCGAGTGGCGTTCTTTGGAAATTGATCTCTTTGGTGACCCAAGAGAGGTAGTTTGGAGAAAGATTATCGCTTTCAATAATATCGCCTGAAGCGAGCAGGATCTTTCCGCTTTTCCCGGCTGGCAGAACGGCCTTGTTGGGCTCTTTCTTTGTGGTGTTTTTTTCGGTGAGCCTTACTTTCCCGCTTTCAACATTGACCTCGACCATGGGTCGTCCGGGGTAGGCCGATACATTAAACGTTGTGCCAAGGACTTCGACGGAAGCGCCGTTCGTATCGATGATGAAAGGGCAGGAGCTGTCGTGGGCCACTTCGAAGAAGGCTTCGCCCGAAAGGGCGATCCGTCGTTCGTTGGCCGGAAAAGCTTCAGGGTATTCCAGTTTCGTGTTGGCGTTAAGGCTGACCGTGGAGCCATCGGGGAGATTAACCCGGGTGATTTCGTCAGGATGAGCCGTGGTGGCGACCGTGATTATTTTTGCGGCAGCGATAGGTTGGTTGTCCGGTTTGTTAAGTAAATAACGGGCCGTAAAAGCTATACCCAGAACCAGCACCACTATAGCAGCATAGCTGAGGACTGAGCGGATCAAATGGATGGTGCGGATATGCGGGGCAGCGATCTTGTTTTGGAGTTTGTTCCAGGCCAGATCGGTGTCGGAGGCTTCGTGGCAATAAGCGGTTCCAAGCAGTTCCCAGGTTTGCTCAAAATCGTAAAAACCATCTGCTTCATCGGGAGATGGGGCCTTGGAGCCCGGTTCCCCGTTGAGGAAGGCGGTCCATCGGAGTTCTTTTTCTGAAGGTGTATGATCTTCTCTTTTCACGATTTTGTTGCTTTATATGGTTGACATAGATGAAGTTCAGATTCTGTCCGCTTGTAAAGGGTTACAGAGGGAGACTTCATCGTTCAGTATGTAAATGACAAACAAATGATTAAATACCCTTATTTCGAATAAGAAAAAAGAGCATTAAATTTCTATAGTCTTTTAATGTATCGCGCAAATATTTTAACGCGAGGGTCATTTGGGCTTCCACTGTTTTGACCGAGAGTCCGAGCCGCTCGGCAATCTCGCGGTATTTTAATCCTTCTTCGCGGGCCAGTCTGAAGATTTCCTGCCGTTTATCGGGGAGGGTGGCTATCGCGACTTCGATTCGGTGGAGCAACCCTATTTCAGGGAAAAATTCGTTGTAATCGGTTCTGTCTGATTCGCGATTGATAACCGATTTGCAATAGCTGCTCTTGATCTTCTCATGATCGAGAAAATTCAGGCAGTGATTCTTCACCGACCGGAACAGGTAATTCTGCAAAGAGGTGGTGATGATGATCTCATGGCGTTTTTGCCATAATCGAAGATATACATCCTGGACAACATTTTCGGCTATTGCCATATCGCTCAGAAAGCGGAAAGCATAGGCCATCAATGGCTTATAATACTGCCGGAAAACAGTCTCATAAGCTTTTTGGTCGTCATGACGGATCGCATCGAACAGATATTTCTCGTCTCCGGTGGACATCGGGTTTGTTAAGATAGTGTAATATTAACATATTGACCGGCAATTACCAATATACCCCTAATAAAAATTTGTTATAATTGAGATTTGCAGTTTTTGAAGGGAGCAAATCTTCGGTCCGGCGTAGGGATCAGGATGAAAAAGGTTGTTTTTGGGGACCGGATTCAGTTGGAAGGATGTTGGGGTCATCCTAAGTTTCACATTATTAGAGGTTAGGCTTGTGTGTGAAGCTTCTTTTCATTTTTTGGGAAAAATATTTTTGCGATACGAAAATTGATTTATCTTTGTGCCGCACTTGAGAAAAGTGATCTACCTGCCCGGGTGGCGGAATTGGTAGACGCGCTGGACTCAAAATCCAGTGATAGCAATATCGTGCGGGTTCGATTCCCGCCCCGGGTACAGAAAGGCCCCTTGACAGGTTAAATGTTGAGGGGCTTTTTTTGTCCCCCAAACTGTTCCAGATATGTCTTAAAAGGCGTATATTGGCAAGACTAATTAGATGGTATTTAAGTTATTGACTTATCGCAACTTGTATTATGAAAAGGTGTGGATTTTTTATTATTGCCCTTACTCTTTTGAGTATTGGAACCTATGCTCAAAAGAATGAATGGCTTGACCCTAATGTGAATGAAATAAACCGGTTGCCCATGCATACCAACTATTTCGCCTATGAGGATGAATCGTTGGCATTAGCTGGTGTTAAGGAGCAATCATCCAATTTTATGTCGCTCAACGGTACCTGGAAATTCTTCTGGGTTAAGGATGCCGATAGGCGTCCCACAGATTTTTACGGAACTGCCTATAACGACAAAGGCTGGTCGGATATGCCGGTCCCGGGATTGTGGGAGCTGAACGGCTTTGGCGACCCGATCTACGTCAATATCGGGTATGCCTGGAGAAGTCAGTTTAAGAATAATCCCCCGGAGGTGCCGATTGAGAATAACCATGTAGGATCTTACCGTAAGGAGATCGTCGTTCCGCAAAGCTGGAGAGGGAAAGAGATCATTGCCCATTTCGGATCCGTAACCTCGAACATGTATCTTTGGGTTAATGGTCAGTTTGTGGGTTACAGCGAAGACAGTAAGCTGGAAGCCGAGTTCGATCTGACCAAATACCTGAAACCAGGGAAGAATCTGATTGCTTTACAGGTCTTTCGCTGGTGCGACGGCTCTTATCTCGAAGATCAGGATTTTACCCGTCTGTGCGGCATCGGCCGTGATTGCTACCTCTATACCCGAAATGCCAAAAAGATTGCGGATATACGGGTCAGTCCAGAGTTGGATGCTCAGTATAAGGATGCGACTCTCAATGTGAAGGTCAATATCCGCGGAGGTGGTGCTGTTGGATTGAACCTGCTGGACGATGCCGGGAAAGCGGTTGCTTCCGCTGAGGTAAAGGGTTCGGGTGAGCAGGTTTCCGTGATTCAGATGAGTGATCCTAAAAAGTGGACCGCCGAAACCCCGAATCTCTATACCTTGATAGCCACCCTTAAAGATGGAGATAAGGTGTTGGAAGTCATTCCTCTTAAAGTGGGTTTCAGGAAGGTTGAAATAAGAAATTCCCAGTTGTTGGTGAACGGTCAGCCGATCCTGATCAAAGGGGCCAACCGGCATGAGATGGATCCCGATCATGGTTATGTGGTCTCTCCCGAACGGATGCTTCAGGATATCCGAATCATGAAACAGACCAATATCAATGCGGTCCGCACCTGCCACTATCCTGATAATAATCTGTGGTATGAGCTTTGCGATCGGTACGGGATTTATGTTGTGGCGGAAGCAAATGTCGAATCACATGGGATGGGCTACGGTGAAAAAACACTGGCCAAAAATCCGTTGTATGCCAAAGCTCATATGGAACGTAACCAGAGGAACATACAGCGGGGCTTCAACCACCCGGCCATTATCATCTGGTCGATGGGTAACGAAGCCGGGTTTGGGCCCAACTTCGAAAAGTGTTATTCCTGGATCAAGAAGGAAGATCCCGGTCGTCCGGTACAATACGAGCAAGCCGGGACCAACGACTTTACCGATATCTACTGCCCTATGTATCTGAATTACGATCGGAGCGAGAAATACAGTCAGGGGAATACAAATAAGCCATTGATCCAGTGTGAGTATGCCCACGCGATGGGGAACTCGCAGGGTGGCTTTAAAGAGTACTGGGACCTGGTTCGGAAATATCCGAAATACCAGGGCGGTTTCATCTGGGATTTTGTCGACCAGTCATTACGGATGTACGATAAGAATGGGGTCATGTATTATGGCTATGGCGGCGACTTTAACCGCTACGATGCCTCCGACAATAATTTCCACGACAATGGGTTGATTAGTCCCGATCGCAATTACAATCCTCATATGTTTGAGGTGATGCATCAATACCAGTCGATATGGGCTTCGGATGCTGATCTGGCCAACGACAATGTCAGTATATACAATGAAAACTTTTTCACCGATCTGAGCAATTACTATGCCGAGTGGCACCTGCTGGCCGATGGCGATGTGGTTGAAACCGGAATGGTCCGCGATCTGTCGGTTCAGCCGCAACAAACGGCGAAAGTAAAACTGGGATTACAGACGGGGAACAAATATTCAGGGAAAGAGCTCCTGCTTAATATTGGCTTTAAGCTTAAGAAAAGCGAACCTCTATTGCCTGCCGGTTATACTGTCGCACAGAATCAGTTGACCCTTTCGGCCTATCAACCCAAATCGCTTGAGTTGAAAAACAGTGTTTTAACTAATATTGAGATTCCGGTACCCGAAGTCAAGGATAACGATGTTACGTATCTTATCGTAAAGGGAGAGAACTTTCGGATCGAGTTTAATAAAAAAACCGGCTTCCTCTGCAAATACGATGTCAACGGCATTGCGATGCTCAATGAAGGAGGGGTCCTGACTCCGAACTTCTGGCGTGCCCCTACCGACAATGATATGGGTGCTAATCTGCAAAACCGCTACCGTGTATGGAAAAATCCTGAGATGAAGCTTACTTCACTTGAGAATAGGGTTGAGAAGGATCAGATCGTGGTGAGCGCCGCTTATGAGATGAAAGCGGTCTCTGCGAAACTTTCCCTTACCTATGTCATCAACAATAGCGGGGCTGTTAAGGTGACCCAGAAAATGGAGGCTGATAAATCAGCTAAAGTGGCCAATATTTTCCGCTTTGGTATGCAAATGCAAATGCCGAAGGAGTTCGAACAGATCGCCTATTACGGCAGGGGTCCGGGTGAGAACTATTCTGACCGTAATTCAGCTACTCCGATCGGGAAATATCGCCAAACAGTCGACGAGCAATTTTATCCCTACATACGTCCCCAGGAGACGGGAACGAAGACCGATATTCGCTGGTGGCAACAGATGAATATGGCAGGAAAGGGATTGAGATTTGTTGGGGAATCGCCGTTTTCAGCTTCTGCTCTCCATTATTCCATCGATTCGCTCGATGATGGGCCGGAAAAAGATCAGCGTCACTCCCGGTTAGTGCCAGAGGTTGGTTACACGAATCTATGCATTGACAAGGTTCAGATGGGAGCGGGTTGTGAAAACAGTTGGGGTGCATTGCCAATTGAAAAATACCGTCTCCCTTATGGCGATTATGAGTTCTCATTTATTATTGAACCTGTTCAGCATGGTTTTTAAGCTGAATTGGTAATACACTTTTTTGAGATTTGTTAATAAGACGTTTGCTGGTATAACGGTCATTTTATTCTGATCTCTTATCTGCGAAGGGATTTATTTGCAGAACTTTTTATTCCGTAGGACATGGACCATGGGGCGCTTTATTGGCAAAGAGTAGGTATTCATTGTGGTTCAGTGTGGGGTAATAGCTTTTATGAATGTAGGTTAATAATTTTCAAATAGAATTACATTCCATTATTATTAATTTATCAATAAAAACAGTAATTTGGCAGGCTTAATAACTTAAAGATGAAAATGATGAAACTTGCAAGATTCCTAGTTATTGCAATAATTGCATTCCTCCCGTGGGGTGGTAATGCAGCTTTCGGTCAGACCAAAGCTCCCGGCAATGTTGTTATCACCAAAGCTGATTTGGCTAAAGCCGGCACTTCTATTCCCGTCACCTCGATTGGCGAACCGGTTGGTTCGGTGAAACTATATGAGCCCAGATGGATTGAAGCGACTGATGCCACTCCGGCACATGGGGTTGTTGAAGGTTCGATCTTCCCGGTTGATCCCAATGGCTGGCCGATAAATTTCAGGGTAATATTACCATCCGATTGGTCATGCCGTGCCATGCAGGCAGGTGGTGGAGGTATGAACGGGACTATCACTGTCCGCGAAGGCAGAAATCCGCTGCTTAACAAAGGACTGGCTCTCTATGGCAGTGATTCGGGCCACCAGGCTGGTGGCATGGGTTTCGGCGGAGCACAGAGCAAGCCATTAGCCTCAGGGCCTACTCCCGGCGATGAATGGGCGTTGAATGATGAAGCCATCAAGAATATGGGTTACATGCAGATGAAGAAAACCCACGATGCCGCAATGGTGATCATGGAGCGTATCTACGGGAAGCGTCCTGTTTATAACTACTATGTGGGAACCTCTCACGGAGGACGTGAAGGCCTTACCGTGGCTCAGCGTTACCCGAAAGATTATAATGGAATTATTTCCAATGTGCCGATCGTAAACTTTTCAAGCCTGATGGCCGCTCCTGAGTGGATCAGGATTCAGGAAAAACCCTTAAAGAATTGGGTCACTCCAGCCAAAACAAACGCTATCAGGGCTGAATTTCTCCGTCAATGTGACAGGCTTGATGGACTTGCAGATGGAATTGTAAATAATTACATGGCCGCAAGGGCTATCTTCAATGTTAATGACAAGAAAGGCCCTGCGGATCCCTGGGCAGCCTTGCGCGCACCTAATAACGTTGATCCAGATCCGAACGACAAATCGACATCGGCAAAACTGACCAACGAACAGATCAAGACTATGGAATTTGTTTATAGTCCTTATAAATTTGCTACTCCACTTGCCAATAAAGTACAGCAATTTGGAATGTGGTTGCCAACCACCGAACCTGATGGTTTTGGTATGATTGCCGCTCAAAGGTTTAAAGGACAGGAAGGCGCTCCCGAAAATGCACAGGTGCACGGATCGTTGGGTACCCTTGGCCTTACCGGTTTTATCATGCAGGACATCAAAGCCAATCCGCTTGATTATGTTGAAGGCGGGCAATGGAACAAGCGTCGTGAGCAAGTGTCGGAATGGCTTGATTCGACCAATCCTGACCTGTCAGAATTCTACAAGAACGGTGGAAAAATCATCATTACCATCGGTACAATGGACAATATTGCTTCTCCCGGAGCACAACTCGATTATTACCAGTCGCTGCTCGACAAATTAGGACGGAAAACCATCGATAAATTTGCCCGTTTGTATGTCGTCCCTCAGGCTGGTCATGGCCTGTCCGGAAAGGCATATAAAGTTAATGGAGAGGGAAAAGATGTTGAGGGAAAGAACATCGTGTCACCTAATGGCGATGATAACATGAACATGTTGATGAACTGGGTTGAGAACAGCCAGGCTCCTGCGAAAACCCTTGTTATTGGTGACAAGGGTAAAATTTCCGAAAAACAGGAAGGTGCAGGATATCTGTTGTGCTCTTATCCAAATTACCCCAAATATGTGGGAGGACCAACCGATCAGGCGTCATCGTACAAGAGTGCCGAGAAGTAATATTCGGAAGATAAACGATAACAGAAGGCTGTCCTTATTAACAGGGACAGCCTTCTGTCTTTTTTAATTCTATAGAAAGTGATTCTTCGATATTTAAACTTGTAAGTTCTGTATATGAATTTTATGTTGTTGTAAATTAGTTGGTTTGTGTTTTGGTGGTTGGGGATTTAGTATTCAACACTTCGTTGTACCGATTCCATGTTAAGCATATCCCTTCTTTTCTTCTTCGTTTCGCCCTGAACGATCAATCCGTGGTTGTTTATCAGAGATGAATGTTTACTGAATAAGCATAAAATATCTGTATGATAATTCTTATATGACGTTTTATCCGATATATTTACGATGGGAAATTTGCACTGCCTTTGTTGAGCATTGTCCTGAAGAAAGATGTCAATTCTTAGATTGTTCGTCGAAGAGATATTTAGATATTATCATAGTTTTTAGAATTCAAATTTGTCAGTAATAACATAGAACCAAAAAATGGAAAAAAGACTAAACACCAAATCTCTAGTTTTAACGATCACCCTGTTGAGTGGCTTTCAGCAGGCGCCCGTTTTCGCGCAACAGTCACCCGGAAAGGTGAACACCCCCTATCGTGTTGAATTGAATGTTGACAAACTGGGGATTGACATAAGTCCCACACTTAACGGCATTTTCTTCGAAGATATCAATCATGCCAACGACGGGGGTATCAGTGCCCAACTGATTCAGAACAATTCATTCCAGGCTTACAATGTTCCCGGATCCAACGAAATTGGCCCGGCAGACAAAAAATTCCCGGAGTTTTCCAAATCACCGACAGATATCTATGCCTGGACGGTTGTGAAGAAGGGCGAAGCGGTAGGTACAGTAACCACTGTTGATGATAAGCCGCTGGTTACCTATAAAAAACTCTACAATTTTGATGAGAACGACCAATATGACGATGCACTGAAGTATAAACAATACTGTGTCAGGTTTGATATCAAAAATCCGGGTGAGGGATTTGGCCTGGCTGCCAACGGTTACGGCATCAATAAAAATGGACCGGAGAGAGAAGGAAACTATTATTCCAACAACACACAGACCCCCTCAATTGCTGTAAATGCCGGAGTGAAATACGACCTTGGTCTGTATCTTCAAGGCAAGGAATACAAAGGCACTATCAGTGTGTATCTTGAAGATGCAGCAGGAAAGCGGAATTCCAATGTTTTGAAGTTTAAGGGGCTGACCGATAACTGGAAAAAATTCACGGGCAAACTGACCGCTCAGCGCAGCGTCGACAGCCGGTTGGTTGTTTTAGCCGGAGCATCCGGGAGTTTCTACCTCGATTTTGTAGCACTCGTTCCTGAAGCTTCACAGTTGTGGCGCAATGGTAAGGTCGGCGAATTCAGGAAAGATCTGCTTGAAGCATTGGAAGCGCTGCATCCCAAATTTATGCGTTTTCCCGGCGGTTGCGCCTCGGAGGGCTCAAACTACTGGGGACAGTACTTCTGGAAAAACACTGTTGGCCCTGTTGAAGAGCGAATCGGAATCAGAAACCATTGGGGCTACTGGACCTCCCAGCATATCGGCTTCTACGAATATTTCCTGATGGCCGAAGCGCTTGGTGCCAAACCGCTTCCGGTTATCAATAATGGAGTGACTTGTCAGTTCGCAGGGAGGTCATACATTGCCCCAATCGGTACTGAAGAGGAAAAGAAAAGGTTTTACGATATCTATGTGAAAGACGCGCTCGACCTGATCGAATTTTGTAACGGCGATGCCTCTACCGAATGGGGAGCGAAACGTATAGCCTTTGGGCATCCTAAACCCTTCAATCTCGAATACCTGGGTATCGGAAACGAAAACAGCGGCGAAGAATTTTGGGAACGTTTTGATATTATTTACAAGGCCGTGAAAGAAAAATATCCAAATATAAACGTGATCACTACCTCGGGAGCCGGTGCATCGGGTAAAGAATTTGATGCCAATTATTCGATTATCGACCAGAAATATCCGGTAAGCATCGTTGACGAACATTATTATTCAAATGACAACTGGTTCTACAGCAATACGCACCGTTACGATTCGGGGATTGTTCGCGGAAACCAGAACAATACTTACGACAGGGAAAAACCTACCCGCGTATTTGTCGGAGAATTTGCGAACAACCGCACAAATAATGCCTATGTCTCTACACTTGCCGAAGCTGCTTATTCTACAGGGCTTGAGCGCAGTTCAGACATGGTTGTAATGGCGGCATATGCCCCTCTGTACTGTAAAAAAGGCTTTGGCAAATGGAGCTCTAACCTGATCTGGTTCGATAACCGTGGACTCTGGCGTACCACTAACTATTATTACATGTCGATGTTCGCCGGCAATATTGGTGACAAAGCATTCGGAATCTCCCTCTTTTATAAAACATCTGATCAGTCGGAAGATACAAAAGTTTACACCTCTTCAACCATTGATACCAAGACTGGAATCCTGTTTGTAAAAGCGGTGAATTCGGAGAATGTGGCTAAAGAAACAACTGTTACGATCAATGGAGCTGCAAATACAAGCTATAAGGCGACCCTGGAATATCTCACTTCAGAGAACACGGAACTTAAAAACCAGGGTGCGCAGAATTATTATTCCTCAGCCCCTGACGTGGAGAATTTTAACTATGACGAAGCCATTACTCCTAAGACAATGGATCTGGGGGTTGTTTCAGGCTCCTTCAACGTTACTCTCCCGGTTAATTCGGTGAATGTTATCAAGCTCGTACCTGCCAAAAGCAAGTAAATCGTTCAATGTGTCAGGTTAATCTCTTACCCTGCCCTGTACAACAAAAAGCGTCTGCGGCATTTCGCAGGTGCTTTTCCCTTTTCTATACCAATGACCGATCAAAAGTCCCTTACGGATACAATTAAATAGCCCTTATTCCCTTGCAATCGGCTCTGTCTTTCGGTTCTCCCTTGTGCTTTTTTTTAAATATATTGTCAAATTTGTTTCATTGGGAAAAAACGGTTACCTTTTCCAGCCCTAATTCTTTGTGGATTATCTACTTTATTTTGATTGTTTACCTTAAAAATTGATGACTATGATCAAGCCTGTTTGTTTTCTATTCTCTCTCCTCCTGTTCGCATCCTGCAATTCGCCCAAGGAACCGCAGAAATTTGATTATAATGTGACTCCCGGCAAAGCGGGGACTACACCGGCGAAGATTGCAGCCCTGGATTCCGTGATGCAGTCGTTTGTCGACAATAAAAAGATTAACTGCGCCGTCGGGTTTGTGGCCAAAGACGGGAAAGTGGTTTATAACAAGGCTTTTGGATACAAGAATATCGAAGAGCAGATACCGGCCCGTACCGACGATTATTATATTTTGTATTCTCAAACCAAAGCAGTGGTAACCGTCGCTCTAATGACTCTGTACGATCAGGGCTATTTTAAGCTGGATGATCCGGTTTCCAAATGGCTCCCCGATTTCCCCGATAAAGTGCTGACCAAAGTCAATGACGATGGCACCTACGAAACCGAACCGGTGAAGGCTCCTTGTACTTTCGCCAACCTGTTGTCTCACTCGTCAGGAATCAGCGGGGGATTGGTGCGTCAGTTGAGAAGTGTCCTTGTCAAAAAAGATTCTACCATTCAGGTTGGAATTGGCGCTAAATACAATACGGTTAAAGAGCAGGTCGAAGATGCCATGAAATATCCCCTCGGATTTCAACCCGGTTCTCAGTGGAATTATAACATTGGAGTCGATGTGGCTGCTTATATCGTTGAAGTGATCACCAAAAAACCGCTGAAAGATTATCTGCAAGAGACCATCTTCTCTCCCCTTGGAATGGATCAGACGGCTTATTATTATACCGATGAGTCGTTGAAAAGCCGGTTTGTAACGGCTTACAGTGTCGTCGACGGTCAGCTTGTCCCTTCGCGTAACGATATCGATGCAATTTTTAAACCAAAAACATATTGCGCCGGCACTTTAGGGCTTCATGGACCAATAGAAGATTATGCCAAATTCTGCCAGATGATCCTCAATAAAGGAGAATTTAACGGTCATCGGATCCTGAAACCTGAAACCGTTGAGGAAATGATCAACATTAACCGTTTACCTGAGGAAAATGCCGGTGGTAAAGGTTTTCAGTTCGGAATCGGCTTCCAGTTGTTCAGGAATCCCGACAGCAAATATATTCCCGAAATGTCAACAACCTGTCTGAGATGGGGTGGCGCGATGGGGACGGAATATTTGATTGATCCTGAAAATAAAATGGTCATCCTTTATTATGTCAATATGTGGGGGGCCACCAATACCTATAACGATTATCTGAAAGGAGTTTACGGCCTTTTTAAATAATGCCGGTATAGTAGCTATTTTCCTGGAATAAGTTTTTATATCAATAAATCTTAGTACTCACGATGGAAAAAATAATTGCTTGCTGCGGATTGAATTGTGCCACCTGCGAGGCTCGTATCGCGACGCTGGCCGATAATAATGAGCTGCGTGCTCAAACTGCCGAAAAATGGAACGTTCAGTATGGCGCTGCCGGCATTACTGCCGACATGATTAACTGCACCGGTTGCCGAGAAGACGGGGCGAAATTTTCGCATTGCCACGAGTGTGAGATCCGCCGTTGTGCCGAAAATAAAGGGTTTAAAACCTGTGCCGAATGCGACAGTCTCGACACCTGCGAAATCGTAAAAAACGTGCACCAGTTTGTTCCCGAGGCATTGTCGAATTTGAAATCGTTGAACTAAATTCCATGTAAAGAGTTGTATTGATTGGAGAATGAAGAACAAAGAGGAGGCAGTTTCGGTCTCCTCTTCGTTCTTTAACCCCTATCAATGGCTGAGCAATATGGAGGATTCCGGGAAAGCAGGCTGTGTGGAAAAGAACGATGAGAAATGCACCCGGTTTCCGGAATAATTGATCGTACAGGTACAAAAACAAAAAAAGCCGAAGTCGATGACTTCAGCTTTTTCGCTCCTCATCCCGAATCTTCGGGATACGACCTACAGATTAATCCCGACGCCTCGGGACTGCCCTACCCAATCTTTAGAACATGTTTGATTAACTCGTCATAGAACTCTTTATTTCCTTTATTCTCTAGTAGTTTTAGGATGAATTTTTTGCTTTTTTGATTCTTAATGAATCGTTCAATCTTTAAAGCATCAGCTCGATTTTCACTAACAGGAAAATCCGTCAATAACACCCATGGGATAAATTTAGCAGTAAATTTTGTCGTCTCAATCGGATGGTTGTGTTCGTATAGGCGCTTTTGAACGTCTGACGTTTGGCCAATATAGTATTTGTCGGCAAGATTGGAATATAGGATATAAATGTAAAACATAAAATCAAGTTAATGCAAAAATGGCAGATAGTCAAGACTTCAGCTTGTTCGCTCCTTATCCTGAGATGGAATTGACTTGAGAAACTACCTACGGATTAATCCCGAATGATCGGGACCGCTCAAACCAACTGAGTTACTTGCAGAGGAATTAATAGGGTTAGTGCAAAAACAAAAAAAGCCGAAGTCGGGGGCTTTAGCTTAATCGCTGCTCATCTCGG
>CAZWBR010000010.1:0-90414 GCA_964632305.1 uncultured Prolixibacteraceae bacterium
CTTTCCTAAAGGGGGGCAGGGGGGATTTGGTAAATGGAAATTCTGTCATAAGTAGTCATTGATTGTCATTGTGTTTTATCCACTTAATGACCACCTAATGACGATTAATGACCACTTAATGACAACAAATGACCATTAATGACTATAAATGACCACTTAATGGCTTATTTAGCTCTGTACAGGCAATTTACCGAATACACACTATAATTATTTAAGTCTGTTCAATAAAAAGTTTCCTGTTGGCAGGTTTTCGTTATTTTTGAAAGGTGTGATTTTAAGGAATAATGCGATCGGTTAAGATGAAAAAATATATTATAGTTCTTTTTCTTTCAGTGGTTTGTGGAATGGTATCCGGCCAGCAACCTATTCCCCCTGCATTTTTGTCCATGGAGCAGGATGCTTGGGTTGATTCTGTTTTCCAGTCGTTAACCCCTGAGGAAAAGATCGGACAGCTTATTATGGTAGCCACCTACTCTAATCAAAAATCGGCTGATCAGGCGAAGATCATACGCATGATCAAAGAGCAAAAAATTGGAGGGGTCATCACCATGCAGGGGGGGGCGTTGCGCCAGGCCAAAATGGTGAACAGTTTCCAGGCGGCCTCAAAAACTCCGTTGCTGGTGGCTACCGACGGTGAATATGGATTAGGGATGCGGCTGGACAGTTGTCTGAAATATCCTTTCGCCGTGACGCTTGGCGCTTTATCCGATGATTCGCTGATCTACCGGATGGGCGCTGATATCGGGCGTCAGTGTAAACGTATTGGTATTCATATCAATTTTGCCCCGGTGGCCGATGTCAACAACAATCCGAACAATCCGGTGATCGGGTTTCGCTCCTTTGGCGATCACCCCTCCACCGTGGCCGGGAAGGCCGAATGGTTTAGTCGGGGACTTCAGTCGCAACAGGTATTAGCTACTGCCAAACATTTCCCGGGACATGGCGATACCGGGAGCGATTCGCATTATTCGATGCCGGTCATCCCTCATTCAAGGGAACATCTCGATTCGATCGAATTAGTTCCCTTCCGGCAATTGATATTAGGCGGGATAGGAAGCGTGATGACGGGGCATCTGAATGTGCCGGCTCTGGATGGCAGCGGAAAGGTGGCCACCATCTCTCCGACGATCATTCAAAAGATACTGCAGGAAGAGATGGGATACAAAGGACTCATTGTGTCGGATGCCATGAATATGGCGGGGATCACCAGTCAGGGCAACAGTGAAGTGCTGGCCCTGGCCGCAGGCGTCGATCTGCTTGAGTTTGTTCCCGATCCGGCCAGAACGATCGCGGCTGTAAAAACCGCTATCGATCAGGGAATCCTCGCGCAAAGCGATATTGACCGGAAATGTCGTAAGATATTGATGGTGAAACGTTGGGTCGGACTGAACAACTATCGTCCGGTCGAATTGGCCGGCCTTTACGACGAACTGAATCACTCTTCCTACCGGTTGACTATTCGAAACGGATATCAGAAAGCGTTAACCGTGCTGAAAAATGATCAGAACCTACTTCCTTTGCAAAAACTGGACACCCTTAAGATTGCCACGCTGAGCATCGGTCGGACCGGGTTGACCGAGTTTCAACGCTCCGTTCAGCGTTATGCCGGGGCCAAACATTTTTATATCGGCGATAATGCCTCTGCCTCCGCCATCGATCAGACCCTCGCACAGATGAAGAATTACAACCTGATCATTGCCTCTGTCAATGGGTTGGGGATCATGGCCTCTTCCGGTTTTAATCTCTCGAAGGCACAGGCCGACGCGGTGGCTAAGGTAGCGAAGACAGGAAAAGCAATCGTGGTGGTCTTTGGAAATCCTTACGTACTGAACTCTTTGGCCGGGATTGAGAACGCCAGGGGAGTGGTGGTTGCCTATCAGGAAAACTATGACACCCAGGATCTGACTGGTCAGCTTATTTTTGGGGCCTTTAAGGCCGAAGGTCGATTGCCGGTTGATTTGAACCGCAATTTTCGGCGGGGCGACGGATTAACTCTCGACCCCTTGGGGCGTTTTAAGTTTACCTTACCGGACGAACTGGGAGTGGATTCGCTCTCTTTCAAAAAAAAAATCGATGAACTGATCTTTCGGGGTATTCAGGAACATGCTTTCCCTGGATGCCAGGTTTTTATGGCCAAGGATGGCAAAGTTCTTTTTAATGAGAGTTATGGCTTTCATACCTACGATAGTACTCGTCGGGTGGCGAACGATGATTTGTACGATTTAGCTTCCGTGACTAAAGTTTCCGGTCCCCTACCGGCCCTGATGTACCTGGCTGATCAGAAAAAATTTAATGTTGCCGGACGGATGAGCGATTACTGGCCCGATTGGAAAGGATCGAACAAACAAAATATCACCATAGCCGATGTGCTGTCACATCAGGCCCGGCTTCGCTCCGGGATTCCTTACCTGAGGATGGTTAGGAATGAAAGCGGGCAGCTCCGATCTGAGCTGTTTTCCAGAACCCCCTCGGAGCAGTATCCGTTAAGGGTAGCTAAGGATCTTTATACCGTGAGCAGCTTTCCTGATTATGTCTACAGGGAAATACGGAGTTCTTCTCTGCTGCGGCAAAAGCGATATGTCTATTCTGATATGGGATTTATGATCTTTCCCAGGATAATCGAACGCCTTTCCAGGACCAACTATGAGGAACTGCTAAAAGAGAAGTTCTATCAGCCCTTGGGCGCATCGACCCTTACCTATAACCCCTACCTGAGCTTTCCGGTCGACCGGATCGTTCCCACCGAAATGGATACCCTCTTTCGGCATGAACTGTTACAAGGTTTTGTTCACGATGAGGGAGCTGCCCTGTTGGGAGGGGTCTCAGGCAATGCGGGCCTGTTCGGGACGGCAGGCGATCTGGCCAAACTGATGCAGATGTATCTTCAGTATGGGAAATATGGCGGCGAACGCTACATCGCGGAGTCTACGATAAAGGAGTGGACCCGGCGGCATTTTACCCAGATCAATAACCGTCGGGCCTATGGTTTTGATAAACCTTCAATCGGGAATCACATGCGGGTAATAGAAAACGGTTATCCTTCGCCCCTGGCTTCAGACCTGAGTTTCGGTCACAGCGGCTTTACAGGGACCTTCGTCTGGGCTGATCCCGGTACCGGCATCTTATTTGTCTTTCTAACTAACAGGGTCTATCCTACCCGGGAGAATAACAACCTGAACAAACTTAAACTCCGGGTCATGCTTCAGCAGTTGGTTTATGAGGCGATCAACCCAAAAGCTCCAAAAAGTTTGAAATAAATAGCTGTTGTAAAACAGGTATTACATGACGGTTGTCGTGTTGTCTTGTATTGGATTGTGTGTCAATATTGTATGATCGTTTGATTTTTCCCTGATTGTTAATAATCCTAAAATTGGGACTCCGAGGTTAATTTAATGTTAAAAATGGGTTACAACTTACAGGATTAATTGCTAATTTAGGCCTAACCGGAATAAGAGATGACGCCGGGGTCGAAAATAAGAAATCAAATATTAACTATTAAAATCTGATGCTATGACCGAAAAGATAACTTTTGAAGAGCTTAGAAAAATCAAAGACAGCCTGCCTGACGGTTCAATTCACCGGATTGCAGTGGAGCTCGGGATCGAGGAAGAAACCGTCAGGAATTATTTCGGAGGAGCAAATTACAAAAATGGTAAGAGTGTTGGTCTGCATATGGAACAAGGGCCTCATGGCGGTATTGTTCTGTTGGATGACACTACTATTTTGGAAAAAGCACAGGAAATTATTCACTGTCATTAATTATCTTATAATATTAACGTACTTAGACTGCCCCGGGAGGGGCAGTCTTTTTATTAACCAATTCTCACTCTCAATGATGATAAGAGAACTTCTTGCCTCCATTATCTTAATTTGCACGGCCTGCCTGACCAATGCACAATCGAAAAGGGAATTGTTCAACGGCAGTAACCTTGAAGGATGGGAAACCTTTATAGGTCCCAAGGATCAGCAAAGCCAACCTTACGGCCTGAACAACGATCCGCTGAAGATTTTCTCGGTAGTCGATCAGGATGGCGCGAAATGCCTCAGGATCTCAGGAGAGATCAATGCCTCGATTGCGACGAAAGAGGAGTTTGAAAATTATCACCTGACCCTTGTATTCAAATGGGGAGAGAAAATTTACACCAAACGTAATTCCGGGTTGTTGTACCATAGCTACGGAAATTTTGGTGAAGGACTGGGGGTCTGGATGAGTGCGCACGAGCTGCAGTTGCGTACCGGCAATATGGGTGATTCCTATTGCATGGGAAACAGCTATTTCGAGATTCCGTGTGTGAAGACCCCCGACGGGAAGGGGTATGTCTATTCGCCCGGAGCCGATCCGGTGCAGTTTGGCGAAGGAAAGGCCTCAAAAATCTGTGCGAAGAACGCCGATTATGAAAAGAGTGCCGGCGAATGGAATATTATTGAGCTTTATTGTTTCGGTGGTACCTCGGTTCATGTGGTGAACGGTCGGGTCAATATGGTCAATTACAACTCCGGGAAGCTGGTTAACGGGAAAGCAGAGCCGCTGCATAGAGGGAAAATTCAGCTTCAATCGGAGGGTGCAGAACTTTTTGTGAAAAAAGTGACCCTCGAAAAGATTGACCACCTTCCGGCGGAATTTTTGAAGTGAAATTATTTATGGCAGATATTCAGGAGAATAGGAGCTGGGAGGTGACTTCGCTCTTTCGTTGATCCGCAAACAATGCCAATATTTATGCGGAAAGATTGAAAAAAAACGGGAAAATTTTCCCGCAGTATTTGGAGCGAAAGAAAAAAGCTCTATATTTGCATCACTTTTGAACGGCGTCACAACGGTGACAAAACGAAAGGGAAAGCCGGAAAGAAAGATCAAGGGAGCTTAGCTCAGTCGGTTCAGAGCACCTGCCTTACAAGCAGGGGGTCGATGGTTCGAGCCCATCAGTTCCCACTACTAAAAATCAAGCGGTTAGATAGAAATATTTAACCGCTTTTTTTTTGCGTTTGCACAACAATTTGCACAACATTTTTGCAAAAATAAAATAGACCCCTAAACACCATACTAATATTGATTACTTGCGTTATGTTCCGCATCAATTGGTGCTTCAGGTAGACTAATAGAATTCGTTCGAAAACCTTAAACCTTGGAAAAACTTCTTCATCCGGTGTCCCTCTTTTCTTCCCAGGATCAGGGCCGGGGATACGCACTGCTTTTTATTAAGTTCAGGGACCTCTTCTGTCCGGGATTTCTCCGGTTCCGCGTCTCCCTTTTTGATTGGTTTCTCTTACCTTTCTCTATGGTTTCTCTTAGGTAGGTAACAGGAACCTTGGAGGAACCTAAGAGGAACCATACAGCAAGCCCGGAGTTAACCCGAGGACGAACAGAGGTTCAGGGGTGGTTTCCGGAAACCAGGCTAAAGTGACCGGGTGACTTCAAGTCACCCGGTCACTTTAGCCCTGTCCCTGATGGCATAAACTGCTTAAAGTCTGTTCATCTTGATTTTTCGGATTATCCCAAACCTTAAAGGGAACCGAAAAATCAAAAAAACACCCTTTAGGGTAGGGGTAATTTTTTTGATTTTAGCCATGGATTTGTAAACCTGCCCTATGGCTACCTATTCCCGTTTACTTTGAGTTCAGTTTTATCATGATCTCTCTGAAACTCTCCAATCCTGCTTCCAGATTTTCAATGATCTCATCGGCTATGGTTTCCGGGTCCGGTAGATTATCCAGATCGGCCAGCGACTCATCTTTCAGCCATGAGATATCGAGACTGGTTTTATCCCGGGCAATGATTTCTTCGTAGGTGAACTTTCGCCATCGGCCTTCAGGATTTGTTTCAGCCTGGTAGGTCTCTTTGCGGATATGTCTGTTTGCCGGATGGTAACAGGTAATAAAATCTCTCAGATCATCCAGTTTTAGCGGATTCTTCTTTAAGGTGTGGTGGATGTTGGTCCGGTAATCATACACCCAGATCTCTTTGGTCCATGGATCTTTACTTGCCGGCTTATTGTCGAAGAAGATGACATTGGCTTTTACCCCCTGGGCATAAAAAATTCCGGTTGGTAACCGTAATATGGTGTGCAGATCGGTGGTCTCCAGTAGTTTTTTACGGACTGTTTCACCAGCTCCACCTTCAAACAGGACATTATCAGGAACAACGACGGCGGCCAATCCTGTTGTTTTGAGCATGGAACGGATATGCTGCACAAAATTCAATTGCTTATTGCTGGTGGTTGCCCAGAAATCCTGCCTGTTATAGGTGAGATCATCCTTTTCCTGTTCGCCTTCTTCATTGGTGAAGGTCTGACTGCTCTTTTTTCCAAACGGAGGATTGGCTAAAACATAGTCATAGGTTTCGGGTGATGCGGCAATCAGAGCATCGGCGGGTGAAATGAAGTTGTCAGAGTCAATATCGCCAATGTTATGGAGGAACATGTTCATCAGGGCCAATCTTCGGGTGCCGGCAACAATTTCATTCCCAAAGAAGGTTTGCAGTTTCAGGAATTTGTTTTGCTCTTTATCCAGTTTGAAATTGGTTACCAGATAATCATAGGCTGCCAAAAAGAAACCTCCTGTACCACAGGCAGGGTCGGCAATGGTTTTCATCGGCTGGGGCTGGATACACTCCACCATAGCCCGGATTAATGGCCTTGGGGTGAAATATTGCCCTGCACCACTCTTTACATCCTGTGCGTTTTGTTCCAACAGTTTTTCGTAAATATCTCCCTTTACATCGGCACCCATTACCAGCCACTGTTCACTGTCAATCATATCGATGATCCGGGCCAACATGGCAGGGTCCTGAATTTTATTTTGGCTCTTGGTGAAGATCTGCCCCAATATTCCTTTCTGAGTGCTTAGTTCACGGAGCAATGCTGAGTAGTGGATTTCCAGTTCTGCGCCTTTAATGGCTGTCAAGCTTTCCCAGTTGTAATCCTTGGGAATATTGAGTTGCCGGTTATAGGGTGGCTTGCTGTATTCATCGGCCATCTTTAAAAACAGCAGATAGGTGAGTTGTTCCAGGTAGTCGCCATAGCCAACCCCTACATCGCGGAGGGGGTTACAGAAGGACCATACTTTTGAGACTATTGAAGAGGTATTGTTGCTCATTGATTGTAAAATCTATCTTTTCCCCATTTTTGAGGATTGTTAAAAATATAATTTGAAATGGTGTGGTACGATTGATCGTCTCTGATAATATGATCATGAAACGACCGTTGCCATGCAAAATTTGAATATCCCAATCGATGAATTTGTTTTGAAACGGTGGTTTTATATGCCCCCATTATTTCGGATAATGATTTGATTTTTATATCGTCGACGACGGCGGCACGATTGATTTCAATAATGCCATGGATATGATTGGGCATGACCACAAACGCGTGTAAAACAACGTATGGATATTGTCCGGACAACCAATTCCATTGTTTTTCGGCAATTTGTCCATATTGGTTTAAAACCATTTGTTGCGGTGTATGTGGGGTCCGCGATATATGTGGGGACAATGGTAATTGTGGGGATGACGGTATATATTGGGACCGCGGTATATGTAGGGACAGGTCGCGATGTAGGGACAGGTCGCGACCTGTCCCTACAATATTAATATCAATATCAATTACAATTTCACCAAAACAACAAACCCTATCCTGAACACAGGAGGTGACGAAATACAAATTATCCTTCGAATAATCGTATCCATTCATCCTATTGGGTTTGCGTTCTTTTATCATACCAATTTCCCTTCGAATGCCTTTTTCATGATGCTTTGCCTTAGCGATTCCGCCTGCTGCAAACTTTGGGTAAGGGTTTCTTCCAGTTTATCACAAACAGTGAGCTTGCTTTCCAATTCATCAACAATAAGTTGTTGTTCTTGAAAAGAACAAATTGGAATTTGTGCTAATGCTAAATCTTTGGGTGAAAGATTGGGTTGTAGTGTTTCAGAAAATTTTGAACGGATATACTCTTTAAAGAGAATTGTTTGAAAAAACAAGAAGAGGAAATTTTTATTCACTTTTAATTCTTTAATACAAGCTACACGTTGATTCAATAATGCTTCATTTGTAGTTGGTGGATATTGGCAAACCTTTGTTGTATTATTGGTTATTGGACGTGTTAATGCAATCAATAAATCACCACTTCTTATAACAACTTCTGCATTTGACTTCAGATACTTTTGAGGTAAGAATTGTTGATCTTTCCAAACAAATTCGGAATATCCAATATTGGAAATTTTAACAACTGGAATTCCTGTAGGAACAAAATCAGTACTTTTGAATGCAAATCCAGAAACTATTCTTCCAACATCTTTCAAATCAACGATTTTCCATCCATCCGGCAATTCCCCCTCTTTGACCTCCTTATTGGTCAGTCTTCCTTCGAAAGCCCATTTCAGCAAGCTTTGGCGGTAGGTCTTTAATTGTTGTTGTGCTTTTTGCAATTGCCCGATGCCATTGTCCAAATCGCTGAAAAGCTCTTCGATCTTGGAGACTATGGCTTGCTGCTCGGGGAGTGGGGGAATTGGAATTTCGAGTTGAGCAAACGCCTTTAATGATATCTCTTTGAAAGTTGTACCACTTGCAACCTTTTCTGCTTCATGTTTTGATGCTTTTAGAAAGTAGTAGAGGTATTCATTAAAGATTGATTTATTTGGAATTATACTTTTAAAACCCTGATTGGTGCAAACATCATTTCCCGCAATGACAACATATCCAATTGGTGCCCTTGAAGAAAATAGAATTGAACCTTTAGGTATTATTCTGGCTGAAGAATTTTTCAGTCCACTTTCAGTTATTGATTTTCTTCCTCTCTGAATCGTTTTATTGCTATAGCTAGATAAATCGGAAGGTGATATCCAAGAAATATCTCCGTTCCAATATTCAGCAACTTTGGTAGAAGGAGTACCACCAGACACGATTTCTCCAATTTCGTTCAGTGTACTTACATGCCAAGACTCTGGAATATTATTTTTAATCATTATTATATAAAGACATATAATTATTTTCCAATTGGCTTTCCACCTGGCTTTGGTGTTCCAGCTTGTGCACTTTGTGATGGCCTTCCTCCTGGCTTTGGACATCCTTTTGTATTGATTTGTTTTGCCATTACTAAAGAATATTAATTGATAAAAAAATCACAAATATCAAAACTGCTGATATAAGAGAATATAATGAGCCATTATCTAATCTATTGGTAATCAGATCTTGTTTATTGCTTTCGTCACCTTTGCCATCTAGCTCAAGGTCCATTGATTTCATTGTTGATTTGTAGGATATGAGATTTAATAAAAGTGATAAAGTGAAAAACAGCCATGTTAAAACAAGAAAGAAATTATATTTTGAGGTTGAAAGACTAACAATATCTTTAATAAATCCAATGGTTAAAATTAATCCTCCACTGCTCAAATAAATCAGTTGTTTATTGAATTGAGAAACAGCATCTTTTCTATATTCATGGATTCGATTTTCCCATTCTTTCTCCTCTTGATCATTAACTTTAGCTTCAGACTCTTCCATATCTCAATTCTGATGTAATTTACTATGCTGCCAATGCCTCATTTAATTCATTAATAATCTCTTCGGTCTGTTCGCCAAACAGTTGCCACATCTTCCCTAATCCACCTTGCGCGTTAAAGGGGTTGTAATCAAAATCATCTTTCTCAATATGAAAACTACTGATCACATAATCCTTGATCATCCTTAACCATTGCATCTGTTCCTCATTAAACTTGGTTGCACCGGCCTGTTTCCTGAAGACCCATTCCTGAAAGTTCTTATCCACCGTCTTGTCATAAGCTGTCAGCATGGAATCCAATCCACTTACTTTCCGAATCAGGGAAACAATGGCGGTTAATTCATTTCTGGGTGAACCATTGCATTCTTCCAATGCTTCATAAGCTCTCCAAACCGTTAAGGGAGCCAGCATTGGTTTATCACTCTGCAGTTTCTCCAACACCTCCTTAATCATGGTATAGGTGAGTTCGCGCCTCCTGAACGGTTGGTTATAGAAGATCTGCAAAGCGGTTAACTCATCACTGTGCTGCTGCATCCATTCGGAGAACTCAACGATTAGCTCACTTGCCTTATCCTTGTTTTCCTGACCCCATCCGCTAAAGACCACTTCATCAGGATTAGTCCGATCAATGCGTTGTTCATGGGCTTTCCGAACATTTTCAATGTATTCGTTCAGTTCCCCGGTAAACACTCTGGCGGCTTCGTCCTGTAACCGTTCAGTTTCAACCCGGATCGCTTTCTCTATTTCTTCAGGCGCTGCACCAAGGTATTCATGCTTGACTTTCGTTTCTATCTCTTCCAGTACATCAGGATTATAGGCATTCAACAGCTCTTTTACGACCTGCGAAATACTTTTACTATCGGCCTTTTCGGCAAACTTCTGTCTTTCCTTTGGGGTAATCTGTTTGTCTAAACGGGTCAACCGGTTGGCCAATGAAGTAAACAGCTCCTCCTCTCGTGCCCCGACGGCAATAGCCTGCAAAAGCTCTTTTAACGGGATTCCCGGTTTCTTCTCCAGGGGCCTGCTGTCGGTCTTCAAACTACGGGTAACCCCTATAGCATCGACAATTACAAAATGATCTTTGGTGGATATGGCCGTTGGCGTGACTTTTTTCAGACTATCCAGATCGATAGTCCGTGTTCCCCTGCCTTTCATCTGTTCAAAGTAATTCTTGCTTTTTACATCACGCATGAAAAGCAAACATTCCAGAGGTTTTACATCGGTTCCTGTGGCAATCATATCCACGGTAACCGCAATCCTGGGATGATAATCATTCCTGAATTGGGCCAATGTTGTTTTGGGGTCTTCTCCTTTTTCCAGCAGCTTTTCGTCGGCATCCAAACGGTCTTTATCTGAATTGTAGGTGATCTTTTTACAGAAACGATTTTCTTCGGCAAACTCTTCTCTGACAATTTGTATGATGTCATCAGCATGACTATCTGTTTTGGCAAAGATCAGGGTCTTGGGGACTTCAAAGATTCCATTTTCGTCAAATCTCTTGTTGAACAGGAGCGGTAAATGTTCCTTGAATGATCTGATAATCGTCCTGATTTGGTTGGGATTCACCACATCCTTGTCCAACTGCTGTGCTGAATAAACTTCATCTTCATCCTGCAGTTCCATCCTTTTCTTACGGCTCAGTCTTTCCCGGTGTTCAATGTATTCACCCTGCCAAAGTGTGCCTCCCTGCTGCGTTATTTTCGTGTCAATAATAAAAACATCATACCCAACATTTACGCCATCAGCCACTGCCATTTCATGGGAATACTCACTAACCAGATTTTGATTAAAATAACCAATGGTTCTTTTATCCGGTGTAGCGGTTAATCCAATTTCGAAGGCATCATAGTATTCCAGGACCTGTTTCCATAAATTGTAAATGCTTCGGTGGCATTCATCAATGACAATGAAATCAAAAAATTCAACAGGCATTTGGGGATCATACTCAATGGGTGGAATTTCCTTGGGTTGGTAACTCCTTTCATTGGGGTTTTCCTCTTCGGCCTGTTCATCCAGTTCAGTCCCCTTTAAAACAGAATAGAGACGTTGAATTGTGCTTATGCACACCTGACTGTCGGTTGCGATGTAACTTGATTTTAACCTTTGTACATTATATAATTCTGTGAACTTCCGGTTATCGTCATTTGGAACAAAAGACATAAATTCCTGCTCTGCCTGTTCACCAAGGTTTTTAGTATCGACCAGAAACAATACTCTTTTGGCTTTGGCAAATTTCAGTAACCGGTAGATGGCAGTTATGGCAGTGAATGTCTTTCCTGAACCGGTGGCCATCTGAATTAAGGCTCTTGGTCTGTTTTCCTTGAATGATTTTTCAAGGTTGGTAATTGCAGTGATCTGGCATTCCCTTAAACCATCAGGTTGCAGAGCCGGCAAATCATGTAATCTTCTGCGGAGGGATTTACCTCTTTTCAACCAATCTCTTAAGTTTTCAGGACGGTGGAAGCTGAATAGTTCCCTTGCTCTGGGTTTGGGATCAGTAAAATCAGTGAATCGTGTTATCTCACCGGTACTGACGTAAACAAAGGGTAAGGGTTCATTTTTCAGATGTTTAAGCTTCGCATTGGCATAACCTTCTGACTGGTCTTCATGCATGTTTAATTTATGCCCTTCCTCCTCACGTTTGGCTTCAACCACACCACAGGGTTTCCCGTCAACGAATAAAACATAGTCGGCAGGGCCAACATCTGTAATAAACTCCCTTACTGCAACCCCGGGACCAGCATGTAAATGGATCTTTTTCACATCCTGCACAATCCATCCGCAAGCAGCTAACTGTTTGTCGATATGATCTCTGGCAATTTGTTCAGGGTTTTGGTTTGGCATAACAGAACGATTCCTCAATTGTCTGTTAAAAGAATAAAATAATGTTGTAAAATACAATGAATTGGACAAAAAATGTTCTTTTACAGGGATTTCTTATGAGAAAGGATATTGGACCCTAAAACCGGTTCTACCGGAAATGCCATCCGGGGGCTTCGGAGATGGAATCTGCTTTACTTTTCGTCAATAGTTGTCATTGATGGTCAGTGATCGTCATTGGTTGTCAATGGTTGTCAATGGTTGTCATTGATCGTTATTATCTGCTTAATAACTATTAGTGACTACTAATGACCACTTAATGATCATAAGTGACCATTGGTGACCATAAGTGACTATGTATGAGTACTTAATGACGATTGTCGTGTATTCCGGTTTTTCAGTTCTCTGTTATATCGCATTCATGGTCTCAGTCCCTGTTCTTCCGGTATTGGTTTTCGATTCGAAATGATAAAAATATTGCCTAAAAAGTAGCAATATGTCAGGATAGTGATAATTTACAAATTGGTAACAATCAATTATGGGTTATATGTGTAGCAAATGTCTATTTTAGTCGGGTGGATCAGACACCAAAAACCTTTTGATATGGAATACTGCAAAAAAACTGGCTCGGATTGTTACGGTAAGAAAGAACTGAAACTTCTGTTTGAGATCAGTACCCTGTTGAATAAAGTCAAACGTGATCTCAAGAGTAACCTTCATCCGGTGATCGAACTGCTAAGTAATTATCTGACGGCGGAATGTGTGATGCTGAACATCATGAACCGTTCCAGTAACCAAATCTCCACTGAAATATCCTTTGGTTTGACAGAAGAGGAGCAGAGCCGCGGGATCTATCGGGTGGGAGAAGGAGTCATTGGGAAAGTGGTCGAGTCGGGCAAGCCGGTAGTTATTCCCAAAATATCGGAAGATACGGGTTATATCAATAAGATACGGCTTAATCTTAAAGGGGACATCTCGTTTGTTTGTGTTCCGATAATGGAAGAGGAGGAGATTCTGGGGACTCTTAGTATTCACCGAATCTATAACGAACATATCACCATTTCGGAAGATGCCAGAATCCTGTCGATTGTGGGTTCGATGATCGCCCAGGCGGTAAGGACGAGACAGGAGTATGCCGAAGAGATTGCTCAGCTCCGTGAAGAAAATCAAAAGCTTCAATATGAGTTGAAAGAAAGGATTACTCCACAAAATATTATTGGAAAATCGGGGAAAATGCAGGCTGTTTTCGATCTTATTGAACGGGTTGCCCCGACCAACACCACTGTCCTGATCAGGGGTGAGAGCGGGGTGGGGAAGGAGATGATTGCCGACGCGATCCATTACAGCAGTTGCTGCAAACATAAACCTTTTATTAAGGTCAACTGTGCCGCTCTGCCCGACAGTCTGATCGAGAGCGAGTTGTTTGGTCATGAGAAAGGAGCTTTTACCGGGGCCAATACCCTGCGCATCGGACGTTTCGAAGCGGCAAAGGGGGGCACTATTTTTCTGGATGAGATTGGCGATCTGCCGGCCTCCACCCAGATCAAGCTGTTAAGAATTTTACAGGAGAGGGAGTTCGAACGGGTGGGCAGCACCTCTACGATCAAGGCTGATGTGAGGATTGTCTGTGCCACTAACCGTAACCTGGAAGAACTGATTGAGAAAGGGGAGTTCAGGGAGGATCTCTATTATCGCATCAATGTCTTCCCGATTTACATCCCCTCTTTGCGGGAACGGATCAATGACATCCCAGGACTGGTTGACCATTTCATCGCCAAGTTCAACAAAAGCCAGCATAAAAAGATCAAGCGAATCTCCTCCTCGGCTATCGATATGCTGATGGTCTATCATTGGCCGGGCAACATACGTGAATTGGAAAACTGCATCGAAAGAGCCTGCATCCTCTGTACAGGCGAAGTGATCCGCTCGAATAACCTTCCTCCGACTTTGCAAACATCAGAATCTTCGCATACCAAATCAGAGGGATTGTTGGAGAATATACTCGGAAAGGTGGAAAAGCAATTACTGATGGAGACCCTTCTCGGGACGAAAGGAAACCTGGTGAAGGCAGCCGAACAATTAGGAATTACCGAACGGATGATGGGTATCCGGATCAGAAAATATGAAATAGACCCTAAACGCTTTAAGCCGGCCAGATAATTACTGTTCAATTAAAAATAGCGAAGAAAATGGACGATATGTTGAGCTTTTGTTACTGTGACTTTTCCAACGAAGAACACTGCACACAGTTAGCCCGCCTGATCAATCACTATATTGCCGATCCTATGGGCGGTGGAACTCCATTGACTCCGCTGCAACAGTTGAGGATGGTGGATGGATTAGCCAATCACCCGGCCAGTTTTGTCCTGTTAGCCTCAGTCAATCATCAGATCATCGGATTGGCTACCTGTTTTCTGAATTTCTCTACCTTCAAAGCCAAACCCTATATTAATATTCATGACCTGATCGTCGATCGGCCGTATCGCGGAAAGGGGTATGGCTGTTTGATTTTACAACAAATCGAGGTGATTGCCCGGGAGCGAAAATGTTGTAAGATCACCCTCGAAGTGCGCGAGGACAACTTCCCGGCCCGGACCCTCTACCGGGAGCAGGGATTTAAAGCGGTGTATCCGCCGATGTTTTTCTGGTCCAAAGAACTATAGTCTGCCTCTTCCGAAACCTCCCGATGTTCATATTTCATATTTTAATGGATTATACCATTTCTGAAAAGTAGTTTCAATTTTTCTCCGTTTATCCCAATGGGGTAATTATCATGAATGGTATCTGTTTCGCATTTCTTGACTGATTTCAATGATCTGTTTCTTCTTACCCTCCCGTTTTTTGTTGTTGAAAATCCTATCTGCCTCATTATAATCCTCTTTAGTTAGATCTGAGGTGTCCTGATCACGTCTTTCTGTGATTTGTAAAACCGTCGGGTAATTGATCGGTTTGAATCCTACATTTTGGTAGTTATGGCTCATTTTACCTACCGTAATGTGTAGGAATAATACTCCTGGATAGCATATTGATCTGTTGGAAAAATAAATTTTCATCTTTTTAAATCATTGAATAGTAGGTTTGTAGGTGGTAGTTGTGGAAGCGTGTGCTTCCTGGTTTTTGATCATGGCATAATTCCTGACTTAGGATAGATGTCAAATCAAAAATTAAGGAGTATGAGAAAAGTTGCGATTTACGGGAAAGGCGGTATCGGGAAGAGCACCACGACCCAAAATACCGTAGCCGGATTGGCTGAGATGGGGAAGAAAGTGTTGGTCGTTGGTTGCGACCCGAAGGCTGACTCCACCCGGTTATTGTTGGGGGGGCTGGCACAGAAGACAGTCCTGGATACTCTTCGCGAGGAAGGGGAGGATGTCGAACTGGATGATGTGATCAAGATCGGTTACCGGGGAACACGTTGTGTGGAATCGGGCGGACCGGAGCCTGGCGTTGGTTGTGCAGGACGTGGAATTATCACTTCGGTGAACCTGCTTGAGCAGTTGGGCGCTTACGATGTTAATCAGTTTGAGACCGACTATGTGTTCTACGACGTGTTGGGCGATGTGGTGTGCGGGGGATTCGCGATGCCGATGCGTGAAGGGAAAGCCCAGGAGATCTACATCGTCTGTTCGGGGGAGATGATGGCCATGTACGCTGCCAACAACATCAGTAAGGGGATCGTGAAGTTTGCCGAAGCAGGGGGCGTTCGTCTGGGAGGACTGATCTGCAACAGCCGTAAGGTCGACAACGAGCAGGCAATGATCGAGGCTTTCGCCAAGAAGCTGGGAACCCAGATGATCCACTTCGTTCCGCGCGACAACATGGTTCAAAGGGCCGAGATCAACCGGAAGACGGTTATTGAATATGATCCGACTCACAACCAGGCTGATGAGTACCGGATGCTGGCTAAAAAGATCAACGACAATCAAATGTATGTCATTCCAACACCGCTCGAAATCGATGAACTGGAGAGCTTGTTGATCGAATACGGATTATTTAATTAATAATAAAAAGAATAGGAGAACAGACTATGTTATTGATCAGAGCAATAGTACGTCCGGAAAAAAGCGTTGCCGTAATGAAAGCCCTTTTCGAGTCGGGATTTCCGGCAGTGACCAAGATGGCGGTATTTGGCCGTGGTAAACAGCGGGGATTAAAAGTGGGCAATGTCACCTACGACGAATTGCCCAAAGAGCTGTTGTTGATTGCCATCAAAGATGAAGATAAGGATTTTGTCGTCAACACCATTATGGATGCTGCCCGTTCGGGTGAAAAAGGGCAGTTTGGTGATGGGAAAATCTTTATCACCCCGGTTCTTGAAACCTACACCGTGTCCAACGGCATGAAAGAAGAATAGCCGAATGACCATTTACAGTTTAACCGCCAAGAAATACTGAATATGAAATGAGCATGATTTGCAGAATCACCAATCGGAATGATTATTTACCATCATGCGAATTACATGTGGCAATTAAAAACAAAAAATAAACACATGAAACTATTATTAGCCATAATACGCATCGCCAGGATGAACGAGACCAAGATGGCCCTTTCAGATGTGGGGTTGCCTTCGTTCACCGCCATGGGCGTGCTGGGCCGCGGACGGGGTAGGGGCTTGGGTCCAACTTTTGCACAGACACTTCAAAGTCCTGAATTATTGGGTGTCCTTAAGGAAATAGGGCCGGAGCCGCGTCTGAAGTCCAAGCGCATGATCACACTCGTTGTCCCTGATGATAAAAAAGACCTCGCGGTCGAAACCATCATCAAGGTCAACCGGACCAACAACAGCGGTGACGGGAAGATCTTCGTCATCGAAACATTAGAGGCTATCCGCGTCAGAACCGGCGAACGGGGCGATATCACACTCGATTAACAGGAGGCAATATCATGAAGAAAAATAATGTAGATGCTATCCGTTGGAAAGAAGAGGTACTGAAGAAGTACCCGTCCAAAGTGGCGAAAAAGCGGGAGAAACAGATCGTCGTGCACGATGGTCCGGAAAATATCAAAACGATACAGGCCAACGTGCGCACCATCCCGGGCATCATCACCCAGCGCGGTTGTACCTATGCCGGATGTAAAGGCGTGGTGTTGGGCCCTTCGCGCGATATCCTCAACCTGGTGCACGGCCCGATCGGTTGTTCCTTTTACGCATGGCTGACCCGCCGCAACCAGACTAAACCGGAAACCGAGACCAGCCCCAACTTTATGACCTACGCCATGTCGACCGACATGCAGGACTCCAACATCGTCTTCGGGGGAGAGATCAAACTGAAACAGGCGTTACGTGAAGCGAAGGAGATCTTCAATCCTAAAGCGATCGGTATTTTCTCCACCTGTCCGGTCGGCCTGATCGGTGATGATGTTCATGCCGTGGCCCGCGAGATGAAAGAGGAGTTGGGCATCAATATCTTTGGCTTCAGCTGCGAAGGTTACAAAGGAGTAAGCCAGTCGGCCGGTCACCATATCGCCAACAACGGCCTCTTCAAACATGTTGTCGGTAACGACGATAACGGCAAGGAAGGCAAGTTTAAAATCAACATGTTGGGCGAATATAATATCGGGGGAGATGCTTTCGAGATTGAACGGATCCTCGAAAAGTGCGGCATCACGATGATTGCCAGCTTCAGCGGTAACTCCACGCTCAACCAGTTTGAGACGGCCCATACCGCCGACCTGAACGTCATCATGTGCCACCGTTCGATCAACTACCTGGCCGAGATGATGGAGACCAAGTTCGGAATCCCCTGGATGAAAGTCAACTTTATCGGTGCCGAATCAACGGCTAAATCACTTCGGAAGATTGCAAAATATTTCGGCGATGCCGGATTAACTGCCAAAGTAGAAGAGGTAATTGCCGAAGAGATGGCTAACGTGGAAAAAGTCATCGTTGAACTGCGCCCCCGCACCGAAGGAAAAACCACGATGCTCTTCGTCGGAGGCTCGCGTGCCCACCATTATCAGGAACTCTTCAGTGAACTGGGCATGAAATCGCTGGTTGCCGGCTATGAATTTGGTCACCGCGACGACTACGAAGGGCGCCGCGTTCTTCCCTCCATCGTCATCGATGCCGACAGCCGCAATATCGAGGAGCTGCATGTCGAAAAAGACGCATCACGCTACAATCAGCGATTGAGCGAGGAGCGCAAAGCGGAACTTATGGCCGAAGGGATCGGGTTCGATTACGATGGTATGATGGCCGATATGGAAAAGGGAACGGTAGTGATCGACGATATCAGCCATTATGAGATGGAGAAACTGATCGAGACCTATCATCCCGATGTCTTCTGTGCCGGTATCAAGGAGAAATATTGCGTACAGAAGATGGGCATCCCGCTCAAGCAGCTTCACAGTTACGACTACGGCGGTCCCTATGCGGGCTTCGTCGGTGCGGTCAATTTCTACAAGGATATCGATATGATTGCCAATACTTCGATCTGGAAAATGGTGAAAGCCCCTTGGGTTGCTGAGGAGATCGTTGAGGCCGAATACGCTTTCTGAGAATAGGGTTTCAGCAAAACATTAAAATTAGAACTTATGTTATTACGTCATACTTCAGATAAAATCATCGAACGGTCGGCGTTGACGATCAATCCGGCCAAGACCTGCCAACCGGTAGGAGCGATGTATGCCGCCCTTGGGGTGCATGGTTGCCTCCCTCACAGTCACGGCTCGCAGGGATGCTGTTCATACCACCGTTCTGCCCTGACCCGTCATTTCAAAGAACCGGTGATGGCGGCCACCAGTTCGTTCACCGAAGGCGCTTCGGTGTTCGGCGGACAAGCCAACCTGCTTCAGGCAGTCAATACCATCTTTACCGTTTACCATCCCGATATTATTGCGGTGCACACCACCTGTCTGTCGGAAACTATCGGCGACGACGTCAACCAGATCCTTCAGAAAACCAGGGACGATAAATTGGTCCCGGCCGGAAAACATGTCGTGCATTGCAATACGCCCAGCTATGTCGGGTCGCATGTGACAGGCTATTCCAATATGGTCTCCGGGTTTATCAATTACTTCCCTCAACGGACCGGAAATAAGCGGAATCAGATCAACATCATCTCCGGTTGGGTCGAACCGTCGGATATGCGCGAGATCAAAAGCATGGCGGAGGCCATGGGTGTGAAGATCGTGCTGATGCCCGACATGTCGGATGTACTCGATACGCCGATGACCGGCAAACATGAACTTTTCCCGAAAGGGGGAACAACGATCCCCGAGATGGTGAGCATGGGCGACAGCCGCTCTACCCTGGCCTTAGGCCCTTTCTGCGCCGAGGATGCCGCCATCAAACTGGAGAACAAGTGCAAAGTCAAATTCAGCACCCTCGAACTGCCGATCGGGCTGACAGCTACCGACCGATTCATCACCGCGTTGTCGCGTGCAGCCAATGTGAGCGTTCCCGATTCCATCACCGACGAGCGTGGCCGCCTGATCGATATGATCACCGACATGCACAAATACCTTTACGGGAAACGGGTGGTCCTCTTTGGCGATCCCGATACCCTGACCCCACTGGTGGAATTCCTGCTTACCCTCGACATGAAACCGGTCTATCTCGTTAGTGGCACTCCCGGAAAACGTTTTGAGGCGGCAATGGACCGGATCCTGAAACCGGCTGTCCCCGAGGCAAAATACATGAACGGTGAACGTGCCGACCTGTTTCAGCTTCATCAATGGATCAAACAGGAGCCGGTCGACCTGCTGATCGGGAACACTTACGGGAAATATATTGCCCGTGACGAGAACATTCCCTTCGTCAGGTTGGGTTTCCCAATCCTCGACCGTGTCGGCCACAGCTATTTCCCCACGATTGGTTATAAAGGAGCGATGCACCTTCTGACCAGTATACTGGGCGTGATAATGGACAAGATCGACCGCGAGGCTCCCGAGGAAAAATTTGAGTTAGTGATGTAAACTGAATAATTCTTAATACGACAACACATGGAATCGATACTCACCGGACGCGAAAAACAGATTTACCGGACAGGTAAAGACAATCACACCATCGAATGTTCGAAACCCAGCCTTGCCGGGTCGGTCAGTCAGCGGGCTTGCGTCTTCTGCGGTTCCCGTGTTGTCCTTTACCCGATTGCCGATGCGCTCCACCTGATCCACGGCCCCATTGGCTGCGCGGCCTATACCTGGGATATCCGCGGATCACTCTCGTCGGGACCTGAACTGCACCGGTTGAGTTTTTCGACCGACTTGCACGAGAAGGAGGTGGTCTTCGGCGGCGAGAAAAAACTCTATGCTTCCCTCACCGAACTGATCGGTAAATACAGGCCCGAAGCTGCTTTTGTCTATTCAACCTGTATCGTCGGGGTCATCGGCGACGATGTGGAAGCCATCTGCAAAAGGGTAAGTGTAGAAAAGGGTATCCCGGTCATCCCGGTACAGGCGCCCGGCTTTAACGGCAGTAAAAAGGACGGCTACAAGATTGCCTGCGAAGCGTTGGCCACATTAGTAGGTACTTCCGACCGCGAAATACCCAAATTCAGTCTCAACATACTTGGCGATTTTAATCTGGCCGGCGAATTGTGGATCCTGCTCGACTATTACCGTAAAATGGGAATTCATGTCAATGCCACCATCACCGGCGATGGTCGCGTGGCCGACATCCGCAACGCGCATAAAGCCTCGCTCAACGTGGTCCAATGCTCCGGATCGATGATGCACCTGGCCAAGATCATGAAGGAGAAGTACGGCATGCCGTTCATGAAGGTGTCCTATTTCGGGATCGAAGACATGAGCGACGCCCTCTACGAAGTGGCCAGTTTTTTTCAAAGCGATGAGCTGATCGATAAAGCCCGCACCATTGTTAAAGATGAATTTGCCCGTCTGATGCCTATGTTGAAAACCTACCGGGAAAAGCTGGAAGGGAAACGGGCCGCCATCTACGTGGGGGGCTCTTTCAAAGCCATCTCCTTAATTAAGGCGCTGCGATTGATCGGGGTGAAGACCGTCGTGGTTGGATCGCAAACCGGCACTGCCGATGAATACGATCTGATCCGTCAGTTGTGCGACGAGGAGACCATCATCGTGGATGATTCCAACCCGATTGAACTGTCGCATTTCGTTAAGGAAACCAAAGCCAGCATCTTTATTGGCGGGGTGAAGGAACGCCCCATTGCCTACAAGCTTGGGCTGGGCTTCTGCGACCATAACCATGAGCGCAAAGAGGCCTTGGCCGGCTACGAGGGCATGATCAACTTCGCCAAAGAAATCTACGCTACCGCGATGAGCCCCGTCTGGCAGTTTACCAAATGAAAACGGCAAAATCCCGAAAGGAACATCGTTCATTCCAATTATTACACCCCCGTTTTTATTAATGAAAACGGCAAATACATTAATAAAAACACCATTTACATTAATGAAAATGGCAAAATCATTATTGATATAGCCATTGTAACGAATAACAATGGCAATGTAAGTATTGACAATGGCATTTTCAACCTTGGCTTTCGCGGGAAAAGATTTGAAAATGCGAATCAACAACAGGATTCCGACAATTAAATAAAGAAGAGTATGAGCAAAACAACCGAATTCGCTCTCCAGGGCTCAACAGGTGTCGCAACGCGCAATGCCTGTAAGCTTTGCAGCCCGCTGGGCGCCAGCGTGGTTTATAAAGGGATTAAAAATTGTCTTCCGGTGATCCATGGCGCGCAGGGTTGTGCCACTTACATCCGTCGTTACCTGATCAGCCATTACAAGGAACCAGTCGATATTGCCTCGACCAACTTTTCCGAAGCCACTACTATCTTTGGCGGGGAGAGAAACCTGAATGCGGCTTTCGATAATATCATCCGGCAGTATCATCCCGAGGTGATCGGTGTCGCCTCGGCCTGTCTAAGCGAAACTATCGGCGAGGATATCCCGAAAATGATCAGGGAATATCAACGGATGAATGAGGGAAGGCAGCTCCCGGCCTTTATCCATACCTCAACTCCCAGTTACGACGGCACCCATATGGATGGTTTTCACGAAACAGTTCTTTCGGTGATTTCCTCGCTGGCTGATAGAAGATTTCCGGAAGGGGGACATGTCAATCTCTTTCCCGGTTTTGTTTCTCCAGCCGACCTGCGTTACCTGAAAGAGATGATGGCTGATTTCGGTCTCGATACCGTGCTTTTCCCCGATTATTCCGATACACTGGATAATCCTCACTGGCGCGATTACCAGATCATCCCTGAAGGCGGGACTTCGATCGAAGAACTGAAACGTACGGGTTCGGCAAAAGCCTCCATCGAATTGGGTTATGTGCTGAACAAAGGCAAAATAAAAAACAGCAGCGGTAAGGATCCTGCCACGGCAGCAGGGTGGCTGGAACAAAATTTCCAGGTCCCTGCCGTGAGACTGGGACTGCCGGTAGGGATTAATGAGACCGATCTTTTCTTAAAAGCGCTTGAAGATTTATCGGGGCAGAAAACTCCTGAAAAATATACCCGCTTACGCGGACGATTAGTCGATGCCTATGTCGATGGACATAAATATCTCTTTGGGAAACGTGCTGTTGTTTATGGTGAAGAGGACATAGTGATCGGAATAGTTTCGTTTCTCGAAGAGATTGGCATCGATACCGTGTTGGTGGCCAGCGGTGGCGAGAGCGGCCTGCTGAAAAAAGAGATCGGACGTATCGCGGGCGATCGCGCTGAAAAGATCATCGCCGTCAATGGATTGGATTTCGAAACGATCAGCGAGATGGCCGACGAATTGAAACCCGACCTGATGATTGGCAACAGTAAAGGCTACTATATCGCCCGGCGATTAGAGATCCCGTTGGTCCGTACCGGCTTTCCGATCCACGACCGCATTGGGGGACAACGGCTGCTCCATCTGGGCTACGAAGGAACCATGCAACTCTTCGACCACATCACCAATGCCCTGATCGAATACAAACAGGAGCACTCCCCGGTAGGCTACAAATACATTTAACCTTTAAAGCAAAACAGCATGAACACCACCATCGAAAGCCCCAAACACCCCTGTTTCGATCAGGAGGCCAAACATACACATGCCCGGATTCACCTCCCGGTTGCCCCGAAATGCAATATCCAGTGCAATTATTGTAACCGCAAATACGACTGCGTGAACGAGAGCCGCCCGGGGGTCACTTCATCGGTATTGAGCCCGGGGCAGGCTGTGTCGTATCTTTCAGCCATGAGCGACCGGATTGAAAATATCTCCGTGATCGGCATCGCCGGTCCGGGTGACCCGTTTGCCAACCCGATGGAAACCCTCGAAACCATCCGGCTCATAAGGCAAAGATACCCTGAAAAGATCTTTTGTCTCTCGACCAACGGGCTAAACCTGAAACCTCATATCGACCGTATCGGCGAACTTGGGGTTACACACGTCACCCTCACCATCAACGCGGTCGATCCGGATATTACCGCGAAGGTTTATTCGTGGGTGCGTTTCGGGCCTAAGGTATACCGGGGCAGGGAGGGGGCACAGGTGTTGCTGAAAGAACAATTGGATTGTATCCCACGGTTGAAAGCAAATGGAATCACGGTGAAGATCAATACGATTATCCTGCCGGGAATTAACGATCATCATATTGATGAAGTGGCCAGAGTTGTGTCGGAACTGGGCGCCGATGTAATGAACTGCATCCCGGTAATCCCCAATAAGGATACCCCTTTCGAGACCATGGAAGAACCATCGAAGCAGATGATCTTTAAAGTGAGGACCCTGGCGAAAGAACATATCCCGATGATGACTCACTGTGCCCGTTGCCGCGCCGATGCTGCCGGGTTGTTGGGACAGGATCATACGGAAGCCTTCGGTTTACTTCAGGAATATGCCTCCCGACCAATCCATCCGGATGAGGAACGACCATATGTGGCGGTAGCCACCCGTGAAGGATTGCTGGTTAACCTGCATCTGGGAGAGGCCGATTCGCTCTATGTCTTCCGTCAATCTCCCAAAGGGTATCATTTTGTCGAAGAACGGAAGATGCCCGAGGCTGGTGGGGGAAACTTCAGGTGGATGGAAATGGCTTCGCTGCTGAAGGACTGTCGGGCATTACTGGCAGGTGGCGCCGGACCTAACCCGCTAAATATCCTTCAGGATTCAGGAATTCGTGTGATCCAGATGACCGGCCTGATCGACGAGGGGCTCGATGCCGTTTATCAGGGGAAGATGATCCGAACCGTCAGAAAAGCCGACCAGTTCAAATGTGGCGACATTTGTCGCGGCAATGCGCAGGGCTGTGCCTGAACTCAAACAGAAAGAAATGGGACATAATTTTTTAATACAAAACAAACAAAACATGAAAAAACCAGTTTTTCACATCCTGGTATGTAACTCATACCGTATCGGGGGCGATGCCCAGGGGGCATGCAACCGCAAAGGAGCCCAGTCGATGATTCAGTACTTTACCGAAAACGCCGCTGATCGCGGACTCGACGTTGTGGTTTCTGCCACGGGCTGTCTGAATGTCTGTGCCCAGGGGCCTGTGGTGGTGGTCCATCCGCAAAACCTGTGGTATGGGGGAATCACTTCCGAGGAGAAGATGGACGAGATCCTCGACGCGATGGAATCGGGCGGCGTCGCTACACAATACTTGATCTCCGAATAAAACAATCAGAAATCCGGGAGCCGGGAGATCGCTCCTTATTGAGTTCTGTTGCCCGGCTCCCTTCTTCTGCCTGCTAAAGGCTTGAAATAGTTAAAGATTAATCGTTAATAGTGTTTTGACAAATCGTCAATCATTATTCGTTGATCGTCAATCTTAAATTGAAATACTCATTCGTCATGAACATCCTTCCTCCTTACCTGATTGATACGACGCTCCGTGATGGTGAACAGGCTCCCGGCGTATCCTTTACCCTGAAAGAGAAACTTCAGATAGCCGCCTTGCTGGAAAAAACCGGTATCCCCGAATTGGAGATCGGTACTCCGGCGATAGGAGTGGAGGAGATAGAGACGATGAAGGCCATCGTGGATGCCGGATTTCAATTTAAAACCCTGGCCTGGTGTCGTGCCACCAAAAAAGATATCGATGCCGCGATAAGAAGTGGCGTCGACCGGGTTAATATCTCATTCCCGGCTTCCGATATCCACCTGATGACGATGGTGAAAGAGCGAAAATGGGTACTGCAAACAATGAAAGAGCTGATTAGTTATGCTACTGGTTTTTTCGATCAGGTGGCCGTCGGGGCGCAGGATGCCTCACGGGCAGATGAATCTTTTCTGGCCGATATGGCTTTACAGGCTTCCCGGTGCGGGGCTCACCGGTTCCGCATAGCCGATACGGTCGGAATACTGAATCCCTGGAGCACTTCCAACCTGGTAAAAATGATTGCCGACCTGATTCCTGAAACGGAGATAGAGTTTCACGGGCATAATGATTTAGGATTAGCCAATGCCAACACCCTTGCGGCGCTTGGTTCAGGAGCGCGATCGGCCAGCGTGACGGTGAACGGATTAGGCGAACGCGCAGGTAACGCGGCACTGGAAGAGGTGATCATGGTCCTGGAATTGAGTTTCCGATCTCCTCACGGATATAATACAACTTTTTTGGGCGCACTTTCATCGCTGGTGAGCCAAGCTTCGGGCCGCCCCTTACCGGAAGGAAAACCTGTCACCGGAGGAAAAGCGCTGAGCCATGAATCGGGAATTCACACCCGATTTTTACTCAACGACCGGAACAGCTACCAGTTGATCCCGGCCAGCCTAATCGGAAAGGACGAGGCTGGTTTTATCTATGGCAGACATTCGGGAAGAGCCGCGCTCCGCGATCTGCTCAGGAAGAAAAGCATTGTTCTGAACGAGACTGAACTGTCGAACCTGCTGGAGTGGATCAAACAACAGGCGGCTGCTGAGAAACGAGGCTTGTCGGAAAGCGAGGTCCTTGTGCTGGCATTGAACCTGCTTGCCGGAGAAGTCCGGAATAGTTTATTGTGATTGATTGTCTGGATTTAAAATTTGATATTATGAAAATAGGACTCCCCATTTCGGACCGACTTCTGGTTGTGAGCGAACGACTCGCGCCAAGCTTTCACCATACCACAATATTAGGTATCTACGATACCGTTAGCAACACGTTGGAAACCCTCGATTTTGAACAGGAGAATCATCCGGGAGGGTTCACAGGGATAATGAAGGAGAGGGGCATAGAAGCCGTAGTCAGTCCTGTTTACTCTCCGGTAGTACTCAAGTTGTTTAAGATGATGGATATAAATCCTTATAAAGCCTCCGGTAGTACTATAAATAAAAATGTTGAAGCCCTACAGAAAGGAATACTTCCCATATACAGTTTCGCGGAGGCGCTGGAAGCAAGCGCAATCAGTTGTGACTCCGCTTTATGCGGCTCCTGTAGTTCAACCTGTTAAAAACGAACGATTATGCCATTACAAAATGCCATTGATTTCATCGCCAATCTGAGGTATGACCTCAATCTTCGAAAGAAGATGAACCGTCTGACCCCTGAACGGATCCAACCGTTTCTGGAGTCCAATGGATTTACCTTCACCTACGACCAGTTTGAAGATGCCATCAATTATTACAAACTGCGGTGTCCAACCGAATATGACGCTTTCGAGATCGATGAGATCAAATTCTGGTTTCGGTTCATAACTACAGTCTTTGAAAACCCCAAAAATTAATTCCCGCATGAATACATTACCCCCGCTTGGAAGAGTGATGAACTGGCTCGATGCCGCCGGATTCAGTGTTAGTTATACCTATGATGATTTGGTCTTTGTCGAAAGCAATGCTTTTCTGGTCCGGTTTGATCAGCAAAAACCGGAAACTATCTATGTCCATTTCAATATTGATTGCAGTAAATCGAAAATGGTCGATCTGGAACGGTCGTTGAAACATGAGGCCAGAAGACATCAACTTAAGGCGATTAGAGATACCAATTTTGCGTTATTGCAGAAACGCGATGAAGAGATTGATATCCGGTTTGAAGGTTGACCGGAAGATGTTTGGAAAGTCTGGCAGCGCAATATTTTACAGTCTGCCATCCGCCAGTCCCGGCCATTATTGTTGTTTATAGCTCTTTTCAGAACAAGGGGTGTAATTTTTGGATTATTGGGTTAAAAGCCTTGGTATAGACCATTACATGGTCACCGGGTTTCATGTCTTTCAGGTCATTTTCGAAAGCAATGACTTTAATAATTTGGTTGTGGCCCGAGATGACGGTGACGATGTTGAGTGTTTCCTGCCGTTCGATACGGGCAATCTGCCCGGTAATCTGAACTTTGCCACTGATGGCATTGTCGGAGAAAACTGTTTCGGGAGTGCCACTCTTTGTGATCTCCCCGTTTTCAATCATGACCACATGAGAGGCCAGTCGGAATACTTCGTTGAGGTCGTGGCTAACCATGAGGGTGGTAGCGCCCAACATCTCGTGGGCCCGTCGGATCTCATCCTGAAGCATTACACGCATTTCGGCATCGAGAGCTGAAAGCGGCTCATCCAAAAGGAGCAGTTGTGGTTTTCGGGCTAAGGCACGGGCAAGGGCTAACCGCTGTTTTTGTCCTCCCGAGAGTTTGGCCGGTTTCCTTTTCCTCAATTCATGCAATCCGAAAATTACGATCAGTTCCGATGCCGCTTTTATATCTTTCACCGTTTGAGCAAAAAAGATGTTTTCTTCAACGGTCATGTTGGGGAACAGCGCGTAATCCTGAAACATAAAACCTATGTTACGTTGCTGGGTGGGAAGGTTGATATTCTTTTCCGAATCAAACCAGACGGTATCCCCAAAGAGAACCTTGCCATGATCGGGATTCAATAGTCCGGAAAGGATCCGCAGCAGTGTTGTCTTACCCGCTCCTGAAGCACCAAACAATGCCACCAGTTCGCCGGCCCTGATTTCTGTTTTAATCTTCAGATTCATAGGGCCATTGGCCGTGTGCATCAGCTTTTCTATATCAAGGCGGATCAGATGATTTTCCATACTTCCTGTTTTTTGTTTACACTGTAGATGGTAGTGAGTAACGTTAGAGAAACGATGAAAAGGATAAAAGCATAACGGTTAGCAGCATCAAAATTAAGTGATTGCACTTCGTCGTAAATGGCGATAGAGGCTACGCGGGTTTCTCCCGGCATATTACCCCCTACCATCAATACCACGCCAAATTCGCCGATACAGTGGGCAAATGTTAGTGCGATAGCGGTGATGATCGATGATTTTATATTGGGAAGAAGCACCTTGAAGAAGGTGGTCCATTTCGATTTTCCCAGGGTGTAGGAGGCTTCACGCAGACTGTCGGGTAATGCACGTAACCCATTTTGCAAGGGCTGTACCATAAAGGGGAGGCTGAAGATGACCGATGCGATCAGTACCCCTTCAAAGGTGAAGGCCAGACGTACATTCAAAACATCAGAGAGCCAGGCGCCGAAACTGTTCCGCGGACTGTAAGCGACCAGCATATAATAGCCGATCACCGAGGGTGGTAAAACCATTGGCATACTTACCAGCGCTTCCACAACGGGCTTTAACCTGAAGCTGGAGTAGGCGAGCCATCCGGCAATAGGCAATCCAATGATAAACAGGATGGTGGTGGTCGATACGGCTAGCTTTAATGTCAATAAGAGTGTTTGAATAAATTGCGGATCCATTTTGTATAAATAGTAATTTGTAAATCGTCAATCGTCAATCGTACCTGCCTTTGCTTTATTTCTTTTTCATTAGCGATATTTCATTGGCTTTTACCAATGCTTCCACCTCTTCCCCAATGGTCAGTTGCAGTGAATCGACAGCACGGGTAGTTATTACCGATGAAATCCGGTTGTTTAGAAATCTCAGGTCTACTTTACTTAACAGACTCCCCTTTTCGATGCCCGTGATCCGGCAGTTCATCCGGTTTCGCATACTGATCAATCCGGATAAATTTTTTGCCAGCGACACTTCAGTTTCCTTGAAAACCACTTCGACCTGATTTCCTTCCGTTAGCCAGTCTGGAGTTTGAGCAGATTCAATCAGCAACGCAGAAAAGGGGTGTTCTTCTACCCGGATGTCCACTAATATGACCGCTCCGGATTGTTGTATCTTGGATACGGTACCGGAAAGTTTGTTCATCACGCATCATTTTGTCCGGTAGCCATTATCCGGCTACCGGTGGTTAAAACAGATTTACGGAACGAGATATCCGTATTTTATAAAAATAGGTTTGCAACTATCGCATAAAACAAATTGCATGAATTTGCTCGCCTCCGTATTGACTTTCCAGTTTTTTACCAATACCATCGCTTGGTTGATAGGCTTATAGGATTGGGGGTCGATCTCATAAACAGAACCTTTCATCTCCGGAGTTAACGTTAGAGACTTTGCCAGAAAAGCCACTCCGGCATTCCCGGTTTGAGCAAACTGTGCGGTTTGTGAGATGTTGTCCGCAAAGATTAACTTGTCTTTAACCTGATCATACAAACCTTCTTTTTTCAAACATTCAACAGCACGGTCGCCATAAGGGGCCAGTTCGGGTTTAGCCACAGCGATCCGTTTAATTGACGGATCGGTCAGTATGGCAAGCCCTTTTGAAACATCATGTGTATTGCTCCAAAGCACTAATATACCCCGGGCATAAACTTTAATCTCCCCAGAAGCCGCTCCCTGACTTTTTAATTTTACGGGAAATTGATCGTCAGCTGCCATAAAGAGGTTGAAATCGGCTCCGTTGAGGATTTGCTGGAGCAGCGTGCCGGATGATCCAAAGTTTGCCGTTACAGCTCCCTGCGGATTCTGCTTGGCATAGACGGTTTGGATCTCTTCAAAAACATAACGCAAATTGGCTGCAGCGGCAACCTTTACCGGTTGGGCTTTGGCTCCTATTATCAGGACGACCAGTAAAAATAAGGTGATAGTTTTCTTCATTGTGGTAGTACTTTATCTATTGTTATTATGCTATTTAATTTCAGTGGTCGGAGTCTTGTAAAACTGAGGTTTGATCGTCAGCATTAGATAGGCATATTGCGGGAACTTGGTTTCAACCTCCGTCTTTTTGTATTTCAGCAGGTTGGTCCCATCGTTGGCAAAATAGCCGCACCAGGCAAGCTGAACGGCAGCCGCTGCAGATAGTTTATAATTAAACATCAAATCAACCTCTGAACCGATATTTTTCGAAACGTTATTCGTTCCGACTTTCATCTCTTTGTTCAGGTTAAATCTGTAATAAGTAATGTCCGAAGTCAACCTATTCGTCAGTTTAATACTCATTCCTCCAAAATAGTTGACCAATCCGCCTTTCGGTAGTGCAGTCCAATATTCCATATACCCGTTGAATGAGTGGTTGACCCCATAGGGTAATTTGTTGAATGTGTTGGTTTTGGTGGCGGTTATGGTGCTTTCTGAGCCTGAGTAACAGTCGATTCCAACAAGCCCGTTGATTTTACCCGTAAAAGCATAGGTTGTTTTTAACGCCAGTAACCAGGCATTCAAGTCGATGGCGGGGGCACTTTTCCCAAACTGATAGTATCCGGTGAAAAGAAATCCCAATGGTTTTTTTTCATCTTTTAACTGAAGTGTTCCCCCTGTCGTATATCGGTGATAGAATTCCTGATCAGATTTACTTTTCTGAAATCCCTCTTCTACCCCCAAAAAGCTTAAATCAAGTCCGGTGGTTATATTTTTGGTCAGGTGAAGGAAAGCCAGTTGTTTATACATTTTGGAAACGCTGTAATAAGCCGTATCGGCATTCAGCGCTTTCTGATTATTGAGGGCATAACCCATTTGAGCATCAAATCCGTCGCGCTTGTATTGCAGTTGTATCAGATCATGGGCATTGCCGGTGTTGCTCCAGGGAGAGAGGCTGAACAGACGGCCATCTTCGAACTGTACCCCCTGACGGCCAATTTTAAAACTCGTTCCGGTCAGGATCAGCAACTCAGCCCATGCTTCATAGATCCCGATACTCCCGGTGGTTGCTGATGACGGTTGCTTGGTGTCACCCTCACCAAAGATACGGGCATCCTGTAACGTCAATCGGGTATTTAGCAATCCGCTGGTGTAATTGAAATTCAATCTCGTTCGTTGCAACGTGAAGAACGATGATTTTACTGTGTCAGCCAAGGGTTGGTTAAAGCCGCTCCTATATTCTGTCCTGGGACGAATCTCTACATCAATGGTCACCTGACAGTAACTCTTCGATAGTATCGTCAGGAAAAATAGAGAAGATAATAAGATGAACCTGTGATTTTTACTCATTTTTATATATTTAAAGAGTTGAAATTTTAACGATTTTAATCATCAGGGAAAAATCATTTGCACCGATCAATCCCCGGATTTTTTGTTATTCAGCGCATCGTTTTGAATGAATAATTTGATTAATATTTTTCGATATAAACTGATTTAGATAACGCGGATTAAAAAAAATCAGAAATTGATCTCAGTGTTGATTTGGTTGATCAACTTGTTAATTTGTTTTGAAATAGAGTGATACTCGGATAGAATTCGTTGCCCGTTGGCAGTGATCTCTGTGCCACCTCCATTGTTACCCCCCCTTTTCTTAACTACAAGTGGTTCGGAGTAGGCCTTGTTGATTTCGTTTACCAGTATCCAGGCATGTTGATAGGAGATATTCAGAATCCTGGCTGCACCGCTTAAACTCCCGCTCTTCGAGATCTCGAGCAAGAGGGACGTTTTTACCGGATCCAAAAAGGTCCGACCACCCTTTTTGATGAAGATATGGCATCCGATCTCAATCATCTTAATGGCAATTACAGGTGCAATTTTCTTTTTTGCAATCGCAAGGGGCGCCAATAATCACTTCGGTCGATTTGATGATAGCGTAAGCTGTATCTCCGGGTTTAAGATCGAGTTCTGTAATCGAGTCTTTGGAAATGATGGCCGATACAATATTGTCATTCCCCAGATCAAGCATTACCTTAGCGGTAATTAATCCTTCTTCCACTTTCAGTATCTTTCCTTTTAACTGGTTTCGTGCACTTAATCTCATAATCGTGATATTTGGTATTTATAAATACCGTCCAATTATTGTGCCTTTTTGTTTAATGTGTTGATAGAGAGAGTATAGGTGGATATATGATGGGTGGATTTTGCTACTTTTAGGTAGGATTTTCAGGGATTTTCTACCGGAACGTTGTATCGGTACGGTTCATTTTTATGAGTTTTCCCTAGGAGAAGAAATTCGTTATATTCTTTTTCCTCCTAACGGCTGATTTTTGTTCATGATCTCAGATCAGCATTCCAATGGCAATCCCCAGGATCGCTCCCGCGAATACCTCTTTCGGGGTGTGGCCCAGTAATTCTTTCAGCAGGCCGCCGGTATGTTTATGATGATAGATATCGCTGATCAGGTGGTTCAGCATCTTAGCCTGTTTCCCCACGGCTTGCCGTACCCCGGCTGCATCGTACATTATCACAAGGGAGAAAATCAGGCATACCGCGAAGAGCGACGACCCGAATCCTTCGTACCGGGCAACCGTTGTAGTCATCGCCACCACCAGCGCGGTATGTGAAGAAGGCATACCCCCACTTCCGACAAACCGGTTTATCTGAAACTTTCTATCACGAATCAGGGTGATGATCACCTTTAGGGATTGTGCGACAAACCAGGCGATCAAAGCTGAAAGTAATACTTTTGATCCCATCGGTAGTTTTCTTACAATTTAAGCAGTTTTTATGGTAAATGGCAATAGTAATTGCATATTTATCCAATAAAAAAGCCGCTCCTTTTCGGGAACGGCTTTTTAGTATAGTTGTTAAGATAAACTACTTCATATTGGCGAAGAAATCGTTGCCTTTGTCGTCAACGATGATAAAGGCCGGGAAGTTTTCGACATAGATCTTGCGAACGGCTTCCATGCCCAGTTCTTCGAAATCGACCACTTCGACCGATTTGATGCTGTTCTTGGCCAGGATGGCGGCAGGTCCGCCGATCGATCCAAGATAGAAGCCGCCATGTTTCTTGCAGGCGTCGGTCACCTGTTGTGAACGGTTACCTTTGGCCAGCATGATCAGCGATCCGCCCAGGCTCTGGAACAGGTCGACATAACCGTCCATACGTCCTGCCGTAGTGGGGCCGAAGCTTCCCGATGGCATTCCTTTCGGGGTCTTGGCCGGACCGGCATAATAGACCGGGTGTTTCTTGAAATAGTCGGGCATCGGTTGACCTTCGTCGATCATCTTCTTGATCTGCGCGTGGGCGATATCGCGGGCCACGATCAATGTTCCCTTCAGGTTCAGACGGGTCTTAACCGGGTATTTGGAAAGCTCTTTCAATACTTCCTCCATTGGTTGGTCGAGGTCGATATCGACAGAGGGTTGCATGTGCGGAGCTACTTTAGGCAGGAATTTTTCAGGATTACGTTCCAGTTCTTCAAGGAAGATACCGTCCTCGGTGATCTTAGCCTTGATATTGCGGTCGGCCGAGCAGCTTACTCCCAATCCAACCGGACAGGAGGCTGCGTGACGGGGCAAACGGATCACACGAACATCGTGGACAAAATATTTACCACCAAACTGTGCGCCAATGCTGCTCTCCTGGCAAATTTTCAATACTTTCTCTTCCCATTCGAGATCGCGGAAAGCCTGGCCCCCTTCGTTGCCTTCGGTTGGAAGATGGTCGAAATAACCGGCGGATGCTTTCTTTACAGTAGCCAGGGTCGCTTCTGCCGATGTGCCTCCAATTACCAGGGCGAGGTGGTAGGGAGGGCAAGCTGAAGTACCCAGATCTTTGATCTTTTCCTTGATGAACTTGGTCAGGCTCTCTTCGTTCAGCAATGATTTGGTCTGCTGATAGAGGAAAGTCTTGTTGCCTGAACCGCCCCCCTTGGTCACAAAGAGAAATTCGTAGCTGTTGCCTTCGACGGCATAAAGATCGATCTGTGCCGGAAGGTTGTTGCCGGTATTTTTCTCGTCGAACATCGTGAAAGGGACCACTTGCGAATAACGAAGGTTGCGGTCGCGGTATGTTTCGTAAATTCCTTTCGAGAGGTATTTGGCATCGTCGCCGCCGGTCCACACGTTCTCGCCTTTCTTGCCGATCACGATAGCGGTACCGGTGTCCTGGCAGGTGGGTAGCTCACCTTCGGCTGCGACAACCTGGTTCAGTAACATGGTATGGGCAACAAAAATATCGTTGTCGCTGGCTTCAGGGTCTTTCAGTATGTTGGCCAGTTTTTCGAGATGGGCGGCACGCAGGTAAAACGATACGTCGGCGAAACCTTCGCGGGCCAATAATTCGAGACCTTCGGGAGCCACTTTTAAGATCTTCCGTCCTTCGACTTCTACTGTCGATACATAATCTTTGGTTAAAAGCCGGTACTTGGTAGTATCCTTTTTAATCGGAAACGGCTTTTGGTAAGAAAACTCTGACATGTCTGATATAGTTTATTGATTACTAATATGATTGATTTTTCTTATAAAGAATTCAGAATGAACTTTTTTACAGCGTTCAAAGATAGCGATTGTCGGGGAAAAAGCCTTCATTTTTCCCGGTAAGGAGATCTAATTTTGAATCGATATACGTAAATAGCCATCGGAATGATTAAATCCTTAATCCTGCGAATCCTCAGAATCCTTATCTGATCTTTTTACGATGCACGAATCATTCCGTTGTCTAATCGTTTTGTTTTGGATTTCGGGGGTAATGTTCACATTTTAAGTCAGACCGAGGAACCTTACGCCACCCCATTTATTTACGTAATAACGGAAAAATCGTCAATCGCGAATCGTTAATCGTCAATCTTCCCCCCCTTTGTCCCTTCTCCCTTTCGTTGCCTTAGCTTGAGCCTGCCGAAGGCCTCCCTACTCCTCCACCAGCTTCGACAACGGGATACGGTCGGTTTCCTCAAACTTCTGCTCGGTAAACTTCGCGATAAACTCACGATTGACCATGAAGAGTTTACTGTTGAGGGTATCCTGCGGGTAGGTATTCTCGTGGTTAAAATCATCCGGGTCGTAGTCGGTAAAGTTCAGCTCGCAGTGCGAGAGCTCCCATTCCGTTCCTTCACTGTTCATATAGAGCAAGGGAAGTCCGTGGGTGCGACAGATGATAGGCCGGGAAGGGTAGATGGTACAACTGTGGTTTTTCAGAAAGCGGCAATCCTCTTCGTTTTTAGGTTCTGGAAACTGTTGTGGATCGAGTCGCCGGTTCAGTTCTTCTTTAATCGCATAAAACTCAACGGGAAATACCGAGATGGCCATGCAGCAAAGATCACATCCGTTTTTGCAGTTAAGGTGATCTTTGTGTATTAGTTCGAGTTCTTCGCGTAAAGCATCAATGGTATTTCTTAAATGATGATACCCCGAAAAAAGAATTTTGTCCGTTGTTTCCATATCTCTGATCTTTATGGTGCAAAAATAGCCAAACCTAAGCAAGCATATGATATGCTTCGGAATGAATTTATCAACTATTTTCTGATCTGGTCCGATTCGAGGATGGTTATTCCTTTGTCGGTGGTCAGGGCGGTTTCCATCATTTTTCGGGCCACCTGCTCTGCCCGAATAGCTTTATAACGGTCGGGGATCAGGAATCCAAACAGACTCAGCATGATGCGGGCCACCTCTTCACCAAACCGTTTCTTGTCACGCTGCCCGACCAGCAGGGAAGGGCGCATGATGATCAAAGTGTCAAAATTCATCGCTTTCAGTGCTTCCTCCGTTTTGCCTTTCACCCGGTTGTAAAAGATGGAAGATTGGGGATCGGCTCCCATCGAGCTGACCACTACCAGGCGTTTGGCCCCGCTCTCCCTGGCTTTCCGGGCAAAGCTGACGATATATTCGAAGTCGACCTTGGCAAATGCCACCTGACTGCCGGCTTGATTCATGGTGGTGCCCAAACAGCAGAAGGCATCGTTCACCTCTCCATCCAACAGGTATTGATCGAGACGGTCGAAATCAACCACCTGTTTCTTCATTTTGGGGTGGACCATCTTCAAAGGCCGTCGTGTCATCACCTGGATTTTAGTATATTCCTCCTGCTGAAGCAGTAGTTTTAAGAGTTCATTGCCCACCAGACCGGTTGCTCCGGCCAGAATTGCTGTTCTCATTGGATTGCCCTGTTAATGATTGCCGGTAAGATAACCAATTGCCGCTTTATTTTGTTGGCACACATCTGTCTAATTATTGTGCTGCCGTGAAGTGGTTCCTTTGGTGAAAAGTTTATTTTTGTTTAAAAGATGATTATGGAACTCTATAAACAGATCGCACTGATTTTATTCTATATCTTTTCGCCGTTACTGATTCTGGATCTCTGTCACCGCTTCCGTTATGTCAATAAATTGGGAGCAGTGGTAGTGGCTTATATTCTAGGTTTATTGTTAGGTAACCTCAATATTATGCCTGAAGGAAGTAACAAAATTCAGGAGACCATTTCCAGTGGGGTGATCCCGCTGGCTATTCCAATGATGCTTTTCTCCACCAATCTGAAGACGGTGTTCCTGTTAGCCCGAAAAAGCTTTATCTCTTTACTGATTGGGGTGTTCAGTGTGACAGTGGTCATTATCCTTGGATACATTACTTTCAAGGGAGAGGGGATAACTGATTTGTGGAAAGTGGCCGGACTGCTGGTGGGGGTCTACACCGGAGGGACCCCTAATCTGGCCTCGCTGAAGCTGATCCTCGATGTCGATGATACCACCTACCTGATCACCCATTCCAGCGACCTGATCGTTGGCGGCTTCTACCTCTTCTTCCTGATCACCTTCGCACAAAAGTTGTTTGGACTCTTCCTTAAACCATATCCTGTTAAACAAATCCCCGGCGACACTTACCGCGATCTGGACGGTACCGATCCCTATATGGGCATCCTCCGCCGGGAGCGGGTAGGGTCCTTACTTAAGGTTTTCTTCCTCTCACTGCTGATTGTAGCTGTTTCTGTAGGAATAGCACAGTTAGTCCCGGAAAACTCACAGGTGGCGGTGATCATGCTGCTGATCACCACGCTGGCATTGGGGGCAGCATTTATCCCACAGGTTAACCGGATCGAGAAATCATTCGAGCTGGGGATGTATCTGGTGTTGATCTTTAGTGTGGTGGTGGCTTCGATGGTCAATATTCCCAATCTGATCAACGGTGCGCCGACTATTCTCTTTTATGTGGTAATGGTAATTACAGGCTCCTTGCTGTTACAAGTGCTTCTGTCGAAGATTTTCAAAATAGATACTGATACCGTGATTATCACTTCAACGGCCCTGGTCTGCAGCCCACCCTTTGTTCCGGTAGTGGCAGGGGCGCTCCGTAACCGCGAGATCGTAGTGCCGGGCATCACCATCGGCATTGTCGGTTATGCGATTGGTAATTACCTTGGGTTTGTACTGGCTGAGGTGCTGAAGGGGTGGTAGATGATAAAAGTATCAAGATATAAGTATCAAGTATCAAGACACAAGTATCAAGACACAAGTATCAAGACATGAGTATTAAGACACAAGTATCAAGACATGAGTATTAAGAATTAAGTGATAAGGGAGTCTTGATACCTGATACTTGCGACTTGATACTAATGTACTAGAAAATATAATTCAATCCAATATAGACCCCCGAATTACCGTCCCGTTTGTCCAGTGCAATACCGTAGTCAAGGGCAAGGATAAAGTTGTAGTTCATCGCCAGACGCAGGCCGGCCCCGGTGGTGTAATGCATCTTCTCGTCGCCCGGACTGAAATAATCCGACGAGGTTTCATTTAATGAATCCTGCCAGTTGATCGAACTCAGCTTCTCTTTAAAGTCGATCTTGCGGGTCACGCGGCCAAAGTCGAGGAAGCCGTTCAATCCGCAGTAAAAGTTTTGCCGCATAAAGTTCAGCCGGTAGAATTTCCAGCGCAGCTCCAGGTTCCCGTAAACCATACCGTCGCCCACGACCCTGTTGCGCAACGCTCCCCTCAAGTTTCTCGATCCGCCCAGGCCTGTCGTGGATGAGCCGGTCATCACCGAGGTAAGGATTTGTGGCTGATAATAAAACGGGACACGGCCCCCCAGCGTTTCCTGCCATCCTACCCGGTAGGCGAACGAGAGATCGCGCTTAATCAGCGTGAAATACTGGCGATGGGTAATCGAAAACCTGGAGAACCCGCTCTCGGCCCCTAAAAATTCAGGGGCAAAAGCCACTACTGCTTCGGTCCACATTCCCTTCATCGGATTAGGACGGTTATCGCGGGTATCATAGACCAGACCGGTCTTTAATTCCGGTACGAAGCCTCCATCTGCCTCTTCCGGGGTGATCAGCCCCCATTGCTGGTAACGTTCGTATAATCCCGGCTGCTCTTCCACTTGCGGCAGTTTATCTTCGTCATCCTTTCCTTTGTTTAATTTGTCAATGTTGACCGAGGCCAGATCATAGTTTAACAGGTTGATCCCCGCCAGCCAGTTGAATGGCGAATCGCCGATTTTCCCTTGCAGATCGGTCTTGAACCTGAAATTGTTCTGCTGAAACTTATAAAACATACGGGTGCGGTATCCGGCCGATTGGTCGTCCTCCCACTCCTTGTTGTAAACCGACTCGTAGCCGTTGAACCCGTAGAAATCATAGGCCCGTTCCGGCAGGTAGGAGATGTCGGTGGAGATCCTGATCCCGCGAATCAGCTGATCGGAGTCATAATAGAACCGGTACACCCCGCTTCCTTTGGTATAACGCGAGATCTCGAGATAAAGCGAGTGATCATAAGAGGGAAACCGGCTGCCATCGCCGTAATAATAGAAATTAGCCGCGGCACCGTACTGAAATCCCACATCGGTCGAATAAGAGAAGGCCGGTATGGCCCCGAAGTTCCACCCCTTTTTGATGGTGTCGGCCCCTGCATCGGCCTTGTTCTTCCCGAATGGAAAGGCTTTCGAGATCAGTGGAAACAGTAGTATGGTGATAAGCAATAATTTGGTTTTCATAATCATTAATATTCCAGGGCCGAATAGAGTCTTTAGTCGTTAACGTTGTCATTCTGATAAGGCCAATGTATCACCTTTTTCTGATAAAATCTTTTTTTGGGTAAGATTCTTGGAATCCGGTTAAGGATTTAACTTTTTTAGGGCGATATTTGTTTACAGTAAAAAGAATTATTCATATGAAGTATATAGGAGCTCATGTCAGTGCCAGCGGCGGCGTCGAGAATGCCCCCGTCAATGCCAAAGAGATCGGGGCCAACGCTTTTGCCCTCTTTACTAAAAATCAGCGTCAATGGAAATCGGCCCCTTTAACCGGCAAGAGTATTCAGTTGTTTAAAGAGCGGTGCGAAGAGTTGGGCTTTCAACCCGGGATGATCCTCCCGCACGACAGCTATCTGATTAACCTGGGGCATCCGGAAACAGAAGGACTGGAGAAATCGCGGGAAGCCTTCCTCGATGAGATGCAGCGCTGCGAACAGTTGGGGCTGAAACTGCTGAATTTCCACCCGGGAAGCCATCTGGGCAAAATTTCCGTCACCGAGTGTCTTACCCTGATTGCCGAATCGATCAATATCGCGCTGGATAAGACCAGCGGGGTCACTGCCGTCATTGAAAACACGGCCGGTCAGGGCTCCAATGTGGGTTATATCTTTGAACAGATTGCCGAAATCATCGACCAGGTGGAGGACAAGAGCAGGGTAGGGGTCTGCATCGATACCTGCCACACCTTTACTTCGGGGTATGATCTTAGAACAAAGGAGGAATTCGACCGCACCTTTAACAAGTTCACGGAAGTAATTGGCTGGAACTATTTGCGCGGGATCCACCTGAACGATTCGAAGAAGGAGTTCGGTTCACGGGTCGACCGTCACGATAATCTGGGGAAAGGTTTGCTGGGCATGACCATGAACGAAATCCTGATGAACGATCCCCGTTTCGATAACCTGCCCATCATCCTTGAGACACCCGACGAAAGCCTTTGGACCGAGGAGATCCGACTACTGCGTAGTCTGGAGCAGGCCGGATAATCCCGATTACCATCGATCGCCATTTTCATAATTAAATGGGTTGTCGTCATTCTCTTTCATGACTGCAACCCATTTAATCTTTTATAGAAGAAGTCGCCGCTCCCGTTTTTGGACTAAGAGATAAACTCTTTCTTCAACTTGTCGTGACAAATAACCTCCTTCACGAAAGCATCGAACTCTTCCGATTTGGCGGCGACACCTTTGGTGAGAGGTATCCAATGATAATTGTTGAATTAAGAATGATAACCGGATCCACATCCCGTTAGAAGGTAAGAACTTTATCGCTGTCGGCAACCCAATCTGCCAAGAAACCCATCGTCGATGTTTCTGCTCCTTCAAAATAGGGGTGATTTTTATAGATTCCACAGCGTGCCATACAGGTGCCGCAAACCTGAACCGGCACTCCGATAGCAATTAAATCCCGAAGCATTTGTGATAAATCCTGGTCGTAACCATGAGGTGGTTTTAAGATATCCCGTGCCATATCTACAGCATCGTTCATCAGGAATATCCTGACCTCATGCCCCTTTTTATTCAGTGTACCGGCCAGTCGTAATCCGTTCCATGTGACATCGGTCTGGTCGTAAGGCTCGCGATTGAAAATGATCAGAATCTTTTGCATAATAATTGATTTAAAATTAAACGTTGTTTCTGTTGATGAACTCACAAAGGATATCCACCGATTGGTCTATCTCGGCGAATGAGGTATATTTGCCGGTTGAAATCCGTATCGTGCCAGAAGCAATCGATTGTTCCAGGTTCATTGCTTTTAAAACAGATGAAAGCTCCACCGTGTTGGCATGGCAGGCTGAGCCGGTAGAGATCATCAGACGATCGCTCAGGCTGTTGGTCAACCGGTGCGCATCAATTCCCGGGAAAGCAACACTTAAGGTGTTGGGAAGCGTTTTCTCCAGCCTCCCGTTTCGAATCACCCTGTTGCCAAGTCTGTTTTTTAAACCGTTATACAGATGCTCTTTGGCAGAAAGCATGGTCCGCACATTCTGATCAAAATCACGTCGGGCGATTTCGCAGGCCTTACCTAAAGCCACGATAAAAGCTACATTCTCGGTGCCCGGCCTTAATCCTTTTTCCTGCCCGGCGCCATACAACAGTTTATTAATCTTTACTCCCTCTTTAATGTAAAGCGCTCCGATACCTTTGGGAGCGTAAAGTTTATGTCCGGCCACGGTCAGTAAATCAGCGCCCAGATTATTCAAATCAGTATCAATTTTACCGACTGACTGTGCCGCATCAGAATGAAAGGTAATCCCGTATTTGCGGGCAATGGCTGAGATTTCCTTTATCGGCTGAATCGACCCCACCTCATTGTTGGCATGCATAATCGAAATAAGTATCGTATCCGGTCGAACGGCGTTTTCAATATTCTGCGGATCAACGATTCCATCCTTGTCAACCGGTATGTAAGTGATCTCAAAACCCATTGTTGCCAGGTGGCTGCATACCTCCAATACTGCCGGATGTTCAATAACCGAAGTAATGATGTGCCTTCCTTTATCCTGATTGGCTAATGCGGCACCGCGGATGGCAAGGTTATTCGACTCGGTGGCTGACCCGGTAAATATGATCTCTTCAGGCTTGGCCTTTAGGATGGCCGCCACCTGTTCGCGGGCAAGGTTAATGGCCTCTTTATTGCTCTTCCCAATGGCATATGAACTGGAAGGATTGCCATAGTGAGTTTGAATATAGGGCCATAAGGCATCGGCAACTTCCGGGTCAACGGGGGTCGTGGCATTATAGTCGAGATAGATAGGATGTCCCATTTTCAATTATTTTATTTCATTTATTATGAGGATCATTGTTATGACGGAGAAGAATGGTTAAGTTGGTGAATTTACTCTTCTTAATTCAATTCGTCAATAGATTTATTGAGCATCAACGGCTGCAATGTTTTGAGTTGTTTTTATACCATCCAGTGAATAGAAAGGGAATATTATAGCTTTGACTGACGTCGTTTGTTGAATCTGGTGGCGATGTCGCCCGGATTGAGGCCTGTAAAGAAGAAGGGGTGCACCCTAAATTCTCCGTGCTTTTGCTATCTTTGCAAACTATTTCAAAATATTAAAAACAACCTGATATGGTATTAAAGGAACAGCTTAAAGAGCTTGTTGAGCGCCGGGACGCGCTGAGGAGGTATCTTTGACATCGACAGTAAATTAATCCGAGTAGAAGAGGAAGAACTCAAGACCCAGGACCCCGGATTCTGGGATAATCCCAAAGAGGCGGAAGCCCATATGAGGGTGATCCGTTCAGTTAAACAGTGGACCGACGGCTTTAAGAAGGTCGACGAGGCGGTTGAAGACCTGGCGGTCGTCTTCGAATTCTGCGAAGCAGGCGAGATCACTGAAGCCGAGTTGGATGAACAATTTGCCGAGACCCGCAAGCTGATTGAGGATCTCGAACTGAAAAATATGCTGCGCCGGGAGGAAGACCGCCTGGGAGCAGTACTTAAAATTAATGCAGGCGCCGGTGGAACCGAATCGAACGACTGGGCCGACATGCTGATGCGCATGTATCTTCGCTGGGCCGAACGACAAAAATACAAAGTTCGCGAAGCCAGCTTTGTACCGGGCGAAGATGCCGGAGTGAAGAGCGTCACCCTCGAAATTGAAGGCGAATTTGCTTACGGGTACCTGAAGAGTGAAAACGGCGTGCACCGCTTGGTTCGTATCTCTCCATTCAATGCCCAGGGGAAACGGCAAACATCCTTTACTTCGGTCTTTGTTTCTCCCCTGGTTGACGATACAATAGAAATTGAAGTCAATCCGGGCGACATTACCTGGGATACCTTCCGTTCAGGCGGCGCAGGAGGACAAAATGTGAACAAGGTAGAAACCGGTGTCCGGCTCAGACATGCCCCATCGGGGATCATCATTGAAAATACCGAATCGCGTTCACAGTTGCAAAATAAGGAGAATGCGATCCGCCTGCTCAAATCTCAGTTGTATGAGATGGAGCTCCGCAAACGGTATGAAGAGCAGACCAAGCTGGAGGCCACCAAGAAAAAAATCGAATGGGGATCGCAGATCCGTTCCTACGTGATGCAACCCTACAAGCTGGTGAAGGATGTCCGCACCAGCTACGAGACCTCCAACGTGCAGGCCGTGATGGACGGTGACCTCGACGGCTTTATCAAAGCCTACCTGATGGAGTTCGCCGGCGAGGAGAAAACGGGAGAATAAGCTGAAAGATAGGTATAAAGAACATTGACCGCCATCCGGAGATAAAAATCCGAATGGCGGTCTGTTTTTATGGGCTTAGCCTTTCCCCTTCTTGTCTGTCCCCCTCCCCGTATCTTCGGCTCTTGCTCCGCGCAGCTTCAGTGCTGCTTCTGTACATTAATAGCACAGAAAGAGCACAGAAACAGTACAGAAACAGCACAGAAAGTCCGGAGATGGTCCGTGGAAACAGAAACAGCCATCCCTTTTCAGGGACGGCTGTTTCACTATTTAGAGTATCTGACCTGAGCTAACCGCTATCCCGCTGTTTGAATCGGGAGCCGGCGCTGATCGTCTGTACATTATTCGCCTTGAGCGGCAATGAGGATCTCCATGATCTTCTTGCCGGCAGCGGCTACCGAGGATCCGGGGCCAAAGATGGCTACCACACCGGCATCGTAGAGATACTGGTAATCCTGGGCAGGGATAACCCCTCCGGCGATGACCATGATGTCTTCGCGGCCCAGTTTTTTCAGCTCTTCGATAACGGAAGGAACGAGGGTCTTATGCCCTGCGGCCAGTGAGGAGACACCCAGCACGTGAACGTCGTTTTCGACGGCTTGCTTGGCTGCTTCTTCCGGGGTCTGGAACAGCGGTCCCATATCCACGTCGAAGCCGAGGTCGGCATAACCGGTAGCCACTACTTTGGCGCCACGGTCGTGACCATCCTGACCCATTTTGGCAATCATGATACGCGGCTGACGGCCTTCTTTTTCGGCAAACTGGCTGACCAGTTCTTTTGCTTTTTCGAAATCGCTGTCGTTTTTAGCTTCTGAAGAGTACACGCCTGAAATTGTTCTGATGGTTGCTTTATAACGTCCTACTATTTTCTCACATGCGTAAGAGATCTCGCCGAGCGAAGCACGTTTTTGTGCGGCTATAACGGCCAGCTCGAGCAGGTTGCCCTCGCCGGTCTCAACACATTTGGTGATGGCTTCCAACGATGCCAGTACTTCGGCTTCGTTGCGTTCGGCACGCAGTTTATTCAGTCGTTCGATCTGCGACAGACGAACGGCGGTGTTGTCGATCTCGAGGATATCGATCGGGTCTTCTTTTTCCAAACGGTATTTGTTCACCCCGATGATGGCCTGGTTGCCTGAGTCGATACGGCCCTGGGTACGGGCAGCCGCTTCTTCGATACGCATCTTCGGCACACCGGTCTCGATGGCTTTCGACATACCGCCCAGCTTTTCTACCTCTTCGATCAAAGCCCATGCTTTCTTAACCAGGTCGTTGGTCAGTGACTCAACGTAGTAAGAACCGGCCCATGGATCGAGTGAACGGCAAACTTCGGTTTCCTGTTGGATATAGATCTGGGTGTTACGTGCGATACGGGCGGAGAAGTCGGTCGGCAGCGCGATGGCTTCGTCCAGCGCGTTGGTGTGGAGCGACTGTGTGTGACCCAGGGCTGCGGCCATGGCTTCGATACAGGTACGACCAACGTTGTTGAACGGATCCTGTTCGGTGAGCGACCAGCCTGAAGTCTGGGAGTGGGTACGCAGCGCCATTGATTTGGGGTTCTTCGGATCGAACTGTTTGACCAGTTTGGCCCAGATCATACGGGCGGCGCGCATCTTGGCGATTTCCATGAAGTGGTTCATCCCGACGGCCCAGAAGAAGGAGAGGCGCGGAGCGAAGGTGTCGACGCTCATGCCGGCCTTGATCCCGGTACGGATATAATCCAACCCGTCGGCCAGGGTGTAAGCCATCTCGATGTCGGCGGTAGCGCCGGCTTCCTGCATGTGGTATCCGGAGATGGAGATCGAGTTGAACTTCGGCATGTATTTCGAGGTATAGTCGAAGATGTCGGCGATGATCTTCATCGAGAATTCCGGAGGATAGATATAGGTGTTACGCACCATGAACTCTTTCAGGATGTCGTTCTGGATGGTACCGGCCAACTCTTCCAGTTTGGCTCCCTGCTCCAGCGCGGTGACGATGTAGAAGGCCAGTACCGGTAGTACGGCGCCGTTCATGGTCATCGAAACCGACATCTTGTTCAGAGGGATCTGGTCGAAGAGGATCTTCATATCGAGGATCGAGTCGATAGCCACACCGGCTTTACCAACATCGCCCACTACGCGGGGATGGTCGGAGTCGTAGCCACGGTGGGTAGCCAAGTCGAATGCCACTGAAAGCCCTTTCTGACCGGCGGCCAGGTTACGGCGATAGAAAGCGTTGGACTCTTCGGCGGTAGAGAAGCCGGCATACTGACGGATGGTCCATGGTTGGATCACATACATCGATGAGTAAGGTCCGCGCAGGTAAGGCGCTTTCCCGGCTGCATAGTTGAGGTGTTCCATTCCTTCGAGGTCTTCCTTGGTGTAAACCCCTTTAACCGGAATCTGCTCTGGAGTGATCCAGTTTTTCTCGATGCCGTGTTTTTCGGCCCATTCGCTACCACATTCGGCGGAAGCAGCAGAGCTTTTAATGTCTATTTGTTTGAAATTTGGTGTCATAGCTTTATATTTATTGTATCAAGTATCAAGTATCAGGTATCAAGAGAGATTTGCTTCCAGCTTTATCTTCAGATTATGGATCATTTTTTGGATCTCCTGAACAGGCGATAAATAATGTTCCAATTCTGATTGAGTGGTATAACCCAGATCGAAGCTCAGATAAAGTTGTGTTTCCAATTCAAAAGACGACCCATTGGCTAAATCAAGGAATCTGGAGAAATCCTTTTCGGAACTTCTTCCGGCCCCTTCGGCAATGTTTGAAGGAATTGAAATGGCTGCCCTGCGCATTTGTGAGATCAGACCATACAACTCTTCATGAGGAAACTGTTTTGTCAATGAATAAATATCTTTGACTAAAGTCCTTCCTTTCTGCCATATTTTTAATTCCTTGTAATTATGCATCTGAATTGTCTTTCGTCTTGATACTTGTGTCTTGATACTTGATTCTTGCTATATCAATTATTTTATGCCCAGTTTTTGATTGTAAGAAGCCAGCGCTTCCAAAAGGTTTGTTTTCACGTTAATGAAGTTTTCGATGCCGACGGCTTTCAGCTCTTCGGTGCAGGCGGGAGCGCCGGCAACCACGAAGATGGCTTTACCGTTGAGCGCTTTGAAAGCGGCAGGGGCTAGTTCGGCATATTCGTCGTCGGAGCTGCAGATGACCACGATGTCGGCTTTAGCTTCGAGAGCGGCTTTAATACCTTCTTCGGAAGTTTCGAAACCGTTGTTATCGACTACTTCGTAACCGGCTACGGCGAAGAAGTTGCAGGCGAACTGGGCGCGGGCTTTACGCATGGCCAGGTTTCCGATGGTCAGCATATAGGCTTTCGGGCGTTTGTTGCTCTTCGCGAATTTATCGGTCGCATAGCGGATCGCTTCGAATTGCTGGGCACCGCGGAAAATTTTAAGGGTTTCCACTTCAGCGTCTTCGGCTGTTTGGTCTTCTACTTTGAAGAGGCAGTCGCACAGTTCGGTATCGAGTTTCTCGTTGAAGTTCGGGAACTGGTTAACGCCTAACAGGTTTTCGCGACGGGTAGCTACGGCTTTGCGACGTTTGTCGGCCATCTCTTTTACCTGAGACTGAACGAATCCGGCGCGGAAAGCGGCGATGAAACCACCCTTCTCCTGAACGTCGAGGAAGAGTTTCCAGGCTTGTTCGGCAATGGAGGTGGTGAGTGTTTCGATATAGTAAGAACCGGAAGCCGGGTCAGCGATCTTGTCGAAGTGAGCTTCCTCTTTCAACAATGCTTGCTGGTTACGGGCGATGCGTTCGGCAATTTCGGTGGGTTGTTCATAGACAACGTCGAACGGAAGGACGGTCAGTGAATCGGTTCCGCCCAGGATAGCCGACATAGCTTCGGTTTGGGTGCGGAGCAAATTGACATAGGGATCGTAAATGGTCTTATTCCAGGTGGATGTTTCGCAGTGGATATTCATCGCGCAGGCGCAGAGGCAAACATCGTCCTTGCAATCGCCTTCGCATTTGCAATCCTTGTCGCAGAAACATTTGGGAGCGTAGGCTTTCACGATATTGGCCCACAGCAGACGGGCGGCACGTAATTTAGCCAGTTCCAGGAAATAGTTGCCGCCGACGCCAAAATTGAATTGGATTTTGGGGGCTACCTGTCCGGCGTCGAGGCCTGCCTCGGTCAGTTTAGTGAGGTATTCAGCGCCAATGGCCAATGAGAACCCTAACTCCTGGACGATGGATGAACCGGCGTTGGTGAAATTTTTTCCGTTCACGCCGATCACGCGGGTATTGCAAAAGCCATTGACTGTTTCGATATTCTCTTTGGCTTTGGTGAATACCTCGGTTTCGTTGCAGCAGAATTTTCCGCGAAGGGTAAAGCGTCCGATCGGGTCATGATTAACCGAGACGCGTACCTTTTCGGCATCGTACTTTTCTTCTTTCACGTAGGCTGCGAGACTTTTGATCAACGCTCCGTTTTTGCAGGCCATCTCGAAATTGACTTCAGCCGCTTCGAGGCAGATGTTGTTGAGCAGTACCTTCAAATCGCTGACGGAGATCTCAGCGCAGTTTTCGAAGACAAAGCCGAGGGAGTTTACTCCTTTGTTGAGGATCTCCAGCGCTTTGGCATTGGCCGCTTTGTAATCGGTGACAGTGATATCCTGACGGATCAGCCACTGATTGCCTTTGACCTGTTTTCCGCGAACGTAGGGGAACTGTCCGGGGAGATTTTTGGTAATGTTAAGTCCTTCAATGTTTTCGGCCCGGTAGTAAGGGCGAACATTAAATCCTTCATTGGTTTTCCAGACGAGGGTCTTGTCATAATCTTTGCCCTTCAGGTCGGTGACGATCTGGGCTTCCCACGCCTCGGTGGAAACCGGAGGGAATTCGGTGAATAATTTTATATCTTTCTCATTCATAATAAGGTAACTATTTAGAAAAATCGTGCGGCAAAGTTAGTGGATTAAAAGTTAATAACCTGAAAAAGAGCCTTGTTTTTTAATGAAAATGACAATAATCAGATTGTCTTTTGCAATGGCTTACCACCTTGATCCGGCTTAATCGGGTGTCTTGTTTGTATCTGCTGAAATATCAGCAAAAAAGAATCCCCGGCATCTTGCCGGGGATTCTTTTTTTACACAAAAGGAGCGGTTATTATTTTTCTTCAGCGGCCTTTTTACAGCAAGCTTTACCTTCGCTTTTTTCAGTGCAGGCTTTTTCTTTGTCTTTGCAGCAACCTTCTTTTTTATCTTTATTGGCGCCGCTTTTCGCGTTATCTTTCTTTTCAGCCGTTTTCTCTTTTTTTGTCGGTTCGGCAGTTGCAGCATAAGTAGGAACAGCAAAAGCCAGAGTGAAAACGAATAAAACAGCTATGATCAGTGATTTTTTCATAATCGTGAAATTTTAAAGTATTAGATGAATTAACTATTTAAACTTTTTCCAAATATAGTGATCTTACTCATTCGAAAAAAGTGCTATGTAACAGAAAGGCTGTTAATAAGTTGTTAAACTCACTTATCAATCCAACTTCTTGTTATTTTTGGAAATAAATCGACGTAAAAAACAGGGCGGTAGAGTTTATTAAATCTGAGGATGAAGAAGAGACGTAAGATAGAGTTGGAAGGATGGATGGCCGGGTTGACTTTCCTGGCCCTGATCATGTTGGTGGTTATTCAGGTGTCCTGGATTGTGAGAGCTGCCAGGTTGGAGGAGCAGAATTTCAATCACCGGGTTTGTACCGTATTATGCGATATCGGGGATGAAATCGGGAAGAAAGCTTCGAATAACAATGAGATCAAGAATTATATTTGCGGGAAGGAGTGTCAGTCGAAAGTAAGACTGAACAATGAATCGGTTATTGACAGTATAGTGAAATCGACCTTGAAGCGCAATAATATTGAATTGGATTATACCTATTCGATTGGCGATTCCCTGGCTATTCAGAAGAATCGTGGATTGTTCAGGTCGAAATCATATCTTCAGAAGATCGTTGGGTTCAGTGACAACCAGGAGGTAGGGATCCGGTTGATGTTTCCCGGGAGGGATAAATTTTTGCTTGCCCAACTAAAAGGTTGGTTTGTTGTTTCGTTGCTATTTATCTTTTTTGTGGCCATCTCTTTTTTTATCACTTTCCGGATGTTCATGCGCGAGAGGTCTGTTGCCCGGCGCACCACTGATTTTATCAATAATATGGTGCATGAATTTAAAACGCCAATTGCCAATATCATATTAGCAACGAATCTGATCCGCAAGAAAAAAAACGGGGATGATCAGCGCTCCGATGACTATACGGCCATTATCCTGAATGAGAGCCGGAAAATGGAACGTAATGTCGAGGATATTCTGAAAGTTTCAGGGATTGGACATCAGAAGTTTGAAAAAACAGAAGTTGATCTTCACGAGGTAATCAGGCAAGAGGTTGATTATCTTAAATACAGTTTAGAAGAAAAGAAAGGGCAGATCATTCTTCAATTGGAAGCGGAAAAACATCAGATCAAAGGGGATCCAAGCCATTTTTCGATGTTGCTTTCCAACCTGATTGATAATGCCATAAAATATAATGTAGATCAACCGTTGATTAAGATCTCGACAAGGAATGAGAAGACTGATTTGGTCATCCGTGTAGAGGACAATGGAATCGGGATCGGGCGGAATGATCTATCTATGATTTTTCAGAAGTATTACCGGGTCCATACGGGCGATTTGCACAATGTGAAGGGATTTGGTTTGGGGTTGACCTGTGTGAAGCGAGTGACTGAACTTTATCGTGGATCAGTAAGAGTGGAAAGTACGGTTGGTAAAGGAACGGTTTTCACGATTATCTTACCTTTGATGGATGAGCGAAGCAAAAGTTAAAATATTACTGGTCGAAGACGATCATTCAATGGGAATCCTGATGGTGGATTTTCTGGAGTCGAACGGATTTGAAGTCCGGTTATGCCGGGATGGGATAACCGGTTGGGATACCTTTCGGCAATCGGTTTTTGATTTTTGTATTCTTGATGTGATGTTACCGGGGCTGGATGGTTTTTCACTGGCGGAAAAGATTCGGAAAGAGAACGAAACTATACCGATTATCTTCGTCACGGCCCGCACGATGAAAACGGATAAGATCAAAGGGTTCAATCTGGGTGTTGATGATTATATCACCAAACCGTTCGACGAAGAGGAGCTGGTCTGTCGGATCAATGCCATAATTGGCCGTTTCCAACGATCGCAGGGGGGACAGGGCGACAGTTCAGGCAGCGAGATTCACCGGATTGGTCAGTTTAACTTTGATTATTTGAATCAGCTTCTGCTCAATGAAAATACGTCGCGCCGGTTGACTCAGAAGGAAAGTGAAGTGCTTCGTTATCTGTGCCAGTCAAAAAATACCATCGTGAAACGCGATGACCTGTTAACGGCTGTTTGGGGGAGCAATAATTATTTTAACGGGCGTAGTCTTGATGTCTTTATCACGAAACTTCGTAAATATCTTCAGGATGATCCTTCGGTAAAAATTGAGAATATCCCGAAAGTGGGGTTTGTGTTGAATTGCTGAAGATGGAAGACGAAAGACTGAAGATGGAAGATTAGAGACTGAAGATTAAAGACTTTAGACGGAAGACTAGAGATTTAAGATAAATGAGGGAAAGCTGAAGATTGAGATTATGATTGAGATAAAGCATAGTACTACTCAGCGGTCGGTTTTGACCGTGGCCACGCTTACTGCTTTTATGAGTCCGTTTTTAATTTCCGCAGTCAATATTGCCTTACCTGCTATCGAGCAGGAATTTTCGCTCAATGCTTTAGCCCTTAGCTGGATCGTTACCTCTTATTTGCTTTCTTCGGCTGTTTTCCTGTTGCCGGTAGGGCGGGTCGCCGATATGGTAGGGAATGTGCGGGTCTTCAAGTTGGGAGTCGTTGTTTTTGCATTATCGACCATGCTGTGCGCGTTGGCGCCGAGCGGTGGGGTACTGATTGCGATGAGGGTTTTCCAGGGATTTGGCGCTGCGATGACCCTGACCACCGGGGCGCCGATCCTGATCTCTGTTTTTCCCCCTTCAGAGCGGGGTAAAGTATTAGGCATTAACGTGGCCGCTGTCTATCTGGGATTGGCCATGGGGCCGGTAGTCGGCGGTTTTCTAACCCAACAATGGGGTTGGCGGTCTGTCTTTTACTTGTCTGCTTTAGTCGGACTGGCGGCATTGCTTCTCTCGGTCCCAAAGCTGAAAGAACAGGGTCCTGTCAAGGAAGGACAGAAACTGGATATGGCTGGTACTCTTTATTATTTTATTGGGTTGATTTCATTGGTTTATGGTTCTTCAAACCTGAGTCAACCGTTTGGCTGGCCATTGATCGGAGCCGGATTAGTGTTTATGGGGTTTTTTGTCTGGCAGTGCCGGCGTTCGGCTTTTCCGATTTTCGATATTGCCCTTTTTACCAGGAACAAGCTCTTTGCTTTCTCCAATATTGCCGCACTGATCAACTATTCGGCTACGGCTTCCATCGTCTTTTTGATGAGTCTTTATCTGCAAAAAATTCAGGGAAGTTCACCACGACAAGCAGGAATGATCCTGATCGCACAGCCGGTGATCATGGCCCTGGTATCGCCTGTCGCGGGACGGTTATCCGATCGGATAGAGCCTCGAAAGTTGGCTTCACTAGGGATGTTTCTGAATTCGGTGGGGTTGTTATTATTCGCATTTATTGATGAAAGCAGTTCGCAGGCATCGATAATTGTCATATTATTATTGATGGGGCTTGGATTCGGTATTTTTTCATCGCCTAACATGAATACCATTATGAGTTCGGTGGAGAAGCCGCAGTTGGGCATTGCCTCCGGAACGGCAGCCACGATGCGGATTGTTGGTCAGATGGTAAGCATGACTATTGTAATGCTGATTTTTTCAATCCAATTTGGTGGCGCTCAGATTTCCATGGTGGAGAACTCTATTTTTACCGCAAGCACCCGAATGGCTTTCCTGATCTTTTCGGCTTTATGCCTGATCGGGGTTTGGTTCTCGTATGTCAGGGGGAATCTGAGAGATTGAGACAGACTGGTTATAGCAGTACCTCCCGGATTGAGGAATGCTTTTTTTTCGATTTGATTATTAGAGTGAATCCTGTTTTAATCGTGAATCCTGAATCAAAAGAAAATCCGGGCCGAAGCCCGGATTCTAGTAAGGCGTGGATGCCTAAATAAACAAAGGGTGGGTAAGAGTAAATACAATTAAGGAGTTGTTATTGCGGAGTCGATGCCGGAATTGGATCCAATGCAATGGGTTCGGTAATGGTAGTAACCATACCTTTAGTAACAACTATGTTTTTAATGGTGTCGATATCCAATTTACTTACTTCAGTTGGAATCACTTTCAGGTTATAGGTTCCCGGTTCTATTCCTTTGATCATAAAGCTTCCCATTTCAGTGATTTGTGAAGAGGCAGAATGTACATCAGCATCCGGCAGATAAAGTTCTACGCTGCCGCCGTTCACCGGGGTGTTGGCTTCTTTATCGATTACGGTCCCTCTGATAGCGCCGGTTTGTGTTTCTTCGACAATCATACGGATTACCGGTTTCAGTGAATATTGGCCATTGCCTTTCTCTACAACCGATTTTGCAACATCGAAGTCGAACAGGATGGAATAGATTGCGCCAGCTTCCAGTTGTTTCTGCATGTTGAGCTTCAGCCCGCTGGTGGAGCCGCTGGGGATCTTGATCGGAATCTCCTGTCCGTCAACTACCAGGATGTTGTTGTCTCCAAGTACCAGGCGGATCTGATTGTAGTAAGCTGGTTCAAGATAGTCGGAAGCGATCACCTCTTCAGCTCCTCCGGTCAGTTGGAGCAGGTCGATTTGTTGTGGTTCTACACCTTCGAGGCTAATCCATCCCTGATCATCATTATTTGGATTGATCTGAACATCCTGAATATCCAATAGGAGGGCATCGTAATCGCCCGGAGCATCCGCTAACCGTATCTCCAGTTTTGCAGAACTGCTTTCATTTTCCTGCTGTTTTTCGGTACAGGCAGCAAAGGCTACGATAAAAAGTAATCCTGTCAATAAAGCTTTTATTTTCATAATCACGAGTTTTTAAATGGAATAAAAATCCGTTTTTATGAAGTTACCGCATAACATCAACTTTACCCTACTTTTTATGGCGATTTTTTTGAAAAAATAGTCGGGGTGCGACTTGATGGGAAAACCTGCATAAAGAGGTGAATTTCCAGTCGCGCCCCGACTTATTAATTATTCCAGTCCCATTAAATAATCTTTAAAATCGGGAAAAGCCGGGTTGAGGCCGATGCTTTGTTTTTGTCCTTTCATGAAGGTTTTCAGTTTTTCGGGCATAGGAACATTGCCTTTGCCTACGACTTCTTCGACCGTTTCAGTAAACTTGGCCGGATGGGCCGTTTCGAGGAAAATGCCGCTCTCGCCGGGTTGAAGCAGTTCTTTCAATGCGCGGTACCCGACAGCCCCGTGCGGATCGGTCAGGTAACCGGTGTTCTTGTAAACCTGCGCCATCGTTTCGCGGATCTGTTCGTCGGAATAGGTTGTGCCGGCGATATGCGAAATAATTTCTTTATGATCGTTGTGATAAAGGTCAAGAATCCGGGCGAAATTACTTGGGTCACCCACGTCCATGGCATTGGCAATCGTAGCTATTGAGGGGCGGGGCTCGAAATTGGCTGTTTGAAGGTATTGAAAGACCACATCGTTCCGGTTATTAGCCGCGATAAACTTATGAACAGGCAATCCCATCTTTTGGGCAAAGAGACCTGCAGTGAGGTTGCCGAAGTTTCCGCTTGGAACAGAGAATACCACCTTTTTACTCTTGTCGGCCAATCGGGCGTAGGCGTTGAAATAATAAAAGGCTTGTGGCAGAAAACGGGCGACGTTAATCGAGTTAGCCGAGGTGAGCACCAGTTTCTGCTGTAACTTATCATCCATAAAGGCCGATTTAACCAAAGCCTGACAGTCGTCGAAGGTGCCGTCGATTTCCAGCGATGTAATATTTTGTCCTAAAGTTGTAAATTGTTTTTCCTGAATCTCGCTCACTTTTCCTTTCGGGTAGAGGACATGAACGCGGATTCCCGGGACGCCAAGGAACCCGTTGGCTACAGCGCTGCCAGTATCTCCAGATGTGGCTACCAGCACATGAACCATCTTTTTATCCTGTGTGAGGAAATGTGAGAGGAGGCGTGCCATAAAACGGGCGCCGACATCTTTGAAAGCCAGTGTGGGTCCGTGGAATAGTTCCAGGGACCAGATATTTTCTTCGACCTGAACGATCGGGGTGTCGAAGTTGAGCGTGTCGAAAACGATTTTCCGAAGTTGATCTTCGGGGACATCTTCGCCGAAGAAGCATTTAGCTACTTCGAAAGAGAGTTCCTGGAATGAAAGCGATCCAATCGATTTGAAAAACGATTCAGGCAATTGTTTAATTTTCCCGGGCATGTAAAGTCCGCGGTCGGGGGCCAGCCCTTTGGTGACTGCCGTCATTAAATCGACTTCGGGCGAACGGTGATTGGTACTGTAATATTTCATATAGTTTTGTATCAAGATTTGAGTATCAAGTATCAGGATTTGAGTAACCGGATTATTCTTTAATCAGTTTTTGCATGAATTCCCGGCTGGGCAGTGTCCCGTAATCTCCATATTTTGCCGATTCCTCGTCGTATTTAGTGACGCTGTCGGAGGTATTTCCTGGTCTGAAGATGACGAAGGGAACTGCATCGCGGGTATGAGTTTTTAGTTTCCAGGGGGTTGGATGGTCTGGAAGCAGGGCAATTGCCACTGGTTCTTCCATTTTGCTGGTCTCTTCCATCAAAAATTTGAGAACGCGTTGATCGAGGTATTCAATTGTCTTGACTTTCAGATCGAAATCGCCTTCATGGCCTGCCTCATCGCTGGCTTCGACATGGAGATAGACGAAGTCATGGTCTTTCAGGGCATCGAGAGCCGCTTGTGCTTTGCCTTCGTAATTGGTATTGTAAAGACCTGTGGCTCCTTCGACTTTGATCACGTCGAGACCAGCGTAAACGCCAATACCCTGAATCAGGTCAACTGCTGAAATTACAGCCCCTGTTTTGATGCCGAACATCTCCTGTAAGGTTGGCATGTTGGGCTTATACCCCGGCGACCAAGGCCAGATTGAATTACCCGGATCTTTGCCAATGGCTATTCTCTTTTTATTAGTTGGATGATTAGCCAGTAGTTTTTGCGATTCTTTGATTAATTGATTTAGCAGAACGGCTGTTCCTTTTGCCGGATCCTCAGTGGCAGTGGGAAGGAGGGGCAGGAAGGGAGAGCCTGGTACATCGTGAGGTGGAATACATTTCAGATTTTTGTTACCTCCTTTAATGACCAACAGGTGGCGGTAGGAGACTCCCGGATAGAAGTGAACATGTTCATTCCCGAGATGTTCATTCAGAAAATCGATTAATTCGCCTGCTTCTTCCGTGGAGATATGACCTGCAGAATGGTTTTTGATTTTTTCATCTTCAATACAGATGAGGTTGCAACGCAATGCCAAATCGCCGGGATGAAGTTCGATTCCCATGCTGGCTGCTTCAATGACACCGCGACCTTCGAAAACGGCTTCAACGTCGTATCCTAAGACGGCGAGATTAGCTACTTCGCTGCCTGGGTGAAGGCTATCGGGAATGGTTTTCAGTAATCCGCTTCGCCCAATGGCAGCCAGCCGGTCCATGTTGGGAGTGTTGGCGGCCATTAATGGGGTTAAGCCGTTTTTTCCTTTCTCAGCCAAATCGGCCATGCCATCGCCAAGTATGATGATATGTTTCATTGTAAAATCTGTTTTTTTGGCCCCATTGAACCCTGATCATTCAGAGTTCAATGGGGCTGCTGTTTCATTTACTGAGTTGCACGTTAAACGAGGAACTTAGGATCTGTATCGTTAAAAGGCCTCCATCAGATATTTGAGACTTTTATCAGGTCGGCAAAGACACCGGCGGCGGTAACCGCGGCTCCTGCTCCATACCCTTTAATCAGCATCGGATACTCGTTATAACGTTCGGTCGTCAGCAGCACAATGTTGTTGCTTCCTTCCAGATCGTAGAACGGATGACCCGGTCCAACAGCCTGAAGAGAGACAGCGGCCTTCCCTTCATCCATTACTCCGACAAAACGCCATTTTTTCTTTTCTTTCTCCAATATTGCCCTTTCCTGTTCAAATTTTTCGTCCAATTCGGCGATGCTATTCCAAAAATCTTCTACCGAGGAGTTGAAATATTTATCCGGGATAAAAGAGTTTTTGATTACATCTTCCTGTTCGATTCGGTAGCCTGATTCACGGGCCAGAATGACCAGTTTTCGGATTACGTCGACTCCGCTCAGATCGATTCGCGGATCGGGTTCGGAATACCCTTTTTCTTTGGCTAAACGGATAGCCTTGCTAAGGGGGATATCTTTACTCAAGGTGTTGAAAATGAAATTGAGGGTTCCGGAGAGTACGGCTTCGATTTTTAAGATCCGGTCGCCCGAACGGCGCAGGTCGTTAATGGTTGATATTAATGGCAATCCGGCGCCTACGTTGGTTTCGAACAGAAACTTGACCCCATTTTTAGCGGCCATGTCTTTAAGTTCTTGGTAACGTTCATATTCCGAGGAGGCGGCTACTTTATTGGCGGCCACGATCGAGATATAATTTGCCAGGACGGTTTTATAATGGCTGGCAACAGCATGATCGGCAGTACAATCGACAAATACAGAGTTGAACATGTTCATCCCGATCATGGTTTGACAGAACTTGCTGATGTCTGATTTTTCCTCTGCTTGCTCTAGCATGTTTTTAATATTTTCGGGATCGAGTCCTTCGCGGTCGAAGATCATTTTTCGTGAGTTCGCCACTCCGGCGATGCAGAGTTTCAGTCGCAACTCCTTCTTTAGTTTTTCCTGCTGATGGCTGATCTGGCTAATCAGATCGCGTCCTACAGTGCCGATTCCCACCAGGAAGATGTTAAGTTCGATGAATGGGGAAAGGAAGAAGGATTCATGGACCACATTCAGGGTTTTGCGCAGGTCGCTGTTTTTGACCACCCAGGAGATGTTTTGTTCAGATGCACCTTGGGCAATAGCAACCACGTTGATTCCGTTCTTTCCGATAGTATAAAACAGTTTACCGGCTATCCCAGCGGAGTGTTTCATATTTTCGCCAACGATGGCCACGATGCAGAGGTCGTTTTCGAGCGATACTTTATTGATTCGTCCGGAGGCAATCTCCCGATCAAATTCTTTATTGATCGCTTCGGTGGCGTTAGCTGCAAATTTGGAATCGATGGCAAAACTGATTGAATTTTCGGAGGAGGCCTGCGAGATCAGGATCACATTAATCTCTTCTTTGGCCAGCGCTCCAAATAGTCGCATGGAAATGCCGGTCACACCCACCATACCCAAACCCTGTACAGTGAATAACGTAATCCCAGAGATGGAGGATATCCCCTTGATCGGGTGTTCTATACTCATGGATTCCGACTGGCAAATCAGCGTTCCTTCATGGTCAGGGTTCATTGTGTTTTTAATCTGAACAGGGATCGCTTTTTGGTAAACGGGCAGGATGGTCGGGGGATAGATGACTTTTGCCCCGAAGTGAGAGAGTTCCATGGCTTCGGAGTAGGTGAGCATGGGAATGGTATAAGCCTTGCTGATGACTCTCGGATCGGCAGTCATAAAACCATCGACATCGGTCCAGATTTCAAGTTTTTCAACATTCAATGCAGCTGCGAAGAGGGCAGCGGTATAGTCGGAGCCACCGCGTCCCAGGGTAGTGATGGTTCCATCGTAGGCCGAGGAGATAAAACCGGGCGCCACGGCCACTCCCTTGAATTTGCCGTAAGCTTCCTTAATCTGTTTATAGGTGAGTTCCAGATCGACATTGGCCCGTCCGAAATTACGGTCGGTACGGATCAGGGAAGTGCTGTCGATCAGAGGAATGTTCAGATAGAGGCTGATTAATAGTGAGGAGAGTCTCTCGCCGAAGCTGAGGATTTTGTCCAGTGTTTTGGGGGTTAATTCTCCGATCAGGTTCACCCCTTGTATGATTTTATCGAGGTCGTCGAATAAGGGTTGCATAGCCTGTAACGGTTGTGTCACGGCGTTTTTTTCGAACAGATCTTTGACTATATTTTCATGACGTTTGCGGATGGCTGTCAATTCTTCGGCAAATTCTTTCCCCGCTGCAGCAGCAGTGGCGGCATTTACCAATTGGTCCGTGATACCTCCGAGAGCGCTTACGACAATGATGATGCCGGTTTTTTGACCCTGAACGATATTTCTTATTTTTCTTACATTTTCTTCAGAACCTACGGATGTTCCTCCGAATTTTAATATTTTCATAGGGTTTTAATTAAAAATTATCAATCTGTTCTCTTTACAAAAGTTCAAAAAAAATCTGAACCGATACGTTTACGGCCCAGATTTCTTTAAAATATCACGTTAAATTTAACTTTCGATGGCTGGTGAATAGCTATCCGTGATTTTCTTTTCGAGTTCTTCGGCCAATTCGGGATTGTCTTTGAGTAACGTTCGAACGCTTTCCCGTCCTTGTCCAAGTTTAGTGTCGCCATAACTGAACCACGATCCACTTTTCTTAATGATGTTCAATTCAACGCCCAAATCGACGATTTCCCCTGTTTTGGAGATTCCCTCGCCGTACATGATATCGAATTCAGCTTTGCGGAAGGGGGGAGCAATCTTGTTTTTTACGATTTTTACGCGGGTATGGCTTCCCTGCACCTCTTCTCCATCTTTCAGTTGGCCGATACGGCGGATATCGATACGGACCGAGGCATAGAATTTTAGAGCGTTACCACCGGTCGTCGTTTCGGGGTTTCCGAACATAACCCCTATTTTCTCGCGTAACTGGTTGATAAAGATGCAGCAGGTTCTTGTTTTGCTGATGTTGGCGGTCAGTTTTCGGAGGGCTTGTGACATCAGTCGGGCCTGAAGACCCATTTTCGAGTCACCCATTTCCCCTTCGATTTCTGCCTTTGGGGTTAATGCCGCAACGGAGTCGATGACGATGATGTCGATGGCCCCGGAGCGGATCAGATTATCGGCAATTTCGAGAGCCTGTTCGCCGTTGTCGGGTTGGGAGATCAACAGTTCATCGATGTTGACCCCTAATTTTTTTGCATAGAACGGATCGAAGGCGTGTTCAGCATCGATAATGGCAGCTATACCACCCTGTTTTTGTGATTCGGCTATTGCATGGATCGCGAGGGTTGTTTTCCCGGACGATTCAGGGCCAAAAATTTCGATGACCCTACCCTTGGGATAGCCACCGATGCCGAGGGCCAGGTCGAGGGCTATGGAACCGGAAGGGATAGCCGGAACATCTTCGACTGGTTTGTCGCCCATTCGCATGATCGAACCTTTGCCATAGCTCTTTTCGATCTTATCCATTGTCAATTGCAGCGCTTTTAGCTTTTCGAGATTTGCTGTCTTCTGCTGTTCTTCTTTTGCCATATTAATATTCTAACTTAAATTTTCAATTCTTTGACCAATTGGTTGGTATGTTCTTTCGTATCTACTTTTTCGAAGATTTTTTCGATAATCCCCTTTTCGTTGATCACGAAAGTTTTCCGCAATACCCCCATGTAGGTTTTCCCATAATTTTTCTTTTCGCCCCAAGCCCCGTAAACCTGGAGGATATCCTTTTCGGTGTCGGCGATCAGGTTGAAGCGAAGCCCGAATTTTTCGATGAATTTCTGGTGAGAGTTTTCACTGTCGGGGCTGATCCCAATCACGTCATAACCCTTTGAGAGCCAAAATTCATAATTGTCATTCAGGTTGCAGGCTTCTGCCGTACAGCCAGGGGTGTTATCTTTGGGGTAAAAATAGAGAATTAACTTCTTCCCGCGATAATCTTCGAGAGAAATAGTTGTTCCATTTTGATTTTTTCCCTGAAAGGAGGGAGCCTGGTCACCTTCAACTAAATGTTTCATAATCAATTTTATTTAGTCTGTTAAACAAATATAGCTTAAAATTCTTTATTCTATTTATCCGTAATAACACAAAAAACTTAATAATTCCTATTCCGGTATGAAAAATTATCAAAATGATTACTTTTATGACTGTTTAATTATTCGATAGAGATCATGAAGTTAATAGGTATCATTTTAAATTGTTTTTTGGTTTTTTCTTTTTTGGTTGTTTTTTCCGGGACGGTTTCCGGACAGGAAAGAATGGGGAACGAGTCCCTTGCATTGGAATATTTTAATCAGGGGGATTTTGAAAAGGCTTTGCCCTTATTTGCACAGTTGATCCGAAATAATCCTGATGACGCGATGTATAATTATTATTACGGGGTGTCGTTAGTGAAGAACAATATATTTGAGACAGCGGCCAAAGAGACGTTGTTAAATGCGATTGTAGATAAGACTCCTGTCAATGCCAATTTTTACATAGGCAACTATTTTCATGCGTTGGAAAATTGGCAGGAAGCGCTTGATTTTTATGAACGTTATGATGGAATGGGAAATCGACAGGAGCGGAAAGCCTTACAGTTGGATTATTATGTGGATCTATGCAAGAAGAAGGTCAATCCTTTTGAGGTAAAGACAGCCTCGAATCAGCGGGCGATTTTTACGGATACCATCAAAAAGATCACGGTTCAACCGGATGAGATGAATTTTCTGATTCCTGAAGAGTTAAAAAAAGTGTGGTTCAATTTGCAGATCAATGATGTGTTGGTTTATCACACGATGGATGATTTCAGGAGCGAGGCTGGTAAGGTTCTTTTCACCAAGGCTTGGGTTTTAACAGGCCAGAATGATTCAATTGTGTCGGTTACCGACTCTTTAAGGAATGAACATGAAAAGACGGTCAGAGTAAGTACCCGTTTGGAGTTGGTTCAGCAAATCGTAGAGAAGGAACAGACATCGTATCAGTTGTTGCGTGATCGGGAAAAGCTATTGGAACAGGCGCGGGCCAAAGAAAGCAGTTGGTGGGAAAAAGCGGGAACCGCGGCGGTCAATGAATTTAAGATCGAGCTTCAGAAAAAAGAGGAGGCGCGGAATGCTATGCTGCAACAGGTTGTAAAAACAGAAGAAGCTAAGGTTTTAACGGTGGTAAACGAGGTTCCGCCGCAAGCTGAATATATCAATGCTCCGACGGTGCCAGCACAGGTGGTCAAGGTGTCGGATTCAGCAGAAAAGATTGTTTACAAGGTACAGATCGGTTCATTTAAGAATGGGGTGCAAACTCAGACCTTTAAGAACCTCTACACCAAACTATCGAAACTGCGCAAGATAGATCAATACACAGATGAAAAAAAATACGAGATTTTCACTGTAGGTAGTTTCAATAATTATAGGGATGTTCAAGTATTAAAAGATCAACTAATTCTTGAAGGGGCCAAAGGGGCGTTTATTTTAGCTTTTAAGGACGGCGTGAAAATTCCGGTAAAAGATGCCCTTAAATTGACAGGAGAGGAATAATGTTTTTTGATAAAAAAGTAATATATTGTTGATTTTAAAAAGGTGGTTCACGAGGGGAGGGCGGTTGTAGCCAAAAAATGGCGTGACCGTGCGGAGTGACCGGGACCAAAAGAGAAGGAGAAAAGGGATGAATACGGAAAAATCGTTGAGCAATAAAGGATTAGCTGATGATGGGATTGGCGGTGATTATCGCTTGGTACTCTACAACGACGATTACCATACCTTTGATTATGTGATTGATGCGTTGGTTGATATTTGTAAGATGGATCCGATCCAAGCAACTCAGTGTACCTATCTTGTTCATTATAAGGAGAAGTGTGATGTCAAACAGGGATCCAAGGATTTTCTCTTACCGATGAGAAGAGCCTTTGCTCAGAGAGATTTAAAGGCTGTGATCGAATAAAATTATAATCAATATGACCATTCTGATTATTCTGGTGCTGATTTTGTTGGGGATATTGCTGCTTTTGATTGAGTTTGCCGTGATCCCTGGTTTTACCATTTTCGGAGTGGGAGGGATAGTTCTCCTTGGATACAGTGTATATCTTGCCTTTGTTCATTACGGAGCTTGGGCCGGAGTCATTACTTTATTGTTTTTAGTCACCATTATTCCAATGCTTTTTTTCCGGTTTCTAAGAAGTAAAGCTGGCAGAAAGATGCAGTTAGACTCTGTGATTGAGGGTAAAGTCAATACACTTGAGACGGAAAAATTCCATGTTGGGGACCGTGGCCGGGCGATCGGGCGGTTAGCGCCGATGGGGAAGATTGAGATAAACGGAATGGTATTAGAGGGAAAGTCGACCGGAGAATATATTAACGAAGGATCGATGGTTGAGGTGGTTAAAATTGCTGATAATCATATAATTGTTAAACAAATACTTTAAAAGATGATTGTACCGAATACTATTGGAATTTTAATCGCCGTCTTGGTCGGATTAGTCCTGTTTCTCTATTTTATTCCTATTGGTTTATGGTTTTCGGCCCTGGTGTCGGGAGTCAGGATATCGTTGATGCAGTTATTCCTGATGCGTTTTCGTAAGGTTCCCCCTGGAATTATTGCCCGTGCGATGATAGAAGCCCATAAGGCTGGTTTGGAGGGGATTAAGCGCGATCAGTTGGAGGCACACTATTTGGCCGGAGGACATGTCGAAAGTGTTGTTCATGCCCTGGTATCTGCCGAGAAAGCCAATATTCCCTTGACATTTAACATGGCTACTGCGATCGATTTGGCCGGACGTGATGTGTTTCACGCCGTTCAGATGTCGGTCAACCCTAAGGTAATCGATACTCCGCCGGTTTCGGCAGTGGCTAAGGATGGGATACAGTTGATCTGTAAGGCCAGAGTCACGGTTAGGGCAAACATACGCCAATTGGTTGGTGGAGCTGGTGAAGAGACAGTTTTGGCTCGTGTAGGCGAAGGCATTGTTTCTTCAATTGGTTCTTCTATTTCACACAAAGAGGTTCTGGAAAATCCTGATTCCATTTCTAAGGTAGTGCTGCAAAAAGGATTGGATGCCGGTACTGCCTTTGAGATACTTTCTATTGATATTGCAGATATTGATATTGGTAAGAATATTGGTGCTGTTCTTCAGATGGATCAGGCTGAAGCAGATAAAAATATTGCCCAGGCAAGAGCTGAGGAGCGAAGGGCCATGGCGGTAGCGTTGGAGCAGGAGATGAAAGCGAAGGCTCAGGAAGCAAGGGCTAAGGTGATTGAAGCTGAGGCCCAAGTTCCGCTGGCGATGGCAGAAGCCTTTCGTTCCGGGAATTTAGGGATTATGGATTATATGAAATATAAAAACATAAGTGCTGATACTGCCATGCGTGATGCTATTGCGAAGGATGGTGGAGCGGCTCCTGAAAACAAGTAAGAAAAGATCGGGAAAAAATAAAAAAGAGGCTAACCGGGAATTACTGGTAGCCTCTATTTTATTTCAGCAGGTTGTTAGTTACCCTTCAAATTTTTATTTACTCTACATTGATCTGGAACGGGCTTGCCGGTAGTCCCTCTTTATTAGATAAATTGGCAAAATCGGGGTTGTCGGCCCAGGCATAACGAACAGATTTAGGATTTACGATTACATCGCTCCAAACAACAACTTCGTTATTTATAATCTCAACATTTGCCCATTCGTACTTTCCATTCTCACCGGCAATGGCAAAATGAGATAATTTTTCGCCGTTCCCGGAAACTAATCCACTCCCCACGTTATCGAATGAGATCACTATTTTGTTGCCGTCCCGACGGGCTGACTTACGTATCGGACCTGAAGTGACAATTTCTTTTTCGCCATAAGAGATCTTTATAGCCTGCAGAGCAAGTCGTTCGCCTACCGGTTTTTTATTTCCGGGATGGATATCATTCCATTCGCCCAAATCAATGTTTATTCCTAAACCGGTGTTTGGCATACTCTCGGCAATTTCAAGTTGTATTTTTCTCATCTCGGCCCAATTGCTCTCCTCCGGCGAATAATTAACATCCATATAGTTAGGTAGCTGGGCGATAAGGAAAGGCAGATTTCCCAATTGCCAGTGTTCGCGCCAATCTTTAATGATCGCCGGTAAAAGCTTGTTGTATGCCTGATAATTGTCGGCATTTGTTTCACCTTGATACCATAAAAATCCTCGTACTGCATAATTGGTATATGGGGCAATCATCCCGTTATATAAACCGGTAGGACTATTTTGAGCTGAGACGGGAATAGCCATAGGGACTCCTCCTCCTGCAAAGCTTCTGCGTTGAGTAACTTCTCCAACTTTATAATACCAGTCACCTTTAAGATCGACGGTATCTCCTGCAGCCAGCAAGAAATAGGGCTTATCCGGAACAAAACCTCCCTTTCCGCCACTGTTTGTTACTCTGATCACAAACAGGTTCTTCCCAGTCTTTAAAACATCAGCGCCGATCTTATATTCTCGTTGAGGATATTCATACGTAGTATTTCCCACTTTTTGACCATTGATGTATAACTCATCAGCATTCACAATTCGTCCCAGCTTGACCATAGCCTCTACGCCTGTCATTGATTTGGGAACATTAATTTCACGGCGGTACCAAACCACCCCATCTAAATTGCGAATTCCCTGATCTTCCCAATAGCCGGGAATGTTGATTCGTTTCCAGTTTAGTGGCTGATAAGAAGGATCAAACCATTTTACCGGTCCGGCCAATCCTTTATCCGGTTCTATTCTTGGTCCACGCGGCCCATTGTTGTTTCTTCCCGACTGTCGCATCTGTCGTGTCAGTCCGTTGACATACGCCGTATCCTGATTTTGTTTTACTGTTTTTAAAATATCCGGAAATTCCTTAAATCCTTCCTCACTGATCCAAGCTTCGATAGGGGTACCTCCGACGCAAGTATTGATAATACCCATTGGTACATGGTATTTGTCGTATAATTTCTTGACGAAAAAATAACCAATCACTGTAAAATCCAACACTGTCTGCGGGTTGGCAGTCACCCACTTTATGTTAGGGATATCTTCGATGGGGCCTGAAATCAAAGCTTTGTCAGGTACAAAAAACTGTCTGATTTCAGGGATATTTGCTTCGGCAATTTCTTTTGCATAGCGTTCAGCATGGCGTCCCAAATAATGGGTCATATTCGACTGCCCGGAACATACCCATACATCGCCAATTAAAATATCATTCAGGACAATTTTATTGTTCCCTTTAATTATCATCGAATAGGGACCTCCAGCTTTCATTGGATTCAATTTCACCATCCACTTTCCATCGTTACCGGTCTTAGCTGAATAATTCTTATTCATAAAGCTGACCGTAACCTTCTCATTGGGGCTGGCCCACCCCCATACTTTAACCGTTTCGTCGCGCTGTAATACCATGCCATCACCAACGATACTCGGAAGAGTCACGTTGGCCCAAGCCGGGGCGGATACGAAAAAAAATATAATGGAAAGAATGCCTAATTTATTGGTTAAAAATCTCATATTAAATAAATTAAATTAGTGTTTTTAGTTTCGTTTTTAAAGAAAAATTTGTCGAATATACAATGAATAATGAAAAAACAGGATGCGATTCAGATTTCTTTTTTAAAGAAAGATTAAAATCGGAGAATTATAAAGTGCTTATAAAGGTTGTATTAGGAAGGTTTTACCTGAATCCGAAATATGGAATCTACTACATTTTTCGATCAAACTTCTTATATGCAAAGGTCGGTTCATGCGGAATTAGTCATGAGATCGGTTGCCGGTTTCATGGGGAAACTACTCAACCTATAATACCTTTAAAGTGCTGCTTGATGGTTGAAACGATAGGTGTTTAAAGAATGAGTTCTTAAATAGGTCGAATTCAATATTATTTGAAGAATGATTGGTGAGAAGGATTTTGCTCTGTAATACTGATTTCATTTCCAGTAAATTGTTTTCTTTTTGCCGGAAGTTTCACTATTAATGCTTAATGGTATTTTAGAGAGGTTATGATTGTTTTATTTGCGTCGCGCTAAAAATTACAATAAAAATTAATATTGCCTTAACTTAGAATCATGTTTTACAGCATATTTTTGTAGTGTGTTTTTAGAATTGGTTTGGATTAGTTAGTCTTATTGGTTTAGTTAGGTTAAAAACGAAGGACGGATGAAAATCTGTCCTTTTTTTTTGCACCTGAAAAAAGCGAAAAACGATTACTCTTGCTGATCAGGGTGTCAAAAAATAGGTTTTTCTTACATCCTTAATATACCCTTGATGTTATGCTATTACATCAATGAGCCTGATATCTAAACCTTCTTGGAAATTTTTCAATTGGGGTAAATGCACCCAAACTCTTTTAATTTAAATTATTACTGTCCGATAAAAACCGTCATTCCGTGACGCATGACTCATCGCTCTGGCTCACACTTACGGTTCTGTCAGGATTCACCTTAATAGGCTGGCTTTGTAATTATGTCATTGACAGAGCCTACCCCCAAATAATTGATGCATAATGCGATGATGACAGAGAGAAAATTTGATAGTCGGGGCGCGACTGGGCGCACACCTTTGTCCGCGGCGCGAGCATAGAGTCGCACTCCGACTTACTACACTACTGTTAATGGAAACTGCAATTTCCCGGACAATAACAATTTCAATCCGGCCATCCTCTGACTTTCTGTACTGTTTCTGTACAGCTTCTGTACTCTTTCTATACTCTAATGGTACCGAAAAAGCATTTTAATAGTATTGAAATAGTTCTTAAAACAATAATCTGTCAGGAAACGAATTAAATCAGGAGGGGCCAATGCCATCCCGGGAATGGTGGGGCCCGTTGTTTTTGATCAGCGTGGTAATACACCTCAGCGTGATTCCCGGAAAAATGGTTGGTATAAACGGATTTCACTTTGAACCAGTGGTGTGATATAATTCTTAACTACTGAGCGACTAAAAAAGATACGGTTTACTCCCGAAGGTTTAGCTTCGCTGATTTTCAGACAAGTCATCAGTTTAATTGGAGTTATAAGCCGAACAGGTTTGGTCCCCGTTGATTGCACAATTGCTAAGGACTGAGATCCGGAAAATGGCAAACACAAAAAAAGCATTCTCAGTTGTGGTAACGTTGGTAAGAATACTCCTGATCAACCTGTTTGATATTTTCGAGTTACAACTAAGTACCAAAAGAGAGTGCTAAAAACCAAGATGGTGGCCCAATTTTTAAGAACCGTTAAGCCCTGCAACCTATGGAGGTCTCTTTTATAAAACCAGGAAATACGGAGAATAGGCACTGATTATCATTTAGTCGCGTATGTAATTAGTTACAGTTGAATTCTAGTCGGATAATAGTGAATTTAAATGTAGATATTCAAAATTGTTTCAGTGATGTAAATACGTTAGTGCACTGTGAAAAGGTGAGTTTTGCTGAAAAAAACTGGAAATTCGATAATACAATAGGGAAGCGCAAAAAAAGGATGAAAAGTGTTGGGGTGCTGTAGGGATTCGGTTTTTAGTGAAGTAGTATGCAATAAAAGTTTATCTCAGCCATTGATTTTATTCCGGTAATCGATGAGATGCCTCAAATTTTCTTGATATTCCCTAAAGAGTTACACATTTTTTCTGAATTCTGTCTTATTTATACAGATTCAGTTATTCCTTTTATATCAAGATTATTGTTGCTTATGTGGAGGACGTAATCATGATATTTACTTAAAATACTTGCCTGTAATTTGTTGTGTTTTTGAGTAAATACGGGGAAATTGATTGGCGAATATTTCTTTCATGGCCGATTTTTTAGGGATAATCCGACCTGTATTGCGGCGGTATTGGCGGTAATCATCTCCAAAGCGGCTTATTAACTGACGTTCTTCACGTTTAACCCGATGCAGATAAAAGGGGATGGCAGAAATCAGGAAGGCAGGTCCGATCAGCCAGTTCTGCAACATGAAAATTTGGGCGATAGCGATAGCCAGGAATGCGGCGTACATAGGATGTCTGACATATTTAAAAACGCCGGAAGTGATAAGTTCATGATCTTCTTTCAACTCAAGACCCGGGGACCAGAAACGGCCCAGGTCAGCATGGGCACGGAAGAAGAGCCAGATAGCCCAAAAATAGAATGCAGCAGCCGGAATCCCCAACCATTTGGGAAAACTATAATCGAGTACCGCGAACCAGGTCGTAAAGACATAGATGATTGGGAGTAGTTGAAAACCAACAAAGATAAAAAACAGGTAGAGGCGCTCCTTTTTATTGAAAAAAACCACTTTTCGGCCGGCGCAATAATATTGAATATAATAGCTTCTGAGGATAATCTGAAGCACTATCCCGCATAAAAACAGAATTTCGAGGAATTCACGACCCATCACATCAAATTTTGGCTGTAAAATTACCTCTTTTTTGTTCTAAAAATACGTGATCATAATTTAATTCAAAACTGATTTAATGATTATCTAAACATGGAGATAGGGATTGAAGAAATTATTGAGCAGGAAAAAAGCGGAACGACCAGAGAATGGGTAGTTCCGCTTTTAAAATCGTTTTGATAGGGGACGATCAATGAGGTGAATTTTCTTTTTTGCAGCAGGCGGGTAATTTTTTATAGGCTTTAGCATCTGCCTTAAGCTCATCAGCATCATATCCGATCAGGGTTATGGCTTTTTTGATTTCCGTTTCATTTGTTTTTCGCGGATCGTATTCAACGGTAAGTATTTTCGATGGCAGATCCAATGTGGACATCTTTACCCCTTTGGCAAATGAAAGATCATGTTCTATCTTTTGTTTACAGGTAGTGCATACTGCTGAAGTTTTAACTTTGAGAACGGTTGAATTGTTTTTCTCCTGAGCTTGGGTTGCCAATGAGAAGGTCAGTATTGCGAACAATACGATAAGTCCTGATTTTATAATTATCTGTTTCATAATTTTTATATTTTATTTTTATTATACGAACGAGAAATTAAATTGTTAATGTCTCCTGTTTTTGCGACTTGTTTCTTAATGGATCGATAGATTCTGCAATCTTTTAAAGTTTATAACGCAATCCCGCATACCACATTCTTCCGCTCAAAGGTCCCCAAATCATTGAGGCATCAAAATAATCGCCGAAAGGATCATTAGCCGAGATCACCGGATTTTTTTGGGTGAACCCGGTCAGATTTTCGCTTCCGATATAGAGGTCAAATCGTTTGAAGGATCGGGTAACTTGGGCGAACATCAGCGTATAAGCCTTGTAACGATCATCGCGTTGGTAGGCCAATGGATTGGTTGCCGTGGAAGGGATTCGGCCCGGTCCGTTGAACTGGGCGGTATAATCGAATTTCCAATGGTGGTTGGCCGTTGACCAGGAGGCTGAGAATAATCCTTTGTATTTGCTAACATAAGGTTTCTGTCGCAAGGTATCGCTGATGGTCATCTTTACATCGTTGATGCGAAAGGCCCCGGTGATTTCAAGGTTTTCCAAAAGGTTGTATCTTATTTCGGTCTGGAAACTATTAGAATAGGAACGACCCTTTAACTCGTAAAAATAGATCCGTTGCGGATTGCGGTCAATATCGGCGATCAATTGTCGGTCAAACTTCGTGTGATAGAAATCGATGCTGGCCGTCAAAGTTCTTCCGTTAATGGTCAAATTCTGCAGCAGGTTTGCCCCCCAATTCCAGGCATCTTCGAAGTTCCGGTTGGGAAAGAATACGGCTTTCCGGTTGCTGGCCAGCATTGAGATGTTTTCAGAAACCAGATTTGGATTACGAAGCCCACGGCCTGTAGAAAATCGAATTACGGTATTGCTGTTTTCGTCGAGTGCCTTTCTTAAGTGAAACCTCGGGGTTATAACGAATCCTTCGTCATTGAAATGGTCGGCGCGAACTCCGGCAATCATGGAAAAATGAGTTCCGATAGACCAGGTATATTGCAGGAAGGCTCCCGGGACAGTGTTGTTGCGATTCATCAAACTATCGTTCAATACTTCGTCAAAGTTGTCCATTTGAAGGCTCATTCCGGTCAGTATACTATGTTCTGATTCGTGTTCATGTTCATTTTCACCGCTTTCATGAAGGTGTTCTGCCTCTTCGTGTTCGTGATGACCGATCCCCGTTTGGAAAATGGTGTTGGCATAGAGCGATTTTTGGATGCCCGAATAGTTATTGTTTCCGAAGAATGCATCCTGGTTATGGTAAGTTCCATCGAGGATGATCCCAAGGCTTTTATCAGGATCGTTGAAGAAGAAACCGGTCTTGGAATAGACATTGTAACGACGAGTTTTGATGCCGATGCCATAGGCTGATTCGGAGATGGTATGGTCTTTATCCAGGAAACTGGTTTGTCCGCCGCGACGATCTTCGTCGATTACATTAAAGCCGAAGCGCATTTCCATTTTACTGTTGGGTTCGTAATACCAGCGGTTCATCAGGTTATACTGACGTACCAGGGGATCGTCGACAAAACCGTCGTGGTTATGATCGTTTTTGACCCCGAGATTTTCGTAGTGGGCCAGCACAATTGATTTGAGTTTACTGTTTATCGAAAAGGCTGAGTTGGCATTTAACTCATACTTCCCGAAGTTATTGCCATACATATTAACAAAGAGCTTTTCCTTGTCGTTGGGCTTTTTGAATTCAATATTGATCTGACCGGTAGTAGACTCATAACCATTTACGACCTGAGATGTTCCCTTAGAGACTTGAATGGATTCCATCCATGATCCCGGGACATAGCCTAATCCGTAGGTAGTGGCCAGTCCACGCAGATTGGGGATATTCTCGGTCATCATTTGGGTATAGGTACCGGCGAGCCCGAGCAACTGGATTTGTTTGGCCCCGGTGACCGCGTCGGAATAGTTGACATCGACTGAGGCGTTGGTCTGGAAGCTTTCACTCAGGTTACAGCAGGCGGCCTTGCGTAATTCGGCCCCTGAAATTACCTGTTGCTGTATAGCGGTCATTTTTGACATGCGAGCCCCGTTCTCCCTGGCAATAACTTCGACAGTTTCGATCTGGGTATTGCCTTTCAGTGTGAAAACAGGTTCCTGGTCAATGTTTGAAACTTCAATAGTGTCGCTGGTATAACCCACAAAGCTGGCGACCAGTTTGCTGTTTCTTTGTCTTTTATCGATGGTGAAAGAGCCATCGGCAGCGGTGGTTGTGCCGCTGTTCGTTCCTGCCCAATAGACATTTGCCCCGGGCAGCGGGGATTCCACCCCATCGGTGATCTCCAGTACTTTCCCTCCAATGGGTTGGGCGAAAAGGGCAGGGGCCAGTATAATAAAGTATAATAAGTTGATTATTTTGTACATAGCATGATCTTTGTTTAAACCTAATATTCCGTATTTTGGTCAGGCTGGTCGAAAAGATCAAGCTAAGTATGCAATTTTAAGTTGGTGAAGGGTGATGGTGCGATCGAATCCGAAAAGGGGAGGAGGAGAAAGCGTGTTGTTGTTTATAATTGTTCCCTCCGTAAGAGAATCTTCTGTTACGGGATTAGTATTCAGATGCAGAATTGCGGGCGAATGAACGGTTGAAACAGAGGAGCTCTTCTCAAAATCACTGCTGATTTTATAGAAATAGGAACTGGTATGGCAGCAATTATCACCTTCGTTATCGAAAGCCTCTATGGTTGAAGAGCAACAACCTGAACTTTTCTCATGTTGATGGATATTGGCTTCGAAGTGCTCATGGTCGCAGGAGAAGTTTTTACTAAATAAAGAAAGTTCTTTAGTCTTTTTTAAATCGCACTGATGAAGGTAAAACTGAATGCCACTGCCGGACAGCAAGAAAAGCAACGCGAGAGCGATGCTGAATAATGCTGATATATATTTTGAGGCTTTCATCAATACTTGTTTTAACTATATACGCAACACATGTAAAATGTTTCGGTTCCAAAAATAGGTTAATCTTAATAAAATAAAAAATCCCCGCATTTATTTAGAATGCGGGGATTGCATATGATAGGAATAATCTATTTCAGTTGGATAAGTACGACGGATTTTGAAGGTATTTCAGCTTCCAATACTCCTTTATCCAGTTTGGCATTAGTAAAGTCAACCATATTTACCTGGTTGTTTTTTCCAAAGTCATTGAAAGCATTCATCTTATCGGCAGTAATGATTTTACCGGAAACGCTTTTAGCGCTCATTCCCAACAGGTCGAAAGATACTTTTTGTGCCTTGTTGGGATCGAGATTACAAAGGGTGATGCTTACCACGCCATCTTTTTCGGAGGCCGATGCATTAATTGCATCGATCGATTTACCGTTCAAGGTGTATTTTCCGCTATGAACAGTCACGGGAATCATGGCGGCTTCGTGATGAACGTTGTACATCTTGAAAACGTAGTAAGTCGGGGTCAATACCATTTCCTTACCTTTCGTAAGGATAACTGATTGCAGGACGTTAATCATCTGAGCAATATTGCTCATCCTGACGCGATCGGCATGGTTGTTGAAAATGTTAAGGTTGATCCCGGCAACCAGTGCATCGCGCATGGTGTTTTGCTGGAAAAGGAATCCCGGATTGGTGCCCGGTTCGACATCGAACCAGTTGCCCCATTCATCGACTAATAACCCAACATTTTTTTGTGGATCATATTTATCCATCACGGCAGAATGTTTAGTTACCAGCTCTTCCATTTTCAGTGTTTGCTGGAGAGAAGAGAACCATTCTGATTCGTCAAATTGAGTGGCCGATCCTTTCTTGTCCCAGTTGTGACAGATCGTGTAGTAATGGAGCGATAGGCCATTCATCATCTTACGGGCAGTATTGTCCTTCATCATTACTTCGGTCCAGTTGTAATCATCAGAATTAGCTCCGCTGGCAATACGGTAGAGCTCAGGAGCCCGCATAAAGGAAGCGTAGTGACGATACAGATCTGTGTAATATTCGGGGCGCATGTTTCCGCCGCATCCCCATGTTTCATTGCCAACCGCCCAGTATTTAACACTCCACGGTTTCTCGCGACCGTTCTGTTTCCGCAATTTGGTCATCGGGCTTTCATTGGAAGAGGTGACATACTCCATCCATTCGGCCGCTTCCTGGGGGGTGCCGGTACCCACGTTCAGATTGACGTAAGCGTCAGCGCCGATCAATTCGCAGAAATCAAGGAATTCATGAGTCCCGAAACTGTTGTCTTCGGTTACTCCTCCCCAGTGAACGTTAATGATAGATGGACGTTGGTGTTTAGGGCCGATGCCGTCTTTCCAGTGGTAAGTATCGGCGAAGCAGCCTCCGGGCCAGCGGAGTAGCGGTAACTTCATATCCTGTAATGCGCCAATCACATCTTCACGAAAACCCCGGATGTTAGGAATGTCGGAGTTCTCGCCTACATAGATTCCACCATAGATACAATTGCCCAGGTGTTCAGCAAAATGACCGTAAATCGCTTTGTCAATTTTGGCTCCTTTTTGAGTTGCATCGATCGTGATCTTGTTTTGAGCAAAACCAGTATAGGAAGCTCCAATGATCGCAACCGAAGCGAATAAACAGATTAAATTTTTCCTAATCATTTGGTTTGGATTTAAATGAAACCCAAAAATAGTATTTTTTACTATTAAAAGCAAGTGAGATAACAATTTGGAAAGGATATATATACCGAATATCGCTGTTTGAGATGCATTGTGAAAATACGGCTAACGAGGTGTTGTAGAGTGTTTTAATGTTAAGGTGGAATGTGGCTTACTCTTACTATTCATCTCATGGTGACTGGACGGGTTTTGTTCAAAAAACGTTCGCTATTTACGCAACCATTTTAGTCCTTTACCGTTCTATTTAATGTGTATAACTATTAACTAAATATCACTATGGACAGAAAAATTAAGTTTAGTAGCAGAATGTTGTTGGCTGTTTTAATGATCGGTCTACTTTTTTCTGCATGTTTGGATGATGACGATGGTTATTCAATTGGCGATTTTATGATCTCTTTCGGGGTCATCGAAAAAAGTGGTATTGAAGATGATGATTCCTTTGTGATTCATTTGGATAACGGGGATAAGGTTGTGCCGGTTACCACTTCAATTTCCTGGTTTGAAACTAAGAATAATCAGCGTGTTTGGGTCAATTTCAATCCGTTAGATGATGCGGTGAATGCTGATGAGAAGAAGACTTACTATGCCAACATTTCGGAGTTGAAGAATATTCTTTACAAGAATATCTCCAAAAAAGCGGAAGTCTCCGACGACAGCATGGGGCATGATCCGATTGTGGTGAAAGATTCCTGGATTTCCGGTGACAGCATTCTGAATGTGGAATTTAAATTCTATTCTGAAGGATCGGTCCATTACATTAATTTGCTGGACATCGGAGAGGGAAACGGCATCGATGAACCCTACATCTTCGAGTTAAGGCACAATGCCCGTGAAGATAAAGAGAGTTACCCGGTAACCGGGTATGTCAGTTTTAAACTGAATCCGATTAAACTGCCATCACAGAACGAGGTCAAGTTTTATATCCGTTACACGGATTATGAAGGCCGGCGAATCGATTTACCGCACACCTTTACGTATTAGTTTAAGCCGTTGTTTGGCTAATTGAACAAGATTCTTTGCTCCCAATAAAGAGTGCGTTTTAAGGGGCAAAGAATGTAAAAAGCTGATCTCTGAAATTCCAGAGATCAGCTTTTTACTTGAATAAACTATTTAACCGGATGATCATTCCCAGGTCAATTGTTTAAATTAACGGTTGAATTTTTAGCAATCTCAATATCGTTCGCCACGTCTGATCTTAGTTTTTCCCAGTGGAAGCGGAGATGGTCATTTTCTTTCCAGTGTTTGCCATCCTGTTCGCTGTAATGCACCAATGGCATTTCATTATAGAGCGGGCTGGTTAAGCTGATTACCACATCCCAATATTTCAGGGCATTCTCAAGATATTTCACGGCTGCCATTTTGTTTTCATTCCCTCCGTTGGTCCGATAGGTTTGCAAGGCTACTGCACCTTTTAGTTTTTCTGCAAAATACAAGCCAAGGTTTGCCCATATTTTAACGTCGGCAACCTCCTGTGAAAGTGAGGTTTTATTGGAGGGGTCGATGTTTTTAATCAGAGCCAGCGCTTTATTGCAATCATGCTCCAACTTTTGAGTAAGAATCGGGGGCGTAATCATTTCCTTGGTGAAGGAACCGCCAGCCAATTTTATTTTTATGTAATCGCCGACCGAGATATAATTGGTATCTAACGGCGCCTGATTGATTTGCCGGTCAACCGAGATATATTCTACCCGCTTGGTGGCGTCGTTCAGGGCCATGAATCCTTCGCTGTAGAGTGTGAAATCCCAGCCACAGTCAAACGAAGAGGCCAGGCGCAGAGGTGTGCTGCTGGCAAGGGAAAAAGCTTCAAGGAGAATCCCGGCATTTGCCCCATAACGCTGAATAAATTCCTGCCGGAAGAGTTCATCCTGTGTTTTGGGATTGTAGAGTAATCTGCCCCATAATTTATAAAATAACCATTGGCGTTCAAAGGCATATTTCCAATCAACAGCAGTACCCGGTTTGGTAAAATAGTCTTTAGCAGGGATGTATGTTTCTGAACCGATCATATACCCTCCGACATAACCAGGTGAATTCCCTGCAATATGTTGGCGGATAAAATCAGGAACACCCCATCGAAGGCAGAAGAAATCCTCATTGCGTGCCGTCCATATGATTTTATAGTCGGAGGGTTCGGGCTTGAAATAGGTTCCGTAAAGCTTTCCTCCGTGTACTTTGATCAATTTGGGTGTGGAGTGGGCATGTGACCAGTTGAATTTTAAGTCAGCCCAGACCGGGGCCTCAATAAAGTCCATAGCCGCTTCTTTCTCGATCCCATTTCTGGTGATCTGCTCCATTTCGATGCTGGTCGCGCCCAAAGATCCGGTATTTCCGGAGAATGGTATTCGGTGAATCAGTTTTGATTTGCGCGATGCCAGGCGCATTCCTTCGATGATGGTTTCCTTCATCCAGTTTTCACGCTGTTGAGGAGTCATCCCGCCCATGCCTTCGCCCAGTGTAAGTCCCATTCCTGATAAATCAGGGTATTCGTCAAGCACTTGGGTGACGCATTCCCGCGTGTATTGTTTAATTATTTCGGAGGTGTCGCCCTGTACGAAGAAATGATGTTCCAGATTATCCATAGCCACGTTGTGAGCTTTTGCAAACTCGGGACTCACAAATATATTGAAAGGCACGAGGTAGGTATCTATTCCCCGTTCTTTAGCCATTTGAAAAATACCATGGAACAGCGTTTGCCAGGTTTTCAATTCCTGGTCATTAAACGGACAAGCTTCCGGGAAATTTTTTGGCCGGATCAGGTAGGGGTAGGGGTGGAGGTTCCACAAGGTGAGTGTATTAAATCTGTTTTCAGCCATCATGTCAAGAAAAGCTTCCCAATATTTCAGATCGCTGCAAGTTTCCTGATGCTGGGTCAGACTGTAGCTGTGTCGGTAAGTATCCCAGGGCAGATCAAATTTGATGGCTCGATAGGCCAATTTGGGTGATTCACTTTGTGCTTTGATTTTTGTAAGTGGAATGCCGTTTCTTAAGCTCTCGGCAAGTGAAAGGGTCCCGTATATTATTCCTCTTCCGTCGCCGCCGTTAATGGTGATCTTTTTCCCACTTGAAAGGATAGAGTATCCCTCATTAGGCAAAGTGTCATCGATCCTGAAGGTCACTGAATATTCTGCCTCACCCTCCTTTAATTGGTATCCTTTTTTCTCAAAAGACTTTACCAGGACCCCGGCTGCATAGTTAACCTGTGCCGGGGAGGTGTCATAATGCAGGGTAACGGTTTGTGATTTGGAACTGAAAGAAAAACATGTTGCCAAAATGATGAACCCTATGATTATCTTTTTCATTAGTTGTATTTTATTAGTTTTTGTCAGTAAGATTTTAACGGGCGACGTCTCTGTCAATAAATTTCACTGTGGTCTGTAAAAAATAGTGTCTTGTTCCTTGTCCCCATTGTTGAATCGGTTCATTAATGAGAATCTTCCAAATTTTCCATAAGCAAGATTGATCCAACTAATATTTTATCCTACGTCAGTGAATTATTCCCAAAGTTATAATTTTAAAGAGATTTTAAAGGAGATCCTTTTTCGGTGATTCCTAAATGACGCGAAAAAAAACACTTCCCGGTCAGCCCTGTTGTCGTTATTCGCGATTCTGACTTTCTATAACATTTCCATATCGATAAGATCCAATACGGTATATTTTTTATTTTCAATACGATTGTTTAAAACCGATTCAATTATTGTTTTGACCCCCTTTGCATAAGAGTCATGACCCAGAACTTTGGTTTCTATTGTTACTTCGTCATTCCCATCTTTGATCACAATCTTATGATAGGCGTGTTTGTCGATAAATTCCTCAGGGATTCCAATTTTATTTCGCTGGATCTCAGGGTTTCTGATGGATATTATCTGATCAGGTTCAAATTGCAGTGAACTGGCAAAGGCATAGGCTGTTCCGGGTTCCGTCTTTTTGGCCGCCTGATGTGATTCCGTGATTGAGATTTGGTAATTTCCAAAGTAGTCGCCATGAGCTTTTATCATATTTAGTGTTTTCAACACCAAAATTGATGTGTTGGGACAAATGATCAAGGGGAAATCAGGTTGCAGTTTTTCTGTTTCCAATCCGGTCGAAAGTTCTATTAATACCGACTTCGTTCTTTCACAATATTTAAAGCATTCTTTTAATTCTCTTCCGGAACCGGCATGTATTAATATGGCCTTCTCATCTAACGTTGAGTATTGAGTCTCCCATTTGAGGATTTCACACGATTGAAATGATAAATTGGAAGCAAGTATTGCATTTGCTAATTTCCCTGAGCCAACAACAAATATTTTCATCTTTAAACCTGTATCCCGCGTTATAGGTAAGTAAATAATTTCCCAATAATAGATAATTTTAAGTTTGTTGCACCATATTCCGAATAATGAAAACCGATTCAACTCAAAAACGGTGTTAAAAATATTCGGTTACCCGAATGCTTTTGGGAAATTATCCATAGGAATAGGCGTTTTAATGTCTTATTGCCCAATTATCGTACTTCTTACATCCTGAGCAACCTGAAATTGTCTTTTCGCATCTAAACAAAAAGTATTGAACAGGAACTTCTCCATCAGAGTAACGACCGATGGAGAGCCCTTAATACAGGTGAAAGCCGGAGGGTGAGGTCCGCTTGAAAGTTGGCGCTTTCGGTTACGCCTTCGGGGGAGACAAAGCCCAATAATGCATCAGAAAACGAGTTGTGTTGATCGCGACATTATCTTTGTAGAAAACCAATAATTATTCGGCATGAAACTCTATAAATTCCTTTTATGGTCGATCCTCCTGTTTTATGGTACGGAAAGGCTGATGGCCAGGCCGATCACAAATGATCCCCGGATCAGGACTGTCTCCGAGTATAATGTGGTCAACAAGAAAAAGGTACTGGATCATCTTACCCGTTTTACCGCGGATGGATTAATCATTGAAGAGATTGAATACTATTCCAATGGCATGGTTAAATCGAGAACACTTTATGAATATGATAGTCAGAAACGGTGTCTAAAGACGAATAAGTACGATCAAAAAGGGAAGCTTAAGAAGGTGATTATCTTCGGGTACGATAACAGTGATCAAAAGATTCTTGAGAGTGATTTCTACCCTGAACGGCGCACCCGGTCGGATAGGGTTTTTGAATATACCTGGCACTAATCATTGAAATAATGGAATTTATGGAATATGGGTTCAATAAGATTGATGAAATGATGGGTTTGTTGAGCGATTCTTTGGTCTTTGAGCCATCGGTCGCCGGATTGCCCGGTTCATGGCAGGAAATGGATCGAGCGGTTCTTGCTCTTTCTCCCATTTCGCTGGCCGGGATGGAAGAAGTCAAACTGATGAACCGTACTGATGTTAAATATATTGTACCCCAGTCCGTTCTTCCCGAATTGATCAGCCATGTTGCAAATGATTATTTTATTCAGGAGATCGAGGGGCGAAGGGTCGCGGATTACGGAACTCTTTATCTGGATACCGATCGGCTTTTTTTATTCCGCTCACATGTAAACGGGAAGCTAAATCGTTGCAAATGGCGGATCAGGAGTTATCTGGAGTCCGGACTTACCTTTCTTGAGGTTAAACAGAAAACCAATACTGGTCGTACCTTGAAAAAGCGGATCGTTTATGATATAACAAACCAACAGTCCGTTGATATTGCTGAAGATTTTATCCGGGACCATTCAACAATTGATCCCGGGACTTTACAGCCTTGGCTTCAAAATCGTTTCAGCCGGATGACCCTGGTCAATTTTCAGAAGACGGAGCGGTTAACTATTGATTTCAATGTTTCGTTTAGAAACTGTCTGACCGGTAAAACAGTACCCATTCCAAACCTGGCCATCATTGAACTAAAACGCGACCGTTTCAGCGAATCGGTTGCAGGTAAAACTTTATCTGAGAGACGGATCACCAGGTTCGGTATCAGCAAATACTGTCTGGGGATGGCGCTAACAAATGAAAACGTAAAGGGAAATCTATACAAAGCAAAAATCCGATATATTCATAAAATAACTCACAAAAGATGAATTCACTTGCAGAACTTGAAGAGTTGACCGGTTATAATACCGCGTTCGACCCTGATAATTTTACCTTATTACTGATTCGGTTTGTCATCAACCTGATCGTTACCGGTTTGATCATTCGTTTTATGTATTACCCGAAGAGCCGGCGGCGAGACTATTTCTTTACGTTTATCGTGACCAGCACCACTATTTTTATGCTGCTCTTTATGCTCGATACCGTGAAGCTACAGGTCGGTTTCGCACTCGGTCTATTTGCTATTTTCGGGATTCTGCGGTACCGTACCGACACGATGCCCATTAGGGAGATGACCTATCTCTTTCTGATTATCGGGATCTCCGTGATCAACGCGCTGGCTAAAAATATCAGTTACATTGAACTTGGATTAACCAATGCCATATTTATTGGGGTGTCGTGGCTGATGGAGAGTAACCGGGTGTTGAAGCATGTCTCGAGCAAGCTGGTGATCTATGAAAAGATCGAGTTGATCAAACCGGAACGAAAAACGGAACTGATCGCCGATTTGAAGGTGCGCACCGGATTGGAGGTGACCAATGTGGAGGTCGGATCGATCGATTTTCTGAAGGATACGGCCTTCCTGAAGATCTATTATGAAAGCAGTGAGGTAAATACCGCCGATGGGATCAATAAGGCGCGCGAATTTAATCCTTCACAAAACTAATATTAAGGGGGATCTGTTTCAGTAATGAACGATTAATCAATGAAAAGACGATCTGCAATTTTCTTAACCTCGTTTTTTACGATTCTGGCCTTCGGCTTATCAGCCCAGGAGAAGGATTTTGGAATCCGTTTCGGGGCCGATATTACGAAAGAGCTGACCAAAAAGATTGACCTGCAACTGGAGGAGAAGATTCGCCTGAACCAGGATGCCACGGAGTTTGACCGTGTGATGACTACCCTCGGGGCAAGATATTCATTCAACAAGATCTTCGACGCGGGTCTTTTTTATACCTGGATCTATGCCAACAACCAGGAGGATGGCTATTACGAACATCGTCACCGCTTCGGTGGATGGTTGCAGGCCGCCAAAAAATATAACCGCTTTAAGTTTTCCGTCAGGGAGAAGTTTTTAACGACCTACCGGGACGAGGATCTGGGAAACTACAAATACAATCCCAAGAGTTATCTCCGGTCGAAGTTGGAAGTCGCTTATGATGTTCCGAAGATTCCGTTGAAACCCTATCTTTCGGCCGAGATGCATTACCAGTTGAATAACCCGGAAGGTAATGAGACCGATAAATGGCGATATACCGCGGGAATGGAGTATGATTTCACGAAGAAACTAGGCCTTGATCTGTTTTACCGGGTCGATGACGAAGTGAATGTCAATAATCCGGTATGTACCTCAGTGATTGGCGCCATGATAAAGTATAAGTTTTAAGGATTATTTCCTGACTGAGAAAATGAAAACCTGCTTATCCATGGAATAAGCAGGTTTTCATGATTTATTGCATTGCTAATAAATCGTTTCCTGTTATTTTTGTAACGAATTTTTATCATCCAAATCATGAGAAAATATGCTAGCTGTTTATTGATGATCGGAGCGCTATTCCTCGCTTCGTGCAATCAGCCAGGGGAAAAGGCCCCCGAAAAGAATAACTATGTCCCCGCGACACCTAAACTGACCTCCGACATCATGACCCCCGAGGTGCTTTGGTCGTTTGGAAGGGTAGGGGGCGTCCAGGTATCCCCTGACGGGAAAACAGTCCTATATGATGTGACCTATTTCAATATCCAGGAAAACAAAAGCTATCGGGATTTGTATCTTGTCCCGGTAGAGGGAGGGGCAAGCACACGGATTACCGATACCCCCGAACGGGAATCGGAAGAGCAATGGCGTCCCGATGGAAAGAAGATCGGTTATATCTCAGCCCAATCAGGCGAACCACAATTATGGGAGATCAATCCTGACGGAACCGGCACCCGGCAGGTTTCGAATGTTAAAGGGGGCATCTCAGGATTCAAGTATTCACCCGATCTGAAACATATTTTTTATATCCAATCGGTTAAGCTGGATCAGGATATCCACGATAAATATCCCGACCTGCCGCTGGCTAATGCCCGGTTGGAAACAGATATCATGTATCGTCACTGGGACAGTTGGCACGATTATACCTATCAGCATGTCTGCATCGCTCAATACAGTGAGAATGGCTTCTCCGGCGATAAAGACATCATGGAGGGTGAACGGTTCGATTCGCCGTTGAAACCAATGGGTGGAACCGAACAGATTGTCTGGAGCGCTGACGGGAAATCACTGGCCTATACCTGCAAAAAGAAGGTCGGGTACGATTATGCCGTATCGACCAATTCCGATATCTATCTCTATAACCTGGAGGATGGCTCAACCAAAAACTTCACGGAAGGCATGATGGGTTATGATATGAACCCGGTCTTCTCACCCGACGGGAAATACCTGGCCTGGGAGAGCATGGCCCGCGATGGCTATGAAGCCGACAAGAACAGACTTTTCATTGCCGATCTTTCGACCGGCGAAAAGAAAGATTATTCGGAAGGTTTCGATCAGAATGTTCAGGGATTGAACTGGTCGGCCGACAGCAAATCGGTCTGGTTTATCTCCGATATTCATGGCACCGACGAGATCTACCGCCTTGATCTGGCTGACAGTAAGATTAGCCGGGTTACAGATGGCGTTCATGATTATCAGACCGTAGCCATTGCCGGAGACAAGCTGGTGGCCCGGAAAGTGTCGATGTCGCAACCCGCTGAGATCTACCGCGTTGATCCTGCCACCGGGACCGAAGAAGCGATCACCACGGTGAACAAAGGGATCCTCGATCAGCTGACCTTCGGGAAGGTCGAAAGCCGTTGGATTACCACTACCGATAAGAAAAAGATGCAGGTTTGGGTGATCTATCCCCCGCATTTCGATCCTGCAAAGAAATACCCGGCCTTATTGTACTGCGAGGGCGGTCCGCAAAGCACCGTCAGCCAGTTTTGGTCATACCGCTGGAATTTCCAGATGATGGCGGCCAACGATTATATCATCGTCGCTCCCAACCGTCGCGGTTTACCGGGATTTGGCCAGGAATGGAACGAACAGATCTCCCGCGACTATGGCGGTCAGAACATGAAAGATTACCTGGTGGCCATCGATACCCTGTCGGCTGAACCTTTTATCGATAAAGATCGGTTGGGCGCCATCGGAGCCAGCTACGGCGGCTATTCCGTCTATTACCTGGCCGGAATGCACCAGAGACGCTTCAAAACCTTTATCTCACACTGCGGGATCTTTAATTTCGAACAGATGTATTCCACTACCGAAGAGATGTGGTTCGTTAACTGGGATTACGGCGGCTCCTACTGGGATCAGAAAAACAGTGCAGCCCAAAACAGTTACCAGAATTTCTCTCCCCATAAGTTTGTCCAGAACTGGGATACCCCGATCCTGGTGATCCATGGAGAGAAGGATTTCCGCATACCTTATACCCAGGGAATGGGAGCGTTTAACTCTGCCCGCTTAAAGGGTATCCCGGCCGAATTCCTTCTGTTCCCGGAAGAAAACCATTGGGTCATGCAGGCCCAGAACGGGATTCTCTGGCAGCGGGTCTTCTACGAATGGCTCGATAAGTGGCTTAAGAAGTAGGATTGTGGGCAGAGGTTATTGGTCCGGCATCTAAGATCTGAAAAAATAGCTTTGATTAATGGCGTTTGAAAGGACAGGATTCTAAACCAATAACCGGATAGCTGAACCATCCGAACCGGCAAAACGTGAAGAGGCTGTCTGAAAAGGCAGCCTCTTTTGTATTTCTCTGACTGACAACAATGTTGAAACAGAAGAAATAAAATTTGGGTTTACAGCTCCGGATAGCTGATTTAGTTATAACATAAATAATAAGGATGCCTTTGGGGGACACCCTCGAACGGGGCCACCCTCCTGTTCCGGGTCGGGTCAACTTCGGGGTTGCTCCTAGGTTCTTCTTAGGTTCCTCCAAGGTTCCTGTTACCTACCTAAGAGAAACGATAGAGAAACCTAAGAAAAAGGATGGTTTAACCCCGGTCTTGACCTTACGGGAAACCGGGGTCGCGGAGGCCGGAGAGGGGCATAAAGTGACCGGGTGACTTGGAGTCACCCGGTCACTAAGTTTAGTTTTCCCGCTGATTATACAGGTTTTAACATAAAATACCGTGTTGATCAGTGTGTTTCGCGGGAAGTATATCCTGATTTGAAATTTGCGTGAAGGATTTGATCCAATGAATGACTATCTACTGACTACTTATGACAGAAATGGGACTGTAGTAAGTCGGAGTGCGACTCTATGCTCGTGCCGCGGACAAAGGTTTGCGTCCAGTCGCGCCCCGACTATCATTTTTTCTGTCATTATCGAATCATGCCCCATTTCCTTGGGATAACCTCTATAAATGACAATTTTTGACGAAAGTTATTTTACGGCCTGCTCGTACAGTTCGTTGGCCCTCTTCCAGTTAACAACGTTCCAGTAGTTGTCGATATAATCGCCCCGCTTATTCTGGTACTTCAGGTAATAGGCATGTTCCCATACATCGATGGTTAATACCGGGGCCCCTTTCGTTTCAGTGACCTGCATCAAAGGGTTATCCTGGTTGGGCGTTGAGGTGATAGCCAGTTTTTTGTCGGCCACGATCAGCCAAGCCCATCCTGAACCGAAACGTCCTAAGGCCGCTTTCTTAAACTCTTCTTTGAATTTGGTAAAGCTGCCCCAGGTCGATTTGATGGCATCGGCCAGAGCGCCTGTCGGCTCACCGCCGGCTTTGGGAGCCATGCCTAACCAGAAGAAGTTGTGGTTCCAGGTCCCGCCACCGTTGTTGCGTACCGCCGCAGGGGTGGAAGCGTTGATCGCTTTCTGCAAATCGTCGGGGGTCATCTTTTCAAAACTGGTCCCTTTAACGGCGTTGTTCAGGTTGTCGGCATACGCTTTATGATGACGGCTATAGTGGATTTCCATCGTGGCCTGATCGATATAGGGTTCAAGATCGCCATAGGCATAAGGCAATGTTACCTGCGAAAACTGAGCGAATCCTGCGACTGCGGAGAGCATCAGTGAGATGATTAAAGTGAAGGTTTTCATATCGACATTGTTTTAACGTTATTAATTCGTTGATATTTGATCGTATAACGTCTGTGAACCTATTTTTGTTCCGTCAGATTCAGGTTTTCCCTGAATCTTTTGGAAAGAGTAATCGGACAGGAGTAGCTGAATAGGCAACCTGATTTTATTTTAACTTTGTCTCAGTTTATTTATATTATTCAGTATATGGCAGTGGAAGAGCGTTATTCGGGGATCTTATTACATCCCACTTCCCTTCCGGGGAAATTCGGGATTGGTTCTTTGGGGATTGAGGCCTATCGCTTTATCGACTGGCTATGCGCATCCGGGCAAAAGATATGGCAGATACTGCCGCTGGGTCCCACGGGTTGGAGCCATTCACCTTATCAGGGTTATTCGGCTTTTGCCGGAAATCCCGATCTGATCGATCTGGAAATGTTGGTTTCCGATGGTTGGTTGGTTGAGGAAGAGCTTGCCGGAGAGCGGCCGGAGCCCAGCATGAAGATCAACTTCCCAAAGGTCGTGGCTTTTCGTGAGCCATTGCTGCAAAAAGCATTTCTCCGGTTTCGGAAAAAGAAGGGCTTCGGGAGCCATGACTATCAGTATTTTTGGGGTATCCATTCCTGGTGGCTTGAGTCATGGTCGCTGTTTTATGCCTGTAGGAAGAATATTGACGGAGAAGACTGGGGCGATTGGGAACCGGCATTGAAAAACCGGGAGGAGAAAGCCCTTTCTGAATATTATTTCAGGTTTAAGGATGAGGTAGAATACCAGCGCTTCCTGCAGTTCCTCTTCTTTAAGCAATGGTTTGCCCTTAAGAAATATGCCAATGAGCAGGGGATCCGGATTTTCGGAGATATCCCGCTTTATGTCTCCTACGACAGCTCCGATGTATGGGCTAACCAGGATATCTTTCTGCTGGATGAGGACCGTAAACCGACCCTGGTAGGTGGCGTGCCTCCCGATTATTTCAGCGCGACGGGCCAGTTGTGGGGTAATCCGTTGTTTGACTGGGACCGGCTGGAACAGCGCGGTTATGACTGGTGGCTGGCCCGCATCCATTTCAACCTTCATCTTTTCGATCTGGTCCGCATCGATCATTTTCGTGGTCTGGAGTCTTTCTGGGCAGTACCGGCCGGGGAAAAGACGGCCATCAACGGCCACTGGATGACAGCCCGCGGCGATGCGTTGTTACGGAACCTGCAAAGCCAGATCGGTCATCTGCCCATTATTGCCGAAGATTTGGGTACCATTACCGAAGAGGTTCATCACCTTCGGAAAAAATATTACCTGCCCGGGATGAAGGTTCTTCATTTCGCCTTTATTGACGATGCCACCAATGAACATTTGCCTCACCACCATCGTCCCGATTTTGTGGTCTATACCGGTACCCATGATAACGATACCACGGCCGGATGGCTGAAAACATTAAGTGAGGGGGAGAAAGCCTATCTCCGGGAGTATGCAGATAATCAGGATCCCGATGGCTGGACGATGATTCGTATGGCTTTATCGTCGGTGGCCCGGATAGCCATTATCCCGATGCAGGATGTTCTGGGGCTTGGCTCCTCTGCCCGGATGAATAAACCGGGGACGATTAAATCGAACTGGCTCTGGCAAATGCCGGCCAACGCGATGAGCAAGTCAAAAGGGGAACGGTTGTTAAAGCTCTGCCGTACCTATGGACGTTAAGTCGGGGTTTATCAGGGTTACTCTGTCAAAGACAAGTTATTTGTAGGACAGAGGGCTTAAAGGTTATTTATATCAAGTATCATAAATGTCCGTAGAAATCAGGAGGTTCTTCGCTTCGCTACTTATGACAGAGATAGGCCTGCAGTAAGTCGGGGCGCGACTTGGAGTCGCACCCCGACTATCAATTTTCTTCCTGTCATTCTTGCATCATGCTCCAATTATTTTGGGGTGGTCTCTCAGAATGACAGGTGTTTATGGTGTTGAGTGGATTGGTGGTGGTGTTTCGCAGCGGAGCTGCGAAACACCACCACCAATCGCTACCCGGAATACATCTAGCTGATTGTCATATCGAACGAAGTGAGAAATCTCAGTCTGGAATTAAAAATCAAATTTTATCGGACAGTAGTGGTAATATATTTACTTCGATAATTGTTATTTTTAATGTCATGAAGTATTTTATAAAAAATATGGTCTGCAACCGCTGTATCCTGGTTGTTCGGCAACTTTTCGATGGATTGGGTTATTCTCCTGTAACGGTGGAACTGGGGGAGGTGGAAACAGCTCAATCCCTCTCTCCCGATGAGTTGTTGACGCTGCGGGAAAGATTGAATAATCTGGGCTTTGAGCTGATAGATGATGCGAAGAGTCAATTGATTGAAAAGGTGAAGACCTTACTGGTCGGGCTGGTTCATCACAGTGATGGCGAAGAACTGAAGGTCAACTATTCCGAATTCCTTGCTTCTTCGCTGAATAAAGATTATCACTACCTGAGCAACCTCTTTTCGGAGATCACCGGCACCACTATCGAGAAGTTTATCATCCTGCAAAAGATCGAACGGGTAAAGGAGCTGCTTGTTTACAACGAGATGACCCTCAGCGAAATTGCCTGGGAGGTCGGCTACAGCAGTGTGGCCCATCTCTCGGCTCAATTCAAAAAGGTGACCGGCTTGACCCCGGCTCATTTTAAAAAGATCGGGGCGGGCAAACGCAAACCGCTGGATCAGCTCTGACCCGTAAATCATATAAATCTTTCTCAAAATTGTATAAAATTTAACCCTTGGCGGCTCTTTATCTTTGTAAATAAAAACAGGATATGGAATCGATTATCAAGAGTAATTTTCCGGTAACGGGGTTGAGCTGTGCCTCCTGTGCAGCCAGCGTTGAGAGTATGCTGAAAAGTCATCCGGGCATTGTAACGGCTACCGTTAATTTTGCCTCCTCTTCCGTATGGGTGGAATATCAAACGGCAGTCACGAATCCCGCTCTCTTCCGTTCAGCAGTTCAATCGATTGGTTATGATTTGCTGGTCGGGGAGGAAGAGTCCAAAAATCAGGAACAGGAAAAGGAGTACGAGATCATCCGGCTGAAAAAGAGAACCCTTTATGCCGCTTTACTTACTCTTCCGGTTGTGCTGATCGGGATGTGGGGGATGGATCTGCCGGGAGCCAACTGGACCATGTTACTGCTCTCAACCCCTGTTATCTTTTGGTTCGGACGCAGCTTCTTCAGCAATGCTCTGAAACAGTTGCGGCACTGGTCGGCCAATATGGATTCGCTGGTAGCCCTAAGTACCGGGATAGCTTATCTCTTCAGCTTATTGAATACCCTGCTTCCGCATTGGCTGTCGGTAGGAGAGAGCCACCCACCGGTCTATTTTGAAGCTGCGGCCACTATCATCGTCTTTATTTTACTGGGGCGATGGCTGGAGGAACGGGCTAAGGCTAACACTTCTTCAGCGATTAAAAAGCTGATGGGCTTGCAATCGGATACAGTCTTCCTTCTCGGGCCCGACGGAACGGAAACAACGCTTCCAATTGCCCAGGTCAATGTTGGAAACAGGTTGAGAGTAAAGCCGGGCGACCGTGTCCCGGTGGATGGCACCGTGTTGGAAGGCACTTCGTTTGTCGATGAGAGCACGATCACCGGTGAGCCCATCCCGGTGGAGAAATATACCGGACAGACGCTTTTCGCCGGCACCATTAACCAGAAAGGAAGTTTGGTGATGGAAGCCCGCAAAGTGGGCAGTGAGACACTGCTGGCCCGGATCATCCGAATGGTTGGGGAGGCGCAGGGGAGTAAACCACCGGTTCAAAAACTCGTCGATAAGGTGGCGGCTGTATTTGTTCCGGTCGTGATCATCATCGCGTTGATTACCTTTGCTCTTTGGATGATTTTAGGAGGGGATAACGCGCTTCCCCGGGCATTACTCACGATGGTCTCCGTGTTAATCATCGCCTGTCCCTGTGCACTGGGGCTGGCTACTCCCACCGCTATCATGGTGGGAATCGGCCGTGGCGCACAACTCGGTATCCTTATCAAAGATGCCGATGCCCTCGAACTGGCTCACCGGATCGATACGCTGATCCTCGACAAGACGGGTACTATTACGATGGGAAAGCCGGCAGTGACCGATTGGAGATGGAATGATCCTTCCGACGGAGAGATAAAAAGAGTACTGCTCGCGATGGAAATGCAATCGGAACATCCGTTGGCCGAAGCGATTGTCCGGTCGATGCAAGAGGAGCAGTTGCAACCTATAGTACCCGATTATTTTGAGAGCAGGACGGGGAGGGGAGTGGAAGCCTCGTGGAACGGGAAGAAATATTATGCGGGAAATGAGCTATTGTTACAGGAAGCAGGTATCACTTTAACAGAGACAGAGCGGAAAGCGGCGCTTGATCTTCAGCAACAGGCTAAGACCGTGGTCTTTTTTGCCGATAGTTCCGGGGTGCTGGCGACCATAGCCATTGCTGATCTGATTAAATCCTCGTCCGGTCCGGCTATTCAGCAACTACAAGCGAACGGTATAGAGGTGATCATGCTGACCGGCGACAATGAACAGACGGCCGGTTCGGTAGCCCGCCAAACCGGAATCCTGAATTTTAAGGCCGGACTTTTACCTGAAGAGAAAGCCCGGTTTATTGAGCAACTGCAGCAAAAGGGCAGGGTAGTGGCCATGGCCGGTGACGGGATCAATGATTCTCACGCGATGGCGCAGGCCGATGTGAGCATCGCGATGGGCAGCGGATCGGATATCGCGATGGATGTGGCTAAAATGACCATCGTCTCCTCCAACCTGGAGTCGATCTCTGTGGCCATACAGTTATCGAAACAGACCATCCGTACCATCAGGCAAAATCTCTTCTGGGCTTTTATCTACAATATCATCGGCATTCCGATTGCCGCAGGCCTGCTTTATCCTTTTACCGGCTTTTTGCTTAATCCGATGATTGCCGGCGCCGCCATGGCGATGAGCTCTGTGTCGGTGGTCAGCAACAGTCTACGGCTGAGATTCAAAAACTAAATACTCATTATTAAAAAGATTCAAAATGGACACTTTTAAATTTCAAACCACGTTGAAGTGCGGAGGCTGTGTTGCCACTCTGAGGCCTTTCCTGGACCAGGAAAAGAGAATTGAGAAGTGGGAGGTCGATCTGGCCTCGCCCCAAAAGATCCTGACTGTCGAGAGTGCTTTTCTTTCACCCGACGAGCTGCTCGCACTGATTCAAAAGGCAGGTTTTCAGGGTACTCAACTCTGAGTATAACTGACTGTCATTTCGAGAGACCACTCCAAAATAATTGGAGCATGATGCAAGAATGACAGGAAGAAAATTGAAAGTCGGGGTGCGACTCCAAATCGCGCTCCGACTTACTGCAAGTCTATATCTGTCATTGGTAGAGCCTACCCCAAAATAATTGATGCATAATGCGATAATGACAGGCGGCAACTTTCAAAAGTATAAGGGTGAATCTGGGATTCATAATAATTTGAATTACAATTTATTCACAACCTAAATCCCCCTTAGTCCCCCTTTACAAAGGGGGAAATAGTTCTCTTATCGCATGGGGTAAAAATCATCAAGGTTTTAGCCATTAATCAACATTTTTTTAGCAGGATTAAGTCCCCCTTTCCTATTCCGATAGTCTTTATGTTTGTAGCGCATAAGTTTCCGCCCCCAATCGCTAAATTGG